>CAYPZD010000045.1:2409-41924 GCA_964415055.1 uncultured Verrucomicrobiota bacterium | reverse complement strand
TTTATCGACTGGGACCTTAACCTTGGCTATGTAATTTATCCACGGATGTCAAAGGGAGGTCGGTTTTGGCTAAGCCTTAATCATTCAATTGGGAATCCGCAGATGGCGCAGATGAACGCAGATGTTGGGTATGAAACCAGATTTTATCTCTTCAAAGTGATTCACCAAATAGTGTTCCAAATTTCAGCCGCCATTCGAATGGATCTTCCTTCTATATCTGCGTAAATCTGCGACATCTCGTAGATCCCGCGTCTGCGGTGGTGCGGATAAACTGCATAGACACGGCTAAGATCAATGCTGAGAAAACCAGACTTCCAAAGGCCGATGATCAGATCCCAAATCGGGACCCCGGTTCAATGCGTGTATTGATATTTCTGGTTGAGCAAGAAACAGGTCAATTGGGATCCCCACAGGCAACAAGCCAATGGGCCAGGTCGGCAATGACAGCATGGATGTCGGAGGGCAATAACTCAACTGATGTCGTTTCATCATCTCCTTGACCGGGTAATGCCACGGTGTGGCATTAAAGTCTCCCACGGCAAAGAAAGGATGGCGCGTCTCGCTCATGGCTTCTGAAACCTGACGCAAGTAATCGTCTCGCAAACCCGTAAAACGATTTCCGACCGGCGGAACAGGATGTGCAACAAACACCGAAACGGTTTTATTTATGTCATGCTCAACATCGAAGCGAATACAAGGCACGTCCCAATCGAATTTGAAGCGGTCTTTGAAGGGATATTTGCTATAAACAGCCATCCCGAAATTATCATCACGCGGTTGCAGCACTTGATGAGGCCATCGCTCATGCAAGGGAGTCAATTGTTGCAACCAAAAACGATTGACCTCACCGAGACATATGAAATCAGGATCCCGTTCTTTCAGATAATCCAACACTTCCGACTTGGACTTATTTCCTGTGTGAACATTAAACCAGATTAGGGAGTAGCTCGCCGAATTCGATGGTGCAACCGATGCTCTTTTCCACGTCCACGGTTCCATTACCCCCACCTGCCAGGCGATCAACACCAACAACAAACCCAGCGTCTTTTTCTGCCGCCACCCATAAGCAGGGATCACAGCGCTGGCCAGGAGAACCAGGTAATGAATTCGAAAGTGATCCACGAGAGCAGGCAACCAGAACCAGCGACCGGCGAAACCCATCACGGTGAGGCTTAAAACGACACCCGCAATGATGACCGGGTAATCCTTCCATTTCATATTTCGTTGCAGCAAACCTTTCGCCATTGTCTTACTTACCCCAAAAGGCTATACTGCGTTTCATTAAGATCCATGGCATTGCTTGAAATCAAACAACTCAAAAAACGCTATCGCACACCGGAGAACAAACTCCATACCGTGCTGGACGTGCCTGCGTTTCAAATGGAAGCAGAGCAACAGGTGGCATTGTGCGGAGAGAGCGGCACCGGCAAAACAACGTTTCTTCACCTGATCGCGGGCATTCTATCAGCGGATGAAGGGGAAATCCTGCTCGATGGCACCAACCTGCATCATCTTTCCGAAGCGCAACGCGACCGCATTCGAGCCAATCAAATCGGTTATATCTTTCAAACATTCAACCTGCTCCAAGGCTACACCTGCCTGGAAAACGTGATGCTGGGCATGAGTTTCGGCCCGGGTGTTGACAAGGACTATGCCTCACAACTGCTGGTAAGGGTCGGCATGCAGGATCGCATGCATCATTACCCGCGACAACTCTCCACCGGACAACAACAACGCGTGGCCGTGGCGCGCGCATTGGCAAATCGCCCCAAACTGGTGTTGGCGGACGAACCCACCGGCAATCTGGACGCCACCCGCGCGGAGGAGGCCCTGCACCTCATTCGTGAGGCCTGTAAAGAAAACAAAGCGGCCCTCTTACTGGTCAGTCATGATCGAAACATTTTAGACGCCTTCGAAAACTGCCAGGATCTGGCATCTCTCAACAAAGCCACCACGGAGGAGAAAAACGCATGATCCTCAAGATGGTATTCAAAAGTTTGCGGCAACACCTGTTGTCCACCACCATCACTTCCTTTTCGATCGCCCTGGCGGGCGGGTTGATTTTGTCGGTGTGGGTGATCAAGGATCAGTCCAACGCGGCTTTTACGGGAGTGAATGCGGGATTTGACGCCGTGCTGGGCGCTCGGTCTTCCAAGCTTCAATTGGTCCTGAACTCCATCTTCCACGTGGAAGCTTCCCCCGGCAACCTCGCATTGGAAGACTATGAAGACATCAAGAAACATCCGGGCGTCAAACACGCCATCCCCATCGCCGTGGGAGACAACTTCAAGGGCTTCCGACTGGTCGGGACACTTCCCGCACTCTTCACCGACACCGAATATAGTGAAGGCAAAAAGTACGCCACCTTGCCGGGCGGACGCTGGATGGATACAAGCCGTCGCGAGGCAGTGGTGGGAGGTTTTGCCGCGACACAACTGGGTTTGAAAGTCGGTGATACCTTTCACCCTTACCACGGCCTGCTATTCGACGAAGAAAAACAGCACGCCGAGACCTATGTGGTGGTGGGAGTCATGGAATTGACCAACACGCCCGCCGACCGGGTCATTTGGATTCCTCTGGCCGGACTCCAGAAAATGAGCGGACACGACCCCAAAACAGCCAATGACATCAGCGCGGTGCTTGTCAAACTACGCAACCCACAGGCCGGTTTCCGATTGGACCTGATGTATAACAAACAGGGAGATCGCCTGACGCTGGCCTGGCCCATCGACCTGATCATGGCCCAATTGTTCGCGAAAATCGGGTGGTTCGATCGTGTTCTTGAGATGATCGCTTACCTGGTGGCGGTGGTTGCGGCTGGATCGGTCCTCGCCGGGATTTACAACTCCATGAACGAACGCAAACGAGACATTGCCATCCTGCGTGCATTGGGAGCTGGACGCCGGGTCATTTTCGGTTCGGTCGTGCTTGAATCCACGGCGATATCCATCATCGGCATGATCATGGCATTCGGAGTGTATGCCGTCATCTTCAGCACGGCGGCGGCCGTCATACGCGTTCAAACAGGAGTGGTCCTCACATTGGGAACATGGCACCCGGCGTTGCTATGGACCCCTTTGGGCATGATCCTGTTGGGAGCCATTACCGGATGTGTTCCCGCCGTTAAGGCTTATCGCACCCATGTTGCCGAAAACCTGATCCCCGTGTCATGAGTACAACCCATCCCTATCAAACAGGCCTGTTCACTTGGTTCCTCAGTCTTCTCTGTCTGTTTTGGACAGGTTGCGGGGATTCATCCGATGTCGCCGAGCATGATCACGATCACGGTGAAGAAGCCAACCACGCTCATGCAGGACACCACCATGATCCCCCTCATGGTGGCACGGTGATCCGTCTGGGAGACGAACTTTACCACCTGGAATGGGTCAAGGACGAAGAAGCCGGGTTGATGCGATGTTATGTGTTGGATGGTCACATGGAACAATTTATCAGGGTCGATCAAACGGAGATCATTGTTCTGGTGGATGGTCCGGACGAAACCAAATTCCCATGGACCTTTGCTGCTTCAGAAAACCGGGCAACGGGTGAAACCATCGGCAACACCTCGGAATTCCAGGCACACCTCCCCGAGTTACCCAATCAAAATAAGTTTGAAGGAACCATTCAAGAGGTCCATATTCAGGGCAATCGATTTGAGAACATTGCTTTTCAGTTTCCGGAAGGCAACGAAGGCTGAGAAAACGAACAAACAAGCGCTGCATTACTCATCTCCAACAACATGAAGAACAAGCACCACTCACCCCTTTCATTGATCACCACTTGTTTACTTGCGGCCCTGTGCCTGACATGGACCCTGTCCTCCGGCTGTTCCAAATCATCGGATACCACAACAGAAGTGGCACAAACGCCACAAGGAGAACCCATTCAGGGCGAACTGATTCAAGGTGATCCCATAGAGCCTGAAACAGAAGCCGTATCAGCCTCTCCCACTGTTTCAGATGAAGAGAAAGTGGTTGAACCACAGCCATCCCCTGAACCTGAAAAAACGATCGAAACAACACCTGAGAAAGCGACGGAAATCACCCATTCGGACGAAACCGAAGAGACAACTCCTGTCCTTGAAGAGAAAAACGATCAAGAAACAAGCATCGCACAACAATCCACACCCAACGAACCCGCCATAGAGGAAAAGTCAGCAGACACCTCTTCAGCCAAACTCATCGAGGAACCCCTGGTCGCAACCACCTTGCCCGATGCAGATGGTTACCTTTCTGTCAGCTTCGACAAACTGGCTTCATTCGAATACCAGATGCCTGAAGATCTGACGGCTCCTGTGGCCGATGAAGACGGAACCGTTTACAAAGAACAAATTCCAGCCGACATCAAAGTCCTGAACGCCAAAAACATTTCACTCAAGGGATTCATGCTGCCACTTAAAGTTGAGAAAGGATTGGTCACCGAAATGTTGATCATGCGCGACCAGTCCATGTGCTGCTACGGAACCGTCCCTAAAATCAACGAATGGGTCAGCGTCCGCATGGAAGAAAACGGCGTCAAACCCATCATGGACGAAGCCGTGACCATCTATGGAACGCTACAGGTCGGTGAAGTCCTGGAAAACGGCTACCTCGTAGGCATCTACGAAATGGCCGGCCAGAAAATGGACGAGCCACAGGCGAATTAGGCCTGACTTTTCCACAAGAACATAAAAAGGGTTTGTCTAAAAACCTATTTATCTGCCAGCTTCGTGCTCTTCTCACCTTCGTGGTTCATACAATCCTCGAACACATTTGACATCCTGGTTGCTCGCCTCTTACCTGGTTCAAAAAAATCTCCGAAAACCTAGACAAATCCCCCTTCCCCATGCGTCTTTATAAGTGAATGGCGGGAACCCGGACATTGGAACAAATCTATGATGCGCATGCGGACGCTCTTTTTGCGTTTCTGATGTTTGTGCTCGGTCATGAATCCGATGTGCGCGACGTCATGCAGGATTTGTTCTGCAAAATCGCTGGAAAACCCGATCTGATGAAACAAGCAACGCAGGAACGACCGTTTCTCATCCGAATGGCACATCGCATGGCCATTGACACGATACGAAGACGAGACGCCCGATCCAGAGCCCACATGTCACTGGGTGAACAAACCGACACGAGTTTACCTCCGACTCAGACCCGAGATGCAACATCCATTGAATCAGGACTGATCCAAGCTCTGGAAGCCTTGCCCGGCGATCAATCGACGGTGATTCATTTGAAATTAAGAGAAGAAATGACCTTTGAACAAATTGCCGAAACTTTGAACATACCACAAAACACCGCAGCATCCCGCTATCGTTACGGTCTGGAAAAACTCCGAACCCTGCTGAAACCCCTCTACGAAGAAATCAAATAGTTCGACACCATGAAACCCTACGAACCTGAATCCAATGAGGACCACCAGCTCAAAAAGTTGGAATCACACATCAAGCGCCTCCCCGCCCCTTCGCTTCCGCCGTCATGGAAACAAGACATCCTATCCGCAGCCCAACAAAAAACAGTTACCCTGTCCGCAACCGGGACCGAAGACCTGATACAGGACAAACAACCAGCTTGGCTATCCATCCTTAGCGCAGGATTCAGGCTCATTACTCCCGTCCGGGCAACCATTGCAGCCATCTGGCTGTTCGCCCTTTGTGGCGCCAAATTCGACACCTGGCTGAACGGAAAAACAGATCCCAACACCCCATCAAACCACCCCACAACTCCCTACACCAGCCTATCCGACCAACTCATGCAATGGGAAATGGCCGGACTGGAAGCAACCCTTCCAGAAAATGACACAGAACCAACAAACCACCACCAAACACCCCCAGGCCCCAGAAGCCACCGGAAACCAAAAAATTCACCATTCACCATTCACCATTCCTAATTCCATGTCTCCTTTACAATTCTACTGCCGCCTTACCGAATGGCTCCTATCATGGGTCACCACCGCTTCACGCGATCACAAGAAAAAGTTACGCTTTTCACGCATCTTATTGATTGCACTATGTTGTGTTCTGGCGTGGTTGTTTGCCATCAGTCTCATCTTTTACAAGCCCCTATTAGCAAAAGAATGGACTGGTGGCGTCCAATGGTTTCGAAGTCTCTGGACAATTCTAGCGATCACAGGTAGTGGCTGCATAACGGTTCACTGGATTTTCTCCTGGTTGTTCTGGAATCAAAGAGCCGGCAAACTCAATCAAGGTATCCAGCAAGAGGCGATTTATAAATCAGCACCACGTTGGATGTGCTGGATCATGACATTCTTGTATCTGCCCATCATGAGCGTCCTCACACCGGTTATCGGATTGTTGGGCGCACAAAACATCTATGGGGCATATCGATGGCATCAGGTGAGGACCGATTTGACACAGAAGGGAGAAAAACTCAATTGGCAGGATTGGATCAACACCACCGTTTCTCCGGATGAAGATTTTGGAAGCTTACTTATTTTCAAAGAAGCAAAACATAAAGCCGACTTGAAGCATGGCAGAGAGGTATCATCATCTTTTACTCTTCCTGAAGATTCATTGCTGCAAAAGTTGAACTTACCCTACCAATTTCTCCCTAAGCGACCTAAGAACACGCAAATCCTTCCAGTGATTAGCGTCGATCATTGGGCTTTGGCCTTCAAAACGGCCATTTCAAATCAAACTGAGAGAGCCAACATCAACTCAGCCAATCACAAATCGGAACTCCCTGTTTATCCTAAATCTCCTGAAGATTCTACTCCACTGGAAGTTGTTTCCAAAGCTATGTCCGTGGCAGATGACTTAATGAAGGAAGTCCATGAAGCCAGTTACCGACCTCGTTTGGTTTTATTTTCTGCGGATATTCCAAACCCCTTTGACACTCCCATGACTCAATTAGGTGTCATAAAGTCTATGGCTTCTTATCTGAGATTTCGGACAACGGTCTTTCTGGAGTCCGAGAAATCAGAACAAGCTCTTCAAGACGTTTTGTGCATCTTTCGATTATCGGAACTTCTCAAAAGCGATCCACTGCTCATTACGCACCTGGTTCGGTTGGCGATCGCAAACGCAGCCGAAGACAGCACTCTATCAGGCATTGCAAAACATCAGTGGGGTGAAGACGAGTTACTCGAATTACAGCAAACCATGCAAGCAATTGAATTCACCCGTTCACACCTCAAGGCCATGAGAGGTGAACGCGCTGCAAGCCTTGAGATGCTTAAATCCCTACTGGCCATTTCAAAAGCCCCATTCGGTCCCTTGATTGGAACTGGATGGGTGAGATTGAATCTGGCAGCACATGCTCTCACATTCCAAAACTGGTTTGATTCTATCGAGAAAGTGTTGGCGCAACAGGAAGGTTACGCTGGTTTGGATCTTCTCAAGACGAATGATCCGGAAAAATTCCAAAACAACCACACCTTCAATCCTCATTACATGCTGGTCAAACAACTGATGCCGGCGTTTGAAAAATCCATCGAAAAATCATTGCGTTCTGAACATTACCTGCAAAGCACCATCACTGCCTGCGCTCTCGAAAGATACTACCTCCAACACAAAACCTATCCGCCTACCCTTCATGATCTGGTTCCCGAATACATCCCCCAAGTTCCCCTCGACATCATGGATCGATCCGAACTGAAATACGAACGCAATGAAGACAAAACATTTCGACTATGGTCCGTCGGACTCGATGGCGAAGACAACGGTGGGGATACAGAAAAAGACCGCGACTGGGTATGGCCAAGGGACTAATCTAAAAAATGGAGGGATCGGTTCCACCCGGTTCCCATACTTCCGCCTAAAGACATTCCTGAGCAAATAAGGTGGAACCCGGGAGGCCATGGGGTATACGACCGGTTGCAGCATGTCCTTGAACAACGTATGGGAGTGTGTTTGCCCTAAGGAAAAAAGTGGGTGCAAAGCGGAATTTGCCCCTCCGATTTTGTAAATCCGAATATTGCCCTGCTCCGACTCACGCAAGCAGGTCCGTAATCACCGATGATTCCCTTGTAATCGTGGTCAATCGTTTGTCGATGCCCTGGTGCCGGTAGGTGAGCCGTTTGTGGTCGATGCCGAAGCAGTGCAGCAGGGTGGCTTGAAAATCGTTGATGTGAACGGGATTGATCACCGGTGCCCACCCTATTTCGTCGGTCTCTCCATAAACATAACCCGGCTTCGTCCCACCCCCGGCCATGAACATGCTGAAGGCATTCGGATGATGGTCCCTTCCGGTCACGCCAGCGCGTCCCACACGGTTTTCACCGAGCGGTGTGCGACCGAACTCCCCAGCCCAGACGACGAGAGTTTCATCCAGCAAACCGCGTTCCTTCAGATCCTTGATCAAGGCCCCGATGGGTTGATCGACGCATCCGGCGTTGTATCCGAGTTCTGCATCCAGATTGGAGTGATGATCCCATGAGGCAAACATGATGTTCACAAACCGCACACCCCGTTCAACCAGTCTTCGGGCCAGCAAGCAGTTGGCTCCGAAAGAGGCGTAATGCTTGCCTGAACCCACACGCCCCGATCTCTTTTCAGGTTCCTCGCGATGCACACCGTAGGCATCCAATGTTGATGCAGATTCCCCCGACATATCACTTAATTCGGGCGCCGCCATCTGCATGCGAAATGCGAGCTCGTAATTGGCGATGCGGCTGGCGATTTCCGGATCGTGCACCCGGTTCAAATGGGAACGATTCAAAGCACCCAGCGCATCCAGGCCCTGACGTTCCAACTCCTGAGGCAAGCCTGCCGGTCGCTCGAGATTCAGTATCGGCGCGCCCTGGTTTCTGAACAGAACCCCGGCATGAACAGAGGAAAGAAACCCATTACTCCAGAGAGTGGAACCACCACTGGGCCCTCTACCGGAACTCAACACCACGTAACTGGGCAAATCACGATTCTCTGTTCCCAATCCGTATGAAATCCATGATCCCATCGATGGCAATCCAAACAATGCCTGACCACACTGCATCAGCAACTGTCCGGGATGATGATTGAACTGATCGGTGTGCATCGACCGGATCATGCAGATATCATCTGCACAACTCGCAATATGAGGCACGGCATTGGAAAACCACATCCCGCTTTGCCCGTGTTGCGAAAACTTGCGCGTGGTTCCCATGAGACGGGCGGTGTCCTTTTGAAGAAATGCAAACCTTACCCCTTCGGTCAGGGACGGAGGCAGTGGCTGACCATCCAATTGATTCAACTTCGGTTTGTAATCAAACAAATCCAGTTGTGACGGAGCGCCCGCATTGAAAATAAAGATGCAGTTCTTTGCTTTAGCTGGAAAGTGTGTGGCCCTGGGACTCAGCGGATCTTGAGCAGCCTGTTTACCAGCCGCCATCAGACCGGTTTCAGACATCAAACTCGACAAAGCCAGCCCCCCCAAACCACTGGCACCGGTCAGTAGAAAATCTCTTCGCAGCATGCCTTCTGTAGCCGGTTTCTTTGTTTTAGTTTGCATCAAATTCGTATCCATCATGATTCCCTCATTCTCTGGTCAGGAAGGCGTCCAGATTCAATATCAGTCTCGTTACATGAATCCATGCCGCTTGTTCATGGATGGCAACATTCCCGGCTTGATGAGGTCCAACCAATTGTTTGGCTTCATCCTCACGGTTTTCATACCAGGACCTTGCCGCCTCGAGCAGTTTCATCAGCGGTTCCGACTCCTCCGGTTCAGGTTGTCGATGTAAGGCAACTAGAAAGGCTTTTGAGATGCGATCCTGGTCATCGATCGTTTCGGTATCGGACAACAAACGAACCGAAAAAGCCTGAGCAGCTTCGACGAACACTTCATTGTTCAAGGTCGTCATTGCCTGGAGCGCATTATTGGATCGGTCCCGAACAGCTGTGGAAGCCGAGGCATCGGGACAATCAAATACCGTCAGATTTGGATCCATGGCTGTACGCCTGAAAAAGGTATAAATACCCCGCCGATATCGATCGCGTCCTGTGGATTTCTTGCGATACGGTGTAAAGCTTTGACTCAACACCACATCCGGAATCGGAGGAAACACTGAAGGTCCACCGACATCGAAACTCAACAATCCCGACACCTGAAGTGATATGTCCCGCAGGATTTCAGCTTCGACACGAAACCGGTTTTGCCGGGCAAACAGACGGTTGTCAGGATCAATATCCTGCAGTTCGGGGCGGTGGATAGAAGATTGACGGTAGGTATCTGATGTGACAATGAATCGAATCAGGCGTTTCAAACTCCAGTCACCTTCCTTCATCCACCAATTTGACAACCAATCCAGCAGCTCGGGATGTGTCGGACGGCTCCCTCGATTGCCAAAATCCTGTACGGAATCCACCAATGGACGTCCCATCAGATGCATCCACACCTTGTTCACCATGACACGCGCCGTCAGCGGGTTCTCTTCTGAGAACATCCAGTTCACCAAATCATTGCGATCCTGTTCCTGTGGTCGAGTTCCTTCGTTCAGGAACATCTTGGGAATGGAAGTTGTCACCATTCCCTGGCGCAGGTCGGGACGCAAAAAATCTCCACGCTGCAACACATAGGTATCCCGCCGGTCCGTCGTTCGTTCACGCATGTGTCGCGTCAAACCTTTGGATGAATCAAACCGGAACAGTTTCACCAACTGCCCCACGGTCTGGTTGTTCAAGTTCTTGTCATGAACCTGTCGTTGGAGCATGTCCTCGAGTTGATCCCGCATCGCCGCGCGCTCGGTTAAAATGGAAGCCTTGTCATCCGGTGCCCTGGACAGAAAAGACGCATCGAAATCCATGTTATTGAAATAGGCCACCAGGGAATAATAATCTTTTTGGCTAATGGAATCGTAAGGGTGATCATGGCATTGAGCACAACCAACCGTCAGCCCCAGCCAGGTGGAACCCACCATATTCACCCGATCCATCACACGTTTGACGCGGTCTTCTTCCGCATCAATACCCCCTTCGAGATTGAACTGGGTTTGCAAATGCAACTTGGTTGCGATCAAAGCGTCGGGATCATCTGTTTGCAAAAGGTCTCCCGCCAATTGATACCGGGTGAACTGATCGAAAGGCATATCCGCATTGAGAGCTCGAACCACCCAATCGCGATACCTCCAGGCATCCTCCTTGACGCTGTCCTTTTCATACCCCAACGAATCCGCATAACGCGCTTCATCCAGCCAATGCCGTCCCCAACGTTCACCAAAATGAGGGGAAGCAAGTAGCGCATCCACTAGTTGCTCATACTGCGAGTCTGAAACGAATTCGCTGATACGCTTCAACTGCGCCTCATCCGGAAGCAGCCCGATCAGATCCAAACCAAGTCGCCGCATCAAAACCGCTCCACCGGCTGAAGGTGACAAGTCTATTCCCTCCTCAGACAGTCGACGTTCGATCAAATAATCCACCGGATGTTTCCCCTTGGGCACCTGCTCTCTTGAAATGGATGTAAATGCCCAGTGAGATGGCCATTCTGCGCCTGCATCAATCCATTCTTTCAGATCCTGGATTTCCTGAGCCGTTAAGGGATCATGTCCTTCAGGTGGCATTCTGTCATCCAAATCCCCGGACACAATGCGCTGAAACAAAACACTATTGGCCGACTGACCGGGAACCAGGCCCGGTTCACCCGAGTCCCCTGCAGCAAGCATCATTTGACGTGAGAGGACACTGAATCCCGATGACTTCTTAACCCCGCCGTGACATTCGACACAATGTTCATTCAGGATAGGTTGGACGACATGTTGAAAATCCGGCCCGCCATCAGCCAACACATCAGGCTTTGCAAGAAAAACAAAGAAGCACAGCAACCCGACCACCGATTGGAACACGCATCGGTAGTGGAACAATCCTCTCAGATCGCAAAAAACGGGCATGAACAAACTCTACCAAGTCACGAATCTCATACAAGCCTTCTTCGGTAGGGCACATATCACCTAATTCGAAAAAAGGTCACCATACGACAAGCGTCAATTTGGAGTGCTGTGGCTCGACACAGCTTTGGATATCTCAGGGAAACGTTATGTTGTTCTTATGCCCGTCTCGTCCACTTCCTAAAGACGGACCCTCCTTACGTAAATATTCACGCCCGTAAAACAGAAACTCTTCCCGAGTTTGAGCACCGTATCCAAAGCTGTGTCGAGCCACAGCACTCCAAATCATCCTTATTGACACCCACAAACTTAAAAGTAATTCTACGCAAGCACCCTCCTTGGAGCATGTGATGCAAAGCATGCGACATGGAACAACTAAGATATAAAGCTCACCGAACCCCAGCTTTCACACTGATGGAACTGCTGGTGGTGATTTCAATCGTAGCCATCCTGGGTGCACTGGCGTTGCCCAGCCTCCGGGAAGGAGGACAGCGCGTCAAAGGCGCCATTTGCTTAAACAACCTTAAGCAATGGGGATTGGCCACTCAGCTTTACGCTCTGGAACATGACGACTGGCTCCCCAAAGATGGGGCCCCCAACGGAACGTCGAAACACAACGGCTGGTACATTGATCTCCCCGCCCAACTGGGCATAGCAAACTACCACACCCTGAGCTGGCGAACCAATGCCCATCAAAAGCCCCCGAAATGCCTCTGGATCTGCCCCGCCAACCGCACCCGCAGCAACGGTAACAACCTCTTTCACTACTGCCTGAATGCGCACGTCAACGGATCCGGCGCGGGAAACCAGATCAAACTGAGTTCCGTCCCCTCCCCAGCTAAAACAATCTGGCTCTTTGATAACGGAAAACGCGCAGCCGTCGCCCAACACAACAACGTCCACACAAACTTACATGATGGCGGAGCACAATTTTCCTTTTTGGACGGGCATTCACAAAGGTTTCGAAACGAGGCTTATTGGGATTTCCATTTGAATCGTGGAAAACAAGATCATCCTGAACTACATTGGCTCCCTTCTCACTAATGACCATAAACTTACCTTCCACCCCATGAACAATTCAAAACCTACATATTGACGTTAACTTTATAAAGAGTCTAAACTACCTCAACCAAGCAATACACCCAAGCCGTAAACACGACTATTGGATAGTGTCTAATATCAATATGCCCTACGGCCACCTAAATAAATGGGAACTCAACATATGAAAAAAACCAAGCATGATAAAGGTCTGCTGCTCTTGTTTAGCGGATGGTATCTGATCTGTAGTTTAGTGAGTCAGGCAGCTGTCCTGGACGATTTCAATGACAATGACAAGACGGACTGGACAGACTTCACGTTTGTGGACGGTTTTGGTTTACCCACCGAATCGGGTGGCCAGTTCAAATTCGAGCTACCGCCGGCAGGCCAGGACATTTTCACAGCCAGTCAGAAAACGAGTGAGTTGTTCGAACTGAAAGATGGTCGCACCATCGAATTCACCGTCGATATGGTGGAGAGTGCAGGTGAAGATTCCTTTGCCGTGCTGGCCTTCATCCCAAATACCGGAGGCAACAATCCCGGCACGCTCGCTGGATACGGACTCGCCAAAGATCCGACCGATGTCCTGATCACCAAGGGCATTCAAAAGTATTTCATCGCAGATGACGGAGAAGGCGCCAGCCTCCAGAATGAAAACATTCGTCTCTCACTCACCATGGCCGCATCCGGCGGAAATGTGGAAGTCACCGGAAAAATCATCGACATCGCCACGGAAAATGTCCTTTGGGAAAACACAGTAGTGGACACACCCGCCAGCGATGTGATGACCGACGGTACAGATGAACCCGCCGCACCATTCATCACAACAGGTTACTTTACGCTGTATTGCTACCAGCAATTCAACGGAGCAACCCCTCTCTACTCGCTCAGCTACGACAACGCCACCGCAACCATCACCGACAACGCGGTCGAATCAGTCATCGACAACTTCGATGACAACGACAAAACAGACTGGAGTGATTTCACATTCGTGGATGGATTCGGGTTGCCAACAGAAGAAAACGGACAGTTTGTTTTCGATCTTCCCGGGGCCGGACAGGACATATTCACCGCCAGTCAGAAGATCAGCCGGGAAATCACATTGAGCGATGGACAGACGGTTGAGTTAAAAGTGGACGTCGTGGAATCCACCGGCGAGGACACGTTCGCGGTGTTGGCCTTCATCCCCAACACAGGCGGGAACAGCCCCGGCACACTGGCCGGATACGGACTCGCCAAGGATCCGACAGATGTCCTCATCACAAAAGGCATTCAAAAATATTTCATCGCGGACGATGGTGAAGGAGCCAGCCTGCAGAATGAAAACATCACCCTGTCCCTAAAGCTGACTGTGGACGGCAGCAATGTTCACATCACCGGGACCGTCATCGACAAGGCCTCAGGTGACACACTTTGGGAACAAACCGTCATCGACACACCCGCTGCAGACGTCATGACGGACGGCACCGACGAACCCGCAGCCCCGTTCATCACCAGCGGTTATTTCACACTTTATTGCTATCAACAATTTAATGGCGCTGACCAATATCGTCTTGTCTACGACAATGCCGTTTTGGTGGCACCTCCGGTTCCGGATAAAATTGCGCCGACCATCTCGGACATCCTGCCTGCGGCATTTGCCAACTTCCTGCCAAACAACGCGGAGGTGTCCTTCACCGCAACAGATGATCAGGACCTTACCGACGACAGTGTTGCCATCACGCTGAATGGAACGACCTACACAAGCGCCAATGGATTAACCGTTTCGGGAACGGGCAACACGAGGTCCGCAAGCTTCGGGAATCTGGAGATCAATACGGATTACACCGCCACCCTCCAGGCGACTGATTCCGAGGGTTCCACGACCACGCGGACAATCTTTTTCGACACATTTCTTTCTTCGAACCGTGTGATCGAAGCCGAAGATTACGACTTTGATGACGGGCTTTTTATCAACGATCCTGAGCCTTCCTTCGAAGGTTTCTACAGCCCGGAAAGCTACGCGCTGCAATTTGGCAGTGAGGAAATTGACTTTCATGACACACGCGAGAACGCCGATGCGGAGGACAACCCCTATCGCGAACCGGACGGTGCCCGCACCCAGCGATCCCGCGACATTGTGCGCGCCAAATTTTCCGCAAAAGGTGGATCGGCCCAGGATGTGTATGATTATGACATCGGCGATATCGCTTCGGGAGAATGGATGAATTACACACGCAATTTCTCAGAAGGAAACTACATGGTCTACCTTCGTGAATCCCTGGCCAACATGCACAATGGCGGTGAAAGTCGCCTGGAGCTGGTCACTTCCGGAACAGGAACAGATTCTCAGGAGACGCAGGTGCTTGGTTCATTCCTGGGAGAACTCACCGGATTTCAATACCGTAACTTCCCCCTGACAGACAGCACAGGATCCCCTGTGATTCTCCAGTTAAACGGTGTGACGACTCTCCGCCTGCATCAAGTGACGGCTGACCCAGGTGACGGAGCGCGCCTGTTGAACTACCTGATTTTTGTGTCGGTGCCCGATCCCGGATTGCAACGTGCCACGGTGTTGGGATTGGTCCCCAACAATGGTTCCACCGTCCGAAGCGTTCAACCCACCATCGAGGCTTCACTGGTGAACCGGGACACTTCCGTCAATGTGGATTCGGTGCAATTAAGCGTCAATGACGAGCTCGTTTCCGCCAATGTCACGGCAACCTCAAGCGGCGCCAGCGTTTCTTACACACTCACCTCACTACCCAAATCAGGAGCGGTCAATACAGGAGCCATCAGCTTTACCGACAGTGACGGCGAGGAGATCACCAAAACATGGACCTTCACCATCGAATACAGCAGTTTGGATCCGGCCAAAGCAATCAGCGGCAATGGCACTTCATCCGGATTGAATGTCCGGGTTGTTCAAGCGCCCGCCGGATCGATCATGGAAAGCACTCTGGTCAGAGCGGAAGAACAACTCAAGCAAGACAGTTCCATTGAGATTGAGCAGGAAACGAGCATAGTCGACTCGACCATCAATTACAGTCAGAACGAACCTGGCAGCGCCGACGGTCATTTCCCTGATGATGCTCAGTTCCCGGGACTTGAAGAATCATTTCATGCTGACTTTTTCACCACTGAGGTCACGGCTTATCTGGATCTCGCCGCAGGCACCTACCGTTTTGGCACGCGCAGTGATGATGGCTACAAAGTGCAATGCGTGACGGACTTCAGTCAAGTGGACACCGCACCCCTTGCGTTCTGGAGTGGTGTCGCCAATGTCACTTACGATTTCGTGGTCTCACGCAGCGGACTGTATCCCTTCCGCCTGGTTCACTATGAACAAGCAGGCGGCGCACACCTGGAATGGTTTGTCGAGGATCTTGGTTCAGGGGAAAGAACACTGATCAATGCCGACAATTCGCCGATCAAAGCATATACAGAATTCGAAGCAACCATCGAACTCGCTCCACCTGTCCTCCACGCGCCGGTTCGGACAGCAAACAACCTGGAGATCACTTGGGATGGCGGCGGTGCACTCTATGCCTCTCCTTCCCTGGAGGGACCATGGACGGAGGTGGCTCAATCATCTCCGGCTACTGTCACCATTGAGGTGTCCGGCAACAAGTTCTTCCGTGTCGAGCGATAAGTCGACAAACAAACGGATTCTGAACCGAATAATTTAATCAATCATCCCCTTGAGCGCATGGATCGCTTGAGGGGATTTTTTTGCAGGTACCCTTACCATTTTTGTCCCCAGGACTGGAATGCTTCGGCGATGTCGTTACCGTAACCTCCATACCAACTGTAACCGTTTCGACGTTCCATACCGATTTCATTGTAATCATATTTCTTAATGCCATCCCGATCACAAAAGAATGGTCGATTGGTTTCGATTTCATAGAACCTTGCCCATAAAACGTCGGCATCCGGATCCCGAACAGCAACCCGCCCCACATCCGGCTTCTTTTCAAGTCGAATACCATGTACCTTCGACACCGCATACCATTCAGCGCCGGAGCGGATGGCACGCTTTACGGCAGGACCGGGGTTATCCAGTTTCATGAGAAACCGCAGAATCCCGGCGCTTTCGCCACCGCTCAGAGATTCCAGTTCATACGACCTTGCAGGGCGTGGCTCAAACGTCACCGCATCGTGTTGGGCGCACCAGACGGTGAGTTGCCCATTCACTTTGATCTGACAACCCAAAATACACTGAATCCCTTTTTCAATGGCCGTTCGAATGCTGACACGTCTTTCCTTACCGACAAATTCATACGCCGCTTCACCAGACACCTCTTGTAAGAATTCCAGGATCCGTATCATTGAGTTGTCATTAAACGTGATATGTCGAGGGTAACCATTCCCTGGCGGAAAGTATTGAGGCCAACCACCGGTGGGATATTGCGCTTCAAGGATATGGTCCAATCCTTTCAGAAACCCATCACGAAACCGCAACTCATCGGATGCATTGAAAGCCCGGGCAAGAAAACGCAATTCACCGGTCGTTGCCCCGTTATCGAATGTTCCGCGAAGGTCGTTCTTTGCGCCATCATACGGCTTGGTGGCGGTGTCGCCATTCTTGGGCCAACTGCCATGAGTTGATTGCCAGCTCAGAACGTTGTCCGCGATCCGAATGCCTTCTTCCGACCGCATCCAATCGGCGCTTTGACGGACAAAGGCAGATGGAACCGTCGCATGCGCCAAGGGCGTGCAAATAACTCCGAGTATCAACAAGCAAATTCGTGTTTTCATTATATCCTGAATCTTCATTTGAACCATTCGTCAACCAAACGTTCTACTTCCTCGCTTGGGAAAGTCGGTCCAAAACATTTCGAGTGATCTGTTCCACGACAGGATCCTTTCCAGCCAAGCCATGTGCCCAGTCCGTGCTGCCGCAGGTAAAGACTGTTCCGCCTCGGGTATAGACTCCCAGAACTGCATGTCCTTCCCGGCCATTCTCCCATTGATCATACCACTGGCAATCATCGGGATGCCATTTGGCGGGAGCTGAGCCGAGGATCTGAAATGTTTTGGGAGTGCCATCCTTGAATGTCGGCACCGGCAATCCATCCTTCCATTCCATATCGCACCCATCACATTCATACCCGACAATGGTGTCCTTGCCACCAAAAGCATCGTCACGTTTCAATGCTGTTTGGGCAAAAACCCAATGATCCGGACGATGCACGGTGTAAGCGCCGCTGCCCTCCATGTATTGTCCGTGACTGCGGTGATACCCTCCCCACAGGAACCCAACCCCCGTCAGAGTGTTCTCGGGACGTTCCACCAGGTGATGGCTCCAAAGTGATGACAACAAACCATACTCTTCCCTGGCCTGATAAACGGGATCCGAGTGGTAGTTTTGCTTCCAACAAGTCGAGGCACGCCCACCTTCCTCATTACGAATCTGCCAGCAACAGGTGTTCCCACTGAAAAACGCCACATTGCCCCCGTTGCCAATGAAGGTTTCCAAATGATCCCGCATGGGAGCCGACCAATACTCGTCATGCCCGACACTGAGAACCAGATTGTAATGATCCAGCAATTCAGGATGAAACTCCAAATCATTGTTCGCAGCATAATCCAGAAAATAACCATTGGATTCCGCCCATTTCACAAACGCCTGTTCCCATCGCCCAAACAAACTGCTCGGTGGACGTTCAAACGAAACACGATGTCCCTGATTCCCAGCTGTTCCGTGATATCCATACAAACTGAAACCACCCCAGTTGTTGTAGGCATTGTAAGTGTTTGTGGAAAGTTGCAGAAGAATCCTGGTGTCCCTCCCGGGATGAGCTGATCTGACGATAAAATAACAGGAACCTTCCGATTGCCTGATATTGCGTTGCACATACTTACCCCCTCGATCACGCACTCTAAACCGAACTTCATAATAACCGGATGGTTGATCCTCCGGAATGGGAACTTCCACCGCAACCGGCCAAGCACAACCATGCGAGGAAGCATTTTCAGGCACCGGATACTCATGGCCCGCGATCCCCTCGCGAGACCAAACCTTGCTGACCTCGCCCCCCAGTCTCACGATTTCCGCCGAAAATTCCGCAGCGGATGTCGAGACATGCAAGGACAGGGTTTCACCCGGCGCATAACTCACCTTACCGGCATACCCCTCGACAAAAAGGGGACGCGGCTCCTGTGCCATTACGGTGATGGTGGAAAGAAGCAAACCGATGGTCAGAAAAACAACGCAATCAGGCCAACTCAAAAATAGATAACGAAATAATAACATAATCAGTTTGGTGTTTATGTTGAATCAATCAGGTTCCCCCGAGGTCACTGGTCGGTGTCGGGGAATTTGTGCCCTGAAATCTCCGAGCCACGGCCAAAGCAGGCGCTCACTCAGATCCACTTCCTGCACACATACCGTCCCCCACTCCTTGGCCTGGGCCATGACACTTCCGTCCTGACCATAGACAGCCGAAATCATCCAATTCCGGGAAACATCTTCGTAGGTGCTGCTGACAAGGTAGACGTGATTTTCGCATGCTCGTGCCCGTGCCAGTTCCGGATTGCATCCCCAAACAGGCCAGGCAATCACTTCCGCCCCACGATTACTCAATTCACGAGCAACTTCCGGAAAAAAACCGTCGTAACAAACCATCATTCCCACTTTACCGAATCGGGTTTCAAAAACAGGATAATCACTACCGGGAGAAATGCCCTTATCAAACTCGCCATCTGGCAGGCATACCTTCCGGTATTTACCCGCCACCTTGCCATCGGGGCCGATCAGCACCGCCACATTGAACAATTGATGCCGGTCACGTTCGACCAGTCCAGCCACAATGTATAGGTCATGTTTCTTTGACAGCGTGCCGAAATAGTCGGTCGAAGGTCCCGGAATGCTTTCGGCACTATCCACGAAACTGGCTCCCGTCCCCGCATACGTCAGGGTTTCTCCCAAGACCACCAAATCAGCCTCCTGTCGCACAGCATCTTCGATGAAAGGCGCATATTGTTGACATGCTTCCAACGAGGTTTTTGCCCCCCTTGGGCGGTGATGAACTGCGGCAAATTTCACTTTTCTGGGTTCGGGTATTTCCACGGGCGTCAACGTGATGTCACTCCATTCTATCTTTCCTCCGGGAGCCCACAACAAATGCATCTCCAACTGCGCTTGCGCCGTACCGGGCGGCACGTCATACACACCCGTCATTTCAAACCAACCGTCCGTGCCGGGTTCCGATGCTTGAGGATACTCAGGCTCAGGTGTGGCAATCACCCCTGTGGAATATCTGCCCACCACATTCGCCGGACGTGCAACCACTTTCCCTTCTTGATCCAGCCATTGAATGCGAGACATAACACTCCGTCGGGTCACAGAGATGTCGGTGGCACGACACCAAACTGAGAAGCGATAACAACCCGAATCCGTCACGGGCACTCTCTTCTGCCACCAACCATGCAGCCCCTCACGTGAGTCAGCTTGAATGACAAGCGCCCCCTTCCCTGCTTTTCCTCCTTCCGGATCAAACTGAAACTGTGGGCGAATTTCATCCCTCGGCGCAACCGGCGCCCACCCGTCAGCGGAAGAGGCTTGAACGATCAAACAAGTAACAACACACCCTAAAGCAATGACAAACGATTTCATATGAGGAAGGTCCAATCATGACAAAACTAAAAAAGAAATCAAGGCTCCCCTATCGTCAAAGCCAGCATCAGGCGTCATTCAATCATTAAAGAAAACCTCAGACCACATGAAGACGCCGGCGAGCCATCCCGCGCAGGACGGGACAGCTACTTGTCTCGCCCTTAGAATCCTGTCCATCCTGTTAATTCCGCAGATCTCGCGACTGCGGCGGCTGTCAAATAACAACTCACCTAAAACGACAAGTGGCCACTCTTTTGCAAGAGCAGCTACACCGGCAGGGCACATCTCAGTTCCTTCTAAAAATATATGTGTGAGCCGAGAGCCATGTGGAGTGCGTTTCTGCTCCTTCAAGGAATCAAGTGAGATGCGCCCACACCGGTACATCCCGCCAAGTCACTCTTGTCCTGTCATACCCTCTGAGCTAACATCAAGCCATGAATCTCCTTCGTATCGTCCTGATAGGTGGCTTGTGGGCAGCTCTGCAGATTCCGGTCTCCAAGGCTCAGGAATTCGAACTCGGAGTGGCGCAAGTGGACGTGACACCTGATTATCCGGTTCGATTGAGCGGCTTCGGTTTTCGCCGGGAAGAATCAGAAGGTGTTACACATCGCATCTGGGCAAAAGCATTGGCCATCAAAGATCCCGCGAAAGGTGCCGCAGTGGTGATCACGGTGGACAATTTGGGGATCCCTGCGGAAATGACGCAAGAAGTGGCGCGCCGGTTAAATCAAGCCGTTGATTTGCCCCATCAGCGCCTCGCGATCACCGCCAGCCACACCCACACCGCGCCCATGCTTACCCAGGTGGCACCAACTCTTTTCGGAACTCCCATTCCAACAAAACATCAAATGAACATTGATCGGTACACACGCGAACTGACTGATCAATTGGAGGCAGTCGCTCTGTCAGCCATTCACAACCTTCAGTCGGGACGTTTGGAATGGACTCAGGGAGAAGTTGGTTTTGGCAAGAACCGACGCACGGCTGGAGGTCCGGTGGATCACGATCTCCCCATGATGGTGGTGCGCGGTGATAACGATGACCTGCGCGCCATTTGGTTCAGTTATGCCTGTCATTGCGTCACTCTGTCCAACAACAAAGTATCCGGTGATTGGGCAGGTTCGGCACAGATCGAAATTCAGAAACATCATCCGGAAGCAGTGATCATGGCTTCCATTGGTTGTGGTGCAGACCAAAACCCAGACTCCGGCGTTACCGGTGACAAAGTGGAAATGGCCGATGCACAAGGCCTGCAAATCGCACAAGAAATCGACCGGTTGCTCCGACAACCGCTTACGCCCATCCAGGGGCCTCTGAACATCCAACTCACAGGCATCCCTTTGGCATTCGACACCCCCAGAACACGACATGAATGGGAAGAACGCGCGCAACAAGACAACGCCATCGGACACCATGCACGGGCGAACCTTGCTCGTCTGGACCGGGGGGAAACGTTGCCCGACCACATTGATTACCCCATCCAAACCTGGCTTTTCGGAAATGACCTTGCGATGGTTTTTCTTCCCGGCGAAGTGGTGGTGGATTATTCCTTGCGACTGAAGCGGGAGTTTGATCCACGTCGATTGTGGATCAATGCCTATGCCAATGATGCACCCTGCTACATACCCAGTGAACGCATCCTGAAAGAAGGTGGCTATGAAGGAGGCGGCGCCATGATCTATTACGATCAGCCCAACCAATTCGCTCCCGGACTGGAGCAGCAAATCCTCGATGTCATTCATGAACAAATCCCCGAATCATTCAAAGTTCCCGAAGGCACAGATGGAAGCGCCCCCCTGCCACCGGAAGCCTCCTTGCGATCCATTCTAATGCGTCCCGGCATGGACATCGAACTGGTCGCATCCGAGCCCATGGTGGTGGATCCTGTCGCCATTGACTGGGACATCGATGGGCGTTTGTGGGTGGTGGAAATGAATGATTACCCTCTTGGAATGAGTGGCGCTTACGAACCCGGAGGTAGGATCAAAATCCTTCAGGACACGAACAGGGATGGACATTATGACAAAGCCACTGTCTTCCTGGATGGACTCGCTTTTCCTACAGGCGTGACGACCTGGGGCAAGGGCGCATTGATCTCAGCAGCCCCTGACCTGATTTACGCCGAGGACAAGGATGGAGACGGAAAAGCGGATAAAAAGGAAGTGTGGTATACCGGCTTTGCCACCGTTAATTACCAGGCACGCATCAACAGTATTTCTCTTGGTCTGGACAACTGGCTTTACGGTGCCAACGGATTGATCGGTGGAGACATTCTTCCAGTAGCCATTGGCAAGACGGCAAACGAAAGCCGAACACCCATTTCCATACGCCGTCATGACTTTCGTTTCAACCCCTGGTCGGGTGCCTTCGAAACAGTCTCAGGACTCACTCAACAAGGCCGGGTAAGGGATGATTTCGGCAACTGGTTTGGCTGCAGCAACGGGGCGTTGATTTACCATTTCCCGGTTGATGCCGCCATGATGAGTCGCAATCCTTACGTGATGCCCCCACCTGCACACCAGTTCAACTGGAAAGATCCGGATCCGAACCGCCTCTACCCCATCAGTGAACCTTTGGAGCGTTTCAACGACCTCGATCATTTGAACCGGGTCACTTCGGCATGCGGACTCGGGCTTTATCGTGACACATGGCTGGGACCGAACTTCGAGGGCAATGCTTTCACATGCGAACCCGTGCACAACCTGGTTCGACGCACGATCCTGGAACGAAACGGAAACACATTCTGCGGACGAAGGGCCGGGGACGAACAAACCTCGGAATTCCTGGCGTCCACCGATCAGTGGTTTCGCCCCTCCCAGGTGCGCACCGGACCCGATGGAGCCTTATGGATTGTGGACATGTATCGCTTCCTAATGGAACATCCAATCTGGATTCGACCCGACCGCCTGGCAAAACTCGATCCACGAGCCGGGGATCAAATGGGACGGATCTATCGGGTCTACCCAACCGGAAAGAGGCCGAAATCATTTCATGGTCTGGCTTCTTTGAACAAAACTCAATCTACTCAGACAAACAACCACAGCTCCGGAGCGCTCACTCACGCCATGCAGAGTGCCAACGGAACCGTCCGCGACTTGGCTCACCAGCATTTGATCTTGAACAAGGACCTGGATTCCATTCCTGCATTAAAATACCTCACGAAGAATTCCCCAAATCCGGCCGTGCGATTACAAAGCCTATGCGCGCTGGAAGGGCTTCAAGCGTTATCGTCCGATCAAATTCAAACCGCACTGAAGGACGCACACCCAGGAGTAAGAGCAGAGGCTGCTCGGTTGGCTGAGTCACACATGACCAACAACGATGAACTTATCCCTGCATTAATCTCCCTGCTCGAAGATCCTGATACTCAAGTAAGAACCCGAACCGTTGCCGCTCTTCACGGTTTGGGAAATAAAGAGTCAGAAATCGATGCATATAAAAACATTGGAAAAGCGATGGGACGCTTCCTGCTGCAAAACACATCTTCGCCATATGCAACAAGTGCTGCCTGGAGCGCTGCCGTGCCTTTTCTTCACGAAATAGGAAACATTCTTTTAAATTCGACCGAAAATGAGGCAGATTTGGATCTACTACTGCCAACACTCATTCAAATTGCTGACCGAGCTAAAAATAAATCTGTCATGTTTGATATCGCCGAACGCATCGGCAGGGAAGCAGAGAAAAAAGCCGGCACTTATAGGGCAATCTCCAGACTTGCGACCTATACCAAAAGCGCAACCACATGGAACCTGAATGACTGGCTCGCCCCCCAAGCCCCGGACTTGGCTCACACCGACATCACGACTGGTTTTCAGGAGATACTGGAAAGAGCCAGAGAATATGTGCTGAACGAAAAGGTTCCGCTTAAAACTAGGGATGAATGCCTGACACTACTGGGGTGGGATCCTCGAAAACACGTCGAAGATCTTGAGATATTGTTGTCATTGTTGGACAGAACTGACAACGAATCCCTTCACGCGGCAATTTTCAAAGCATTCTCACGTTTTGACACTGAAGATCTTCCTGCGCAATTATTGAGTCGTTGGAAGCAGTCCAATCCCAAAAAACGAAAGTCCATGATTCAAGTGATGCTGCAGCGAACCAACTGGACGAATACCTTGCTGGCGCACGCGAAAGAAACCCCTGGTGTTTGGCAGGAGATCCCCTCCACGCGTCGGAACGCGTTACTCCGTCATACGGATTCCACCATCCGCGACTTGGCGACCGATTTGGAAAAAGAACGATCTCATTCAGAACGGAGTGTCGTTGTGTCGCAATTCCAACCTGCAGCCAAACTCGTTGGAGATCCGGTGCGCGGCAAGGAATGGTTCACTCAACGATGCGCTACCTGCCATCAGCTGGACGGAATTGGAAAACCGGTCGGCCCTGATTTGTTGGAATTGACCGATAAATCTCCCGAGTCTCTCATGATTTCCATCATTGATCCCAATCGAGCGGTATTGGATCAATACACCGTCTACGAGATCGAAACCCAGGATGGACGTTCTCTTTCGGGAGCCATCTCAGAGGAATCCAAAGCCGGGATCAGTTACAAAAACGCCAACGGTGATCTCGAGACCATCGCTCAAGACGGCATTCAATCCATACGCGCCACAGGACTGTCCCTCATGCCTGAAGGACTCGAAGCAGGCATGAAACACCAGGACATGGCGGATTTGACCGCCTTCATCGCTCAAGCCCAATCCAGCAAGGAACCACCCCCTCGCGATCCCGGGGTCATTGCCAAATATCTCTTAAACGACGAGATACCTGAGAAGGAACGTGAAGCAGCGATCAAAGTGCATTACATGTTGGCGGTGGAACTCGTTCGTGAAATGGTGCGGGATATACCCGTCGGCACACCAGAGGAATATCGAAGAATTCCCTGGATCTGGCGACTAGCGATCCAAACAGGAAAAGGCAATGACAACGACCGCATCCGACGCATGCTTGACCTCTCCCTTCCCCAACCCAATCAACCTTTACACGATTGGCAAGCGGTCATCATCGGCGGTGGATTGATTAACGGACTATCACAGAATGAAGTTTGGCCCAAACAGCGCCTGGATAGTTTGATCAAAGGAGACTCCGACCTCGAAAATCGATACAAACATGCCCTCATCCTCGCAGTCAACATGGCCGACAACGCAAAAATCCCATCCGGCACCCGCTACGATGCGTTGCGGATGATAGCCATGCTCGAGCCATCAAATGCCATTCCACATCTAAAACGATACTTAAGAACAGAAACTGAACAAGAACTTCAAATGGGAGCCATCAGTGCGCTGGCCGACATCCGCCATCCCACTGCTCTGAACGTCTTAAAAACTGCCTTTGATGAATTAACCGGAACAAATCAAACCTTGGCACGAAAGGGTATAGAAAGGTTAAGGGCGTTTTTTGAAGATCAATAAAGACCCCTCATTCACTAAAAAAACATCCAGCAAATCCTGTTCATCCTGTCAAAAAAAGAAAACATCCCAAGCTTGAGTTCCAGAGCCATTCTCAACAGTATTACCACCATGCTAACACCATTTCATCTTGCCGTCCAAGTAAGGAACATCGCGGAAGCCCGGGACTTTTATGGAACCAGACTCGGGCTGCCCGAAGGACGCAGCGCGGACACTTGGATCGACTGGAACATGTTCGGGCATCAGGTCGTCACACACCTGAACCCAAATCTGGGCCCGGACGGACGTGTTCCAAGCCACTGCAACCCGGTCGACAGCCATTCCGTACCCGTGCCGCACTTTGGTGTGGTGTTAACCATCGATGATTGGGAAGAACTGGCCGAAAGAGCCCGTTCCTTTGTTGATCATTTCATCATCGAACCTTACGTCCGATTCAAAGGGCAAGCCGGAGAACAATGCACCATGTTCTTTGAAGATCCATCCGGAAACGCCCTCGAATTCAAAGCATTTGCCGACATCGAATCGCAACTATTCGCCAAGTAATTCACATGAGTAAAAAGAAACGCATCGATACGAGCGGAGGCTCATCTCTTTCTCAAAACCCATTTGGCGCTTTGGATCAACTGGACCTGCCCACAGGCCCTGCCAATCCGATCCCACCCCAAAGTGAAAGCAAAAGGAACAAACCAAACAAGAACCGTGGGCGTGTGGACATCATTCGCCAAAAAGCGCATCGCGGTGGCAAAACGGTGACTGTTATCACTGCTTTCAAAGGCATCGGACTCCCCGAAAAAGAAGCCCTGGCAAAGAAAATGCAAACTTCATGCGGCACCGGTGGAACCGTTAAAAACGGCAACATCGAAATCCAAGGCGATCAAAGAGAAAAAGTCGCCGCCATCCTCGAAGAAGCAGGATTCCGCCCCGTCTTCGCCGGAGGATGACATTCACCTTTCGGCAAATCAGACAAAATTTACAATTCCAGGCGAGCGAAGGTAGAACGTGCCTGCCTGTCCCGCGACTGCGTGGATCCCCGACGCGTGGCCTTGTGGCTTACTTGAACTCATCTGCTCATCGTTTTGGGAAGCCTTCGGCATCCGATCCCCCTACACCCGCATAGCTGACGCTAGCGGACGGACCGAGACGGTCCGATCTACCTCGTTGCTGCCTGCAGGTAGAATCCCGCGACACCGTGGATCCCTGGCGCGTGGCCTTGTGGCTTTCATGAACTCATCTGGCGGTCGTTTTGGGAAGCATTCGGTATCCGATCACCCCACACCCGCATAGCTGTCGCCAGCGGGCGGACCGAGATCCCGATGATATCGGGAATCTACCTTTAACGCGCATGGTTCAATCCACGCGATATAGATGATGACGCGTCCTTAAAAACAACGAATCCCCAACCACAGCAGGTGAAGCCATAAACCCCGGACCGCGGCGCGGGTCATCTTTCGGCGCATCCTGAGCCAGTTCATTGGTCGCGACAACCTCAAGCGTACGGCCTGGTTTAATAATGGTTGTGACTCCTTCCAGACTGAAGAAGTAAAGGTGACCATCCGCATAAATCGGACAAGCGCGGAATTTGCCCCCCACCCGCTCCTTCCAGATCGTCTCGCCGGTAGCGGCATCCACACAGGCAAGGAAACTGTCATCCAAGGCCATGTATAGCAGGTCATCAACCAAAATAGGTGAAGAATATTTCGGGAACAAATTGCCCACCTGCCAATTAAGATGCGTCTCGTTCACCACCCCTTTTCCACCTGTCTTCACGGAACACATCTGCGCTCCACGACTAAACCCGGTGACAAAGATTGCGTTGTCCTTGAAAAGTAAAGGCCGGGGCGCCGGCGAATACGCCTGATGATCCAAACGCCAGAGTTCGGTTCCAGTGGTAGGATCATATCCATAAGCGGCCTTGGCTCCGACACTGAGCATCGTGGGTTTACCATCCACATCCACCACCAAAGGCGTGCTGTGTCCTTTACGCCAATCTCCGTCTTGAACCATTTTGTTCTCAATATGTTCATCATTCCAGATCGCAGATCGATCCGTTTTCCACACCGTCTCGCCAGTATTTTTATTCAAGGCGGCATGGTATTGATGATCGGCTCCATCGAAGGTGAGGATCAGTAAATCCTTAAACAAAACGGGCGATGAAGAAGCACCCCGATAATGCCAGCAAGGCAAATCATCCCGTTTCCAAATCACTTCAAACGACTCCGCATCCAGACAAGCGGTTCCGAAACTTCCAAAGTGGACATAAGCACGCCCCTTTTCGAGCACAGCGGAACAAGTGGCGTAGCTGTTGTCCTTACTTCCATTTCCAAGTGATTGCGGATTGTCGCTATGAAAGAGCTTTTTATTGGCCAGTATGTCACCGGACTCGGCATCCACACAAATCACCCAGAAATCGTGCCCCTCTTCCGTGGCGGTCGTCAGCCAGACTCGGCCATCCATCACCACCGGCGAAGAAAGCCCCAAGTGGGGAATCTCGGTCTTCCAGCGAACATTTTCCGTCTCACTCCATTTTGTTGGCACGCCATAAACCTTGTCGTCCCCTTTGGCTGCCGCATAACCATCCCCCCACGGCCCCCGAAAATCCGGCCAACTGTCGGCAGCTTGACCAGCGCCCGTGCCACCCAACAAGAAAAGCAGTGCGCAGAAAGCAAAGAAGCCTGCGCTTTTCGACAAATGAATATCCAAACGTTTAAAGGGCTGATGTTGCATCCCCCAAAACTGACCGGTTCACCAAAAACTGTCAATGCCCATGACCAATCAGAGAATCCAGAACACATTAACGGGTGCAGTTCATTTTTTGGAAAATGGAGGGGAGAGTTCTCCCCTTGAAAACGTTTCTGAGCAAAAGGAATGGAACGCGGGGAGACTATCATTAATCGAATGACTGTGACGTTTCCATTGCAGCTTGAAAAGGGTTCCAAAGCACTGAGGTTTGAAGTGGGTGTAAGACGGAGCTTACCCCTCCGATTATGGATTTCTAATTTTTGAACTGCGCCCAAATTAACTTCCGAGCAAACCAAGACTTGAGCGACTTGCCAAAAGAGATCATAATATGAACAATTGAACCATATTCATGACCAAGCAACCGCCATGTAATGAAAGGCATTCCGAACAGAAGGAATGCTTATCATCCAAAAAGCCGGCTCGCCCGCATGGCAAATTGGTGGCGACGAAATCTTTCTTTGCCATTGCTCTGATGTTTTCTTTGGTGTCGATCTGCATAGCGGAGAACGATTCAGGCATCTTGGATGAAGCAGCGCTTCGTGCGAATGCGGACCTGATTTTCAAGGAAAAGGTTAAACCATTTGTCGAAGCATACTGCAAAAGGTGCCACGGAGGAGGCCGCGCGAAGGCAAACGTCAACCTCGAAGTGGACCTGAAGGCACCGGGACGTGGCGTTGCGTTTCAGCATTGGAAGAAAGCCGTTGCCAACGTCAAGGTGCATGACATGCCGCCAGAAGACGCCGCCAAGCAACCCTCGGACGAAGAACGCCTTCAATTCATTGAATGGATTGACCACCTAAAATACCTGAGCCCGAAAAATCCAGGCCCATTTGTCATCCGCCGCCTGACGCCCGTGGAGTATGGCAACACATTGCGCGACCTCTACGGCGTTTCTCCTTCGATCGCAGATGCGCTGCCTGAGGAAGTGGTCGGAGAGGGCTATCTTAACTCGATCTCCTCGTTGCAATCGGAATTATTCCTCGAACTGGCCAACAAGGTTGTGGAGCAAATTGTTACCCCGAAAGGCAAGCCGCCAACTGCAGTGCAGAAACGGCTATTTGGCGAGATACCTCTCAAAGGAAGTGACCTCCGGAATGCAGCGCGTAAGGTTGCGGGATCTTTAGCCAGAGATGCCTATCGACGCCCGCCTACCGAGGCGGAACTGGATGTCCTCGTGGACATTTTTGATCTCGCCCGCGAGGAAGGACTCGACTACACCGCGTCCTTGGCCATGATGCTGAAAGCGGTTCTCGTCTCTCCGCAATTCCTCTTTATCACACCGTCCGGAGAGATCCAACCGGATCAAGAGATCGTCCCTCTGGATGACCACCAACTTGCCTCGCGGCTGTCGTACCTGCTTTGGGCTGCGCCGCCCGATTCCGAATTGTCTTCCCTTGCCGACAAAGGCGAACTGCACAAGCCCGGAACGTTACGAGACCAAGTGGAGCGGCTTCTACTGCACCCTCGCACGCGGGCTCTTTTTGACGGATTCGGCGCCCAATGGCTGCGGGTGGGCGATCTGAAACGCCAGGTCTTTGATCCGGACCTGTTCCCCCAAATGACGCCGGCAATGCGTGAAGCGATGATGAGTGAAGTTCGCCTGTTCTTTGAAAGCATCGTCCGGGAAAACCAAAGTGTCATCCGGTTTGTGGACAGTGATTATACCTTTCTGAATGAGCCCCTCGCAAAATTGTATGGACTTGATTCGTCTTCCGTCAAAGGGCCCAACATGCAGCGGGTCAAACTTGAAACACCCAACCGCGGCGGCGTTCTCGGCATGTCGGCCACGCTGGCGGCAACCTCGTTCCCGAACCGGACCAGCCCTGTGCGGCGAGGTGTTTGGGTGCTCGAACAGGTTCTGGGTGAGCGCGTCCCGCCCCCTCCGCCGGATGTCCCCGAACTCGGCGAACAGGAGGAGCAAAGTATTGAAGGTTTGACCCTGCGGCAAAGAACCGAACTTCACACAACGGACCCCATCTGCGCCAATTGCCACCGGGTGTTGGATCCGATCGGTTTCGGCCTGGAGAACTTTGACGCCATCGGCCGCTGGCGAGAGAAGAATCAGAACGGGACGGCGATCGACTCCGTCGGAGAACTTCCAACGGGAGAATCATTTTCCAATCCAGCGCAATTGAAGCGCCTCCTGGCCCAACGCGAAGCCGACCTGGCCCGGAACCTGACCGAACGACTGATGGCTTACGCACTCGGACGCCAATTGGAAGGATACGATGAAGTCGTCATCGACCAATTGATGGCACGTATTGCCGAGGACGGCTATCGCGTGCGGACCATTGTCACCGAAGTCATCACCAGTTACCTTTTCACCCACCGTCAAGCCGAAGAATGAACAGCCATCACACCAAACAAAGAAGAAACATGCATACCAACCATCACCCGTCTATTGTTGATCGCCGCAGCTTCCTGAAAGGGGTGGGCGTTTCCCTCGCGCTGCCGTTTATGGATTCGTTGGCCTCCGCCTCCACGCCCGCCAAACCACCGGTGCGCCTCGCGTTCATGTACATGCCGCATGGGGTTATCATGGACCAGTTCTGGCCAAAGAGTCAGGAGGAATTTCTAAACTCGCCGCCACACATTATCCAGTCACTGAAACCGATCATGGACCAGTGCCTCATGATGAAAGGCATTTCCGGGGTACCGATCACGCCCTTCAACGGCGCCCCGCACGCGCTGGAGTTATCCACCTGGCTCACCGGAAGGTTGCCTGACGCCGATTCGCGCGACCGCATCAATATTTCCATTTCCGCCGACCAGATCATGGCCAACTATGTCGGCGCCCACACCCTGCTCCCTTCGCTCGAACTGGCCACCATGCCCCAGACATGGAAGGAGAATCAGGAAGGCCTGCATGAAGGTTACTACAATTACTGCAGTTTCCGTTCGCCCACACGCCCCGTGCCGGCCGAGACCGATCCGCGCAATGTGCTGAACCGTCTCTTCGGCAAACACGGCACTGAAGGAAGGGTTTCCCAGGCCAATCCACTGGATCGCAAGATGCTCGACCGGGTGCTGGGCGGAGCGCGCGATCTGCGCCGCACCCTGGCCAGAGGGGACCAACAGAAACTCGACGAATACCTCGACAGTGTGCGCTCGGTGGAACGTCGGATCGCGGCCATCGAAACCCGCCAACAAGAGGCAGCCTTCGAGAAAAACGGCGTCAGCCCCACCAAGCGCCACGCCACTGATTCGGCCCCCATTGAGGTGAAGATACCCGAGGGCGACAAGCGTAGTGAGTATATGAAAGTGATGTGCGATCTCACCATCCTCGCCTTTCAGACCGACACCACACGCGTCAGCACCTACATAGGCTCTCGCCCCAACGGCGCATCCTATCCCGAGCTGGGCTTTTCCAACCAACACCATTCGCAAACGCATTACGGCAAAGATCAGGAAAAAATCAACAAGGTGGCGGCCATCAACAAATTCAACGTTGACCAATACGCCTACATGGTGAAGAAGATGCACGCCCTCAAGGAAGGCAACGGCACACTGCTGGACAATTGCATCATGATGTGGGGTTCCGGTCTGGAAGATGGCCATAACCATCGTCGTGAAAATCTTCCATTCATCATCGCCGGAAAAGGCGGCGGTTCGATCAACACCGGACGTTTCCTGGCCGATGTAAAAGGTAACCAGGGCGACCTGCTCACCACCCTGTTGTCATGTGTTGGGATACCTCTGGATCGCCCGATTGGCATTGCGACCAAACAAATCACTGAAATGAAAGCCTGACCATCATGACTCGAAGGTTTGCCGGTTTCATTGCTTACATGCTATTGGGCTGCTCGGCCTTTGTTACAGCCGGGGGCGAAACCGATTCCAACAGCCCAATAAGCACTGCATCGGACCAGCTCAACATATTGTTGATTACCGCAGACGATCTGGGAATTCAACTTTCGTGTTATGGTGACCCGATCGCCAGGACACCGAAAATCGATCAATTGGCTCGAAGTTCGGTGCGATTTCAAACAGCATATGTGAGCCAGGCGTCCTGCAGTCCTTCGCGCTCCACAATGTTCACCGGATTGTATCCCCACGGGAATGGGCATTATGGACTGGCGAACGCAAACGTCGGCTTTCAGTTACACCCTGAGCTATACGACCACTTGCTGCCAAACGTGCTCAAACGATCCGGTTATCGCACAGGGATCATCGGCAAACTACACGTCAATCCGGAAAAACAATTCCAATTTGACATGCGTCATGGGGAAGGATTTGGTGGCCGCCAAATCCGAAAACAGGTTCAGTTTGCGCGTGATTTTTTGAAGCAATCAAAGGATCAGCCATGGTTTCTGATGTTCAATCTGTTTGATCCGCACGTTGCACGGAATCGCCTTCCCGACGGCTCACGCAGCCCTCAATATTTCCCTGATCAGGTGGAAGGTTTACCGAAGTCGGTATTAGGCGCTGACGATGTCCCGGCCTGGCCCTGGCAGCAGATAGACGCCCCGGAACAGCGCACGAAGATCGCCGGTTACTACAATTGCGTTCATCGTATCGACGCCGCCATCGGCATGCTGACGGATCTGTTGCACGAGACAAACCAGTGGGAGAATACCCTGATCATTTTTTTGGGAGATCACGGACCACCCTTTGCACGCGGAAAAACCAGTTGCTACGAAGCGGGATTGCGCGTTCCGTTCCTGGCCAGATGGCCGGGAGTCTCTAAACCGCACGTCTCACAAAAGCTGGTTGGAAGCGTGGACATTTACCCAACGATTCTCGACGCGGCAGGCATTGTAACCAACGCAAAACTTCATGGTCGCTCGTTGAGACCCGTTTTGGGGGACACTGAATCCAATGCCTGGCGCAAAACCCTGGTGGCAGAATTCCACTACCATGGGGCCTCACCCTTTTTCCCCAGGCGAGCCATTACAAATGGCCGGTATAAACTGATCCACAATATTCGGGCAGGAGAACTATCCGCGTCACCATCCGTCGATGGTGACCGTGCCCCGCAACTTGCGCAGGAATGGCCGCCCAACCACCCGGCCAGAAAAGCAATGGAACGACTCAACAATCCTCCTGAATGGGAATTTTTTGACCTCAAGCAAGACTCGGTCGAATTTATCAATTTGTCCAACAACCCAACATTTTCGGATGAAGTAAATCGATTGAAACAAGCCCTGAAGGACTGGCAAAAACAAACTGACGATCCATTCAATGACACAGAATTCCGCGACCAAGTCGAAGCGAAATTCCGCAGATAACTGATGAATACCCATTTGGTATCATTCGATAAGAATTTGGCAAAGACATGGCACTATAACACAAGCAAGAAGCCCCCCCATGGAGTATCCCATTGCGGGAATCATTCAATTGGCTTGATGCCAATCGTAAATCGTGTATCCTGATGACCGATGGCACTGAACACGAAAGCGACTCAAATTTTTGCGTCTTTTGAAGAGGCAGAAAAATCTGAACGACTGGAAAGATGGGCCATGTCGCCAGACAAACGGTTGGAGATGCTTGAACATCTCAGATCTCTACAATACCCCGATGAAAAGACTGCCCCAAGACTTCACCGAGTTCTTGAAATTGCTACTCAGGCATGATGTTCGTTTCTTAATTGTAGGTGGTTATGCGGTCGCTTTCCACGGCTTTGCCCGTTACACTGGGGATATTGACATCTGGATCGAAACTACAGCAACCAACGCAGATAAGCTACTGGAAGCCATAACTGAGTTTGGCATGAAAGACCCGGCGCTCAATAAAGATTTACTGACCATGAAGGGACAAGTAATTCGAATGGGCATAGAACCAACCCGGATAGAAATTCTTACCGGAATTTCCGGTGTGGTTTTTGAAAGCTGTTTTCAAAAACGAGTCCTCCACACGTTGGAGGGGATGAAACTTCCCTTTCTGTCTCTTAAGGATCTTCGCCAAAACAAGAAAGCCTCCGGCAGAACTAAAGACCTTTTGGACCTGGAGAATCTCCCTGAATAACAATGGAATGTATCAACTCCATCTTCTGCCAATAACTGCTATCACCTTTGCAACGAGGAGACTTTCAAATTAACATCACGTATTGCCATGCAATCAAAAATGAATGATCAAATACGAGCATGCCAGATCGCAGGCATCTGTTTTTCATTTATCATCTCACTGGCCCAAACAAGCCTTGAAGCCACAGATTTCGGTAAGGATGTGCTGCCGATTTTTTCGGAAAAGTGTTTTCAATGCCACGGTCCGGATGACCAGAATCGCAAAGCCGAGTTGCGATTGGACACCTTGGCCGGAGCGACCAGGGATTTGGGGGGATATGCCGCAGTGGTTCCAGGTGATCCTGACCAAAGCACGCTGATAAATCGCATCGAACACCTTGATCCGGATGAAATGATGCCCCCACCGGATTCGGAACTGGTATTGAGTCAAAAGGAGAAAAACACCCTTCGTGAATGGATCGAAAGTGGCGCGGCATTTGAAGACCACTGGGCCTTTCTTCCTCCGCAAAAGAAAGCTCTGGCAAGCGGCAAACATCCGGTGGATGCCATCGTCGAAGCTCGCTTGAAAAGGGAGAATCTGTCACTTTCCCCCCATGCACGCGCCGAGATATTATGCCGACGCCTCTACCTGGACATCATCGGACTCCCCCCATCACCTTCCGAAATCGATGGCTTTGTGGCAGAAGCCAAGGCAAACCAGGACAAGGCAGTCAAAGACCTGACCCAACGATTGCAGCAAAACCCGCAGTTTGGTGAACGATGGGCGCGGCCCTGGCTGGATGTCGCCCGTTATGCTGACAGCAACGGTTTTGAAAAAGATCTGGCTCGCGAGCAGTGGGCATGGAGGGATTGGGTGATTCAGGCCATCAGCGAGGACAAACCTTACAATACATTCCTGATCGAACAAATCGCCGGAGATCTGTTACCGAACGCAACGCAGGACCAGGTCATCGCAACGGGTTTCCTGCGAAACGGAATGGTCAATGAAGAAGGCGCTATTGTGCCCGAACAATTCCGTATCGAAGGATTGTTTGACCGGATGGATTGTGTGGGTAAAGCGGTCCTGGGGCTTTCATTGCAATGCGCCCAATGCCATTCGCACAAATTCGACCCCATCACCCAGGAGGAATACTACGGCATGTTCGCCTTCCTCAACAACACCCACGAAGCTCAATCCTGGGTCTACTCGGAAGATCAACTCAACAAGATCAGACAAATCCAAACCAAGGTCGATGATCTGGAAAGCCAAATCCGGACACAACACCCAACCTGGAAAGAGCAGATCGACAAGTGGGAAGCAACCCAACGGATCATGCAACCCGAATGGCAGACACTTGATTTCCACGAACACGTATGGGAAGGCGGATTGAATCACCCGACCAAACTCTCCGATCAAAGCATACTGGTCCTTGGACATCCCACTGTGGGAGGAAGCATGTACCTCGTTGCTCGTCCCGGTGAGCGCACGGTGACTGAGATAAGACTGGAAGCGTTGCAGCACGGCGACCATCCCTTTGGTGGTCCGGGGCGCGGCAGAAAAGGGCTTTTTTCCATCGGTGAGATGGAAGTTTACCAGCGAGCATCAGATGGAGCCGATTGGGAGAAAATCGAACTCAAGGAAGCCCGTGTGGATTTTGCCACCGAAGAACGGGATATCAGCAACGAAAACGAGAAGGAAAAAAGATCCCGCATCGGGCCCGCCGAGTTCCTGATCGATGGCAACAACAAAACAGGTTGGATGCCGGATCGTGGACCGCTATTGCGACATACCGATTCAGTGGCAGTGGTGACCTTGTCATCTCCCCTGCAACTGAATGCTGAAAGCGAATTGAAGATTCGTTTGCAACTACACCAGGGTGAAATCGTCAACGGTCGTGATAACCTTCAATTGGGGCGAATGCGCTGTTCCTTCACAGACAGCACTCCATCGGATGCACCACTCCTCGATCATGCCGCCTGGCTGGCCATGGTAAAACCAAAGGAATCACGCACCAACGCTGATAACAAAGCCATTTTCAGAGCCTGGCGTCAAACACTGGAAGATTGCGGTGAAATCAATGCCGAGATAACTGCGCATGAACAGAATTATCCCGAAGCGGAAACAAGCGTCCTGAGCCTTGCAGCACCTCAGGCTGACTTGCAGCGCGTCACCTATTTTCTGGACCGAGGGGGATGGGACCGCCCTCGTCACGTGGTGGAGCCGCATGTTCCTACCGCTTTGCATACCGCAAACAAATTGCCACAAACACGCCTCGACTTTGCCCGCTGGCTGGCCAGCGAGGCGTCCCCTCTAACGGCAAGAGTGCAAGTCAACCGTGTTTGGCAATCCATCTTTGGCACTGGATTGGTGGAAACAGCGGAAGATTTTGGAACCCGGGCTCCACGTCCGGAGCACCAGGTTCTGCTCGATTGGCTGGCGGTCGATTTCATGGAAAACGGATGGAGTCTTAAATCCCTGATCCATACCATCGTCACCAGCAAGGTTTATCAGCAGGACTCGCGCTCGACGTCAAAACTAACCGATTTGGATCCGCAAAACCGTTTACTGGCGCGTGGACCACGTTTTCGAATGGATGCGGAAACCATCCGGGATACGGCTCTCTCTATCTCGGGTTTGCTGCATGAACGCATAGGAGGCGCGAGCTTTCATCCTCCCGTGCCGAAAAGCATGTTGGACTACAATTATTTCAAAGTGGACTGGCGGGAAGCCGAAGCGCCGGAGCGGTATCGCCGATCTCTTTACATGTTCCGGAAGCGATCGATGCCCGACCCGGTATTGACCAGTTTCGACGCACCGAATGCCGATTTCGCCTGCGCGCGTCGCATGCGATCCAACACCCCACTGGCAGCTCTGACACCGCTCAATGAACCGGTTTTTGTCGAAGCTGCCCGTGCATTATCCTTAAGAATCCTGAAAGAAGGAGGGAAAACCGATGCAGAGAGAGCGGACTACGGCTTCAGGCTGTGCACAGGACGAACCAGCATGGCAAGCGAACGCAATGCTCTGCTGTCTCTGATAGCAAAGCAGCGTTCAAGGTTGGCTGATGGCTGGCTCTCGATTGACCAGGTCGGATTTGGTGGATCCGAAAATCGTCCGGAACTTCCCGAGGGAACCACCCCACAGGACGCAGCGGCCTGGGCCATCGCTGCCCGCGTGTTGTTGAACATGGACGCCACTTTGACCAAATACTGAAGCACCTGTCATGAATTCAAACGAAACAATGAGACACCACCTTGCTAAAGGATTGACCCGCCGATGGTTTCTACGTGATTGCGGCGTCGGTCTCGGAGCCACCGCTTTAAATTCGTTGCTGGCGCAGGATCAATTACTCCCGGCAGGAAGAACCCACTTTCGCCCCAAGGTCAAACGTGTGGTCTACATGTTTCATGCCGGCGCCCCCAGCCACCTGGAACTCTTCGACCCCAAACCGGAGTTGACCAAACGGGACGGCCAACTTCCCCCATCGGAATTATTGAAAGATTACCGAGCCGCGTTCATTAACCCCAATTCCAAATTACTTGGCCCCAAATATTCCTTTCATCCACACGGCCAAAGCGGTATCGAACTAAGTGAACTGTTGCCCCACACGTCAAAGCTGACCGATGACATGTGCCTGATTCGCTCCATGCACACCGAAGCGGTCAATCATGCTCCGGCTCAGATCATGCTCAACACGGGATCACAACAATTTGGCCGTCCCAGTCTGGGTGCATGGATGCTCTATGGTCTGGGCAGCCAAAGCAGAAACCTGCCGGGCTATGTGGTCCTGACCAGCGCCAAGGGCACCAGCGGCGGGGCCAGCAACTATGGAAGCGGATTCCTCCCCACCGAATATGGAGGCGTACCTTTTCGCGGCTCGGGTGATCCGGTTCTGTATCTGTCCAATCCCAAAGGGTACGACGCAAAAGCCCAACGTGATTCCCTCGACGCCTTGGAGCAGCTCAATCAAATTGGTTTTGAACAATCACTCGATCCAGAAGTCACTGCCCGCATCCAGGCCTACGAAACGGCCTATCGCCTGCAGACCAGCGCGCCTGAGCTGATGGACCTGCATCAGGAATCACAAGAAACGTTCGATCTTTACGGCATCAAAGACGCACAACAATCAAACTATGCCCGAAACTGCCTGTTGGCTCGCCGCCTGCTCGAACGCGGTGTCAGTTTCGTGCAACTGTTCCACGAAGCCTGGGATCAACACGGCAATTTGACCAAAGACATCAAGAAGAATTGCCAGGAAACGGATCAAGGCACCGCAGCCCTGCTCATCGATTTGAAACGCCGAGGCATGCTGGACGACACACTTGTGATCTGGGGCGGCGAGTTCGGACGCACCCCCATGGTACAGGGCGGCAACGACGGACGCGACCATCACAACCGATGTTTCTCAATGTGGTTGGCTGGTGGCGGGGTAAAAAAAGGCTTCGTCTACGGAGAAACCGATGACCTCGGATTCAACATCGCCCGGGATCCCGTACACGTACACGACCTCAACGCCACCCTACTCCACCTGCTCGGCTTCAACCACGAACGACTGACCTACCGATACCAGGGCCGGGACTTCAGACTCACCGATGTCCATGGAAAAGTGCTGAATCAAATACTTGCTTAGTTTCCCTTACAAAGCTTAGCACCTTCTGGCGAAGACACCCACGCCGGTAGATCGTGACGTCCCGTCGCGGCCTTGTGGCTTCCATCCTTTTCTATGACGTCCGTTTTGGGAAGCCCTGGATTATTCGATCGCCTACCGCCTTTTCGCACGCCCTGACAGGCACCTTCTGGCGAAGGCACCCACACAGGTAGATCGTGACGTCCCGTCGCGCCCTTGTGGCTTCCATCCTTTTCTATGACGTCCGTTTTGGGAAGTCTTGGAGTATTTGATCGCCTACCGCCTTTTCGCACGCACAAACAGGCACCTTACGGCGAAGGCACCCACACAGTTAGATCATGACATTTTGTAAAGCCAT
>CAYPZD010000045.1:0-2309 GCA_964415055.1 uncultured Verrucomicrobiota bacterium | reverse complement strand
GCACCTTACGGCGAAGGCACCCACACAGTTAGATCATGACATTTTGTAAAGCCATGATTGTTAAATCACCAAAATCCATTTACCATGATGACATCCAATGAAAAGTAAGGACGTATGCAAATAAACAGCTCCCCCCACTCAACCACAATGGGATAAAACGACCATGACGCAATCCAATGCAGAGCTGTTAAACGCATACAACACCGATGGTTTCGCATTCCTGCCAAAGTTTTTAAGCGGTGATACGTTGACCGAGTTGACCGCGCACGTGGATAGATTCATCCGTGATGTCGTTCCAACATTGCCGCCAGAGCAGGTTTTCTATGAGGACAAGTCGAATCCAGAAACGTTGAAACAAATCCAACACATGGGAGACCACGATCCCTGGTTTCACGAGCTGTTTACGAACAGTCGGTTTAGAGAAACAGCAAAAGTCCTGCTCAAGGGATCCGTGGTACCAAAGAACATGCAGTATTTCAACAAACCTCCAGGCGTTGGACAGCCGACACCGCCACATCAGGACGGATTTTACTTCATGCTCAACCCATGTGAAGCGCTCACCATGTGGTTCGCATTGGACGATGTGGACGAGGAGAACGGTTGTGTTCGTTATGTACCTGGTTCGCATCGTCATGGTATGCGGGAGCATACACGCACGCAAACACTCGGGTTCAGTCAAGGTATTGCCGACTACCCCACGGTTGAGGATCGTGAAGCTGAAGTTACATTTCCTGCAAGGCCAGGCGATTTACTGATCCATGATGCGTTGACCATCCACAGAGCTGATGCAAACCGTTCCCCCACCCGCACACGTCGGGCATTGGGATTCATCTATTACAGCGAACGAGCCCGCGAAGACAGAGAAGCCCACGAACATTACCAACGCAAACTTGCTGAAGACTTGAAATCTCAAGGAAAAATCTGAAACTCGAACCATCGTCCAACACTGTCACGAACAACCTGATCATGAATCATCGATATTTTTACATAGCAGCTCTGGCACTGACCTGCACCTTCACATCAACGCCACTCATCAAAGCTGCTTCTCCTATGGAAGTCGCTGCATCCGCATTCCTTGGCGAACCGGAGCTAAACATCCAGCAGGTGTTTGAGGGAGGCCGCTTTCCCAATATCGTGGTCACGACAAAAGGAACGGTTCTGGCAACCTGGGGAGTAGATCACATACGAGCCCGCAGGAGTGAAAATGGCGGCACGACCTGGGGAGAAGAAATCACCATCGCCAAATCAGGGATCCACGGTGGCGGCACCACCGTAGATGAAAGGTCCGGTGACATCCTGGTCTTTGTCGAAGAATCGCATCCCCCAGCACCCTTGACTGTCTATCGAAGCAGGGACGATGGCAAAACATGGCAAGCGGAACAGGTCACCATCTACCCAGACAGCAGGGGAAAATTACCATCCATGCACATGAACGAGCATGGCATCACCCTTCGTCATGGACCGCACAAAGGCAGAATATTGCGAGCCTCGCGAAATTATGGAAAAGGAAACCGTCCGACCAGCCTGTTTCCCTCCCATTACACAAATGCCATTTACAGCGATGATGGCGGCAAAACATGGCAAACGAGTCATCCGTTTTCAGAATACGGAACAGGCGAAGCAACCATTGCTGAACTGTCTAATGGAAACCTTTATTACAACTCACGCCGGCACTGGGCGCCGGATGGAAAAAGTCCGTTGAGGCGATGGACGGCGACGAGCGAAGATGGCGGAAAGACATGGAGCGAAGCAAGCATTTGTGAAGTATTGCCGGACGGACCACAGGACACCAGTTACGGCTGCATGGGTGGACTGGTTCGCCTTCCGATAAAAGGCAAAGACATCCTGATCTACAGTAACTGTGACAGTCCCAAAGGCCGGAACCATGGTACGGTCTGGGCAAGTTTTGACGGCGGAAAAACCTGGCCGCTGAAACGTCTCGTTTACGAAGGTGCCTTCGCCTACTCATCCATCACTGCAGGACGCCCGGGAACCCCGAGTGAAGGGAACATCTATTTGCACTTCGAAAGTGCCGGGTCAAAAGTTGCGCGCTTCAATTTGAGTTGGGTACTGGACGGCGAAGCAACCCACGATGGAGATACCCCAAACGATCTTGCGCAATAAACATCAAACACACTTTTCACCGCAGACCACCCCATTCTCCTTTAATCATAATTTTAATCATAATCTTAATCTTTCTCTTAATCTTACTCCCCTTTTGATAGGGACTGGGAGGATTAAGATTAAGAGAAAGGTAAGCGTTTAATAAACCCCAACTATCCGTGAAGGTCAGAGGCCGATAGTCTCTG
>CAYPZD010000044.1:0-43665 GCA_964415055.1 uncultured Verrucomicrobiota bacterium | reverse complement strand
TGTTCTTCATCATCCAACAAGAATGCCTGAGTGGAAACCGCACCGGGAAGCACATCCTTGATAGCCTGTTCGCGCATTTCGATCCGATTCCGCTGAATGATGGGTTTGGTCCCTTCGTACACCCCCACAATGATAAATCCGCAAAGAAACCCCAAACCAACAACAGCTCGATACATCGGCCAGATTTTCGCCTTTTGGGCAGATTGAGCTGGCTTTACAGAAGCATTCTCCTCTCTCATGATTCCGCCCTCTCTTTCTGTGTTCCGTAAACTCTTGGCTGGATCCAATTATCAATATGAGGCGACACCGCATTTCCCAGGAGGATGGCATACATCACACCTTCCGGCATGCCCCCCCAGACCCGGATCACCACCACCAGCAAACCAATCAGCACCCCATACACCACGCTCCCAAGATGTGTCATGGGTGATGCCACCATGTCTGTGGCCATAAAAACGGCCCCCAACATCAAACCACCCGAAAGCGTCATGAAAACCGGCCCGGCATATCGCCCCGAGTCAACCAAATGTAAAACACCGCTGATCAGGGCCACCGTGAACAAAACCGCGAGCGGAATCCGCCAATTCATCATGCCTCGAATCGCTAGATAGATCCCTCCCAGAAGAATCAACACCGCACAGGTTTCCCCGGCGCTTCCACCAACGGTTCCGAAGAATAAATCACGGGATGAAGTCATTACCTGTTCAAATTTCCAGGCAGACAAAGGCGTGGCGCCGGAAACCGCATCGTAGGTGGGCTGAGTGAACGGCAAAGCCAGGGTTGAGGACGGAAGCGATGCAAAACGGTTCACCGGCATGTCAGGCCAGGTGGTCATCGCAACCGGAAAAGCAGCCTGCAGAATGGCACGCCCCACCAACGCCGGATTAAACGGATTATAGCCCAGCCCGCCAAAAAGAAATTTCCCCAGGCCCATGGCTGCAAAGGCCCCGACCACCACCATCCAAAGCGCAAGGCCGGGTGGTAATGTCAGGCCATAAAGTAATCCGGTGATCGTGGCAGACCAATCCCCCACACTGGTTTCCTGACCGGAAAGTCGGCAGAAAACATGTTCAAAAGCAACACAAGCAGCCACCGCCGTACCGATCGTCAAAAGCGCAGCCAAGCCGAACAAGTAAACAGCAAAAGCAGCTGCCGGCAAAAGAGCCATCACCACGTTGAACATGATGGTGTCGACACTATGACCACTGGCAATGTGCGGCGAACTTCGGATTTCCAATACTTTTGTCCACTTCTTCATGCCGGTGCCTTTGCTTTACGGACCGCCATTTTGGAGACCCTGAATTTTTGAACCAGTGGGATGTGGGACGGACACACAAAGGTGCAGCATCCACACTCAAAACAGTCCATGAGATGAAAATCCTCGACCATGCGCTGATGATTTCCCGCGGAGGCCAGGAGCCCCAATTGCGAGGGATTCAAGAAAATCGGACAGACATCCACACAGTATCCGCACCGGATACAAGGATACTCCTTGCGTTTGTTCAGGCTCCCACTCTCGCGTTCGGTAAACGCAATAATCCCGGTGGTCCCTTTGGTGACCCGAATGTCGAGACTGGATACCGCCTGTCCCATCATCGGGCCGCCCTGAAACACGCGCGTGATATCATCTTCGACCCCCACTGATTCCAACACAAACCGCAATGGCGTGCCGATCTGAATTCGATAGTTGCCTTTCTTCTTCACACCAGGACCGCCAACGGTAATGACACGCTCCTGAATCCCGTTGCCGTTGGGCAACAAACGGCCAATCTCGGCGGTCGTTCCGACATTCACTACGACCACATGCACGTCCAGCGGCAACTTGCCCGATGGAATCTGTCGGCCCGTCAACGCCGTGATCAACATTTTTTCGGCGCCCTGCGGGTATTTGACGGGAAGCACTTCCACTTGAATCGGCAAATCCTTCGGCATGGCGGCCCGGAGGACTTCCGCCGCATCCGGTTTATTGGACTCGACCGCAATGATCACACGCTCGGCGCCGGTGGCTTTCATCAGATAAGGTATGCCAGCATAAATATCCGCAGTATGCTCCAGCATCACGCGATGATCAGTCGTCAAAATGGGCTCACATTCGGCGCCATTGATGATCAGCGTATCAACGTGTTTGCCGTCCGGAATTTTTAATTTCGCGTGAGTCGGGAAACCTGCTCCACCGAGCCCCACCACCCCGGCTTGCTGTATCGCCGCAACGATTTCCTCAGGAGTCGCGGTCTCGGCATCACATGGTTTACCTTCGGCGATTTCCTGGGTGGAAGCCGCAAACGGCTCGATGAAGATCCCTTTGACCATGCGTCCGGTTATACTGGGAACCAAACTGATGCTGCGCACCGTGCCTGAAGCCGGAGCATGCATGGCCACCGAAATAAACCCATCCGGTTTGGCAATGCACTGCCCTCGGGTGACTTCTTGTCCTTCCTGCACAATCGGCACGGCAGGTTTCCCAATGTGTTGCGACAAGGGGACAGCCAAAGTGCCCGCAAAGGGAAACTGACGAATGGCCAAACCACGCGTTTCCTCTTTCAAGCCCGGCGGATGAATGCCGTGGGCGAATGTTTTACCCCCAAAGAAGGCCATATCACATATCGTCAGTTAAATTTCTTTGCGCGAGCAATCAGTTTATCAACACCTTTTTCATTTTGATCTTTTGGTAATCCCGGATGAATCACCTGCGCCGTGCATCGTTCGGCGGCTTTGACAAGATCCTTGTAAGGACCTCCGTCGGGATCCTTGATAGTTGCTTTTTTGGATTCGTTGTAAACAAAGATGTTCGGGTTGATGTTAATGCATTCATCACATGAGGTACACTGTGGGGTATCGATCCAGGGAGCTTGATAAGATCCATTGTCTCCCGACGGTTCACCAGGTGAAGTATCCGCCACCTGAGTCAAAGCTGTCGCAGCGCTGGCCCCGTCTCCCCCCATTAATTGTGTCAATCCGGCAGCCAATCTGCGGGTGAGTTCTCCCCTGACACGATCCTCTATTTCGGATTCGCTTGCCTGACCATCATCCACACGGGCAATGGCGCGCAGCATGATCCAGAAATCCCGGCGCTCCTCGCACGCATGCACGATGGGAGCCGCGACCAGCAAACGGGTGAGTTGATTCTTGCGATCCACGCTCCAAACGTAAGGGTAACACCCTTCACGCTCGTCTTCAGGTAACTCGATAAACTCGTCCAGCGGCACCATGTTCTCGTTCCAAGTATCCGGAGGTGCGATTCGGAAATGTTTTCGGAATCGGATCTCGGTCAAAGCAAAATCGCCAAATGTCATGGGCAATTCCATCGACTTGTCGCGCAACCCTTCCTTGTAGTTCAAGGTATAGGTCGGCCAGAGCTGATCTGAGGCCGGATTGCCTTCCAGATCGAAACATTCCTCAGGACGGGTGCCCAGGTCCGGATTGTATTTAAACAGCGGATAGGCGCGAGATTCGACGGCCAGCTTGGCCTGATCATGGCTCTTGTCATCCCCAATGCCATGTTCCGGCTGACAGGAAGTGTAAATATTGAACAAGGCAGGTCGACGGGTTTTCAATCCCTGAATGAAACCTTCGATCATGTGGTTCGCATTGGCGATGGCGCTCTGCAGAACATACGTGGTGCGGTGAGCCATGCCGATCAAACCCATTTCCTTGCGAATCTCTTCCTTGCCCTTGATGGCCTTGCCATACTGGGCCATGTCGGACACCTGACCAAAGAATCCCGAGGTGCAGGCCTGGCCACCCGTATTGGAATAAACCTGAGTGTCCAGCACCAGCACCTTGATTGGCTTGCCGGACATGAGTGCACGGGACAGGTTTTGGAAACCGATGTCATACATCGCTCCATCACCGCCCAAGGCCACCACAGGCGGGCAAAGCTCCCATTCTTCGTCGGTGAATTGATGCCAATTGAAATAGGTCAGGAATTCATCGTGTTCGCTCGGATTATATTTTCCGGACAATTCCATCTCAGCCATGCGGATGGCTTTGAAACCCTCCGCCATTTTTGCCATGTGACCTTCAAAAATCCCCATGGCCACCGAAGCGGGATCCTGGAACAAATGATTGGCCCAAGGCACAGGATAAGGGTTGAGGGGATAGGTGCTTCCCCACACGGAAGAACACCCTGTTGCATTCAAAATGCCCATCTTGGCACGGCCATTCCCGGTGGTTCCATCGGTGTAACGCCACTTCAGCATCTTCAATGAAGTGACAAGTCCGGTCACCCGTCGCAACCAATCCTGATCGATCGGTTCACCACCGCTCATCTCTTCGACCTGGGTGGCAATACTGGCCAGGGTAACATCCCCGGTCCCCACTTTACTGAGGACCTCGCCAAAGGCCTCGGTGTTACCGACGTTGATCACCTTGGCGAGTTCAAGTTGAATATGTTGCTCCAATTTACCGATCAATTCGGTCAGATACGCAACATGACGTTCCACCCGAGGCTGCATCAGCGCTTCCACGGTGGCGGCGAAGAGATGGATCACCGACTTCTCCCCACACCCGAGACACGCACCGTCACCACTGCCAAATGCGAGGTAGTTGTCTTTGTTGAGCAAAATGGTTTCGAGGGCGCCAATCCCTTCTTCCAAATCATCGACACGGATAAATCGTTTCGGCGTGTTGGGAAGATCCGTCCAGAAATCCCAATTTCTGCGCAGTTCTTCTACTGATTGTTTGGTTTGCATGACCGGACGCAACGCGTCGTCGTTACAAACCGCCACACACTCCATACACCCTTTGCAGGTATAAGGGTTGACCGTGATACTCAGCAAACCACCAGAACCGGGAGCCTTGTTTTCGTGGTTGGTGTAGTATGGACGTGTGAGAGCGAACTGGAATCCGTTCAACTCCTCTTTGAACAAATCAAACTCCTGACTCAAGGCCGAACGTTGCTCATCGGTCAGTTCCTTATTTGCGACCGTTTTTGCTATGGCTTCATCCAACATGCCGGCCACGTTGTCTGTTTCATTGGCTTCTCCGAATATGGAGCGCAGATGTCTCTCCATTTCGCGCACAGCCTTGGAAAGTCCCGGGGCGTCCTTGCCATGTTTTCGAAGTCGGGAAACAACTGTATCAAACATTGGAGTCAATTCACTGACCAAACCGGGAATGGCGGTATCCGGGCACACGGTATAGCACGAACCACATGCTGTGCAGTTATCGGAAACCCATTCGGGATATTGGAAACGAATACCGGTCATGTCGCGGAAAACCGTCGACATCGCAGGCATGACCGCCAGACCGGTAAACGGGTCCGTAATGCGGTCGGACCCCATACCCCGCGCGTAAAAACTACCCACCTGTTCCCAGAACCTGTGAATATCCGTCAAGGCATCCCCGCTCTGCGGCATACGCTTGAGCATGACCGGTAAAGCCGGTTCGCTTGGAGCGGAGGCTGTCTGGGTGGACGTTTCCGATAGTGAATTGTAGTCCACTTCACGGACTTCATCCCAACCACGCTTCACCACACGCATGTTTTCCTCAACAATGCGCGCTCCTTTGCCTCCGAACTTCTTGTGGATTTGTTTATAAATGGCATCCAGCAATGTTTCTTCGGAGAGCCCGGCCTGTTCGGCCACCGGAGATGCTGCAAAAAATGCTCCCTGGAATGCGATGCCCTGCATGCGTAGTTGCAGGTCAGGATCACTGGCCTCAGCCCGAGCGATTTTGAACGCGTCCAGATAGAATAAATGAATCTTTTTATCAACAATCACCTTGCGGTAATAAGACGGAATATTGGCCCAAAGTTCCTCCGGAGTTTCCTGATCGCCCTGAATAATCAGCACTCCGCCTTCTTTCAATCCCGCCAGCGCATTGGTATGCTGGAAGACATTGGGATCTGGAGACAGCACCACATCCACATAGAAATACTCACTATTCACCCGGATCGGCTCAGGAGCAGCGGACAGGTAGTAAGTGGTGGGTTGCCCCTTCTTCTCAGAACCGTATTTTGGATTGGCCTTGATGTGATAATCCAGCAACTCATACAAGGTCATGGCCAGGTTCTTACCGGTGGTAATCGCTCCCCACCCGCCGACTGAGTGAAACCTCACCGTGATGCTTCCCTTGGGCATCAAGTTCGGGTTCTCCGATCCGCGAACCGCCAACTTGGCGATGTCGGGATACGCTTCCAGCAGGTTTTCCTGATGCAGTTTCTGCTTCGGACTAACAGGTTTTTCGTGAACGAAATCGATGGAAAGGTAAAAGAATTTCTTTCGAGCTCCATCCGGGAGCATGTTTTCAACTGCGCCAACAATGCCTTCGGGCTGAAGATCCCTGCTGCCCATACCAAATGATCCGGAATACAGAGCGGGAACATCATCATTGGACACATACGCCTCCAGATCCGGAAAAGCCGGGTTCTTGGGATCGCGTCCATTTTCCAGACAACGATTCAGTGCCGCTCGAGTTTCTCGCATCACCGGAAGGTCAACCGCCAGTGGTTGGTCCAGTCGCTCAAGTATGGCGACGCCTTTTTTGCCTTTCAGGACCTGACTTAACTGGTCTGCTGGAAATGGTCGGAACATCACCAGATCCACCACCCCCACTTTGATTCCTCGCGTTTCTCTGAGGTAGTCTGCAACAACCTCTGCTGACGGCACTACGCTGCCCTGCCCAAGTATCAGGTAATCCGCATCTTCAGCACGATAGGTCTTGACCCGATCATACCTTCGTCCGGTCAATGCGTAGAACTCATCAAATGCCTGTTCTGTCAGCTCCCTGATATGATCGAAAAAGTAAGGCCGCTGGGCAGCGACACTCTGCATGTAGGAATCCTGATTCTGGACGAGCCCTGCCATCATCGGATTGTCCACCGTCCACATCTCTGGGATACGTCGTCGGGCGGGACCATAAATCATCCGCTGTGCCGGAGTGGGTGTATCAATGATATCTTCCGGTTTCCCAAGATATTCCCGAATCAATTCACGTTCCGGGATCATCATGGATTCAATCAAATGAGTGGTTAGAAATCCATCCTGAGCGATGGCACCCGGTGTGAGTGACAACTCCGCGATTCGATGGGAAATGATATTCAGATCGGCAACGGACTGGGCATCTTTGGCAAACAACTGGAAAAATCCCGTGTCATCAATGCAATGATAATCATCATGTCCGGCATGCACATTGAGGTTGGCCTTGGTCATGGCCCTGGCACCGATGTTCAGAACATAGGGCAAACGCTTGCCGACGGCGGCGTAAAGCGACTCGTGCATGTAGGCGATTCCTTGTCCTGAAGAAAAGTTGATCGCCCGAAGTCCTGTCATGGACAACCCGGCGGTCACAGCCGCGGCGGCATGTTCCCCTTCCGGTTCGATGAAAATGAGTGGACGTCCGGAGATATTCAGATGACCTGCTGCGGCAGCCTCAGCCCAGTACTCTCCCATCTGCGTGGAGGGCGTGATCGGGTAAGCACCCGCCGCATCACTGGATTCTCTTTCGCACATGATGGCGGCCGTATTGCCATCCACTGCCACTTTCTTTCCCGGGTATTTGAACTGTTGCTCTTTGGTTTTCATGGGCATCCATCCATTCAGTTAAGTCCTTATTAAAATTCCGTGCATAGGGTATTGATTGATCTCAGGTCGGGGCATCTCGTCGAGAACCCTTGCGTATGATTTTAGCCGCTGCTTGTCCCCTTTGAGCGCCCTGTGACGGATCGAGCCACACGATCGCGCCCGTCGGGCAACGTTGGGTCGGTGCAGCGGAAACGGGACCTTTCGAATAATCGATCACAGGCAAACTTCCCTTCATCTCAATCAAATCCGGGGCATCCATGGCGCAACGTCCACAAGCTGTGCAACCCACCTGACAGTCCTCGAGAATGCCATCTCCTTCTTCCTGTGAACGACACGCCACCCAGAGTCGATTGCTCTGTGTTTGAAGAGAGAACAGATCTTTGGGGCAGGCAACCACACAATCACCGCAGGCAGTGCATCGACCTTCGTCAACGACGGGAAGGTTTTGATCATTCATGTGGATCGCGTCGAAATCACAAGCAACCTCGCAATCCCCAATCCCCAGACACCCCCAGAAACAGCCTTTCCCCCCACCTGCAACCAGCGTGGCAGCTGAGCAGGAAGAAAGCCCCACATATTGGGCGTGGTTACGAGACACATTGCTTCCCCCGGCACACGCCAGTCGTGCCACCATTTTGGCCTCAGCTCCCACATCGACGCCGAGATAACCAGCGATCCGTTCATGATCTGATTCCGCCCCTACTGAACATTTGCCTGGAAGGACCTTTCCCCCTACAAGTGCCTCCGCAAAAGGCCGGCATCCAGGAAAACCGCAACCACCACAATTGGTGCCGGGAAGCATGTCCTCGACGGCATCGATCCGGGGATCATCTTCGACATACAACCAACGGGTCGCCGCAACCAGCATCGTGGCCAGAATCAGGGTAATCCCTCCCAGCATGGCAACGTTGGTTAAGATGATCGTCCAGTTCATTTGGCTAACTTTGGCTCCAACTCCAGAGGTTGAATTTGATTCGTTACATTAATTGATATAATCCATCCATTGAATCCTGCTGCCCGAGACTTGCCAAAGATCGGCATTTTTTTGTTTTTCGATCCGCAGGATTTGGCAAGGCTTAACAAGAACATGAAACTCACCACCAACAATTCAGCTTTGGTTCTCATTGACGTTCAGGAAAAGCTCCTCCCTGTCATGGCGGACAAAGAAGCACTGATTGAAAAGTTAAGCATATTGATTCAAGGAGCACGCATCTTTGGGCTGCCCATTTACTGGATGGAACAGTATCCCAAAGGATTGGGACCAACCGTGGGGAAACTGGCCGGATTACTTGAAGGGTATCATCCGATTTCCAAAACAAGCTTCAGTGCATGTGGAGAAGAAAAATTTATGGACCGATTAAAAGCAGACAACCGAAAACACATTCTGGTGGCTGGCATCGAAAGTCATGTCTGTGTCTACCAAACCGCGCGGGATTTAGTGGAACAGGGATATTATGTTGAAGTGGTAGTGGACGCCACTTCTTCACGATGCCTTCAGAACAAACGTGTCGCTATGGAAAAGCTAAGCAAACTGGGGGGGCATACAACGTCCGTAGAGATCGCTCTCTTTGACATGCTCCAGACTTCCGATTCCCCTCATTTCAAAGCCATATCCCGCCTTGTAAGATGATTTTGACACAGTTCATCGAACAAGCCAAGATCCAGCCTTATAAGAACAATATCAGACCAGATACACCTACACCCTCATGTTAGCATAGCTAATAGCAGACATATCCAAGTTTCCTTCACTGGAAAAGAAGGGATTTTGGATTGAACAAATGATCTGCGGGAGGACATACGATATGAGCATGACAACATCTTCACAAGAAACAGGCAATAACAACGAAGGCACCCAGAACCAAGCAAAAGCCAACGAGGTTTCTCTTTCGGATTTTGTTCAAGCTTTAGCGGATGGCAACATTGCGGAAGCGGCGAAAATACTTCGCGCAACGCATCCCGAGAGAGCCAAACAACTTTGGCCGATGAGAATCGGGCACTTGATCGGATTTGTCGACAAGTGGCAGACATCCCATTCGGAGGCATTGACCGAAATAAAGCCGTGGCGCTCCCAACGTGTTGCGGTGGTCGGCGCAGGCACAGCTGGTTTGGTATGCGCGGGCACACTGGCAAACCAGGGCTACCCGGTCACCATCTACGAAGGGGTGGAATCACCTGGTGGCGTACTACGCTTCAACGGCGCCAAATCTTTACTATCCGATAAAGTCCTCGATTGGGAACTCAGTGTTCTCAAACGATTAGGAGTGGAAATCCACTGCAATGCCATCGTCGGGGAAACGTTGAAACTGGAAGACCTCGTGAACAACATGAACTTCTCGGCAGTCTTCATTGCTGTTGGAACAGGGTTGGCACATGAACTTGAAGACGGTCACAGCCCGGCACCTCTGGTTGTCGAACAAGCGGAAGACGGTGCGGATCGCAAAGGCGCGTTGGTTGTTGAAGAAGGCAAATGCCTGGGGGATGAAAAGCCCATCAGCGCATTGGAACATGCAGGAGCAGGAACCACTTCCGTGGTTCAATCTGCCAGCGCAGGTAAAAACGCGGCTACCAGCATCCATAAAGCGCTCAACGAAGAAGAATTGGCACAAACCAAGCAAGATGAACAGTGGGATGCCTTCCTCGCATGGTGCAGTCAGGAAGAGCACATGGCTCACGAATAAGTAATCGCATCTTAAACGAATCACCAACTTTGCACCTGCCAGAATTTGAGACGAGTGGTCATACAGGCGGTGCGGCCTTGTTCCAAGTCCGCCGTTTGTAGGGCGCTCAATCACTCAACCTGATTGGCCCGGGGTGGTTTATTTTAGTGGCATTACTGGCGGCCCCAGGCAGTTCAGCGTGAGGGTTTCGCCCTCTTCCATCAGGCACTTTCCCTGGTGGCAGGATTTTCCCGTCCTCAATACGTGGGGGCGCATGTCGATGCGGTGTCGGATTTTCCGGTATGGTGTCCCCTGTTTGTTCGGTCCAACTGACCAGTAACTCTCGCGCTTGTTGCAATATCCCCTTGTAACTGGGATTCATCGCCAAATTAATGAACTGTTCAGAGTCCTGGCTTAGGTTGAACAATTCCTCTCCCGGACACGGATTGGCAAAGACCTGCTGTTGTTGAGGTGTTGTTTTTCCGGCAGCGTGCGCTTCCCACAAGGCTTTTCCTGCTGGATAATGTGTGTCGGATTCATAGCAAAGGTTTGGTTGGTCGGTGTAGTTGTTCTTGATGTAAACAAAATCCCCGAATCGCACCATCCGTTCGTGGTTCTTGTAAACATGCCAGTTATGTTCGGAGAACACCATCTGCCTGACTTCCGCTTCCGGATTTTTAAGGATCGGAACAAAACTACGTCCTTGAATACTTGCTTGAGGGTCAATACCTGCAAGTTCCAGACAAGTGGCGCTTAGATCAATGACACTAATGAGACTCTTGGTCACCGCTGGTGCTTGAATCATGCGCGGATAATGAACCACCCAGGGGGTTTTTATCCCACTGTCATATAGACGGGATTTGCAACGCGGAAATGGTCGCCCGTTGTCAGCGGCCACTACAATGAGTGTGTTCTCCAGCACACCTTGTTTTTCTAATTCAGCCACCACTTGTCCAATGAAGTAGTCGTAACGACTCACCTCGTGATAGTATCCAGTCAGGTCTTCACGAGTGGCTTCATTATCGAACAAATAGGGAGGCACCACGATATCATCTTGGCTGTAAGTCGGCGCATGATCACTTTTCGCCCAGTCCCGGTGAGCGTCACTGGCCGCAAACCAAAAGAAGAAAGGCTGATCTTTCGGTCGGTCTTGCACATGTTTCACCCAGTCTGCTTCCTGCCCGGGACCACCACCGTTGGTAATGCGATCAAATGAACGGTCCTTGTTGCCAAACATATGGTTCTTACCGGAAAGCACCGTATAATATCCAACCTCTCTCAGCAGCTCGGGAAAACGGACCTGGTCATCCGGCAACCTGACATGAAGTTCCGGTGCGCCTGTGTTGTGTGGGTACCGTCCGGTAATGATGCTGCATCGGCTTGGACTGCAACTGCTCGTTGTCAAATACGCATTATCAAAACGCATTCCGGCGGCGGCCAGGGCATCGGTGTGTGGGGTCTTGATGGTCGGGTGCCCGTAGCAACCAAAATCCTCCTGTGATACATCGTCTGCAATGAAGAAAATAATATTAGGCGATGAACCTGTTTTGTCCGAAGCCGGTTGTGCTTCCAGCTGATTCCATGAACTGGTTCCTAGGAAACCAAGGCATGCCAATAAAAAGAAATAACGTTTCATGTGGTTTGTGATGTATACCAATAATTGAATGAGAGAAAGATTCCAAATGTTCATTCACCGCAGATTGATGAGTTATTTTCGCACAGACTTGTTGCGCACCAGTTGATCAACAAACCAATCAGCCATCACTACAACTTCTTCACGAATAGTTGGCCAGGGATGTTCACCTCCCTTTTTAATGATGAGTTCGGCGTTGACATCATGCTGATGAAGGGCTTCAAGCAATGCCTGCGACTGCTGCAAGGGAACCACCGGATCGGCATCTCCATGAATAATTAAAAACGGAGGTGCCTGATTGTGAGCCAACCGGACGGGCGAAATCGAAATGGATTGCTCTCGCACTTGTTGATCGGTGATTTCACCTCTGCGGTCTCTGAATGCCAACAAACCCAAAATCTGGTGAAGCCCACCTTCTTTTCTCGGATCAAGCGCCTCCCCTCCGAAATCCAGGAAATCAGTCGGAGGAAAAAAAACACCCACTGCAGAAACGGAAGCATCCTTATCAGCGTTCTGACGTTTATTGGTCATCGCAGTCAAACTTGCCAGATGACCACCGGCGGACGCCCCGATCAACCCAAGCTTTGCAGGTTTAATGCGGTAATCATTTGCTTGTTTTTTCACCCAGCGAATACCCGTCTCAATATGAGCTTTCATATCATGCGCAGAAAAACGACTGATGGAACCGGGACGCAGGGCGAACACATGAAAGCCTCTTTCGCAAAGTTCCTCAAATAGCCCGGAACGATCCAGATCCCGAATTTTACCACGATCGGAATGCCAAGCGCCACTGGCCACCACGATGATGGCATGACCATTGGGTTTTTGGTTGGGTAAAAAAATATCGGCCAGGAGTGCCACTCCGTGAGCCTGATGATAGACCACATCAACTTGTTGCTGATAGGAAGAATTTGATTCCCCTAAGGCGGCCCCCCTTATCAGGCACAGGCAAGCAATGACCAATGGAATGATTTTTTGCATATGGAATTTGGATAGCATCACCTTTGAAAACCATTTTGACAAGTAATAGACACAGGCCACCCATCCCCGGGACAGAATCAATCGATCAGATACCTTTCAAACAGATCCCATATTCTACGATATTCATCCAACCAACTTGAAGGTTCCCTGAACCCGTGAGGTTCAATGGGATAAATGGCGATCCACCAGTTTTGTTTCTCAAGTTCAATCAATCGTTGAACCAATCGGACACTGTCCTGGAAAAACACATTATCATCCAACATGGGGGCACAAATCAGTAATGGCTTGTTCAAACCATTGGCAAACTCAATAGGAGAACTCCGGTTATAGGCTTCCGGATCCAGTTCCGGTGTATTCAAAATCCTCGACGTGTAGCCATGGTTGTAATGCGCCCAATCCGTCACCGGACGCAGCGCGGCACCTGCGGCAAAAAGGTCTTGCTCGTTGAACAGGGCCATCAGCGTCAGAAAACCGCCGTAAGATCCCCCGTAGACACCAATCCGATCACGGTCGACACCATGGTGTTCCACCAACCAGTTCACGCCATCGCGCAAATCCTCCAACTCCACCGAGCCCATGTGACGATAGATCGAGGTGCGCCAAACACGTCCGTAACCGGCAGAAGCGCGATAGTCCATGTCGAGCACCACAAATCCTTTCTCGACCAGGAACGAGTGGAACATAAACTCGCGTGAGTAACCGGACCATCCCTTATGCGCATTCTGAAGATAACCTGCGCCATGAACAAACAGAACAGCCGGACGTTTTTCAGAAGTATCAACTGCTGGAAGATAAAGCCTTGAATGAATCGGAGATTGCCCATGGCTGGAAGGCACCTCGACATGTTCGGGAAGGACCCAGGAGCGACGTTTGAAGGATTCACTGACCGTATCGGTCTTTTTTCTGGCCGAAGCCAACGGTTGTGCTGACTGGACAAACAACTCTGGCGGCCGGGTGGTGGTCGAGTGAGTGATTAACAACTGACGCCCATCGGGAGACAATTCCGCAGAGGACATTCCCCCGAGAGCGGTCATCTGTTCTACCGGACCACCATTAAGCGATACACGATAAATTTCATATTGCCCGGGGTGCTCCTTATTGGCTCGAAAATATAGATATTTCCCATCAGTAGACAACTGAGGTTCGGTCGCGATGTAGGCTCCATGCGTCAACGCTCTTGGCTTGGGGATATCGCCGTTCACAGAATCCTTTGTTGAAACATCCACCCGATACAGATGTGCGTATCCGGTTTCTTCAGACTGAAACCATACTTGGGTTCCATCACGGGACCAGCCGTATTCATTGTGTCTCCAATTGATCCAGGCAGGATCATGCAGATGGTGCAAGGTGTGACAATGCCCGGTTTCCAAATCGACCGATACAATCCAACGGTCCTTGTTATCAAACGAAACAGCCTGAAACATCATGGCGCTACCATCATGATTGAACGAGAGGGATTGAAACTGCACAGGACGGGGTTTGCTTTTCGTTTCAACGGGGGTTTCCTTTTCCGCTTCAACACCCTCTTGTTCGTCATCACTTTTGGCATGGTCGCTTGGGGTGCTCGAATCGGTTTGTTCGTTCTTTTGCTGAACTTCGTTGATACGAGCTTCCTCCCGTTCCTTGGCCAGTAGTTTCAGGTTTTCCATGGGGTCTTTGGCAATTTCCGGCAGCGTGTCCAGCTTAACCTCTAAAACTTCCCGGGTTTCTTTGTTAAGAATCATCAACCGTGAATGAAATGGCTTCACACTTCCCACCTTGGATCGAACATCTCTGTTTTCGATATCCCCACTGGACGTCACCCAAGAGGGCATACTGGTTTGAGAAGCCTTTGGTCGTTTCTTCGGCAACACGACCATGGCCAAATGACGTCCAGACGAACTCATTCTGGCGATGCCCAACTCGGATTCATCTCCCAGATAGAATGGGGTTCCCGGCCGACTGGGATCTTCTTTATCAACGAGCTGTTGCTCCTCCTCCCGAAGGATTCTGTCGTGTTCTTTACTTTGGATAATGTCAAAGAGTCTGTCTTGTTGTCGGGCAAGTAACGATTTCTCCTTTTCATCATTCAGTTTTCGATCATCTGGATTCTTGGCAAAAACGAATGGAAAGGGCTCGTATTCCAGGCCTGCCTCTAAATCTCGCACCAAGAATTTGTCTCCACGACGAAACCCGATGGAACCATCCATCAGTAACAATGGCTGACTCTCCGAGGAGGTTGTTCTGGTAAGTTGCCGGATGGATCCAGTGATCAGATCACGATGATAAACATCGCCAGCCCGAACATAGACTTTTTCACTCAAACGTTGCTCCTTTGCATCATATCGCCAATAGCCTCCCTTTGCGGATTCTTTAGCGGCTTCCATTGGAGGCACACGTTTATCGGAATCCTCTTCAGTGACGCTGCCTCGGTATAGATCTCGAACGGGACTCCCAGGCCGTTTGCGTGAATAGTAAAAGTATTTCCCCAGGTCGCCCCAATAAGCATTCTCCGGTTGTCGCCCAAGCCAATCCTGATCCGACATGATGAGTTCCAAAGAGATTGCGCTTCCCGCTGTCAAGCCACCCGATTCATTCGAGGTTCCCTGTCCCTTGACACCAAGCATGGAGACCACAAAAGCGAGAGTGATCCCTACCAGAGTCCTCAGGTTGCCCTTTTTACCTTTTTTGATTTGATGGAAGAATCCCTCATTGAGAAAGCAGGACACAGTAGTAGATGGAATGATCATAAGCTGACTTGGCTCTAACCGAATCACAACAAGGATTCAACATGATTTTGAAAAATGGGACTGGACGAGATGGATACTACAATTCCCTGTTGATGACTTTGCAATTCAATGTAAGCTGCTTGCAACCCGGTCAAAGACTTATGCATTTCCAACTCTCAACCCTTTCGATTATCGGTCTGATTATCAGTCAGTGTTTATTTCCAGCAAAATGGACCAGTCATGCCGCGCAGCGTCCCAACATTCTCTGGCTGTCGGCGGAGGATATCAGCGCTCACATAGGTTGCTATGGGGATCCGAACGCGATCACACCCAACATCGACAAGCTCGCCTCGGAAGGCGTCCGATTCACCCGGGCCTTCACCACTGCGGGCGTTTGTGCGCCGTGCCGGAGCGGGATTATCACCGGGATGTATCAGACCACACTCGGCACTCACCACATGCGATGCACAGCCACGTTACCGGATCATATCAAACCATTTCCTTACTACCTGAGGCAAAACGGATATTTCTGCACCAACAATTCGAAACAGGATTACCAGTTCAAAGCCCCGAAGGAAACCTGGGATCACTCAAGCAACGATGCCCACTGGAGGATGCGGCCCCAAAAGGATCAACCCTTCTTTTCCGTCTTTAATTTTGGGGGATGCCATGAATCAGGAATCGCCAATGAAAGCAAATACAAATCGGTTACCGAAAAACTGAATCCATCGGAACGTCAGGATCCCGGCAAACTCGCACTGCCTCCCTATTTTCCTGATACCCCAATCGTCCGTGAAGATTGGAAACGCAATTATGAATTGATCACTGCCATGGACCAATGGGCGGCCGATCTGATCGATCAACTCAAGGAAGATGGATTATATGAATCAACCATCATTGTTTTCTGGTCCGACCACGGCGTGGGACTTCCCCGATCGAAACGTTGGCTTTACAACTCGGGAACACACATCCCCCTGGTGGTTCGTATTCCAGAGGCATTCCGGAGCGGTGGGCAAGGTTCTCCCGGGACGGTAAGCAACACGCTCGTGAGTTCGATCGATTTCGGTCCCACCATGTTGAATCTGGCGGGCATTCCCATACCGGGTCACGTGCAAGGTCAGCCTTTTCTCGGCAACAATCTTCCTGAATCCCGAAAATACGTTTTCGGGTGTCGTGACAGAATGGATGAACGATACGACATTATTCGAACAGTCCGGGATGATCGCTTCCTCTACGTCCGGAATTACGAGCCGCTCAAGACCTATTACCAATACATGAACACACCTGAAAAAGGAGCCACCATGAAGGAATTACGTCGACTCCATGATGCAGGGGAACTTCCTCCGGAAGCCGAAAAATTCTTCAGTCCAAAGAAACCTGTGGAAGAACTCTACGATTACAGAGATGATCCCCACAACCTCAGGAACCTTGCTTCAGATCCGAACCATGCGAACACTCTCAAAACCATGCGTGAAACACACCAAACTTGGACGCTTCAGAGCAAAGACCTCGGCTTGATCCCGGAGCCCATCATTGCTGAAAGAGTCCGTTCCCTGGGCAGTGAATACGACATCCTGCGGCAAAAGGACGCCGATGCTTACAACCAGCAACTCAGTTCCAGCGCCATCGCGGCATCCAGTGGACTTTCATCCTTGAACGAACTTTTGAATGCTCTGAAACACAAGGACAGCGCCATACGTTATTGGGGCGCCACGGGGATCGGCAATATTGGCAAACCGGCATTAACGAATGCAGAAGCCCCCATCACCGCCAGCCTCAAAGATGATTCATCCGCCGTTCGAACCGCCGCCGCGCGCGCTCTCTGCCGCATGGGTAAACCAGACACCGCACTACCGGTCCTCATCCATGAAATGACCACCGGAACACAATGGGAACGACTCCACGCCGCCATTGTACTGGATGAAATCGACGAACTGGCAGAGCCTGTAGCGGAAGAAATGAAAGAAGGCCTCAACTACCAGGAAGGCTTCAATTCCAAAGGGAAATACCGGGTACGCGTCATCAACCGGGCATTGAACGAACTCCACGGAACGAATAATACCGTTCAATAAGGTGGCTTGTATTCCAACTTCAAAAGGAACGTGCCAAAATTCTCATAACGTCCAGGTCCGGGACGTGTCCCGGGCTCCTGTCCATAGTCTATTTTTTACGACGCTGCCCAGCTATCCTGGCCAGTTTCGTGGTCAGCAAATCCAGTTTTAAGGGCTTCACCAAAAAATCGTTCATCCCAGCTTCCAGGCACTTTTCACGGTAACCTTTCTGGGCATTGGCTGTGGTGGCGATAATGATGAGGTCGTCATGTTTTTTATCGGCACGGATGCGCCGGGTCGCTTCCATGCCGTCCATGCCGGCCATATTGCAATCCATCAGCACCACATCAAATGGATTGGATTCCACCTGTTGGAGAGCGGCTTCACCATCAGAAACAACGGTGGCTTCGCATCCCGCTTTTTTAAGATAAATGCTGAGCAGTTTCTGATTAATGGAATCATCCTCGACCACGAGTACCTTTAAACTCTCCATCTCAAGGATCTCTTTATTCTGACCAGATGATTCCCTTGCTGAAGAAACACCCTCGGAAAATCTATTCTCGCCGTCGGCTTTGGTTAAAACATTCAAAAACCGCTTGAAAGCAGGCTCTGACAAAGCGCCAGCCATTCGGAAAGGTTCAGGATCCAACTGGAGAGTGGACAAGTCACCGCCCGCCCTGTTCATCGTGTCAACCAATCCCCATCGAATGCCATTTTTCCAAAAACCATCCGCCAGATCGAGCAAGGAGCGCAGAAGATCTAATGAAAGTTGGCGACAATCCACCAGGAGAGTTTGAAAGGCGGACCCTTTCCACGGTTTTGCGCTTCTCAGTTCTTCTTTGAAATCCTCTACGGAAAGCGTTTCCACATCCAGATGAACCGGTCGTCCCCGTTCCTCGAAAAATGCTTTAACAAACCGACTGTCAGAGACGAGTAGCGCTCTCTCGGAGAGATCAATGGGAGCTTCGTTGTTATGTGATGAAACTTTTAATGATTCAACCTTCTGGAGAGGTAATTCAAACCAGAAAACAACACCGCGATCCGGATGTGAATCTGCCCCGATGACACCTCCCATTGCCTGAATAATGCGTTTTGACAAAGTCAAAGCCAACCCCGCGCCACCAAACCTTCTGGGCTCCTCCGCTCCGGTTTTGGTCAGCACTTCAAAAAGGCGTTCACGATCCCCTCCCTGTAAGGAAATCCCGGAATCTTCCACTTCAAATCGCACCAGACAATTGCCATCCTGCTGATCTTGTCCGCTTAACCGAATGGCGATGCCTCCCTGCTCGGTGAACTTGACGGCGCTGGAGACCAAGTTCAACAGCACCTGCTTGATACGCGCTGAATCCGCCAACACATCCGGACATCGATCCGAAGGATGAATCGTCACCAGATCAAGCCGCTTTCGATCAGCCTCTGCAACGACGGTTGTTACCACCTCCTCAACCATGGCGATCAAATCCGTTTTTTCCTGGGAAAAAGCCAGTCGACTCGTTTCCATGCGCGACATGTCGAGCATGTCCAACATCAGCTTGAAGACGCCATCCGAAGCTGAGGAGATGGTTCTTACTTGTTCCAGCTGTTCCTTATCAAGATTTGACTGGAGCAACAATTGAGTCATGCCCAGCACGCCGTTCATTGGCGTGCGCAAATCACGACTCATCATGGTAAGAAAATCTATTTTAGCCTCATGGGCTTCACGGTAAGAGTCGCGAGATTGCACCAATTCCATCTCAGAGTGCTTGCGCGCATCCACATTGCGGGCAATCGCCTGGTAACCAAAAATCCCTTCCTGCAACGCCAGTCCACGAATGGAAAGTTCCATAAAGGCAAAACGACCATCCCGATGACGCAACTCGACTTCCAAGATCTGTCCATCCTCACCAACCGCGCTGCCATCCTCCGAATCAATGCCAAAAGCCTGTTTCACCTTTGCCTCATCCGAGGGAGTAATCCATTTCATGATGGTTTCACCTTGGATGGTTTTCAAATCCGCCCCAAAAAAATCCAGACAAGACTCATTGGCGGCCACTAAACGTCCCTGAGTATCTGTGATAAAAATGAGGTCCAGAGCGGATTCAAACAAGTTGTGGTATTTTTCTTCAGCCTGGCGTTCCTTGACCAGCATTTCGCGAATGTGAAAGGTTTGTTGTTGAACCTTTCGACGTAAAACAAAGCTCCAAGTCACGGCAGCAAGGCCCACCAAACCGGTAACACCCAGTGCCATCAAGATCCGCCGGGGTGTCCACCAGTTCGGAGGCGACACCAGAACAATATCCTTTTTGTGGCGCACAATGAGAGATGGTACTTCCCCGATCGAAGCATCCCCTGGCACTGAATTGAGGATGCCCTCGACTCGCACGACACTTCCCAGTGCAAATGACGAGGAAGTCAATCCGGGCGTATCGCTGATATCCAAAGAACCAGCAAATCGTTCAGAAGATGATTGGATCATAAAATTCAAACGGCTCGCATTTGAAGTGGTCTCGATCAAACGCCCCTGGAGGGAGATAAGACGATGTAAGTGATCAAGGTTCAGTTCTGAAACGTCATTTTCAGTCAACGGAGCAAGTTCGAACCCGACGTCGGTTGAGGCAACCTGAGCTTCTTCAATCACAACACCTTCTTCTGTCATTCGTGGCCAACCGATCACTTGAAGGAAATCCCCTGCCTTCAAACTGGACTCCACACTGGCTGGCATGATCAAAAACCCCTGTTCTTCGGTTTGAAAAGTCCAAGTTCCTGAATAAGTCTTGCCAGTTAAATATCCATTTAAACGCACTCTGAAAGTTTCCCCAACAGGAGTATCGCCCAGAGCCGTGCGGTCGATTGAAACCGTATCAGGAGGCAGTACATCGTATGGGCGTGAACGAACCACTTCCACATGTGACTCATCTTCCACATACAAAATAACACCCACCGGTTTCTGGTTTTCATATTGGCAACCGGCAACACCGGTCAAATTAACGATAGAATCAACCCACAGGGATGGATCCTTATCTGCACTAAGGTCGCGCATGACCACCGAAAACGAGCCTGTCTGCGTTAATATCTTAAGTTGCGCGCCGTTCCCAACTCGAACAGCCTCCCGAACCTGCCCCGAAGTCACAACATATCGAGCGTCAAAATCACCCGTTTAAAGGCTTTCTAGATCGCAAAATATTGGTTCAGGAAAAGCCCCCTGTTCCAGAATTTCATATTCAGCGTCTTGAATGTTGTGTTTAAGAAATCCCTGTACCGTATTGCCCATCAAGCGAATTTTGGTCCCCCCCGCCAACCACTCCACCGAGGTATTATCGGTGGTCACATAAACTCCATCAGTTTGATCCTGGACGAAAAACACATAACTGGTGGGATGATGGTAGGTCACCGTCACTTCCAGGTCGACCGGCTTATTACGCCTGGCCGCTTCTTCATCCAGAGCCACCACTTCAGCGATGGTGGTAAGAGGTTCTACATATTCCGTTGAACGAAATTCCCAATCCGTCTTCGCTGCCGATTCAGCGGCGTCCGGCTCAGTTTTAGCTTTTTCCAAGAAGACCATCGAAGGCTTTAACACAATCTGACCGGACCTCCTGATGGGAAACCCGATGCAACGGCTTCTTCTCCCGGAGAAATCCGTATTTTCAGCCCAATCCAACATGATCTCTCCTCCATTCAGTTTTAACACCCACTGGTAGGCATCGAGCTGATTCAACTCACCCTCTGCCATGACTGCTTTGGGTGTATCTGAATCCAGTCTATCTGCCAGAGATTCAAAGTTAAGGGAAGAGCCATGAACCAAATCTTGATGAAGCAGAATGTCTTCCTGTGATGAAATCGCGAATGAATTCCTTCCGGATTGATGTGTCGCTCTTGGATCAGCCGGCAAGTAAAAACCGATTACCTTCACCCAATCACCGAGAACCTGTTCTCGAGGCAGGCTCTCCCACACACGATCAGGGATGCGAAGTAAATAAGACTCGGCGGCGGTCCGACTAATCCCAATAAGCAGTTCCACGTTTCCCTGGGCCACCGAGGTAACAAGCCCTTGGACTTGCACTTTCTTAAAAAAAGGATCGGTGGGAGTGAAATCAGATACGGAAGCCCGATCCTTAGCGTCCTCAACGGAGTCAGCCAATTTTTTCCATGCCACCAGTCTGACGCCAGGCTGTTGAAGGAGAAACATGGTCGTTCCCTCTATATGCACACGGTCACCCACTTTGATGTCTGGATAAGGCCCAATCACATGGACAGGAATCCCTTCATGCGGATCGCCCAGGACAAAAAAGGACCGTTCGGGTTCCGAAAAAGCGATGGTGCCATCCAGATAAACGGGCAACTGCCTGCTGACGAGCGAAGGCTCCAGGTAACGAACGGCCTGCCATTGACGCAAGGTGCCATCCTGAGCGTGCGCAACACTCAGCACCAAACACAAGGCAAACCAGAAACCTTCCAATCGCTTTAGCATCAGAGTAAAACAACTCCTTTTCATCACCATCGCCCCTAAAAACACAGTTTTTTCTGCCCCTCCACCTCTGTATCGCTTGCTTATAACAAGTGACGCAACAAGATCCATCCAGGAGACCGGCGGAGCATAATACGAACCATTTGCGCACACAACTGAGAATCTCATCGATTTTTGTCATCATCGGTATGTTTGAATCCCGGCTTAACGAACCCAACAGACACCTCCTTCTGTCGTGGTCTATTCATTGATTGCATTTGGATTAATGATTGTGAACGGCAAGTGCCTCCAGTAACTTTGCAGGATGAATTTTCCCAACTCAAACCGGCGGGCATTTCTACAACGCTCAGCCCTTGGTGCAGGCGCCCTGGGACTTGGCGAACTTTCTTTTATATCGCATTTGCCAGCTTTGAATGCCGAAGATTTGAGTCTGCCGAAAGACGCTGTTTCCTTGAGACCTGACATTGAGCCCCTTACCCGCTTGATAGAAGAGACGGCCAGGGAGACCTTGTTGGAAAAAGTGGCCGAACAAATCAAAGCCGGGACTTCTTATCAGGACATTTTATCAGCCTTGATGCTGGCCGGAGTACGCAACATTCAACCACGGCCGGTCGGATTTAAATTCCATGCGGTTTTGGTGGTCCACTCGGCCCACCTGGCAAGCATCCAATCCCCAAGTCATGAACGATGGCTCCCCATTTTTTGGGCGCTGGATTATTTTAAGGATTCCCAAGCCCGTGACATTCGGGAAGGCAACTGGACCATGAAAGCCCTCGATGAATCCAAGATCCCGTCAACATTGGATATCACATCTTCATTTCGCGCCGCAATGGATGAATGGAACGAAGAAGCCACCGACTTTGCAACGGCAGGTTTGGTTCGCAGTGCGGGGGCTGGCCAAGTATTTGATTTGTTTGCCGAATATGGGTGCCGGGATTACCGGGACATTGGTCACAAGGCTATCTTTGTCGCCAATAGTTGGCGCACCCTGCAAGTGATCGGCTGGCGACATGCGGAGCCCATTCTGCGTTCCTTGGCATACGCTCTGTTACAGCATAACGGCACAAACCCGGGGCATGCGAATCACCCTGCGGATCGTGCGGGGCGTCAAAACCAGGAAAAGCTGTCGTTATTCCGAAAAGGCTGGCAAAGAGGGCGAATCGATGACAAGGCAACCTTGGATTTTGCAGAACAGTTAAGGCACGGATCCGATCTGGATGCGTCGGACATGGCACTTGAACTGATCAATGCCAATATAGATCCTCAATCGATCTGGGACGCGGTTTTCAACTTTTCGGGCGAGCTGTTGGGACGTCACCCCGGCATCGTCTCCCTCCATGCAATCACCACATCCAATGCGTTGCACTACGCCTATCAACACTGCCAAAAGGAAATGACCCGTAAAAAGCTTCTCCTTCAAGCTTGCTCATTCATGCCCTTGTTCAGAGGGGACACCTTGAATCAGCAAGAACATCGATTCGATCAAATACAACCGGAAACAATCCCGAACAACCAGACGGAAGCATTGGAATCCATTTTTTCAACCTTGGACACCAGCAAGCAATCTGCCGCCGCAAAGGTTTTTCAATATCTGGAACAAGGCCACTCACCTGAACAACTCATGAATACGGCTCGACGCTATCTATTTTTGAAAGGATCCAACTCACACGATTACAAATTTGCATCAGCGGTTTTGGAAGATTTTTACCATGTATCACCCTCGTGGCGACATCACTATTTGGCCGCCAGCGTATTTCACCTCAAAGGCTCCAAATCAAAAACCAACTCCCTCGTCGAACGCACCAGAACCGCATTGTCCTGAAGCTTTTCACACTCACGATTGATTCCATCGGATATGGAATCATGAAATCCAAAATCCGAGTCGAAAAAGGAACAAATCAACCCACCTCTCATAACCCGATGTTCAGACGGCCATAAAAAGGGTCAAACGTTCCAAATTCATTGACCAAACTCACTCGATCCCCGAAAGTGACGGCATCCCTTAGAACATTACCCGAAGGCAAACCAATGCAGACACCCGAAAAACCGGTAATTCCGGACGATCAGTTGATTGAACTCGCACGTGCGACCATGAAGGAAGCAAAGTTTCCTTTCCTGTCTTCCATCGATGGCGACCAACCCCGCCTGCGCCCCATATCGCCTGTACAAGTGGAGGGATTCACCATTTATGTGGCCAATCTGAAGATTTATCACAAAACCGAAGAAATTGCAGCCAATCCCAAAGTCGAGCTTTGTTACATGGCCGGCAATCATGACCAGGTACGCATCACAGGCATCGCCCACCATGTCACGGATCGTGAAACCATCACAGCACTTTGGGACACCAACCCGCTGCTTCGCAAATACCTTGGTTCCATCGCAAACCCCCAGTTGATCATCTACAAAATCACTCCCACCCGGGTGCGCTATATGAAGGAATGGGCTTTGGAGTATTACGAAGTGCCGCTAGACGAATTGGAATAGCTCTCGCTGACGGGATTGATGAACCCCATTGGGAGTGTTCATTTTACTCCGATCGGATTCCCAAAACCATCCACTTCCATCCGCGCATGAGCGGACATGGGTTCCTGCATCATTTGATCCATGACTGCCTGCAATTTCTGGCGAGCAGCTTTGGCTTCTGCTGACAAATGTTCCGGGTCCAATGGAACTTCTCTTAAATCGGTTCCTTTCACATCGAACATGCTTCCGTCCGCAAAGAGTTTGTACCGGTGATCAAGCGCAAAAATCGAACGTCTGAATTGGTTCTTATCCCAACCTGGCCTGGGGTCGTACCAGAAGAATGCCCATTCGCGTGGTGTTCCAGCTTGCCCAAATAGCCGGGGAGCAAAACTGGTTCCGTCCGTTTGCCAACCATCTGGCACATCCGCCCCTCCCAACTGAGCCAGGGTGGGCAAAAAATCTGAAGCCTCGATCAAGTCATGGTTCAAGCCCGGCTCAATGTGGCCGGGCCAATTGGCAATCAAAGGAACCCGGATGCCGGTTTGTAATGTGGTATTTTTTCCACCCCGGACCTCCTTGCCCTTGAATCTGGAGGTAATCCGTTTGTCCGTTCCATTGTCCGAGTAAAAAAGAATCAAGGTGTCCTCGCGCAATCCCAAATCCTCCATCCCGGCAACCAGTCGGCCGACCAATGTATCCATGTAATAGACCATATCCGGAAAATACTCTGTTCCTTCTTCCAAACGGCGTGACGCATCCTTCCATACATCCGAAACCGGAGTCGGTGTCATGGGCCAATGAGGTAGTGCCATCGGATAATATATGAACGTTCGTTCATCCCGGTTTGAGCCCATGAAATCCAGAATAAACTCAACTGACAGATCCTCGCCGTACGTTCCGACCACCTCCTTATGGAGCTTTCCATTCCGCAAAAAAGTAGGATTGGCATAACGTGAACCTTTGTCTTCGGTATGCTCCGAGTGGAACAGTGAATAAACATCGAATCCCGCGTCTTTCGGGTGCATCCCCGAACCACGTCTTTGAATGGCATTGGGAAAATCCGGGGGATCGTAAGAGAACAACTGCCATTTGCCCGCAATACAGGTTTTGTAACCAAACCGCTGCATCATGTGACCAAACGTTTTCTCATCAGGAGGCAAGATGCCGAAATATTTCCAATTCCGATGGTTTTCCCTGCCCGTCATGATTTCCAGCCTCGTCGGAGTACAAAGCGGTTGGGAATAGGCATGAGTGAATCGAAGACCTCTTGCTGCCAGTTGATCTATATGAGGTGTGGAATAGGATTCTCCGCCGTAACAACCAAAACCCTCCACCCCAATGTCATCAGCCATGATCAGGACAATATGCCGAGGCGTATGAACCTCTCCCACCACCTGAAAGGCCATCAGCAAACAAAGAATCGTCAAAAAGGAATGTCGCATCAGCCCCCTTTTAACACTTGTTGACCGCCCAGACAACGGAATCGTTCCCCCTCCATACATGCATGCCATTTGGAAGGGATGTGCTGCCGCACGTCCACCAACGTGTCCGCTCAACACAACAAGTCCTCCCACACCCTCAGCCACTAACACCAACCAAAACCACCATCCAGCAAATCCTGTTAATCCTGTTAATCCTGTCCAAAAAAACAAAATCACCTTGACCAAATTGCAAATTGTCAACAATCTGCAACCAAGCTTTTACGCAATACACGACACCATGAGGACTCGATACCCGGAAATACAGACGGTTCACGAACAGATCGCCGGGCACATTCGATCCGACATTCTGGCGGGCACCTATCCGAGTGGCACACCACTTCGTGAGCAACCCCTGGCCAAACGGTTCGGGGTCAGTCGTGGCCCTATTCGTGAGGTGCTTCTCAAGCTTACCCAGGAAGGCCTCCTGGTTTCGGAACCGAATTGTGGCGTGAAGGTAAGCGCCAGCCCCAGTAAATGGATCCAACCTTTGATCGTCCGACAACGTCTGGAGATCGAGATCTTTGCATTGAGGAAATCAATAGCGATCATCACGAGCGAAGACCTCAAACGCCTGGATGAAAAATTACAACTTTTAAGCAAAGCCTGCCGGCGCAAGGAATTTGGCGCCATTGCAGAATGTGATGTCGCTTTTCATCGCTCCCTATTGGAATGTGCCGCGGAGGAAGATTTGGTTTCCATATGGCTCCCGCTGGTAACCAGAATGATTATGAATTATTCACGCCATACCGACATGAGCCAGAGCATCGATGAACACCGGGAAATCCTGCAATCCGTCAAGGAAAAGGATCTTCCGCGAGCCATTAAAGCTCTAAAGCAAAACATCTGTTAATCTTGTCGAAAGCCATTGCCTGCTACCCACCTTGACACAAAACAGATCCGCTCGCCCAATATGCAACCAACTACCTCATCAAGGACTCAATCCCCGGCAAAAGCAGGAGCGAACCAAAGAAAAAGCGTATTCTCTTTCACAAAGCAAATCAATTTCCAAGCATCCATGAACTATCCATCCAACATTCAAACTCTTGTCACACCTGCGAACGGCAGGACTCTCTTCTTCCGAAGGCGTGTTCACCCCCGGGTAAGTTCTCATATCACAACATTCATGATCTGTTTCATTGCCGCGACCTGCTGGAATTTTAAAACCAACGCTGCAAATCAAAACCAACCCCATTCCGAGATCAATCAGGTCTTTACCCTGAAAGTATATCCACTGCTGAAAGAAAAATGTTTCGGCTGTCACGGCGATGATGCGGATGAAATCAAAGGAGATCTGAATCTCACCACACGCGAGGGCATGCTGGCTGGAGGCGAACATGAATCCGCCGCACTGGTTCCCGGAAACTCGGCACAAAGCCCCCTCTATTTGAGCGCCACCTGGGAGAATCCCGACCTGGAAATGCCGCCTAAAGAAAATGATCGGCTCAACCCTGAGCAACTTGAACTGCTGAAGAACTGGATCGATCAAGGAGCTCCGTGGCCGGATGCATCCATTCAAAAACAAATTCACGAAGCACAGTGGGATGAACCGGAAAACAAGGATGGCATTCTGGTCAAAACAAGCGGAGGCACCTCTGATGCCTGGACCTTCAGACGTTATCAACCGGAGGATTTATGGGCCTTTCAACCAGTCGTAAAACCCGAAATCCCAGAGGCAAAAGAAACTGCCGCCAATCCTGTCGACGCCTTCCTGGATCAAAAACGTCTGGAAAAAGGATTTGAGCAAGCACCGGAAGCAGATGACCGCACGTTGATACGAAGGGTTTACTTCGACCTCATCGGACTCCCCCCAACCCCTGCCGAAATGAATCACTGGTTGAACACATTTGCCGGATTGACCGACAAGTCGATATCCATAGGTTTGCTGGTGGATGAATTTTTGGCAAGCCCCCATTACGGAGAACGATGGGCACAGCATTGGCTGGATGTGGCCCGGTATGCCGACACGGGCGGGATGTCGAATGACTATGAACGCTCAAACGCCTGGCGGTATCGCGACTATGTCATCCGCGCTTTCAATGACGACAAGCCATACGACCGGTTCATCCTTGAACAACTTGCAGGGGATGAACTGGCGGATGCTTCCGTATTGAAACGACACAATGGGGACAGCCAGGAGGTGCAAACCGCCCGCATGAAAGGTGAGTATACTTCAGAAGAAGCTGAATGGATTGTCGCCACTGGCTTCTTAAGAATGGGCCCATGGGATAACGCCATGGTCAAAGCCCCGGAAGCGCGGCAGATGTATCTGGATGACGTGGTCAATGCGGTCGGACAAACCTTTTTGGCCACCACTCTTCGCTGTGTCAAATGTCACGATCACAAGTTCGACCCGATTCCGACCCGCGACTATTACCGCATGTATGCAGCCTTCGCCGGAACCCACATGGCTGAACGGCCAGTGCCATTTATTCCTGAAGAGAATCTGGATGGATTTGAAGAAAGCAAAAAAATGGTTCGCACCATGCTGGACTTTGCCACTCAGGAAAAACAGCGTATTCTGGACAAACAGGAAGCCGCAGCACGCGCCTGGTACAAGGCTCACAACAGGGAATACCTTTCCGAAGACGACCGCAAGGACTTGCCCGATGATGAAAAACCCCCGCGCATGGTGGGCCTCAATCATGTGGAACAAGGGCAACGCAAAGTCCGGGAACAAGACGAATGGATCTGGACCCGCCGCCTGGAACGTTACCAGCCCATGGTGCAGGGCGTTTACAATGCCAAAGAAGTCAAAGTGGCATGGAATGCCGCCCGCAAACTCCGCATTCACCCACCTGTGGAAGGCGCCGAACTGGTGTCACACATTCTACAGGGAGGCGCATTAACCGCCCCCGGGCCAAGAGTTCAACCAGGTGTATTGAGTGCCATCAAATTACCTGTCAACGAAGCCAACTCGGACAATCCATATGTTATCGAGGAAAGTATCGACGGCCGTCGCCTGTCACTTGCCAAATGGATCGCAAATCCCAACAACGGTTTGACGACCCGAGCCATCGTCAACCGCATTTGGCAACATCATTTCAACAAACCACTCGCCGGCAACCCGAACAACTTTGGAGCCAAAGGAAAGAAACCCACCCACCCGGAACTGCTGGATTGGCTTGCATCAGACTTCGTGGAGCATGGATGGAAGATCAAAAGAATGCATCGTCTGATCATGACTTCACGCGCTTACCGACAGTCAGGACAACACCCAGAACTGGACAAGCTACGTGAAACAGATCCAGATAATACGCTGCTTGCTTATTATCCATCTAGACGTTTAACAGCAGAAGAGCTGCGTGACAGCATGCTGAGGATCACCGGCGAATGGAATCCAGCCATGGGAGGGCTTCCCGTCATGCCCGAAATGAACATGGAAGTGGCGTTGGCGCCCCGCATGATTCAATTCTCCCTGGCTCCGGCCTATCAACCCACCCCAGCCCCCGAGGCACGTCATCGGCGCAGCATATACGCCTATCGTGTGAGAGGTTTGGCGGATCCATTTCTGGAGGTGTTTAATCAGCCCAACCCAAATGATTCCTGCGAAGCCCGTAATGCATCTTCGGTTTCACCACAGGCGTTCACGTTGTTGAACAGTGATTTGACCAGTGACCGATCCATTGCCTTCGCCAAACGCCTGGAAAAAGAATCGGATTCTCTACCGAAACAAATTAACCGTGCTTTTCAACTCACTTTGGGAAGAAATTCTGAAGCAGAAGAAATCAAACGCTTGTCGCATTACGTCGAAGAAATGAAAGCGTATCACAGCAAACACCCACCAAAAGCGGTTCATTACCCAACACAGATCACCCGGTCGCTGGTGGAAGAATTCTCCGGCAAACCTTTTGAATACGAAGAAATCCTGCCGGCCTACGAGAACTACCATCCAAATCTCAAACCATCCGATGTTGAACCATCGACCCGGGCGCTCGCCGACATGTGCCTGGTGCTTTTGAACGCCAACGAATTTGTCTACCTCTATTGAATCATGAATCCATTTAACGTTTGCCATCGCCCCGTTTCGACAGCCAGTTCACGTCGTGATTTTTTGTTTGGTCTGGGATCCAGTCTGGGTTCGCTTGCCTACAGCGATCTGTTGGCCAAAGATATTTTGCAGCCAAAAGGTCCGCTCTCCCCCAAGCCCCCGATGCACCCCTCCAAAGCCAAAGCATGCATCATGCTATTCATGGAAGGCGGTCCGGGGCACATGGACACCTTCGATCCCAAACCCGAACTCCAAGCCCTCCATAAATCCGAATCCAAACGAACGGCCGGACTCGCAAATGGTTTCCGCTTTTTCGTTGGCAGTCCGTTCTCTTCACGCAAGGTAGGTCAGGCGGGACTGGACATGTGTGATCAGTGGCAATACATGGCTGACCCGGAAGTGGCGGATGAACTGTGCAACTACCGGGGATGCCAGGCCGAATCGCTCAATCATCCCGAAGCCCTGTTTCATATGAACACCGGCAGCCGCCTCGGAGCCGATCCGGCTCTTGGTGCCTGGGTGAATTATGGTTTGGGATCGATGAACCAAAACCTTCCCGGATATGTGGTGATGACTGAAATGGCCATGCCGCAAGGAGGTCCCACCAACTGGAACAACGGTTTCCTCCCCACCCATTACCAGGGCACCCGGCTTCGACCGGAAGGAAGCCCGATATTGGATCTCGCATCCCAGGATCATAAGAACCGCGAACACCTGCGCCGCACCTTGGACGAATTGGCGTTCCTGAACAAAAAACATGCCGCTTTTCATCCTGAACATCAGGAACTCTCCGCCCGCATGGAAAACTACGAACTGGCCTATCGTATGCAAATGGAAGTGCCGGATGTGATCGACCTGCAGGGCGAAACCGATGCCACAAGGGAAATGTATGGATTAAACACCCCTGAGACCGCCAACTTCGGCAAACAATGCCTCATGGCTCGACGCCTGGTTGAGAAAGGGGTTCGCTTTGTGCAAATTTTCAGTGGTGGCTGGGACAGTCACGACTACCTGGAACGCGGCCACACCTCCCGAATCAAAAGCGTCGACCAACCCATGGCGGCGCTCATCAAAGACCTCAAACGGCGTGGTATGCTGGACGAAACACTGGTCATCTGGACCGGTGAATTTGGCCGCACCCCGGACAACAATAAACGCGGAGGTGTCTACTCCCTTGGCAGAGGCCATAATGTCGACGCCATGACCATGCTCCTGGCAGGCGGCGGGGTACGCAAAGGAAGCATTGTCGGCGCGACCGACGAAATAGGCGCTGAAGCCGTAGAATGCGTGCATCCCATCCGGGACCTTCATGTCACCCTCCTCCATCTGATGGGATTGGACGACAACAAATTGACCTATTTCCACGGAGGGAGATTCAAGCAACTCAGTCAGTTCGGAGGCAAAGTGATTCAGGAATTGCTTGCTTAAATCATTCAAATGGAATAACAACTTTATCACTCGAAACCACATAGCTCCATCCACGTGTATTGCGTACAGTGATGATCAATAACAACACATGCTTATGAACAAATCAAAAAATCACATCAAACTTGGAGGCATGCTGCTGGCTCTCGCCACCAGCCACTTTGCAACCGGCCAAGCGCTGGATCCCACCAAAACCCAAATGGCCCTTCCCTTACCGGATGCTCCTGTCATAGACGGTGTGCTGGATGATGGGGAATGGAGTTATGCGGGAGGAGCCGCCCAGAATTTCTGGCGCGTCATCTACGACGAAAACCAGGAAGATCTCTATCGTGGCGGTGCTCCGGGGGACGGAAATCCACTGGAACCTTTCGATGACACCGATTTGCAATACAACATCTATGCCGGGATTCACGGCAATGACTTATACATTGCCGTTGAAATCACCGATGACTGGATCAATACAGACGGCCCCGATCCCGAATCCGAAAACGGCCAAACCTGGACCGACGACAGTGTGGAAATCTTCATCGACGGCGACAACAGCAACTTCGAAGAGCGCAGCACCAATGGCGCACCTGAAGTGATTGATACCGGCGGCCAATTCGTTATCACCGCCAACAACGCCTATCGTCAGGCCGAAGCTGGAGACCCGGGGTATGGACCGAATGCTGCCTGGTACGCCCGCACCGACTTGACAGACAATGGTTATGTGGCCGAGTTTCGTATATCCATGGACATCATTGGCAATCCCGAACCCGGCAGCGCGATAGGTTTCACCGTCGGAGTCAATGACGATGACGAACTGGGAGATGATGGATCCGAGCGCCAGATCTTATGGGTCGGCACACCGCATACAGAAGTAACTTACGGCAATCTGATCATCGGCGAGCGGACCTACGTTGCCCCCAAAGCCCCCTCTCCCACCATGGATGGTGAAGTTTCAGCCGAAGAATATGCCGGCGCGGAAATGATCGACCTGAACATGCACACCGGCTCTTATCACATCGGTGTCGGTAATGACGAGTGGGAAGACGGCGATCACAGCCTGCAAGCCTGGGCGGTGCATGATGATGACGCCATTTACGTTGGCATCATTGCCATCGATGACATGGTTTCGACAGACTCGGCTGCAGCGAATTCGGAAGACGGTCAGACATGGATTGATGACAGCATTGAAATCTTCTTTGACGCCGATGACAGCAATGACCAGGGCCGCAATCAGGAAACTCAATTCGAAGGCCAATTCGTGCTCACTCCAAACCTGGCACGTCGCGATAACGAGGCCAACAACCCAACCTGGGGAGAGGATGCTCATTGGTTCGGTGCCGCCAAGGAAACAGACACCGGTTACCAAATCGAATTCAAAGTGACCAAGGAAGCGCTGCTGGGAGCCAAAGAAGGAGATAGACTGGGTTTCAACATTGCGATGAACGACGATGATGGCAGCGATCGCAAATCCCAGCTCAACTGGGCGGGTAATCCCCATCAGGAGTTCTCCTACGGAGCCATCGTCCTCGGTCCTGCAGCCGGAGGTGGCAACCAAGGTGGAGGACCAGCCAATGTGAGTATTTCCCTGGCGGACAGTTCCATCACTCTGGAATGGGAAGGGTCCGGATCTTTGGAGACGGCTGAGGCTGTCACGGGACCTTGGAATGCGGTAGACGGAGCGGCCAGTGGCGTCAGCATTCCAACAAGCGACCAACAAGCCTTCTATCGAGTACGCTAATAATTTTCCTTTATTGATATGTCACGCGGGCCGGGATCTTGTAACAGATCCCGGCCCTTTCTTGTCCGCTTAATGTTTGTCTTTCGTTCAAGAATACAACACACTCGTTTCATGTTCCGATACCTGCAAATTCTTTTATGCACGCTTGTCATGGCACAAGCAGAAATCAAGGTCGTGATTTGGGACGAACAACAGCCCCGACAGAAACAGGCCTATGAAAATTTTCTAGGCAATGCCATCGCTGATCACTTGAAGACTCTTACCGGTTTCTCAGTCAAAAACGTCACATTGGACAGACCCAACAAAGGCATCGGTGCGGATGTGCTCGACTCCTGTGATGTGCTTCTCTGGTGGGGGCATGTTCGGCAAGCGGAGATCACCCCCGAAGATTGCAAACCGATCATTGAACGGATCAAAACCGGAAAAATGTCCTTCATCCCCCTGCACTCTGCGCATTGGTCCACCCCCTTCATGGAAGCCATGAACGAACGCACCCGCATGGACGCCGTCAAACGTTATCCACGATCGACTCAATCGCCCAATGTTGTGTTTGATTTTGTTTCTCCTCCCGGGCGCATTCCTCCTGCCGCTGACTCCCTGGTCACACCCGCCTATCTCGCATTCCAACGAGGTGGAGTCGCTACAACGGTTCGAGTTGATCTTCCCAACTGCTGCTTCCCTGGTTGGCGAAACGATGGCGAACCCAGCACATTGGAAACACTCCTCCCCAATCACCCCATTGCGCAAGGACTCCCCCAATACTGGTCCATCGCCTCCACTGAAATGTATGCGGAACCTTTTCACGTTCCGGAACCCGATCAGGTCATTTTCAAGGAAACCTTTTCGAAGGGCGAATGGTTCCGCAGCGGATGTGTCTGGGAATTAGGCCATGGTAAAGTCTTCTACTTCCGTCCCGGCCATGAAACCTTTCCCGTTTTCAAAGAAAAACTCCCGCTTAAAGTCCTCGAAAACGCCATACGCTGGCTGGCCGCTGAACTGCCAAACGAATAAAGCGCGGACGCCCACAAGTAGATCGTGTCGTCCCGACGCGTCCCTCATGGCATCCAACTCCCGAATCATCCACAAAGGGAAGCCTACAGTTATCAATCACAAAAAATTCGCATTCAGTCCCCACAATCAAAACAACAAATGATATGGTAAGGGTGCAGGGAGAAAAGGATAGCTTGACGTTTGCCTGCCGTATCCAGAGCGGTGCTGCACACCGCACTCCAAAATGCTCCTCTGAAATGCGGAGTGCAGCACCGCTTTGGGTACCTCTCGCGAGTCCGGGACGCGACCGAAAGCAGCAAACCTGGGCTTGAGTGTTGATGACAGATGAATGAGGCGAAGTCAGACGCACACCACGATGCAGGTTGCATCCTTGCGTCAAACTTGTATGGTATGGAGCAAATCATGGACATCCCCTACATCGCCAAAAGCAATTCACTGAGTCGACGCCACTTTTTGCGTGGTGCAGGTGTCGCGCTTTCGTTGCCGTTGCTCGACGCCATGCAACCGGCATTCGCCGCTAAAAGTGAAGACTCATTGTCAGCCAAGCGGTTTATCGGTGTCTGCAATAATCTCGGTTTATTGCCCGATCGTTTTTTTCCATCCGAAACCGGAGTCAATTATCAGCTTTCTCCTTACCTGAAAGAACTCGAATCCCATCGAAATGATTTCACGGTGCTGAGTGGGGTATCCCATCCGGGGGTGGATGGAAGTCATTCATCGGATATTTCATTCCTGACGGCTGCCCCTCATCCAGCCAGTGGAGGGTTTCGCAATTCTGTTTCCCTGGATCAATTCATTGCAGAAAAAGTGGGGCATCTGACACGGTTTCCGTCCCTGACACTTGGCGTCAATGCAAAGGAAGGCCGACGAAGTCTTTCCTGGACCGATGCAGGAGTGCTCATTCCCTGTGAAAACAAAGCTTCCGAAGTATATCGAAAGCTCTTCTTACAGGGTTCAAAAGAAGAGATCGAACAACAGATGCGCCGCCTGCAATTGGGACAAAGCATCATGGACACCCTGGCGGAAGATTCAAAAAGATTCTCGCGTCAACTGAACGCCTCTGACAGGGATCGGCTGGATCAATATGTCACCTCCGTACGCGAAGTCGAGCGCCGTATGGAAAAAGCACGGGCCTGGGAAAAGCTCCCCAAACCGACCGCTCCTGTTCCGATGCCGGAAGATCCGGGTTCCAAAGCTGCCTACATGGAAAAAACAGCCTTGATGTATCAAATGGCATCGCTTGCTTTTCAGACCGATTCCACCCGGAGCATGACCCTGCTGCTGGACAGCAATAATTCTCCCACCATCCAGGTTGACGGAGCCAGCATTTCAGACGGTTACCATAACCTTTCACACCACGGCAAAAACGAGTCCAAACTCAAACAACTGGATGCCATTGACCGTGCTCACATGAAGGAATTGAACACCTTTTTGAATGCTTTGAAATCGACTCGCGAAGAAGAAGGTCATCTGTTGGACCAAACGCTGATCGTTTACGGCAGCAATTTCGGTGATGCCAACAAGCACACCACGACCAATATGCCCATTGTCGTGGCGGGAGGACAAATCAGGCATGGCCAACACCTCGCCTTCGATCAGGCCAACAACTATCCCCTCCCTAACCTCTTCGTCAGTATGTTGAACAGCATGGGTATAAGAACCGAACATTTTGCATCCTCCACCGGTTCAATGAGAGGTTTGGACCTCAAAGTATAAATCTTGCGTCGAAATTCACTTCCTGAGGTTGAAAAACTGGATGAGACGGGCATAATCACCCCTAACCGTGAATTTCAAATCAATAACGCAATTTCTGACCGCTATCGGCCTGGGACTTGGGATCTGTTCGTCTAACGCGCAAGACGCATCCAAAGTCTTTGAAACCGATGTTCGACCGCTGTTTAAAACCCATTGCTACCGTTGCCATGGGGCCACACAACAAAAAGGAGGGCTGCGACTTGACCTTGGTTATGCCCCCTCCTCTTGGTCCGGTGACTCAGGTCCGGTCTGGGTAAAAAACAACAGCAAAGAAAGCCTTTTGGTACAATTGCTTCGGGGCACACATGACTCCATCGAGGCAATGCCTTATAAAAAAGAACCGCTGGCTGAATCGGAGATTCAAATCGTCGTCAATTGGATTGATCAGGGAGCCATCCTCCCGGAAGGTTTGACAGAGGACTCCAATGAACACTGGGCCTTTGTGAAACCTGTCAAACCGGAGATTCCGTCCGTCAATCAAACATCCTGGCCGCGTAATCCCATCGACTTCTTCATTCTTGCGAAATTGGAAGAACAGGATCTCACCCCCTCTGAGATGGCTCCGGCCCGGACATTACTGCGTCGTTTGTTTCTGGATCTGACCGGTCTGCCGCCCAGTCGAAAAGACCTGAACACACTCGGCCCCCAACTGTCCGACGATGATTACAAGGATTGGGTGGAAGATCTCCTCACTTCACCGCATTTTGGAGAACGGTGGGGACGTCACTGGCTCGATGTGGCTCGTTACGCCGACTCCAATGGTTACAGCATCGACGGAGCCCGTTCAATGTGGCGTTATCGCGATTGGGTGATCGACGCCACCAATGCGAACATGCCGTTCGATCAATTCACCATCGAACAAATCGCAGGTGACATGCTGCCACACGCCACCATGGAACAGGTCATCGCCACCGGATTCCACCGAAACACTCAGATCAACCAGGAAGGGGGAATTGATCGCGAACAATTCCGGATGGAATCCATCTTCGATCGCATGGCAACCACAGGAGCCGCCTGGCTGGGAATCACAACCGGCTGCGCCCAGTGTCACGATCACAAATTCGACCCGATGACACAGGAGGAATACTACCAAATGTTCGCCTTCTTCAACAACCAGGACGAACCCTCCATCCCTGCGCCAACCCATGAGGAGTCCATGCGACTGATCGCCTGGGAAAAGGAATACAATCCCCTTCAAGCCCAGCTGGATCAAATGAACAAGGAACTGCCCGACAAGGTCTGGCAGTGGGAAAAGTTCTTTGATGCAAAGGACACCGAAACCGCGCCTGAAGAGATCAAAGCCATTCTTGAAAAACTTCCGACAGATCGTTCCGAAGAAGATGAAAAGAAGCTCATTGAACATTACAAAAAGAATCAACCTGATTACGTAAATATAAACAAAAAGGTCGAACAACTCAGACGCCGGCGCCCACGATTAACAACCGCCATGGTCCTGAAAGAACGAACGGAGGAACGCCCCACACATCTGCTGGTCAAGGGAGATTTCACCCGCCCCTCAGACAGGGTCAAACCCGGAGTCCCCGCTTCCCTCCACCCGCTTGAGACCGACGGGAAACCCAATCGACTGGATCTGGCAAACTGGTTGGTTTCTAAAGAAAACCCTCTCACAGCCCGTGTGGTCATCAACCGCGTCTGGCAAAAGTATTTCGGAACCGGCATCGTCGAAACGGAGAATGATTTCGGCACACAGGGAACCTTGCCAAGCCACCCGGAATTATTGGACTGGCTGGCCTGTGAGTTCATGGACTCCGGGTGGGATCTAAAGCACATGCACCGTTTGATAGTGACATCGGCCACGTATCGACAGTCTTCCAGAATCAGAAAAGACCTGCAGGAAATCGACACACGCAATTTGCTGCTTGGCAGGCAAAACAGATTGCGCATGGATTCCGAAATCGTTCGTGATGTCGCACTGCATGCCTCGGGCCTTTTGAACCAGGACATAGGTGGCCCCAGTGTTCACCCTCCCCAACCCGATGGCGTCATGGGCCTCGGTCAGGTGCAACGTTCCTGGAGAGCAGACGAGGGGGAAAGCCGGTATCGACGTGGCATGTACACCTTTTTCTGGCGCGCCACACCGCACCCTGCTCTTTCCGTGTTCGACAGTCCGGATGCCTTCAGCACCTGCACGCGGCGCATCCGTTCCAACACCCCGTTACAGGCATTGACCTTGCTGAACGATCCGGCTTTTCACGAAATGGCCACACACTTTTCAGGCCTGATTCAGGAGCAAGGTGGAAACGACGATGCTGCCAGAATCCGATTTGGTTTCGAGCGTTGCACCGCCCGCCAGCCGTCTTCGGATGAACTCCAGCAGCTACTCCTTTTCATCCAAAACCAACGCCAACTCGCAGAGAAAACCGACGCGGCACACAAAGAAAAGCAGGTCTGGCTGAATGTCGCTCGTGTCCTGTTGAACCTCGACGAAACCATTACCCGCGAATAATCATGCAACCCACTTTCGAAAACAATTTACTGTCCAACCAAACCCGACGCCATTTTTTCAGCCGTTGCGGCATGGGCGTTGGTTCCATGGCTCTGGCGTCTTTGGCACAGAAGGAGCAACTGCGTGCAGCGGTGGAAGCCAAGTTGAACAATCCTCTGGTTGCCAAAAAACCTCAATACGCGCCAAAAGCCAAAAACGTCATCTTCCTGTTCATGGCAGGAGGTCCTTCGCAGCTTGAGTTGCTGGACTACAAACCCGTGCTGCAAAAATACAACGGACAACCCATTCCGGAATCTTATCTGGAAGGAAAGCGGTTCGCCTTCATGGATAGTTCGTTCAAGAACCGATCTACCCTGATGGGAACGCGTCGCAAATTCAAGCAACACGGTCAATGCGGCATGTGGGTGTCGGAATTGCTACCCCATACCGCCGGCATCGTGGATGAGTGCACTTTTGTTAAAACTGTCAAAACCAACCTGTTCAATCACGCCCCCGCCAAGCTGTTCATGAATACCGGTTCCGGTCAGTTCGGTCGCCCCAGTATGGGCGCTTGGACAACTTATGGACTTGGCAGCGAATGCGACGATCTTCCCGGTTTTGTTGTGTTGCAAAGCGGACCACGCGGTCCTCGCGGTGGTGCCGTGAACTGGGGGAGTGGCTTCCTGCCAACCGTGCATCAGGGGGTACCATTGCGCGGACAGGGAGAACCGATCTTGAACCTGACATCGCCGGAAGGCATTGATGATGCCACCCAACGATCCGTCATTGATGCCGTCAAGGATCTCAATCTCAAACGCCTGGTTGAAACAGGTGATCCTGAAATTTCAACACGCATTTCCGCCTACGAAATGGCCTATAAAATGCAGGCCAGCGCACCGGACCTCATTGATTTGTCGGACGAAACGCAAGAGACCAAGGACATGTACGGAGTCGATACAAACGGTTCCAACTTTGCCCGTAACTGCCTGCTTGCAAGACGACTGGTTGAAAAGGGTGTGCGTTTCATTCAACTCTATCACACGAACTGGGACAGCCATGGCGGACCGGGGGAAAATTTGCAGAACGATTTTGAAAAGGTCGTGAAGGAAATCGACCAACCCTGCGCGGCATTGGTCAAGGACTTGAAACGTCGCGGACTCCTCGATGATACCCTTGTCATATGGGGCGGCGAATTTGGCCGGACTCCCATGGGCGAAAACCGCAGCACGACAGGTCGCAATCATCACATTGACGCATTCACCATGTGGTTTGCTGGTGGCGGCACCAAACCCGGCAACATCGTCGGCGAGACAGACGAACTCGGATTCGATGCGGCCGTGGATCCTGTCCACACGCACGATGTCCATGCAACCATCCTCCACCTTCTGGGTATGGATCACGAAAAACTGACCTTCCGTTTCCAGGGGCGTGACTACCGTCTGACCGACATTCACGGTGAATTGATCGAGAAAATGTATACCTGACATGGACCCCATCATCCGAAAAGCCTCCGACAAACGTCGACGCTGGTTCGGTCTGCTCTACCTGCTGGTAGCCGGAATCATGCTGGTTTGGGGAACCACCTGGCTGAGTCCTTATTTGAATGGATGGAAGTTTGTGCTCTATTGGCTGGGCTGCTTCCTCATGACCATCATGGCCATGCTGGTTGCCTTGCTGGACATGTGGATCATCCGCATCCGGGCCCGACAAGCCCGCAACAAAATGGCCAAACAGGTCTTCGAAGAAGACAAAGACGAATAGAGAGAACTCCCACCGGCAACGATGAATAAGGAAGCAAGCACCATTCGCCTATCCGATGATGTCTCGGGCAAAACGAGACTGATCGTCGCAGGAGAATTGCGCACCGAATCGATTGCCGATGTCTGGGGAAAAGCCCGCAAGCATCTCCAGCAACATAAAAAAGGTCACTTCATCATCGACGCAAGTCGTGTGCACTATTGTGATGGCACAGGCATCGCCATGTTGGCGGATCTCCTGCTGGAGCCTCACCGTAATGCTCAATTAAAAATCGAACTGGAAGGGTTGCAGGCACCGTTCCAACGTCTGCTGGATCAATTTGACCTGGGACATTTCAAGCCTGCCCCCGACTCCAAACCGGATACCATCCCCATGGCCGAAGAAGTGGGACGCACCACTTCCGCCATGTTGAAGGATTTGAGAATGCTGGTCCATTTTGTAGGTGAAAGCACTCATGGTTTGTGGCAGGCATTTCGGCACCCTTCAAAAGTAAGGTGGAAAGATGCCATATGGACCATGGAAGCAGCGGGTGTGAATGCATTGCCTATCGTGTGCCTGATTTGTTTTCTCATCGGATTGATCATGGCCTTTCAATCCGCCATCCCCTTGAAACAGTTTGCCGCTGAGCTTTTCATCGCCAATCTGGTCAGTGTCGCCATGTTGCGGGAACTGGGACCGCTGATGACCGCCATCCTGCTGGCAGGCCGCTCAGGTTCCGCCTTTGCAGCTGAAATCGGAACCATGAAAGTGAATGAAGAAGTCAATGCGTTACAAACCATGGGGCTGAATCCGGTTCGCTTCCTGGCTATCCCACGCATTCTGGGAGCAGTCGCGGTCACTCCCCTGCTCACGTTGTTTGCCAACTTCATGGGATTGGTGGGAGGCTGGGTGGTCTATGCGTCCCTTGGTTTCCCAACCATTGTTTATATCAATCAGATACGGACAGCGGTCACGCTCACTGACCTGTGGGGAGGTTTATTCAAGGCGGCTGTTTTTGGTTTACTCGTAGCGAGCATCGGTTGCCTGAGAGGCCTCCAAACACGCATCGGAGCAAGTGCGGTAGGCGTGTCGACCACGCGGGCAGTCGTCAGCGGCATCGTGTTCATCGTGCTTGCCGACGGCCTCTTTTCGGTCATCTATTACGTTCTCGGAATATGAAAGAATCGATTCCAGAAATGATACGTGTCTCAGGTCTCAAATGTGCCTACGACGATTCGGTGATCCTGAAGAACATTGACTTCACGGTCACAAAAGGCGAGGTGTTCATCATTCTGGGAGGTTCTGGGTGCGGGAAAAGCACGCTGCTCAAACATTTAATCGGTCTTTATCCGCCAGCCGACGGAACCATTCATATCATCGGTAAAGACCTGGTGCACGCCAGCGAACCTGAACATGTCGATATACTGAAAAATATCGGAGTGATGTATCAAAGCGGAGCCCTGTTCGGCTCGATGACATTACTCGAGAACGTTCGACTCCCTCTGGAGGAACACACCGATCTCGATATGCATGCCATGAACTTGATCGCTCACATGAAACTCTCACTCGTTGGTCTGGGAGATTACATCAAGCATTACCCATCCGAGGTCAGTGGCGGCATGCAGAAGAGAGCGGCCATCGCGCGAGCCATGGCGCTGGACCCGGAGATTCTGTTTCTGGACGAACCTTCGGCCGGACTGGACCCGATCACTTCGGCAGAACTGGACGATTTGATCCGGCGACTCGCGGAAAGCCTTGGGATCACCTTTGTCATCGTATCCCACGAACTGGCCAGCATCTTTGCCATTGCCGATCGGGTCATCATGCTCGATCGTGAAACCAAGGAAATCATCGCGGATGGGTCACCTAAATCCTTGCGGGAGTCCCATCCCAATGCCAAAGTGCGCGAGTTTTTCAACCGTGGAAAACTGGATCGCGGCAAGCAATCAACTATGGACACCACAAAAACATGAGCAGCAAAGCAAACTATTTCAAACTGGGCATGTTTGTCATCGGGGCAACTGCCTTGGCCATTGGCGCCATATTGACCATGAGTATCGGTTCGATGTTCGAGGACCATCCCGTCTTTGAAACCTACCTGGATCAATCCGTGCACGGCGTGGACCTGGGCACCGCCGTTAAATTTCGGGGAGTCCCCATCGGCAATGTCAAAGCGATCGATTTCACCCGCAATGTCTATGAAGCAGACAAGCCCATGGAAGAGCGCAAACCCTACGTGCGCATTCTCGTTTCCCTGGAGCAGGACATCTTCGATAACGCCGGCATCCCCCAGAGCACGTTGGTGCAACGTGAAGTGGATCGTGGATTGCGGGTTCGCATGGCCAATGTCGGGCTGACTGGCACCTCCTACATCGAACTTGATTATCTGGAATCTGAAACCAATCCCCCACTGGACATCAACTGGACACCCGAAAACGCTTATATTCCATCAGCCGGGAGTTCCTTCACCCGCATCGTCAGTGCAGCGGAAGAGGTGTTTCGCAAACTCGAAAAAGTTGATCTGGAACAATTGGTCGGCAACGTCAACGAACTGTTTTCGGTGGCTAAGGACAAGCTTGAAAACACGGATATGGAATCCATTGGCGGCAACCTGGATCAGTTACTCAAGGAGCTTCGCACCACCAACCAGGACATCCAAAAGGTCCTGACCGAACTCGATCTTCCAACCATATCGCAGGAAACTCAAAAAGCCCTGGCCTCCATGCAAACACTCTTTGACGATCCAAAACTCAAAGACACCATCGGAGAACTACACGACGCCCTTGAGAACCTGAACCGTCTGACCGGCGGCAATCAGGGACGGATTGGACTCGTCCTGGACAACTTGCGCATCCTCACGGACAATTTGAAAACCATCACCGAAAACGCCAAGAACTATCCCAGCCAACTGCTTTTCGGTGATCCTCCACCCAACCGCAAGTAAACAGAGTCAATCAAACTCTCATGAAAACAAAACTTTCAAAGATGTTATCGCTCGCAGCCGTCGCAGCCATGACGCTGGCCAGCGGATGCGCTCTCAACAAGCCCTATCCTGAAAAAGCCTCCTTTCTCCCAAACATCCAGGCGCCCCGGATTGCCGATACAAAAGTAAAACCATTGAACATTCGCCTGAAGGTGCGCAACACCCGGGTCAAGGCACCGTTCGAAGGAAAGTCATTTGTTTACCGCCTCACCGATGATCACTGGGAAACCGATTTCTACAAGGAATGGCTGACCTATCCGAGGGATATCCTTACTGAAAGCACGGTCGATTATTTGGCACAATCCGGAAGCATGGCCATGACCTCGACCGAAGACAGTTTAGTGGAAGCCGATTATTATTTGGAAGGTGTTTTGAATGGCTTTTATCTGGATAAAAGAAATCCGACGTCACCAACCAGTGAGGTCAGCATTCAATGGGTGTTAATTCCCAATCGCCCGCTGAGTGCTGCGAACCATGATTCCGCGTTCTGGTCAAAAGATTACACCCAACGCATCCAATGCAAGGACAACACTTCTCAAGCCTATGTCCAGTCCACGGCGACAGCTCTTGGAAAAATTTTTGAGTCGCTGAATACTGACCTGATTCGAGTATTGGAGACTTCCAATTAGAATCTTTTTGATTCGTCCAAG
>CAYPZD010000043.1:0-43957 GCA_964415055.1 uncultured Verrucomicrobiota bacterium | reverse complement strand
ATTCACCATTCACCATTCACCATTTCAAATTCGAAACTCCTTGCATGATCCGTTCCCGCAAATCATCGAAAAAGGTGTAGAACACAGGAATCACAAGAAGTGTTAAAATGGTCGCTGTTGTCATTCCTCCGATCAAGGTGAGCCCAAAACTTTTGTAACTTAAGCCCATCTCTGTGGGCTTGCTGAATGTCAGCGGAATCATACCGATGATGGTGGTCAAGGCTGTCATGAGGATAGGACGAAATCGACGATCAGCGGCAGTCAGCAATGCCTGGGTGCGCTCCAGACCTTCCTGCCTCAGGCGATTGACATAGTCCACCAGCACGATGCCGTTGTTGACCACCACTCCGATCAACAGAATGGCTCCAACAAAACCCAGCACATCCAGGTCTTTACCGGAAACCCAATGACTCCAGACCACCCCGATGCCTGCCAGGGGAATGGTCAGGATAATGGAAAGCGGCAGCACAAAACTTTCAAATAGAAAGCCCATCAAGAGATAAATGAACAACACCGAAATCATCGCGGCAAACTTCAGGTTCTCGATGGTTTCATTGGTGGATATATCATTCTGGCTCGCGCCAAAATTAACTCCCTCGGGCAAATTGTATCGTTTGGTCAATTCCATCAGTCGTCCACGTGCGGGACCTGCCTGACTGGGTTCCAGATCAATCGTCAGACTGCGGCTGATGCGTTTGTTGCGACGCCGGATACCATCGGAACTGTCCAGCATCCGAACATCGGTCACCGCTGAAACCGGCACGGCTCGACCATCGCGGGTGGGCACCTGAAAGTTGGACAACTCGGTCAGACGTTGCCGGTCCGATTCCTCAAACCGGATGCGCACCGGAATCTCACGCCCTTCATAGTGAAATCGTGGCAACACCCGCCCTCGCAGGGCATACCCGACCACACCCGCCACAAACTCCGGGTTCACATTGGTGGCTTCAGCGCGATCACGATCCACCACCAGGGCCAGTTCATTGGCCGCGCGCTCGCGTCCGCTCCGAATGCCCACCACGCCGGGCACCGCTTCAATGAGAGGTTCAAGATCTTCAGCCACCTGATCCAATATGGCTGCGTCATCCCCTTCCATGTGCATCACGAACACCTCTCGTCCGGTCGCTTCTTCATTCTCACTTTCCCGTCCGGTTCGAAGTTTGACGCCGGGTTTTTTGGGCAATGCCTCCATGACGATTTTGGACATTTCGGTGGCGGTCAATTCGTGATCGGAATCCGGCTCCACCCAGCCTTCCAATGATCCGCCCCGATCAAAATGCATCAGAAAAACCCCGCTTAATCCCAGCTCTTCCTTTTGCTCGAGAAGCACCTTTTCCGCGGCGTCAAAGTATTCCACCGCATCTTCAAAAATGGCGTCCCGGGGCATCTCCACACCGATGCGGAACGATGTACGGTCTTCTTCCTGGTTTGGAGCAAATTCGATCTGACGGAATACGTAGCCATAGGATACTCCGAGCACAATGGCCAAAACAATGACCAGATCCATACGCCGTCTCAGGAAGAAACTTAGAAACACATGATAAACCTGATGCCATTTTTCCATGGTTTTGTTGTAGGCCTGGTCCAGTGTTCGATCGAAAAACCGGTGCATGGCAACGATCCGTGAGGAAGTCGGGTGGTTCGATCGCGGACGCAAGGTGAGATAAACACTCAGGGGAATAAAGACCACGGCAACGATCAACGAAGCCGAAAGAGCAACCGAGATGGGAAGCGCCAGCCGCATCAGAAAGAACTGTCCTTCCCCCTCCACCAACGAGACGGGAAGAAACACGATGATGGTGGTCAAGGTCGCCATGGTGATTGCCAGAGCAATTTCCGAAGCCCCTTTGATACAGGCTTCACGAGGCGATCGTCCGTCCTGCATGTATCGATAGATGTTCTCCGCCACCACCACCGAATTGTCGACCAGCAATCCCACACAAATCACCAGGGCCAGGATGGACAGCATGTTGAGTGTTTCCCCTGCAAAATACATGACGATCAGAGCCATCAGTAGGCTCAAGGGAATGGACAGGGTCACGATCATGGTCAACCGGAACCGCCGCAGGAAAAAGAACAACACCAGCCCGGCCAATGCACCCCCAATTTCGCCGCCACCAATCAGACTAAAAATGGAAGACTGCACCATTTTACCCTGATTAAAGAACAAGTTCATTTCGACATCCGCAAACAACGGATTCTTCTTCATTTCCTCGACCGCCTGGTCAAGACGCTCCCCAAGTTCCACGGAATTGGCCTCCCCTTCCTTGAACATGATGAGAGCGGCGGCTCGCTTGGCATTCAGTTTGACGCTGAAGTTTTTCTCCGGCTCCTCATATCGAATCACCGCAATATCCTTGAGCTTTAGCCTGTCGGAAATGGGCCGATTTTGGAAATCCTCCAGCGAGTGATAGGTCGCTACGGAACGCAGCAGGAATTTTTTATCCGCTTCATAGACCAACCCGCCCGCCATGGTGAAATTATCGCGCCCAAGATCCTGGGCCAATTGATAGATATTCAACCCAAAGGCATCGGCTTTCTGTTTGTCGATCTCAATGATCACCTCCTTTTCGAGCATCCCGTTCATCTGCACATTGGCCACGCCATCGATGCGTGAAAGCGGCAGAACAATCTTTTTCTCCACCAGGGTATATATGTCCGCCATGGTGGGATCCACCCCCACTCCCAGAACAGCCACCGGGATGCCGGAAGGATCATGTTTCTGAATGAAATACCGCTCCACATCCTCCGGAAAACGAGCGCGGGCACGTTCCATTCGGTCCCTGACTTCGCGATATGCCACCGCAATGTCGGTCCTTGATTTGAAGCGTAGAAAAACGTTGGCGCCGTTTTGCCCCGACCAGGAATTGATATTGTCCAGGTGCTTGACCGTGGACAATTCCTCTTCCATGGGCTTTGTAATTTTCTCCAGCGTTTCCTCGGCGGGTGCATTTGGAAACGGGACGTATACGCTCAGGAATTTGGATTCAAACCCTCGGGGAAACAATTCCATTGGCAAGCTCACCGCAGCAATGATCCCCACCACAACGATGGTCATCAAAAGCACCAGCACCGAAACACGACGGTCCAATGAAAACCGAGCCAGGCGGTAAGACGCGGATTCGGATTCGTTGGAGGAATCATTCATGATTGAGTAATGGTTTGAGGAGACTGGGCCGATTGGTCCGCCTCACCTCGATGCATCCATCGGTCCAGCAGGAAGTAGATGGTCGGCACCACAAACAAAGTGAGCACGGTGGAAGATATCAAGCCGGAGATTACGGCAATGGCCATGGGGGTTCGGATTTCGGATCCGTCACCCAAGCCGATCGCCATCGGCAGCAAGCCCAACACAGTCGTGGCAGTGGTCATCAAAATGGGACGCAATCTCACGGAGCAGGCGGTCAAAACGGCTTCCTTGGGCCCCATGCCACGCGTGCGCAACAGGTTTGTATAGTCCACCAGAACGATCGCGTTATTCACCACGATGCCCACCAGCATGATCAAGCCAAGGAACACCACCACCGACAAACTGGTCCCCGTCATCGCAAGACCAATGGCCGATCCGACGAAAGCCAGCGGCACTGAGAACATGATGATGAACGGTTGCAGAAGCGATTCGAATTGGGATGCCATGATGACGTAGACCAGAAACACGCTCAATCCCATGGCCAACAACAGGCTGTTCTGACTGTGCTGCCATTCTTCACTCTGCCCGGCGATAAAGAAATTCATATCGATCGGCCAATCTATGGCACGATCCAAAGTCGATTTGATCGTGCCCACCGCCCTCCCAAGAGAAGCATTCCCGAGGTTGGCCTGAACCAATGCCACACGTTTGCCGTCAATACGCCGAATCTCACTGGGACCTTCACCAATGCGATAATCGGCCACGGCGTTCAAGGGAATCGGTTTGTCGCTACCCGGGTTCACGGTCAGGTTTCCGATATCATCGATCTTCTGACGATCCGTTTCGTCAAGTCGGGCGATGATCGGAATGCGCCGGTCTTTCATGTTGAAACGCGTGGCCTCGTTCCCCTGCACCAAATCACGCACCAGATCAGCGACCTGACCAATGTTCAATCCGTGTCTGGAAAGAGCCGCACGGTCGTAGGTGATCTGAATCTCCGGAGCCCCGGGCCTCAGGGTGGTCTCGACGTCGGCAAGTTCATCCAGTTCCATCAACACTTCCTCCGCTTCATCAGCCATGTCCTTGAGCTGATCCAGATCGTCACTATGGATTTCCACACTGACGGGCTTGCGCGTGCTGAACAGAACCGGACGCGTGACGCGATAAGTAAGATCCGGCACGCGGTCCAGTTTGTCTCGAACACGGGCTAGAACGCGCGCCTCGACTTGTGCAGGTCCTCCCTTGCCATCCAGCAACAATTTAAACCGGGCGGAATGTTCTCCCTCGTCGGACCGCTTCATGTTGGTGATATCATACCCAAACGTGGTGAGCACTGTTTTGATGTCACTCTGGTCTTCCAAAAGAAACGACTCCATATCCGACAAGGTCTCAACGGTGACCTCCAGGGGAGTTCCCACCGGCAGATTAAGTTCAATCGTGACCTCACCCTGGTGCACCTCGGGCAGGAGTTCCGTGTCCATTGAGAAACCAATCCCAACCGTCAAAGCCACAGCAACCACCACCAGCCCGAACACGCTGCCAGGCTTCTCAAGTGCTCCTTCCAGCCAACGCGGATATCTTTCCGTCAACCAAGTCAGACGGTTTTGAGTAAAAGCAACCGGCCATTTGACCAGCATTCCTCCAGCTTTTGCCGCCATGGGAAAGAGTTTTTTCACCATCAAGCGGACCATTCCGGAAACAGCCATTCCGATCAGTTTCCCAAAAAATTCCAGCACACAAGCGATGAAGCACTTCACAAAAACATAGGGAAGCAACACCTTCTTCCATCCCTGCTTCACCCCGGATAAATCAGCGCGCAATCCTTCGATTGCCAACCATCGCTTCCACGACAGCTGTGACATTTCCTGGCGCTGAATGTTCGGGGTGGTCCGGCTGGCAAGCATGGGAATGAAGTAAACCGCCACCAACAGGGAAGCGATCAACGAAATCACCACCGCCATCCCCAGATCACCAAACACCTGACCGGCGATCCCTTCCACAAACACCATCGGCAAGAATACAGCGATAGAGGTCAATGTGCTCGCAGTCACCGCACTGCGCACTTCCCTGGCGCCACGTATGGCGGCCGTCTTCAAATCATCCCCTTCCTGAAGGCACCGATAAATGGACTCCAATACAACGATCGACGAGTCCACCAGCATCCCTACCCCGAGCGCCAAACCTCCCAGTGACATGATATTCAAGGACACTTCGGACAGATTAAGCGGCGCGAATGTGATCAGGATGCTCATCGGAATACTGATCGCCACGATGACCGTACTCTTGAAATCCCTCAGAAACAGAAACAGCACAACCACCGCCAACAAGCCACCTACCATGGCAGTCTGTCGAACTTCATTGATACTGTTTTCAATGAACACGGACCGATCAGCGACCACCTCCAACCGGGCGCCTTCGGCCTTGAATAATTTCGCCGCCAAGCGATCCCGAAACATGTTTCGAATCATCGGATTAAACTGCGCCATCATCTCCATGAAAGGAGGCATCGGTGGGGCCTCCACAGTGCCCACTGCAGACTTCACCGCCTGGGCCACGGAAACGATGTTGGCGTCGGCTTCCTTGTAAATATCGATCTGAACACTCTCACGCCCGTCCGTGCGGGTCACAATCTCACGATCCCGATGAGAACGGCTGACCGATCCAATGTCGCGAATCCTTACCTCTCCACTGGCATCCCGCCGAATGATCGTGTCCTCGATTTCCTCCTGATTGGTAAATTCATTGAGGGTGCGAACCATGAACTCCGAGCGTCCCTCCTGAACCATGCCACCTGCCACATTGATGTTCTCCTGTTTCAAGCGTGAGATAACCTGCTGAATGGAAATACCGGTCCTTCGCAATGCCTGTTGATCCAGCATCACGTGAATTTCCTCTTCCAATCCACCGCGAATCCGAACAGCCGCAACTCCCGTGATCGGCTCAAGCGCTCGCCGAATCTGAATCTCCGCCAAACGCCGTAACCGCCGCAGTCCGATCTCTCCATCAAACCGGACCCCCTCGCCGGAAAGACTCAGTTCCATGATAGGATCCAGAGACGGATCGAAATGCAGGATCAACGGTTTCTCGACTTCCTGGGGTAAAAAGACCTGATCGATCTTTTCCAGCGTGTCCTGAGCCGCCTGCGACATGTCGGTCCCCCACACAAACTCCAGCACCACATCACTGATGCCCGCCCGACTGATGCTACTGATGCGGTTCAAGCCGTTCACCACACCAAGCGTTTCCTCGACCGGACGACTCACTTCGTTTTCAACCTCTTCGGGAGCGGCTCCTTCGTATTCGGTTCGAACGGTGAGCGTGGGGTAATTGAGTTCCGGCATGAGGGTGACCGGAAGTCGTTTGAAAGAAAAGTAACCGAACACCACCGCCGCAATGAACACCATCAACACGGCAACCGGACGGTCGGTCGTGAAGTGTGAGAGTTTTTTGGGAGAAGGCTGGGCCATAGGCCGGTTCAAATCATCCGTTCTGGGTCAAATCTCCCGCAGGTTTACCTTCCTCGGGAGCGGACGATTCCTCGTCTGGTGAGTCTGGATTGGAAGGATCCACCACTTTGACCTTGCTGCCGTTTTTAAGCCCGGTTTGGCCGGCAATGACAATCGAATCCCCTTCCTTGAGCACGGCAACCGGTTCGAGGTTGTCCGCATCCTCCAATCCCACCTCAAGCAGGATACGTTCTACTTTGTTTTCGGCGTCAACTCGAAAGACAAAACGCTGTTCACCATCATAAACAATCGCTTTTTTAGGAAGCAACAAGGCGTCGGTCTTGGCGGAAGTGACGATATCAGCATCCACATACATCCCCGGCAACAAAGGGCCGACATCCCAGAATCCAACGGTCACCTTGATCATACCGGATTTGGATTCCACGACTGGAGCAATCCGCATCACGTGTCCTTCAAATGTCTTGCCGGGAAATGCTGTTGATTCCACTCGCACCTCCTGAAGAAGATGGATGCGGCTCAATTCTTTCTCAGGCACGTAGAGACGCGCCACGATGGAATTGAAATCAATGATGTTAAAAAGTTCCTGTCCGGCATTGATTTGGTCTCCCACCTTGACCATTCGGTGGGTGATGGTTCCCGAAATCGGCGCTCGAATTTCGGTATAACCCAACTCACGCTCGGCGTCTTCCAGATTCAATTCCAATTGCCGTAAATTAAATTTCGACTGATCGAAGACCTGATCACTGACCAATTGTTGCTGATAAAGCGATTGTTGGCGCAGGAACTCTTCGCGTGCTTCATCCACCTGATTTTTGGCCTTGTTGACCTGGATGAGCTGAACGTCATTCTCGAGCTGGAGCAGGAGTTGACCGGCATTAACAAGGTCCCCTTCCTCCACATGGAGCTCCTTCACCCTGTTGGCGGTTCGAGCGGGCACTTTGACTTCGCTTTCCGCTTCAAGTCCGCTGGAAGATTCCAAAACCGTTTCAATCGCTCCACGCTTCAAAGTCACCACTTCGACAGGAATGGCGCTATTCTTTTCTTCTTTTCCATTCTGCCCATCCTTGTCGCCACCCCCCATTTTCCCGCAGGCGCTCATTCCAAGCGACAGAGCAAGGATGATCAAACAATGCCATACACCATAAATCGCAAACCGCCCACGCGAACTTGCTTCGGGTGAGGCATGGTGACTCTCTGAATTAAGATTTTCTGGATAATTCCCTGATTGCATGAAGTATTTACAAAACATTTCCTACCCAACGGGGTTCAAACGCTTACCCCTTCACCACACTGCGGCACATGACGCCCAGATTCAAGCGAAGATAAAACGGAACACTCGAATATACGAGTTTAGTGTGCATTTTGTTACATGTTCCCGAAATTTGTTGTTCGAATCACAAAACAAGCGAACGAAACCTCCTGTCGGCAAGGATTTCCGACACATCGGGACCGCAGGTCCGCGAACACACGAAATCCATACTTTTTTCAACATCAATTGAATACGCCGGAACAAACACCTTCCCACACGAGGAAAACTTCAATCATCCGCAGAACTAGCCGCAACAGCTTGCCCGGTAGCACTTAAAGGGGTAGCGGCATCGGTCGAAGCAATGGCTTTCCGGATCCACCCTCCCCCAACCACAAGGTCATCCTGATAGAGCACACAAGCTTGCCCGGGAGTGATAGCCCGTTGCGCCGCATGAAGATCCACGCGAGCGGTATAGTCATCAACAGGCGTCACCGTAGCCTCTGTGCCTGGATGGTTGTAACGAATCTTGGCAGTCACCTGGATCGGTTCTTCCAGTCTTTCAAAGGGAATCCAGTTGCACCGATCGATCAGGAACGAAGCCTTATCCAGAGCATCCGCCGGACCGACCACCACCTGGTTCTGAGCTGCATCCAGTTCAAGCACATAGAGCGGATCCGGTGAAGAAATGCCGAGGCCTTTACGCTGTCCGATGGTGTAAAACTCAATCCCATCATGACGCCCCAACACATTCCCCTCGCGATCAACGATATCCCCTTGATGGGTCTGCACCATGTTCGTTTTGGTGAGGAATCCTTTGTAATCGTTGTCGGGCACGAAACAGATTTCCATGCTTTCCTCCTTGTCGGCGGTTCGAAGGGAGCAGTCACGTGCCACGTTCCGGCTGTCATCCTTGGTCAGTTCCCCCAAGGGAAACAGTATGTGCTGCAGGAGGTCCTGACGCAGTGAAAACAGGAAGTAGCTTTGATCCTTGCGAGGGTCCAAGCCACGCTTCAATAACATGCGCGAGCCATCCTCATTGGGATGCACGCGCGCATAGTGTCCGGTGGCAATGTAGTCGGCCCCCAATTGCCTTGCCCGGCTCAGCAAAGTGCCGAACTTGAGCTTTTCATTGCACATGACGCAAGGATTCGGCGTGCGACCGGCTTTGTATTCGTCCGCAAAGTATTGAATCACCTGCTGCTGAAAGTCTTCCGATTCATCCACCAGGTAATAAGGAATATTCAGTTTATTGGACACACTCCGGGCATCCATTACTGCCTGAGGACCACAACACTTGTCCTCAGCCCGCGAAACACAATCCTGCGGCCAGAGTTTCAAGGTGATACCGATCACATCATAACCCTCTTCAATCAGCACGGCGGCAGCCGCCGAAGAATCAACTCCGCCGCTCATCCCCACCACAACACGTTTATTTCCTGACTCACTCATGGATCAATCGTCCTCCGTAACAAAGAACAAGTGGAACCTACCCCACGATGCGAAACTGAAAAGAAAAATCCGGAAATCAGAGACTTAGCCCCAAAGGGGCAACCTACGCCAACCTGAGGCACCGCCCCAGGTCCCTGCGCCTTCCATGCCGGAGCCCTGAAGGGGCGGTCCAATTCCCCCAACGTAGGTATCATTCGATCACATACCTGAAATCGATCAAACCAACACCAACGCCTCAGCACCAATCATGGACACATCTGAAAACTCTAATCTACCTGGGTCCGCAACCATTGGATCAAATCGGCCATGTCCTGATGCGTCATCCCCTCTTCCAAACCTTCAGGCATCAAGGATAGATTCCCTCCGCGCAATTCCCGAATATCGCGGCGTAAAATGACGTTTTCCGTTCCATCCGCAAGTTTCATCGTGAGACTGTTTCCAGTTTCCGAAGTGATCACTCCGTAGACTTCAGTGTCATTCGTCAACACGCATTGATATGCGTGATAGCCGGGCTGAATGTCCGCACTTGGATCCAGGATGTTGGCCAATAGTTTTTCAGGTGAATGCTGCACCACGGAATTCAGGTCCGGTCCGACTTCTCTACCCTGATTTCCTTTTCGATGACAAACAGCACAAGCCCGCTCGTAAACCTCCCGCCCACGGTCGGCATCTCCTCTCAAACGCAGAGCTGGTCGAAATTGCTCGATCACTTGTACCCGATCCGTACGAGCACCAAGCATTTGAGACGCCAAATCACGCACGCGTTTGGATCCATGGCTCATCAACCGCTCACGTTGAACAGCGTCCAGAGGAATATCCTGTCCATCGACAAGTCGCTCCAGCAAAACAAAGGTCCATGATTCGCGGGATAACATGAGTTGCATCGCTTTCGCGCGGGTTGATGGTGAAAAACTGGTCCAACGATCCAGCACTTTTGCGGCCACCGAAGACGCGCCCACTGAAGTCAAACCTTCCAGCGAGGCTTCCTGAATCGAAATCGGTTGTTGCGGTGTCAACAAATCAACCAACACACCTGGCACTTCGGAGCGACGCTCTGCCATTTCCCCAACGCATCGAATAGCAGCGGCACGCAATTCCACGCCTGCCGAATCTTGTATGGCCGTTTTGATCGCGGAGGTAAAAATCGAATTCGGGTTGTTCGAGAATACATTGGTCAGCAACTTGCCCAGCACATCATCCCGGTCGGACAAATTATTCCAATTAGAACCACGCCTTTTGGCCAATTGAAAGAAAGCGGTTGCGGATTCGTATTGCCCCAAAGTGAATGATTCATCGGACTTGCCAAAAACAAGCTTCAGCAATTCTGCCAACGCATCCCGCTCATTCAACGCAAACGCAAGTTCGATCAAGGATTCCCTCAACAAACCTTGAACTTTTGAATCTGATTGAATCACCTTACCAACCAATGCTTTCAGGTGAGGTGTAGCTGAACTCAACACGGCCGCCTTCATAAACGCGTCATCAGCCGATGCCACCGCTAATTTCCCCAACGCGTCCCCCGCCTCCGGATGCTCCCATTCACCTAAGGAAAAAGCCAACTGCAAACGAACTTTATCATCCGGATCATTTACCAACTCCGCAGCAGCACGCAGCACGGACACATCATGACTCAATTCGGAAATTCTCAGCGCATTCTCTCTCACTCGAGGATGCGAATGTTGAAAGGCGACTCGAATGTGATCGGGATTCAAACCGCCAAGTTCATGTAAAAGCCACAATGCATGCACCGTTGTCTCCGGAGTTGCAGACGACTTCACAAGCTTCCGGAGAAGCTCGACAACCGCCTGATCCTTTTCCCAACTGAGCATCATGTGCGCGCGATCACGTCGCCAGCCGTTGCTGGATTTGAGTGCTTCGACCAGTTCAGCAATCGATCGTTGATCAAGCTTTGGTCGGGGATCTATTTCAGAATCCTTTCGGACAACCCGATAGATACGCCCGAGATCATCTCCGATCCGATAATTCGGCAACAACTCGTCTCGACCGGCAGCCGGCAACCAGTCCGGATGCTCGATCATGTAGCGATACATGTCGACCACCCAGAGTGCGCCGTCCGGCCCTGTTCGCACCATCACCGGACGACACCACCGATCTTCACTGGCGAAGAAATCGTGCACGTTATCACCCACATCACGATGTGCAGCAAAGGACACTCCCTGATCAAATACGACGTTGTGCTGAACGAGATTATGAAAAGGCTCACAAGTAAACGCATGCATTTGATTGTCTTCCTTCGGGAACAACAAGGAATCACGATAGATCATCCCTCCGCATGCGGATGTAAAACGACCGGCTTCATTAAAACTGTGAAAGCGTTTTTCGGGAGAACTTGCCGGATAAACTTTCGGCCCCAGCGGCGTCACCACCAATTGAATGGGACTCGGCGAAGCCACATGAGCTTGGCGCCTGAGATATCGATCCGGCAGCACGTAATGCCACAGTGGTCGCATGTTCTGAGTCCCAAACCAATGTCCCCAGTCATCCCTGTTGCGACCATTTTGAGAAGGCCCGCTTAATGGTTCCAATTCCCCCGTATCCGGCCGAAACCGAAAATCGCGCGATCCGACTTGAACTTCACCCAGCCGCGTTCGCAACCGGGTGCCATTGGCAAAGTTTCCATGATGCCCCCCCGCCGCACAATACACCCATCCATCCAATCCCCAGCGTAGACCGTTGGCGCGTAATTGCTGGTTGCCTGTGCTCAGTCCGCTGATCAATACTTCACGTTCATCGGCACGACCATCTTTGTCCGTATCGCGCAGAAACAACACCTCCGGCGCCGCTGTCACGATCACCCCATCCCGCCAAAGCAATAATCCGGTCGGGTAAGTCAAACCATCAGCAAACAGGGTCTGTCGATCATAGGCCCCATCACCATCACTGTCTTCCATCACACGAACGCGACCTCCGGGTTTCCCGCGCCCATCCATCCCCAAAGGATAATCCGACATCTCCACCACCCATAAACGTCCCGAAGCATCCCAATCGATCGCGACCGGATCCACCGTCAAAGGTTCACTGGCTACCAACTCCACCCGAAAACCGTCGCGCACGTGAATCTTCTTCAGCGATTCTTCGGGCGATAAAGCAGGTTCCAAAGGCCCCGTGGCAGCCACTTTTTCCGGAGGAGTCAATGCAGATGCTTTGTAATGCGTCGAAATTTCAGCTGTTGATAGAGCACGCGAATACACGGCGATTTCATCCAGTTTTCCTTCAAAATTGAACAATCCGTCGCTCCTTCCCCCCATGAACAATGTGTTCTCACCTTGCGGGATTGTGTGTTCGAACACACCTTCGATTTCGGGCTCAGGTTTCCCGTCCAAGTGTACCCGCACACGTTCCTTTTCGCGCACGAGCACGACATGATGCCATGCGCGCAGTGCAAGTGTGGTCCGTCCGCCCAGGACCTGGTTTTGTTCGTTTCCATTGAAAAGAAACAAACGACCCGCCAGGTGCGGCATATGAGTTCCGCCAATCCCAAGGTGCTCCCCTCGAGCCAGGGCATCGCGGTCCACTCCACGCGAATAAGCGTACCCCGTCACCGCCCGCGCATCGGCTGGCAGTCCATTCCACAACCAAAACTCCACACTGTATGCATCGTCCAATGGAACATCTGACCGCATTCGCCCTCCCGCAAAATGTACTGCGCGATTGATCGCATTCCCGGAAAAAGCATTGTTGGACGGTGGTTCCGGTGGTTGATGCCCCCTGCGTTCATCGGCTCCGGAAAGATACAAGGCCACCCCCTCTTCAAATTGCCCGTCGTGATGTCCCGTCGCATCGCGCGCAACCGGCATGTTCATTTCTTCCAATCGCCAGTAGGCTTCCGGGCGACTTTCGAGAACCGTTTCCGCATAAGGACCGGTATCTGAAACAACCGTTCGCCGAGATTGCCCGGAGACTTCCTCCAGCAAACGAATCAATGTCTCAACAATCTTTGGTTCAGCCTCCACTTCCAACCCCGCCGTGCGCGCCGCCCAAGTGGTGTAACCGCCGAGAGCATGCTGTTCCGGTGGAGGAATGTATCCTTCGGCGCCGTTGGCGAGTTCGATGTTGAAGGTCGATGCAAACGGGCTTTGCTCCTTCAACTTTAACCCGGTCAAGGCATAGACTTCATTTGGAAGCGCCGTGATGCCCAGATCGCCAATTCGAAGCGCCTGAAGCACGAGTTCTGTATTTTGTTTTTCGTGGAGATAAACTGATTCCAATGCATAAATCTCAGGTTGCGACTGAGGCAAGCGCCCTCCAAACTCAGTTATTTTTTCTTTGGACCAGGCCAGTCGTTCAGGACTCGGCACACGATAAGATAAGGCCAATGAACGTTGTGCCATACCCAATGGCGCGGCATCCTGCCATTCAAGGTGATTCACAAGTTCCGCAACTGCTTCCGCCATTTCACGGGCATAGGCGTCGTAACCCATATCCTTCCGCGGTGCTCCGTAATCCATCCACATCAAATCCCCACTGGTTCCCTGCGACATGATCGCTACAAACTCATCATCCGCATCGAGCAAGTCCCCCATGTAACCTGCAAATCGTCCATAATAATCAGAAGACAACAAAGGGGAGCCATAATAGTGCATGGAATAATTCGCCAGCAGTGCGAGCGGCCGTCCATCGATTGACTTTACGGCAAGCACCGACAACTCCGGATCCACCGGCCCACTGGGACCTACCGCATCGGGGCTTTCGTGGCCGGGATGCATATGCGCTCTGACATTAGGAACCCCGAACGGATCGGCAAACACACGATCCGGCCGTCGCACCCAACGCCGGTTGAAGGTATGTTGCCAGTCATCCATTTGTGCCCACCCGATCCGGGCAGGTTCAAGGCGTTCGATCGCGTCGATCATCGCACGAGCGATTTTGGCGGGAAGCATGGCTGCATACCGAGGATCCACACGACTCCCGAGACATCCCATGGCCGAAGGAGCCGAATGCGTATGCGTGGCGGAAACCAACATACGATCCATCGGCAATCCCGTCGCATCGTGCGTCAATTCCTTGACTTGATCGATCAAATCGCGCGGGACCATGCACGTATCCACCACGCAAAACACAATCCGCTCCCGTCCGTCATCCAAGGCCAGGGCCTTGGCGTAGAGTGGATCAACAACACGATCAGAGGAACGCTCGGTGAACATGGCATTCACCCGCACAGGGAATCCCTCGGGACCAACATCCACACGAGCTGCTCCAGCCCGAAAAACAAGCTCTGTAGATTGGGCGAGCAAACCAGTACACACCAAAAAAAACATCCACAAAAGGAATCGACCAATGGCATACATGCCCCCATTCAACGCCGACCATCAAAGTTCGTCAAGCGGGCCAACAGGTAGAACGTGGCGTCTCGGCGCGTAACCCTTAGGGCATTCAAATCCCAAACACCTACCAAAGGGATACCTGAAACCACCCCCATCACCCCTCGCCCCAAAGGGGTAAACCACAAAAAGCTAGAACCACGACCGGATTTTTACAGCAGCCAACCAACTCTCTCGACAGGGGCAAAATCACAAGAGTCATCCCACTTCCTGCATGACTTCGCACGCATTACCTTGAGATAAAGTTTCACCCATTTCCTACGCCAACACCGGGCGAATGATCTCTCCCGCCACGTCGGTCAGCCTGAAGCGGCGACCGTTGTGGAAAAAGGTCAGGCGTTCGTGATCGAGCCCAAGCAGGTGCAGCATGGTGGCATGCAGGTCGTGCACGGATACACGATCGACGGCTGCCTTGTATCCAATCTCGTCCAGCTCACCGTAACGCACACCGGGTTTGATGCCGGCGCCGGTCATGAACATGCCGAAGCCTTGCGGGTTGTGATCGCGTCCACCGTTGCCTTGGGAAACCGGCATGCGTCCGAATTCGCCACCCCAGATCACCAAGGTGTCATCGATCAAGCCGGTGCGTTTCAGGTCCGTCAATAAGGCGTGAATGGGTTTGTCGGTGGCGCGGCAGTGTCCGCGGTGGTTCCCATTCAGGTTGCTGTGCGCATCCCATTCTCCGTCACTGTAAACCTGCACAAAGCGCACCCCGCGCTCGATGAGTCGTCGGGCCGTGAGACATTTTCGTCCGTAGGAACGGGTTTCGTTTTCATCCACACCATACATCTCCCGGGTCTCTGCTGATTCTTTTTCCAGATCCACCAAATCAGACGCTTCCATCTGCATGCGATAAGCCAGCTCAAAGCTCTGAATGCGTCCCAGTAATTCCTCTTCGCCTGGTCGGGACGCCAGGTGCCGATGATTCAACTTGGACATCAGATCCAGCTGTGCTCTTTGATCTCTTTGAGTCACATCATCCGGTCGCGTCAAATTAATCACCGGAACACCTTCCGGTCGAAACAAGGTCCCCTGATACGTCGTCGGCAGAAAAGCGGAACTCCAGTTCAGATTGCCGCCTTTCACTCCCCGATTGTTCCCCAGGACAACATATCCGGGTAGATCACTGTTTTCGGAACCCAACCCGTAGGTAATCCAGGCGCCCGCACTCGGACACCCTGGCCTGGGGATGCCGGTATTGATTTGATAGAGCGCTGGCACATGATCGTTTGATTCGCTGTAAAAGGAATTGATGAAGGCGAAATCATCCACATGTTTGGCGACGTTCGGATAATGTTCACACACCCAGGCACCGCTTTGTCCGTATTGTTTGAATTCAAAGGGTGATTTCATCAGAGGCCCCGGGTTGCCATTGAACACATCGATCTCCATCCGCTGGCCGTCGCGCTTTGTCAGTTCGGGCTTGGGATCGAACATGTCTACGGCACTGGGAGCGCCTTCCATGAACAACCAGATGACCGCCTTGGCTTTGGCGGGGTAATGACCTGGGCGCGGAGCCATGGGATGCAAGGGATCCGGAAGCGTCTCGTCAGCGAGCAGTCCATTTTTCGCCATCAAATCCGCCAAAGCGTACATTCCAAAACCTCCACCCGCTTTCTTGAGAAAATCCCGGCGTGTATGAACCGCTTCGAAGCGGCCGCAATGTTGATGCATGCTTTTCATGACCAATAATTCTTTTCGAGTTCGATACTGTTCACCCAATCAATCGACGTAAATAAATTCATTCAACCCAAACAGGGCGTGACAAAAATCAGTCAGCACCGCCAATGAAGCGCTGGATTCACCACGGTGGGCGCGTTCATCTGTTTGTTGCGCCAGGAATGCTGTGGCTTCGTTACTCTCTGCGGCTTGAGGCGCTCGATTCAATGCCAACTCGAATGCGCGCTTGACCTGGGCTTCCCTGTCATCTCCCACTTCTTCCCGGATACGCTCCGCCAGATCACCGGCTCGCAATCGCACGAACGGATCGTTCAACAAAGCCAATGCTTGTGGCGCAACGGTGGTGTTCATGCGACGACCGCAACTTTGCTGGGCATCGGGCGCATCAAAAGCCTGCATGAGCGGGTATTGCACGACACGTTTATGGAACATATAAACGCTGCGCCTTCGAGTCCGGGCAGTGTCTTTGGCGTCTTTCGGATATGGATTTCTCACATTGCGGGCCTGCATGGCTTCCTGCTGAATGGGAGGTTTGAAGCTGGGACCGAAAGCTTCGAGATTGAGCTGACCCGCAACGGACAACATGGCATCGCGCAAGGCTTCTGCTTCCAGCCGGGCCGGCAATTGACGCCACCACAATCGATTTTCCAAATCAATCGAAGCCATCGCGGGGCGATACCCGGAAGACTGTTGATACGTGGCGCTGTTCAACATCAAACGGTGCAGGTGTTTGATGCTCCAGCCACTCCGGACAAATTCAGTGGCAAGCCAGTCCAGCAGTTCGGGATGTGTGGGACGTTCACCACGCGTGCCGAAGTCGCTTGGAGTGCGCACCAAACCCTCGCCGAAATGTCGCTGCCAGACACGATTCACCATGACACGCGCCAACAAGGCTCCGGCGCCATGATCAAGGTCGGTCATCCATTCTGCCAAAGCCCGACGCTGATAGGTGGAATCATCCCGCAACGGATTGGCTTTCGCTTCGTTCCAATATGCTTTGGCGGTCTTTCCGGAGGTGAGCACAGTCAGAAAACCAAGATCCATCTGTTCATTGCGGGCCATGAAATTGCCGCGTTCAAAAAACCAGGTTTCTTCCGGCTCGGGTCCAAAATCAGAAAAGGCATAAGCCAATGGCAGTGGATCCGGTTCATGCTTTTTGATTTCCGAAATGTGTTGATTGAATGCTTTCCATCGTTGCTGGCTTTGCTCAGGCAAGGCGGCAACATAATCTGAATCAGAAAGGGACAACTGTTTTTTGAACCGCTCGGCCAGCTTCTTTGCAGTTGGCTCTTCGGATGATCCCAGCAGGACTTGCTTTTCGGCATCGCTGATATCAAGGCTTTCGATCCGTTCCCGACGTAATTGATCTTCCACAGGTTTACGTGCGTTCTTTAGCCACTGGTCGCGCTCCCTGACAGCCTCATCGTAAGATTTTTTCCAGTCTGCCACCATTTGTTGATGCCGCTCAGCTTCCTCCGGGGACACCAATGGAACCTCGGCGCGATCACCGCTGGTGAATACGCGTGTCAACCGATAGTAATCACGGGAAGAAACCGGATCATACTTATGATCATGACAGCGACAACAGGCAAGAGTCAGTCCCAACATCGCCTGGCCGGTGGTGGATACAATGTCATCAAGTTCGTTGGCTCGGTTGCGGAGTTTCTCTTCCACCATTTGTTTGTCCGGCAGAATGGTATTCACTCCGGCCGCCAGGAATCCGGTGGCTGCAATCGCGTCCGGATGACCCGGAGCAATCTCATCCCCCGCCAATTGCCAACGAACAAACTCGTCAAAGGACAAATCATCGTTCATGGCTCGAATCACGAAATCACGGTATCGATAGGCATTGGGACGGTCCGCATCGAGTTCCATTCCATTGCTGTCGGCATAACGGGCCACATCCAACCAATGCCGTCCCCATCGCTCGCCATAGTGCGGACTGTGCAACAGGGATTCCACCAGCAGCTCAACCTCGGTGGACGATTGATCGATTCTCCGGGTCCAGTCAGACATTTCTTCCGGAGAAGGTGGTAGCCCGATCAAATCAAGATACAAGCGCCGAATAAGCGTGCGTGCATCCGCGGGTTGGGAAGGAGTGACTTGTTTCGCTTCTTGTACGTGAAGAATGAAGGCATCCACGGGTGTCTGCTGCCAACTCTTTTCTTGAGGAGAGGGTGGCATGGGATCAGTCAGGGGACGAAAAGCCCAATGCTGCCGATCCTCCTCTGTTACTTTCAGTTCCCCCGGCTCGGCAAGAATCACTGAGGAACCCGTCTCAGGCCAGTCGGCTCCCGCATTGATCCACCTCCGCAACATCCCCAGTTCATCGTCGGTCAATGGCGCTTCCTTTGCGTTGGCGGGCGGCATGCGTTCCTGGTCATCTTTCGATGAAACCAGACGAAAAAGCAGGCTCTGATCTGCTTCCCCGGGGACGATTGCCGCATCACCTGAATCTCCCCCTTGCCAAACAGCGGCTTTCATATCCAAACGCAATCCGCCCTTGCGCTTTTCAGGTCCATGACAACGATAACAACGATTTTCCAGAAGTGGCTGAATGTCGCCCACATAATTCAATGCTTGAGCATCAGCCATTCCTGACGCCCCCCACAAACAGATCAGATGAACACACCAGATGCGAACAACCGGGATGGTAAAGGGTTTCGTGATCATGATGGCGAATCATGTCCAATACTCAGGTAGAATGACAGAGTTTTTTCAGCATAGGGAAAGGCCTGTTCCTACGAACTCAAATTCGATCAACATTCGAACAGACACCCTCAGATGTCACAACGTATCCTGGTGTTTTACAAAATCCAGACACACAAACCGCCTAAATTAGAGTTATAGTTCCGCTAGCAGCTTTAAGCCGCTCTGAATTGTCCGATCTCAATAGTAAGGTGAAAATGCTTTATTCCGACACGAGGGCATTCGCCAACAACGGCCCAAACATTAATGACCCAAATGAATATCACTGAGACCAAATTGACCCATTTGAACCATTCTCAATTGGTCGAACAATTCGACACGGCCAACAAAAAACATTCATCGCTGCTGTTGGTTGCCGTCATTGTCTTTTTTGCCATCACAGCAATGGTCATCCGAAGCATGATGGGATTCTACGAAGAGTCCACTCGCCAAAATGCAGTCGACACCCTTCAAGGCATCCTTAAATCGACACACCACACTATCCAAAATGTGTGGATGAATGCCCGTTTTGAAGAAGTAAACCGGTGGGCCTCACAACCAGAGCTGAAACAGTCAGTCCAGGAGTTGTTGGATTTCCCAAAAACGAGTCCGGAAGATTTGCGAACTCATCCCGCACAAGCCAAAATCCGCGAATTTTTTAAAACACGTGCTCAGACATACGATTTTCGCGGTATTTTCGTCATCAACGCCGAAGGGATCAGTCTGGCATCCATGCGCGACAACAATCTTGGAACAACGAATATGATTGTTTCGAGTTTTGAAGACCCCTTCGATTCAGCCCTCAAGGGAAAAAACGTGTTTGTTCCCCCTATGAAATCAGATGTCCCTTTGCCTGATGTTACCGGGGAATTGGTGGAGGAATACCCCACCATGTTTATCATGGTCCCGATTTTTGATCAGCAGGAAGATACCGTTCTGGCCGTTTTGACCGTTCGCTTGGACCCGTTTGCGGAATTATTCCCAATCCTGGAACAAAACCAACTGGGTAACTCCAAACAAACATATCTCATTGATCAAGAGGGAAGTTTTTTGTCCCGGGTTCGCTTTGAGGATGACCTCATCCAAATGGGACTGTTGGAATCAGGATCCGATGCCATTTTAACCATGCAAGCCCGCATCCCGGAGCAACGGCCAGCCCCCCAATCACTGAAACCGGATAAGAACAGTCGTCTCACCCATGCGGCTTCGACGATCGCTTTGGGACAATCCGGAAATCTGATGGAAGGAGCCACCGGGTATCGAGGTAAAAGAGTTCTCAGCACCTGGATATGGGACCCCGAACGGGGAATCGGTTTGATAGCCGAAGAAGATGAAGAAGACGCATTGTCCGCATACCGACAAGCAGAAAAAATCATCATCATCTTATCCGTCATTATCCTTTCGTTGGCTGTTTGGATCGCTCTGATGTATATCGCGGCTCAGAGGCTGTATGTAGGGGAACAAAACCAGCGAAAACTCTTTAACACAGCCATCAAGAAATCTCAGACAAACGAAGCCAATCTGAATGCGGTTTTTGACAGTGTGAATGAAGGAATCATCACCATGGACACCAATGGAACCATCCTGACCTGCAACCCTGCTTTTTGCCGGATCCTGGGTTACAGGACCAGTGAGCTGATTGGGCAGAATATTCAATCAATGGTTTTATAATTTGGAGAACTACCATCCAATACGGTTCAGCAGGACAATGAACCGGCGCGGGATATTTTGATTTTAAACAAAAACCAGCGGCTGATAGGCATCAAAAAGGATGGAACCAAAATCCCCCTGCATGTTTCCATAACGTCATTCAAAACTGGAAATGAACTGACGTATGCAGGGATATTGATGGATGTGAGCGAGCAAGTTGCCGCCAAACAACGTATCATCGAAGCTTGCCGCGACGCCGAAAAAGCGAACAAGGCAAAAAGCAAGTTCCTATCCAGAATGAGTCATGAACTCCGCACCCCACTCAACAGCATCATCGGTTTTGGACAGCTCTTGTTGAATTTTAGAGACATGAACGAAAAGCAAACCAAAAATGTGAACACCATCGTGCGAGCCGGCAGGCATTTGCTGTCCCTGGTGGACGAAGTTCTGGACATCTCCAAAGTGGAAGAAGGCGGCTTAACTCTCTCCCGGGAACCAGTCCTGATGATTGACGCTCTGAATGAAACCATCGATCTGGTGCAACCATTAGCCGATAAAAAGCACATCACTCTCGAATTGGAGCTTAATGAAGACATTCACTCCTCCGTGATGGCTGACAAACAACGATTGCTTCAAGTCCTTTTGAACCTGATCACCAATTCCATCAAATACAACCGGGAAAACGGAAAAGTCTCGATTCATGTCAACAGACAGAATTCGGAAACACTTCGAACCAGCATTCAAGACACCGGGCATGGCATTACCAACGAAGACATCCCAAACGCATTTCAACCCTTCGAACGCTTGAGCGCCGAGAGCAGCTCTGAAGAAGGAACCGGACTTGGATTACCCCTTTGCAAGCGATTGGTCGAAGCCATGAACGGGCGTATTGGAGTGAAGAGCGAATTAGGAAAAGGCAGTGTTTTCTGGATGGACTTGCCGCTCATCAACAACCAAACACCCACCTCTGCATCCAACAATTATCAGCAGCCAGTTGCCATGTCTTAACCTTAAAGGACATGCAAAAAAAAACGCACCGCGTAAGAGCCGCCCTTTCAGGGCTCTGGTATGAATGGACAAGATTTCCGGGGCGATGACCCGGGCTGACACAGGATGCCCCTTTGGGGCGGAATGAAGAGATATTAAATGTCTCAATCTGTTTTTCAAAAATTGAATTCATGGAGAAATCCCCTCATCACACCACATTCCAAAAGGGCAAACCACATCAATCGAAAGAACCGATCATGCCACGCCCCAAAGGGGCAAACCATGTCAGCCCAGGGCATCGCCCTGGGAACCCCACATAACGAGCCCTGTAGGGGCAATCCAAACCCACATGACGCAACCAAAACACAAAACCACCCTGCACGATTCCAAATCGAACAGGGTGGTTTTCGAATAAAAAATGCTACAAATATAATTCGGCCACGGAGAAACTGGCCTGATATTGACCGTTGATGCAAAGGTCGACCTTGCCGTCATCGGACGCGGACATATCCAGAGGCTTGGTTTGATTCTTTTGCACTTTGGATAATGGCAGTGTCAGCAGTGGCTGTTCGTTTTTGCCATAGATCATCAGCACTGGTTTGTTGTCATCGGTTTTACTGACCGCAAGGATACAGCGCGGCGCCCGAACGCGTCCTTCTTCCGTGTTGACAGTTACAACGTTCAACTGACTTGATGAGATACCCCAACCATTTTTCTCCAGAGTCAGGTTGCGCAACCAAAGCTCGCCGATCGCAACCGGTTCAGTTCCGACATCTGATTCGGTTCCTTCCGACAAACCTTCGATCGGTATCAGCAAACCACCAAAATCATCCTTGGCCAACGCGACCGATTGCTCCAGATCCGCTTCAACATACAGAGGGGCATTGGAAAGGAGATTGGGATTCTGTCGAGTCAGTTGTGCAATCCGATTGGCTTCACCTGAAGACAATCGTTCCTGTGCGTTGGTGATGGTGGAGATTCCCAGAAGGGCCAGTGTGAGTAATGTGATGGAAGTTTTCATAGGTTTTGTGAAGACTGGTTTTGCCACAGTCACTATTGCAAACGTTGGAACATCACACACGGTTACACCCGGATCATTATTTTTCTTCATCCACCTTCAACAGATCTATGGTGACCTCCTCATCAGAAGGCGAAAGCGTCTCGGCAATCTTGCGTTGTTCGGGGGTTAATTCCTTATCAATCGCCACCAGCAGTTGATCCACCAAATCTTTGGTTTTCTGAACGGTCTCCAAGCGCACGCCTTTCATGTCTTCGACGGTCTGATCAATGATGGTTTGCAGTCGTGATTTTTGTTCGACGGTGAGGTCCAACTTTGAGTCCAGCGTCTGCATCGCATAAACATTCCAAGAGGAAGGATCAAATCGTTGTCTCATCTCGACCTGCTTGGTTTTGGAACCGGCCTGAAAACCTGTCACAAAACTCACCACCACGATGGCCGTCAGCAGGATGATAATCTTCCAGGGAGTAGCCTTTTTCATAACAATCCGGAATAGTCCACAATCGAGTGCTCAATGGGAGGCGGTAAAAGTTGTCCCGGGGTTTCGGACGCGGAGGGCATCAGGCTCAAAATCAGCAAGGCAAACGTAACACCTGCCAGCGTGCGGAGACCGAACCGCCACCAGAGACCCTCGTCGTCAAATCCGACTTCCTCGGGGCGGGACAGTCGCTCCAACACCCCGTCCGCAAACCGGAAGGGCATGTCCTCATCGGATGGCGCACTCCTTCGCGCCTGTGCGGCGCATTCTTTTAATTTCTCATCAAATTTCTTCATAACGAGCGGTTGATTGAATTCGAATGGCAATTTTTTTCAAGCGACGCCGGGCTCTGAATGCCCGAACTTTCACCCCGGGGATACTCCATCCGGTTCGTTCACTGATTTCTTTCACGGATCGATCCTCCATATAGAGCAACTGTAAAACCAAACGGTCATCCACCGACAACTGAGACAACATTTTCTCCATGAACTCACCGGTATCGCAACTGGAATGTTGGGGGGCTTGTTCTTCATCGGTCACCATGTATTCCAGCCAATTTGACTGCTCTTCGCTCAGATCCGCCCAACGCAACTCGGGACGGCGTCTTTCCGAGCGGAGTGCGTCCAGACAGGTGGTGGTTGCCACCCGGCAGACCCAGTGCGTCACCGGAATGCCGGGACGCGCCTGATATTGATTGATCCGCTTGAACACCCGCACGAAAACCTCCTGCGCCAGATCCTCTTCCGACTGACGCACCGGTAAGTGGGAGCGGACGATCCGAATCACGGTAGGGTACAACACTTCCATGAAGATCCGACAGGCATCTTCCTCTCCGTCTCTGACACGCTCCACCAGGGAAGCGAGATCGGGTTGCTCCATCTCCATGATTCAACGCTGACTGCACTCACCTATACAACGCCATGTCCCTGGAAGTGGTTACACCGAAAAGGAAAAAATGAACAGAATGGAAGACGATTACCCGATCTTGCGGAATTCCCGGCGCATTTAAAAACCTCTGCGTCTCTGCGTCTCGAGCGCAGCGGGCGTGATCATTTCAACGCATAAGAATACGAATCCATCATCACATTCAACAAGTGACCTAGTAACGAATCCGGTAAAAAGCCTGCTTTCGTATCGTGTCTATGTTGAACGGAGGTTTGGCTTCAGGAACGATTTGCCAGGGACCCCGCGGGCTGTCAGCGGCTTCCAAATGCCCCCCAGCAGGCCAATCCAATGTGATGCCGGTCTCGCCCGAAAGATTGATCGAGACGGTAGGATTGTCCGGCACAACAACATCCTCACAAACAACCGTCACCAGGAAGGAACAGGAAACGATTTCCCCGGAAGGACTCTTGGCCACGCAGGTGACGGTGGTGTTCCCCAAAGGAAAGAAATCGCCCGACTCGTAATTGCTCCTCACATTCACCGGCACTTGGCACCTCTCAGTGTAGGCAACAGGTCCCTCCCAGAAAACCAAAGCCCCTTCGGGACGCTGGCAGTCAACCTTGATATTGGGAGGACAGACGATTTTGACAGGTGAATCGTCCACAATTTGAACATTCGTCACACATGCCCCAATCAAGTTCCCCTGCAAGTCGAGCACGCTCACACTGACGTCATAAGATCCCGCCGAAACCATCACTCCTGCGGGAGGATCTTGTTTGACGATATAATTCTGACCAACACGGGCCTGCTTCACGACCGATCGGGTCAATAAACCAATACTCGAATTGATACGATCCACAACAGAGATTGCTTTCGCAGGAAGCGCACAAAGGTGATCGACAAACAATTCCTGACCTCCTATCCCGAATTCCTTCAGTTCCCCGATGATGTGCAACTCACCCAGGCCCTGCCCGGTCCCACCGGTGACCAGTATTTGCGCCCCCCCGAGGGAGGTGCCGCTCAGTTCGCTGAAATTGCTGACGTTGGCCAATTCACCATTAACCTCCAGATTCACGTTGCCACCATATTCACCGAACAGAATGGAGATTCCATTTGGAAACGACTCAGGCGGGATGAATTTCAACAGAATATTATTCACCGCAAACTCGTTGCCCGTGTGCCCGGCTTGACCATTGCTTCGAATGGCGGCTGATCCCTCCTGGGTCACTTGTCCATTGGACCATGTGAACGGAGCGCCCAAAACAGTGACCGAGTTTCCTGTGCTGCTGGTTGCGGGTGTTGTGTCTCCCACATGTAGAACCAGTTTGGCATCCTGATCTTCGAATTCATAACAATCCGGCACTTCAACCGTCCCTCCGCCTCCCGGGCAGATATGATCAAGGAAAAACTCCTGCCCCCCAATGGTGAAACTGCGAATGGTTCCGCTGACGGTAAGCGTTCCCGTCCCCTGCCCGCCCGTCGCACCCGTCACACTGACCTGTGCTCCACCAATTGTCTTGCCGTTGAAATCCTCCATATTGGCAGCGGTCTGAAGATCATTGTTCACCCCCAGGTTCACGGACCCACCATATTCACCGAATGAAAGTGAAAATCCCGAGGTGAAAGCCGAAGAAACGAAGGTCAAATTAATGTTGGCAAACCGAACCTCATTTCCGGTATGCCCGGCTTGTCCCCCATTGACCACGGCAGCCACAGCTGCAAAACCCGCAGCCGATGCCGTTACATTGGCAGTTTGATCCCCGGATGCAATGGTGATCGTCAGTGTATCACCATCACGGATGAGGGTTTGGAGTTTAAGATCTTCAAATTCGAAGCAATCATCGCCGGGAACCGGCCGATCCCCTCCCTCATCACATGGATCCACCACCTGAATGAATTCACTCAAATCAGGAATGACACCCTCACAATTCTCACCTGCCGGAATGGTGATGTCTGGCGGACAAACAACAAAAGGAGCTCCAGCGGAGTCAAAGCGCATTCCCCCGGGATAACCATAGGAATCGTACTCACTGAAGCCGTAAACTGTTACCCCGAACACGGCCCGGGTCGATGTAATCGTATGCCGCAACAAAGCCGGGTCCAAATCGACTTGCGCATAAAAATAGCCACTGGCCCCAAGTGGCAGGAATCCCGGAATCGGAGCGCCGTTAAGCCGGATGGTGGATGCTTCTATGGTGTTCCGCGCGATGATATTGACATAGCTCTGTTCAAAATCACTGGTGGGAGGTGTGCAAATGATATAACGATCCAGCCAATGAATTTCCGGCTGCAACATCACCATGAACGGATCGGAATCGGTGACGAGATCGAAATCGGAACTGTTCGCATAAACAGCCGTCAAAACAGGTTTTTCAGAGACAACATAACTGGGGCCAATGACCGCTTGTTCATGGATCTGATTGGCGTTCAACACCAAAACATTTGCTCCCTGATCATCGGTGATGGTCACTGCGGTGTTATCCTCCGAAGCCGTCACTCGAAGGGTGTCGCCCTTGCCATCGGCAAGCACGTGGTTGCGGGTACTGAGCGGGGCATTCCAGTAACGTGTTCCCCAACCCGAGATAGGCAGCAGTTGCTCAAGCACCGTATCGCAGAAAAACAAATCCTTGCCGTTGATATTGGCACAACGATGGCCGGCAAACACACCGACCGGCAAATTGGATAAAATACGTGACCCACTCAAATCAGCAGGGCTGTTCCCGGTGTCGCGCAATAGATAAGTTTCGCCTTCGTTCAGGCTCACCTCGATCGGGACTCCACCAGCAGCGCTTGTCCCGACATCAATCAGCACTTTGGTCCCGTTGTAAGGCGCGACCAGCCCAATCTGCGATCCGTTCAGCACAGGGATTTCTTCCCAGACATTTTTATACCCCATGGCCACATAGTTTCTCCCGATACAGTCGACCGGTAATCCCAGGAATGAATCGGTGGAATAATCGATGCGCGTCGTCCCATAGACGCTCACATCGGCCTGTGCACGCACCCGCACTCCTTTGGGTTCGATTTTCCCTGAGATTTCCAGTGAAACCTCCTTGGGCAATGGCAACACCAGGCTACCGGTTGCAGGTGTGGGGCCGTTAGCCGGTATGGTAAAGGTCTTTGAAAAGCCCAGACCTGGAATGTCCACATGCCCATTGGTGCCGGCAGCACCCGCCACACACAAACTGATCTCGAGGGGATTGCCCGTGTCTTCGGGAGCATTGCCGGGAAAGGTCAGCCAGAAGTCGCGTCCATTGGTGGTCTTCTCACAGTCCTGAGGTTCGGTTTCTTCCAGACAAAGCTGCGGCTTGATCACAAAACGACCCGCATCCTTCGAAACATTCAACCCATGAATGGCCAACAGGTTTTCACCGGGCACAAGAAATCGGATTCCATTGGCCAGGTTGATCGACTCGGCGGTCAATGCCAGTGTATCCGCCCGATCACTCGATGCCGTGGCATCATAACCCGGAAAGGTGGTGGACGGTGCATTTTTACGGGCGACTTCCTCCCCGTTCAGATAGCAGACAAAACCATCATCGTAATGCATGGACAAGTTCAACCCACTGACCAGACTCGGATCGCTCACCAAAAACGGAACGCGCACATACAAACTCGTCCCCTTCCCATACATGTCCGACTCCACATCCGTTGCAATGAGGTCCCCGTATATAGGTGTACCGGTCGAGACAGCTGCATCCAGACGTTTTCCATCCGCGCCCTGTAACGCCACCGTTCGAATTTCTCCCTTGGAAAGTGCACGTCGCCAAATGACCGTTTCATCCACGGTGCCCGTGAAGAGCGGATTTCCATCAGGACGCGCCCCAATCCACATATCCGTTCGGGGAGCCAGCAAAGCATCCGAAGGAATGCCGGCATTCGCAGCCAACACGCCGTTGACATACGCAAAAGCCGATTTCTGAGTCCGATCAATCACAAAGGCAAAATGCGTCCAACGTTCCACCTCAAGTCGAGGAAGTGACAAGTCAACCACGCCCGCTTTCCCAAAACTCAATCGCACGATGGTCGCATCCTTACGATTGAAAATCGCCCATCCCGTGGTTTCGGCATTCAACCCGCCCTTGGCAATGATCACTTCGTCTCCCTGCCCAAAAGTGCGGCACCAGATGGATACCGTAAAATCACTGGTCCCGGGATCCAGTTCGTCATGATGCCGAAAGCGAATGGCCTGACCTTGAACCATCTCGATCCCCTGTTGAATCTGCCCGGTTGTCATGGCGATTTTCTGTGACGCCAATCCATCGTGCACGACGGGTGACCCGCTGACATCCTTGACGATGTTCGCCGCCAAATCCAGATCGGTGCGATCCATGGTCGCGTAAAGGATCATGTCCAGTTCTCCCTTGGATTCGAGCACTTCGTATCCAAGACCAAGTGGGCCTCGTTTCCAATTTGAAACATCAAAGTCAGGTTCCATCCAGATACCGGTCATTTTGTCGGTGGTGGGGACAAAATAACGGCTGATGGTTTTTTGGTGGAACAAGGAAGTTCCCCGGCAATCATCATCATTGCCGCTGCAATTTGGATCGAGCTTTCGGTAAGTGGAAAGCACCTCTCGTTTGGGTCCCAACAGCGCAACGTATGGAATTTCACAGGGGAATATGAAATCGGTGTGATTCCTCAGTTCCGGATTGTTGGATGGGCGGTTTTTGCCTGAAGCAAAGACGATCAATTCCGACTGGGGCGCGATCAGAGTGCGTGGAGGAAAAATCCAGACAGCATTTCCCGTGCTGTCACTGGTGAGCGCATAGCCACTCAAATCCAAAGGTGCGGTCGTCTGGGAGCGATTATTGCGCAAAACAACGTAGGCGGGCAGATCACCATCTTCATCGACAACGGTGCTGTTGTCTTTGGCGGCAAAAGCATCCACGATGGAAACCGGCGGCGCGGCGGTTTGAGCCTTGGCGACGTACACCGTCAAGGCGCATAACAAGGTTGAAAGAATGAGTCGAGCAACCCCTGATCTCAAAGGGGACCACTCCATTTTTTTTCCAAATAGCATCATATTTCGATCCTCCGAGTTCAATGCGAATATCGCCTCAGAACCGATGTTTCTGTTGTTTGAAAGACGGCAAACTTTGATTGACCGCGATTATCTTTCCTCTTCATTAATAAGCATCCTCCACCGTGCCGGGAATCACCAGTATCAGCGTGAGGTGATCACTCATGATTTGAGGGGTATTATCAAAGAGATCCAGGTCCACGCCACTCAACCCGGCTCCGAATAAAAGATCGGCATATCCCTGACCAGGCAGTTCGAATACCGTATCTGTTCCCAATTGAAGTGAAGCATCAAAGAAATAAGTATCGTTCCCCTGCTCTCCGCGGAGGGTGTCATCGTCTGTCCCTGCGCCCGATGGATCATAACCACCGCCATCCAGCACGTCGTCTCCAAGACCACCGATCAACAAATCATCCCCTGCCTCGCCCATCAGCAGGTCATCTCCTGGTCCTCCGAACAGCTCATCATTTCCAGAACTTCCCCAAAGCACATCCGTTCCACCCAATCCATACATATTGACCGAACCCAAAGTAAACCCGGAGGCATCCAACACATTTGCGGACTCGCCACCTGCCAATAAAGCCGACTGAATACCACTCAAGACATTCATGGCATCTCCAATTTCAAGACTGTCATCCACCAGGGTCTGGTCGGCATCACGCAAGACGACCACCTGATTGGAAGCACCTCCAGCACCATCTATCAGATTGTTTCCTTCTCCTACCCCGAAGATATTGTCGGCTCCATTACCGATGAGCACATCATCCAGTTGCCCGTCAAATACAGCTTCAATCACCGAACCAGCCTGGATGGTCAGAGTGAGGTGAGAAGCGTGCACCACGTGTGTGCCAACTTCCAAATTCACGTTTAATGCCTCGTCCTCGGTGTCACGGAAATCAAACCAATCGGTTCCGGTCGTGCCAGCGTCATCCACCGTATCGCTTCCAAGGACTTCATCCACATCGAACACATAGAAATCACCTCCATCGCCACCGACCAAAGTATCATCCCCTGATCCGCCCTCCATGAAGTCCGCACCGCTTCCGCCAAGAAGAGTATCCGAACCGCCTTCGCCACTTAGTTCCGTATTACCGGTGAAGGCAGAGGCATCGATGACATTTGCCCCTGCGCCCCCTGTGAGTTCTGCAAATTCGATATTCAGCAGAACATCGGTATCACCACCGATTTGAAGACTGGCATCAGTGAGGACAAAGTCCTGATCGGCTTCTTCGATGATGTAATCCGCATTGCCCGCCCCATTGATGAGATCATCTCCCGCCCCACCGGTGAATCGATTAACGCTGTCGTTTCCGACCAGGACATCATCACCCGAACCGCCAATCACGGTCTCCAAATCATCCAACTGTATCCGCAAGCTCATCTCACCTGCCAACACCACCTGAAGGACGTCCAACATCGAAAGATCAACAGAAACACCGTTGTTGAATGCGGAAAAGTCCAACGTGTCTTCCCCGTCACCACCCTGTACCACGACCGAGTCATCAGCCCCATCTTCCAGGAACACAAATCGATCATCCCCCGAACGCACATCGGCATCGGTTGGATCATCACCAGCAAGGAGGGAAACACCCTGGCCGGGAATAAACTGGTCGGATTCCGATCCGCCCACCAACAACACACGCCCGGTAAAGCCCGATGCGTCAAACACATCTTCACCACCCAAGCCGAACAGGATCGCTGATTCAATGGAGGCCATCGACACATCGGACCGGGCTGTCCGTGTCAATTCGGTATCGGACAACACAATCATGTCGTCACCGGATTCAAGCACCTCGCCACTTTCTTCTTCAAAGACTCGATCATAACCGTTACCCAGTATCGTGTCATTACCACCGGCGCCATCCAGCGTGAGTTCGCACGAGGTCCATTCCGTGATATCAAATTGATCGGATTGCGGGCTTCCTGTGATTTCCACAGTCTCAATGGAGGTCAGCACATCTGACTCACTCAAGGGCAAATCAGGAGGTGTCACCGAACTTGTCTCATCAATACCCAACAACTGATCCGAAAGTGAAACCAGGTAGTCACCTGTCAGATCGCCCAGATCTTCCACTACGGCATCCTGACCTTCGCCGCCATCAAGTTGATCAGAACCACGCCCGCCGGAAAGCGTATCATTGCCACCATCTCCCTGAAGCAGATCGGCACCTTCACCACCGATCAACACATCATCTCCTCCGGCACCGATCAGAGTCACGTTCCCGGTGAAAGCCGAAGCATCCATGGTGTTCGCACTGGGACCGCCAATCAGAGTCACGGTTCCAATATCAGTCATTTCGATCACACGCGAGCCACTGCCGTCTGTGATGGTGAGTTCCGTATCGGTCAGCACAAAATCAGCATCGGCGCTCATGATCAAACGATCGGGATAAGCAGGTGGCAGACTGGATGGATCTGTGTCATCCATACCATGCACGCTTCCGGAACCGCTCCATCCGGTAAGATCAAAGGTATTCGAACGGTTGGGGCCACCTTCCAGATGGGCCACTTCGATACCGTCCAACGTATCAATCTCGCCCGAGGCACGCATCAGGATCGAATCGCTCAGATAGAAATGAGTATCCTCGGATTCGTGAATGGTGTCCGTCCCCGCACCTCCGGATAACACGTCATTACCAGTTCCACCATCCAACACATCATCCCCACCGGCTCCACTCAACGTATCCACACCGGGCCCACCCACCAGGGTGTTGTCTTCATCATTTCCGGACAGGACGTCATCCAGATCGCCTCCAATGATTCCTTCGATTTCACCCACACCACCACCTGAGTCTTGAACCGATAGCGTGAGATTCGCATTGACCGCCTGAGGTGCCGTGTCGCTGAGATCGAAGGTAACATTCAGCGTGGCGGTGGCAGAGAAATCGATCACATCGTGGCCTTCCCCGGCATTTTCAATGATGGTCTCGTTGCCCCATGCTTCATCGGTATCGAACGCATAGGTTTCATCGCCCAATCCACCAGCTAGAATATCGTCACCCGGACCTCCGAGCAAAACGTTATCCAGGAAATTGCCGGTCAATGCGTCGTCATTTTCACCACCGATAACGGCTTCGATCTCGTCATTCAATATGAGGTCCAGATTACCATTCACCGTTTGATCCACCAACAGAACGGAAAGATCCACCGTGACCGAGGCACTGGTGGATGAGAAATCCAACCAATCGGTTCCGTCATTGCCCACCACGGTATCCACACCCAACGGATCATCGGCATCAAACACAAAGATATCATCGTTGTCACCTCCCTCCAGCACATCATCACCACCAGCTCCTTCCAGAATGGCTTGACGCGAGTAGCCGGATGCATCCAGGTGGTTCGCGCTCGCGCCACCGGTGAGTTTCACGTTTTCGACAGAACCCAGATGATACGTTTGATCATCGGGCAAACTGATGGCTCCGTCTTTGAAGAAGCCGTGCATCTGATTGAAAACAGCATTCCAGGGATAGGCCAGAACCACATCCGTCAAGGTCATGTCGGAATCGAGCGTGACATGCAAACTGTCATCACCACCGGAAGCATCCACAAACACCGAACCTTCCCAATCGGTGAAGACAAAGACATTGTCGGTCGCTCCCGCTGAAATCCGCGCGATCTCGAAACTGTCATTCAAAGTGAATGTGCTCAAGTCCGGACCGGTTCCTTCTGCGTTGTCATAATGCACCAGGAAGTCAGGCGATAGTTCGATCCTGACCACATCCCGCACTGAAACAATAGTGTCTTCACCGTGTTGACCATTCAGATCGTCATCATCCAGCTCGGCCCACACCTCATCGTCACCCAGACCGGCATAAACGACGTCCTGACCTTCAGCACCGGCGACCACATCATCGTCCAGTTGACTATCGATGTAATCAGGACCATTGCCGCCATCAATGTCATCCTTACCCGGACCACCCCTGGTGATAATGGTGAGGAGTGTGGCAGGATCGGCCATGACCACTTCGGCAGGTATGGCGCCCGAGTCGCCAAGAATAATATCCCAATCATCTCCGCCTTGAATCGTGTCGTCATCGGTTAAGGTTCCTTGTCCATCACCATAAATATATACAAGTGTTTCATCCAATGGCCGGCCGGTGGGTTCATGGAGTGTGAGAGTGAACTCAACGGTTTCACTGATCCCCAACCCGGTATCATGCACAGGCACATCAAAGGATCGATAAGTCTCACCCACTTCGAACACTATTATCCCGGTCACTGAATCGTAATGCGTCCCGGCTTCCGCTGAACCGTCGTGCGTACGGTAAATAACCGCAGCTTGTTTCGTCGAATTACCGCGCACCACTTCGATGGTAACGAATTCTTCTTCTTGTCCAACCGTGTAAGCCACTTCGCCGAATTCAAATCCACCGCTGTTGGAAGCGGGAATGGCATCCGAAGGTTTCACCCCGGCATCCACATTGGCGATATCCGGTGCTCCTTCACTGACGTTCACCACCAAAGTGCGGTTCCCGGCGAGCACATCACTGTCAGCGGTGTCGTCCCCACCGATTTCAGGTACAACAAAGGACCAACCCTGTGGCAGTTCGAACGCAACGATATAACCGCTCGGATCGCCGCCTTCCTTCAGGGCCAGATAATCAAACGTATATTCGCCATCGGTCGTCACGATGGAGTTCACCGCATTGCCCAGGTCGTCGTAAAGATGCACGATCACTTCTTCGGTGAACAGATTGTCCGCGCCATCCTGGGTATCGGAATCATTCACATCTTCCCAGATCTGACCGGAGATCGATCCGCCTGCCGGCAGACTGCCCAGATCGATTTCAAAGATGGGTCCTTCATCGTAAACATTGTGCAAGGTATCCGGGTCCCCTGCGGGATCGGTGACCACCAGTAGATCAGCGTCATAATCACCCAAATTAACGGCGGCATTCCCATCGGTGGCGGTCATCCAATGCCCACCCACGACATGGTCATCCCCTGCTCCCGCGTCGATGGTATCATCGCCGGGGCCACCGAAGATGGTATCATCCGTACCGCCCCTACCTACATCATCCGTCTCACTAGGCGTGTCAAATCGTGATGACGTATCGTAACCAACGGGTTCAAACGGTGAAATCCCTTCCGCTCCGAGGAATTCAACGGCCTGACTTTCATTGTCAGTGGTGGTTTCGTAACTACCCGAACCAAGAATACCAAATCCCTTGTAAGGAGAAGTCACCGAAGTGCCATCCACAGCAATGGCAACTTGCCCCAGGAACACATCGCGTGCGAAGACACCCTGCACTCCCCCCACTGTCTGGGTCTGCACGGTGTCTGTTTGTTCGGCGCCGTCTTCATACCAACTGATGGTCACATCGACATCGTTGATCCCCCGTTCATTGTAGTCCTGGAATCCATTGGCGTTGGCATCATAGAAGACCACACCAGACACCTCGATTCCATCGTCATCAAAGATGGTCGCCACCGCGACACTATCCTCGACCGCCAGATCCGCTCCGCTTGCCTGACTCAAACGCACCGCGAACCGTTCGTCGGGTTCCGCAATCGCATCATCCACAATCACGACCTCCAGAGGAAACTCATCCTGCCCTTCCGGAATCACGATCCAGTCGGAGTCCGCGATAAAGTCCGTTCCTTCGCGAGCCGAGATGGCCACTGTTTCATAATAGACGGTCACACCACCGGGAGGCGCGTCGGCACTCAGCTTGATGATGAATTCATGTGGAGGCACGCCATCTTCCTTGATCCCCGGGATATCTATACCCCAGGGCAAGGATGCAAAGATGGGAGGCTCGATGGAAAGCTGAGGCGTGTCGCCATCCCGAATCACCAGGGTCGAAGCATAGGGTTCACCGTTCACCACGTCTCCGGTGGGATCTTGCAACAACAACAACACTTCCTCGTCCCCTTCACTCATATCATCGGCATGAACCGGGATCAACACGGTCTTGGCATTTTCACCAGGCTCAAATACCAGCAAGGTTCGGAAGACTGGATCGTAATCAGCCCCCGCGGTGGCCGAAATATCGAAAGCCGTCAAAACTGCGATGGCATATGAACTGCCATCGGCCCTGAGAACGGTGATCTCAGCATCCTCCGATCCGGCGTCCGGTTCATCCACCACATACATCTCATCGCTGAACCAGATGCTGTATGGACCATCATCCGCACCAACCGTGATGTCATCATTTTCGATCACCACGGTCACGTGGTTATTCTCAGTGGTCGGATCCACAGCGATGTCGCCATTCTCGGCACTCAACAAATTAACAAAGAAATCTTCATCTGATTCGATGCGATTATCTCCGTAGATTTCCACGGTAAAGGTCTTCGAAACCTCACCCGGTTCGAAAACCAGTTCCAGCACGTGATCGGTCTTGTCTTCCTGCGGCGTTGGTTCGTAATCAGGCAGATCTTTGATCGCTTTGCTTTGATTACTGTAGACCGATCCAACGGCAGTACCGGGCGAGGTACTGTAATTGACCGTCACAGGGAGGGAACTGCGTTCCGACAAGGTCACCTCGAACTCGACATACTGGGAACCCGAGTTTCCTTCGACAACATGCGTTTCAAAAGGCAAAGGGGGCATGGGACCGGCGCCATCAGGATCGAAAGGCGCAGTTGGCGCAATGGAAACACTGACCGGATCGTCATCATCTTCAATAATCCCCACACCCCGATCATCACTGATGAATGCATACTTGGCGTTCGACAGGTTCACGTGGAATGTTTCCGCCGCTTCGTCCAGGACAACAGTGGTGGGATCACCATCCGTATCGTATCCGTCGTCATCCAGCACCTCCACGGTGATGGTTTGGTGGGTTTCTCCCGGTTCAAAGATGATGGTGCCGCTTGCCGGAATGAAATCACCATCCGGCAAACCGAACGGTGTGGCGGCACTGTCCACGGCCAAGCCCTTTGAGGTGATCGCCACATCGGTTGTCCAGGAGACTTCGATGGTGTTATGGGAAGGATTACTCAGCGAAATGATGAATTCAGCATCCTGATCTTCATCGTAAATCGGACGGGTCTCATCAGCATCTTCGTAATCGATTGGGATCGGGTTGAAATCACCAATGGAAATCTGTGGTATGGGATCGTTGTTGACAATGGTCGCCGTGGCGCTCGGCACCGCAGGTAGGACGATACCTGCGCTTGGATTGCTCAACTGGAGAACGAACTGCTCGTGATCTTCATACATGAGATCACCCAAAACAGGAACCACCACCTGAAGCGAAGTCTCGCCCGGAGCGAATTCCAGGGTACCGCTCGTGAATTCAAAGTCTCCATCAGCTTCTTTCGCAGTCGTCGTTGCATCAACTGTTTCATAATCGACGGTAGCGATAAAAAGCTGAGGGCCGGAAAGCGTAACGGTAAAGGTGGCATTGATGATTCCCGAATCGCCTTCCTCAACGGAAATATCCTCGATGGACAGCAGCGGATCACCCACATAACCCATTGCAATGGATGTTTCCACCTCATCGTAATCCAGCGCAAACGTGGCCGTGCGGCCGGCAGCATCAATGAAATCGCTATCAACATCCGATACCTCTCCGTCATGAGCAGGATCCGACACCAAATAATCCAGGTCGGCAGGATTGCTGGCGACGAGGTAGTAGTTATTGGGATCCAGCCCCTTGAACACAAACGAACCATCGGAACCACTTACTTCGGTTGCGATCAAGCTGTCATCACTTTGTTTGCGAAGCTCGACTGTAATCGATCCAAACCCGACTTCTTCATCATCCCAGACATCATTCTTGTTGTTGTCATACCAAACAGACCCCCGAATCTCGATACCTGTGTCACGATCCCCCGTACGTCCCATGGCATCGTCACCAAAGATCACGTCATCCCCCGCACCGCCATCGAAGAAATCATTGTGATCCTCCTCGATGATCTCGGTTTCCCCATTGGCAAGCATGTTGCCACCGTAAAGGAAATCATCCCCGTCACCCCCGAAGAGCACGTCCACATTGCCGCCGCCGATCAGGAAATCATTACCCAAACCAGTCAGACCGGTCACTTGAAGTCCGGAAGTTGGAATGTCAGCAAGCAAAGGAAGAGTATCCCGGGATGGAGCAGCCCCATAAATTGTAGCCACATTATCCCCGATCAAAAGATCGATACCGCCGTGTCCGTAGGCTTTGTCCGCATCCTCTCCACCGATCAGCAGATCATTACCGCTACCACCATAGAGCACATCCTCATCTTCCCCACCGTCCAGCAGATCATCATCACGACCTCCTCGAAGCACGTCGGTGCCGAGACCGCCGTAGAGCAGGTCACTACCCGCCGATCCTTCCAAGGTATCCTTGCCATCGCCACCTTCCAGATAGTCATCCCCTCCTGCGCCCAGAATGGTATCTTCCCCGGCTCCACCATACAGGAAGTCTCCCTCGGGACTGCCCGGAATCATATCGGCCCCTCCATCGCCGTAGATCGTGATGGAAACCGTTCCCGGCGTGAACACATCGTTGCCATCACCACCGTAAAGAGTCACGCCCGTAGCCGAGGCGGAGGAACTGGCCACGATGGTGTCGTTGCCTTCATCTCCATGAATAACGGCGCCCATGCCGTCACTAAGGTAAATCGTGTCATTGCCGACGCCACCATGCACTTCGGCGGGCACCAACACGCCGCGCAGATCGATCAAGTCATTCCCGGCCCCAGCGTCCACGACCAGAATTTTTGTGACTTCTTCATAGGTCTGCTTGTAATTGCCCCATTGGACTTCCACGGTTTCGCTATCCTTGTCTCCATCCAGATGCGTCACGATGAAAGTTTCGGCTGAATCGCTGGTATCGATTTCTTCACGATCTTCTGCATCGGATCCCATGTGCAAGGTCAAAACGCCCGATCCGTCCTTTGAAGCCAGCACCGGTTCGGGACAGGTAATGTCAAACTCGAAAAGGGTGATCTCAGCAAAACGCCAGGTCTTATCGATGCTGAAGAAAAACAGGTCCACACTCAGAAAGGCCTCCAGGAACAATCCCATTTCTCCATGGATGTCAAAAATGCAACGTGGATCGATCTGGGCATTGGCAACGATTTCACTGATCCGAACCTTGCCATCGTCATTGACATCGTTGAGGTCAAACTGAATCAACGCATAAATCCCACCAGTAACTCCCGCTTCCGCAACCAGCAGATCAATGGATGCACCGGCAAAGATCTCTCCGCGCAATTCAAGTTCGGGTTGTTCATTTCCGTTTTCGTCAAAATCCAGAACATAGAATCCGTCGAAAAGATCCAGCACATTCTTGTCCTCGGCCGCGATGTATTTCTGAATACCGAAGGTGTCATAACCAAACCCGATATCAATGGTCGCCCCAATGGAACCGCCAAAGTGCGCGTAGAGCGGCGGGTAGATCGCTATTTTCTGCGTGTAGGTAAAGTTGAACTCAAAGGTCGGCATGCGCCATTCAATGAGTCGCACCGGTTCGCCGATGAAAAGATTGAACAGCTCGGCCGGATTCTTGAAGATGGGTATGCTGAAGTTGTCCAGGCTGTCGACATCACTGGCAAATCCGGACACCTGGTTCATATAAGTCGCGCTCGTATCGGTGGCAGCCGCATTGTTCACCATTCCAGCGAAGTCAGTGGAACCAAGTGCATCGAGTGTCTGAATCTGGTTGCGATTACCATTTTCATCTTCACCCAGCCGGAAAGAGCCAAACGGAATCAACACACTGCCATTCCCTGTGGGCAGGTTATTGATAATGTCGACGACTTTGAGAGCCGTTTCGATGAAGCGAACGGTTGATGGTTCCAATACACCGTACAGTTCAGCCAAGTCCAGCAACGTCACCGTTTGTCCAGCCAGATCGGAAAGCACCGGCAGACGAGCCGTGGCGATTTCGATAATCGGATCGAGCGGTTCGGTCACTTTGCGGATCTCATTCAGGATCGGTTCCAGGAAATCGGATATAAATGTCCCCAGATCCAGTGCAATGTCAGAAAGCACGATCTCGGGACTCTGCATGCCTTCTTCCAGATCCCACACCCAATCCAAATGGAACTCCGCGACCACGCGTGGGAAGGCCGCATTACCACCGAAACTGGCAGACAAATCGAGGTTCAGATCCGCCACGGCCTCAAGTCCCGGATCAAAGATGTCGGAGAACTGCACCCCGCTCGAACTCATCTCGGAAAACGTCAGTTTGCCGTCCTGATTGGGATCTTTCAGGTCGACCACAAACTGACCGACAAACGAACTCGGATCATCCGGATCATCACCGACGTCCAATTGAAGGAAGGCCAAACTACCCGTCGCAGACAATCCGGGAATGCTGGCCTCGAAGAAGACACGCAGCTCGGGATCATCCGCACCTGCCGACGAATCGAAATAGAAACCGTCTTCCTTGTTCAGTCCGAAACCAAACTTGAGATCAAAGCCGATGGCGACATTGACATTGCCATTCACTTCCAATCCGAACCCGGGAACGCCGATGTCGAAATCAATGGGATTCTCGCTGGTGTCCACCAAAGCAACGGTCTTGCGCAATCGCAGATCAACCACCAACCCCGCTTCGCAGTCCAGCATCACGGCGAGTTGATGATAACCGAGTGACGGATCGAGTGCTTCACCCGAATCAGGATCCACCAACAAATCCAACCCATCAGGTCCCAGCGTTTCCCAGAACGCTTGCTTGAGCGCGTTTTCCACGACGGTTACGGCGCTGCCGCCCGCCGCATCCAATTCGGTCTGGATGGATGCCAGCAATCCATTTCGGAAATCGGAGATAAAGTTCGCCGCATCACTAAAACCATCCCCAAGCATCGGAAGCGCATTGGATGCCACCAGATCCTGCAAGCCTTCTTCGATCGATCCCAGAAGTTGATCCAAGCCATTAATCAGCAAACCGGCATTTTCCAGGACCGCGCAGAAATCAACGTTTTGAATCAGGTTGTTCAGATCCGGAGCAATGATGGTGACCACGTCATCTCCGGCAAACAAACCTGCGAAATCCGAGATCTCGATAAACAATTCGTTGTCCGGGTGTCCGTCCTCGTTTTCATCCCCCGTTCCGCCCAATGGCAATCCTTCCACCGGAGCGAAGATCGGCAACGATACGCTCAGGCCACCATCCAGAGAAATATCGATGATGTCGGTGGTGAACCAATTCTCCGAGAGGTAAATTCTGGAATCGCCATTTGTGTCATTCAGCGTCAGGCCAAATTCCACGCCGCGATCGTCGTCGCCCGCATCGGTTTCCGGATCACCATCCTGATCAATGGTCACTTCCCCGTCTTCAATAAAGATCCCGATCACGGATCCAAGCGAAGTCTCAATGGAAATGTCGCGTCCAAGCACTTTGGCCAAAAGGGAAATACCGGTGGAATCATAGAAGAAAACCTCGGGTGAGGTAGGATTGGTCACATCGATACCGAAATCCAGAATCAACGAAGCACTGGCGCTGACTTCCAGGGAGCCCGAACCCTCCACCTGAATCAACGTGGTGGCCGCATCCAGGAAAGCCGCGGCGCCACTGTCGCCCGCCAGTTGATTCACCAAGGCATTGAGATCCAACTGCAGTGGCAGCAGATCACCATAGGCAGCGGTAAAGTCGAATCCAAATTTCAATGCCGTCGTCCTCAAGGTCCCACTGCCATCCTCACCACCCGGCAAGGAAGCCACAAACGGGGTTCCCGCCAGCGCATTGATGGCATCACGCAAAGTCGTGGCGGTCGTCTCGCCGCCCCGGATGCCCAGTGTCAGGATGCGTTGAACGCTGTCCCATTCCACATTGGCATCATCCCCGCTCACACTGGAGTCACCTACCAAGCGGATCGAGATACCGTTGTCACCCGATCCATTGGACGCGCTTTGAATCACCAGCCCATTGTTGTCGCCTTCAGGATCCAGAGTGGTGCCTGCCGGATTCGAGGCATCTCCCCCGCTCAATACCAGTTGGTCAGGAGTGATCCCATTGGTATCTATGGAAACGGTCAGAATGCTGGGATCAAGATTGAAGAGGGATTCGATCTGGGTTTCCAGTTCGGTGATCGCAGCCTGCAATGACCCGGCAGGTTGATTCGCCGCTTCTTCCACCAACTCGGCGAACTTCGCGGCATAATCCAACAGATCATTCACGCTGGCATCGATGACCGGAATCTTCTTGTCCAGGAATCCAAACGCGCTCAATTCGCTCAGGTTGTCGACCAACACTCGAAGGGCATTGATCAGTTGAGCGAAACTGAAGTTCTGGAAGTTCTGCAAGTGTCCCAGATTCGGATAGGTCACGAACACACCGGTGTTGGAGCCATCATAAGGATCCTCGTTGTATTCGAGATCATTGATGTCGGGGATCCAGACGGAAATTTCAGGATCACTGCCCGCCAAGTCTCCGATATCGAATCCATTCACGCTTAATCCCTGCAATCGTGCCAGGAAGCTACCCGAGAAATCCGGTCCGGTGACCATGTCACCAAATGATGTGGACGTCAGGGATTGGAACAAATCCGCCAGATAAAACCGACTTTCGCCGCTGCCACTATTTTCCAATCCCAGATCAATCCCGATTTCGGTGGGCGTGGTTCCATCATATTCCAAGGTTCCGAACGCGCCTTCATTCGTGGACAATTCGACAAAACCAAATTGCAGACTTCCCGTCAGCCCATCGGGATTGGCCTCTGGATACGTTCCTGTGTCGGTCTCAGTGTAGGCCGCCAGCGAGGCCGAGAGGGAAACATCGTCCAGGAACAACCCCTTCATTCCCGACTGCGATGTGGAAACAAAGTAGCGATCATTCTCGGTCACTTCATTGCCGTCCAGATCGAGCACTTCGATTCCGAATCCCATCTCGGTGGCAAACGTATCATCGATATTTGAACGGGTGCTCAGTCGATTGATCACTCCCAGATGTTCCTCACGCACCGAGATAGCCATACCGCTGCCCGCCTTCTGCGCCACCAACCAATCACTGACCGGAGACCCATTATAATCCACCGTGGCAAACAGGTCATTCAGATCATCCGCCAAATCATCGATACTGGTATTGTCAGCGGTGGAAGCAGCGGTCAGAGCATTGGCGCCCGAGAAACTGACGGCTGCAAGATCATCATTGAAGAAGATGTCAAAGTTGGCGTCTTCACTGATCTGGCCGTTCGCTGGAGTCGGCACAAAGGTCGATGTGAGGATCCTTGGAACTTCGTCGGCTCCCAAGTCAAAACCCAATGTAAATTCAAAACCAACGGTCGCTTCAATCCGAACCAACCCTTCCACGGCCACTCCGCCGAGGTCGCCCAAGTCCCCACTGAAGTTAAATGGAACCGTTGTCTCATAAGTTGCTTCCTTATCGACGGTGTAGGTGTAAACCAATTGGGCCGGATTGTAAGTAACGGGTATCCCCAGCAGATCGCCCAACGCAACAAAAAATTCCTCCGTCGTGTAACGATGCGTCTCAATGGCGGTCTGTTCGGTGGTGTAGGGATTGGCTTCGCTACCATCTTCATCCCCGTAATTGCCATCGCTCGGACCAAAGCCCAACGCCTCCATTTCCTCGTCCAATTCCACCAACCTCAAGGTGGACAACTCGGCAATGGCTTCCGGCAACAAGGCAATCACGAACCGATCAACACCCGGCTCGGCTTCTTCATGTTTGCGAGCGACCACCTGGGAGGAAAGTCCCGCACCAGCAGCGAGGAAAGCGTTGTTGAACAAACCAACCAAGGTTGATGCATCGAAAGGATCGCTGGCGTTTTCAATGGAACTGAACGAACCGTTGACGGTGACTTCAACTGGAGCTTCGTCGTCGATCTGCAACATGAAATTCACGTCCACCAGATCCACAATGCCATCCCCTTCATCCGCGATCATGCCATCGATATCCTCGCCGGACTGTAACTCGACACTGATCATGTTAGAATAGATTTCATCCAGAAACAGCTGCGTCCAGTCCAGTGCCTCGCCGAGAGTGGTATCGGTAAAGGGAATCTCGACATTGAACGCTTCCGATTCGCTCATGTCATTGAACCAGATCAGCAACTGACGGAGCAGACTGATGAATTCAAACGGACCGGATATCGCAAAGTCGTCAAAGGAAAGTCCCGTGGAAATCGTACCATCGGAAGCAACCGAAATCAGCACCGTTCCACTGGTCTTGTCCACCACATCAACCGAACCGCTCCCAGTATCGACATCGATCAACAAATCGCCCGGGATGGGAATCGACGTGGAACCCAGATTCAGAAAAGCGTTGGTGACGCATACCCGAAGAAACTCGGTATCGGTGTAGTTAAAGGCAACCGCGCCGGAGGCCACCGGCACCGATGCTTCGATCGCGCGGCTCAGCGTGTTCAATTCCATGTCAATGTCGCCACTGAGACCGATGATCCCCAGCTCGAACTGCATATCAGCCGTTCCTGCCACACCCTCATCAGTGAAGACAAAAGCGCCCGTTCCGTCAGAGAAGGACAACACTTCAAATGAACCGGCGCTTAGGGTGAAATTCAGGGACTCCACACCCACCTTGAGCACGTCCTCAGCAATCGTGTCGGCGTTGGTGTCCAATTCGGAACGTTCGATGGTGAAGTAACCGTTCAGATTGATGAAATCGGCCAACACCATTTCAGCGCCACCTGAAACAGAGAGGTAATCCTGTTCGTAGGCACCGCTGAACTCAAAAGAGATCGTTTCACCTCCCACCTCGATGGAAACCGGACCGGGTTCGGCTTCACCGTCGTTGATGTCCATGCCTGTGTTGTTCACGCGAATGGCCAGATCCACCACATTCAAAGTAACACCAGGAACGCCGTTCAAAATGACTTCCCCGATCGTCGCCTCACCAGCCACCCCTGCTGACTGAAGCAAGAACCCACCGGAACCATCATTCGCTTCCAACGTCAAAGCGCCGGCTTCCATGGTCATGGAAACGTTGTTCAACCCAAGGACCACTTGGCGGTTATCGCCATCGCCCGTTTGTTCGAAAGCAAAATCGCC
>CAYPZD010000042.1:25359-44841 GCA_964415055.1 uncultured Verrucomicrobiota bacterium | reverse complement strand
TATATAGACACAGAGTTGTATACGATTTCTGAATTGGAATTGTTAAAAACGTTCAAAGAACCGCATGCAGCGGGCACCCGGTCGGCATCCTTTTCGCCCGACATGCGACAACTGGTGATTTACGGAAAGGACCACCCAGATAGCTCCCTTATCTTGTTCGATTTGGACTCGAAAAACCACACACAACGACAACTTCTTGATATTGTATACGATGGAAATTATTGGGACGGAATAGTGAAGTATTCACCTACGGGAAACATCATCGCAACACAGGAACAAACAGTTTTGCGATGTTGGTATGCGCCCCCGATGCGAGAAATAGAAGCCCTCGGAAACAGTTCAATCACCCCTTAACCGGGCCAACAAAAAGCAGTTTTTTTCACTTCACAGGTGAGGTGTATACATCACGCGCCATCTGACTGAACAAATCTAACACCATTATCTAAAATAACATGAAGACATCAAAACCAACCAGAACATCTTACTTGATCGCAACGTTGCTTGCGTTCAACACAGCTCTCAACCTGTCGCATGCGGCTGAGAATATCCCACCGAATCCGCCGTCCGTGTTTGCGGTCATCCCCGGTGACGGACAAGTTACCTTGCGATGGAACGATGCTCCAGGAGCCACCGGATACACTGTTCGTTCTAGGGGCTTCACTGTGGAAAATATTCAGTCCAACGAAATCATCCACGACAGTGCGCGGAACGGCGCTTCTGGGAGATATGAAATATCCAGCATCAACGCCTCGGGTGAAAGTGAAGCGACTCAACCTATAATCGCCAAACCGACAGCTCCCGTTCTGGATTGGATTCCCGCCGGTGCCAGTCTGGAAATTCTGGCCGATGGCATGCAATTCACGGAGGGGCCGGTTTGGACCCCAAGTAACAGTGGTTATCTGGTGTTCAGCGATATTGACGGCAATCGTTTATATCGCTGGGATATCGAGAACGGTTTGTCGATCTTTCGCGAACCAAGCCATAACGCCAACGGCAACACCATCGATTTGGAAGGCCGCCTGCTCACCTGCGAACACGCCAACCGTTACATCTCGATAACCCGACACGACGGAACCGTGGAACCACTGATCCAACACTTCGATGGCAAAAAGTTTAATTCCCCCAATGACGTAGTGGTCAAAAGCGATGGAACCATTTGGTTCACCGATCCCACTTACGGGATGACGGGCAAAAAGGAGCTATCAAGCCAAGATGTTTATCGATTCGATCCGGACACCCAATCCGTAGAACGCGTCGCCACTGGATTCCAGCAACCCAACGGCCTCTGTTTTTCCCCGGATGAATCCCGGCTCTACGTCGCTGATTCCAGCACACTATCCCAGATCAAAGTATTCGATGTGATGGAGGGCAACACTCTATCCGAAGGCCGTGTCTTTGCCACGCCCTTGGTTCCGGACGGTATTCGCACCGATTCCAAAGGGCGTCTTTGGTCTTCGGGATGGAATGCTGTGACGGTGTATGATCCGGACGGCACCCTCCTCGCCACCATCCCAACACCTCAAACTTCAGCAAACCTTGCCTTTGGCGGTGAAAACGAGGACATGCTTTTTATTACGGCAAGAACCGCACTCTACGGCATCACCCGCAAACCTGACCTCACCGTGTTGTCCACCACCTTTTCCGCGACCTCCCCGACTCAAGGCGATCGTATGGGATTTCAGACAGTGGTCACCAACGTCGGAACAGGTTCCACACCTGAAGACGCTGAAATCCGCCTTCGCGTCGAGATCAACGGTGGCAAAGAAACACTCTACACAGACGCTTACATTGGAGCCTTACCGGCAGGCGGAAAAATTTTGTTCACATTTCCAACAAACGGAGAACCAGCATGGATTGCTGGCGCAGGCGAGCAACAAATCGAGATGTTCATCGAATCCTCCATCGCTTTTCAGGAATCCAATCCAAGAAACAATCGAACGGAATACACCCTCAACGCTACGCCCAAAACACCCGAGCCATGCGAAGGTTGCACTGTTAGTTTTCGCCCAACGCTCCACGCGGAAAAAATCCGGGGAACTCAGATCACCGAAACCATTGTTAGCACCGCTTTGGCAGACAACCTGATCGAATCACTCACCCAACGCGAAGTGGTCATTATGCTGCCGCCCAGCTATTTCACACCCTCTGGAAGTAATAAACATTATCCGGTCATTTATAGTCTGCACGGATTTTGGAACAGCAGGATTGATGGAGCACTCAGGACTGAGGCGGAAGCAAGATGGAAGGCTCGTATCATGGGTGAAGCCATCCTGGTTTTTGTGGATGCGAACAATCGGTATGGAGGTAGTTTTTATGGAAGTTCTCCGATTATCGGCGACTATGAATCCTATATCACTGAGGAAATCGTCGACTTTATCGACGAGCATTATCGAACCATTCAGGATCGATCCAGCAGAGCATTGGCAGGTTATTCCATGGGAGGATTTGGTGCCGTTCGGTTGGGATTCCGAAATCATGACCAATTTGCTGTGGTGGCTGCTTGCTCCGGACTGTATGACTTCAGCAGTGACTGGTATGTGAACAGCATTTCCAGGAGTATCACCGGTTTCAATGGCACCTGGACACAATACGAAAAGCTCTCACTCAATGAACAAGCGGCCATGGCCATTGCAGCATCAGCAAGCCCCAACCCTGAATTACCTCCCTTCTTTACAGATCGCGTATGGAATCAAGAAGGTCGTCGGCCGGTCCAAAATCCGGACACACTCAACCTTCACATTCAATTCGATGCACTGCGTGCGATGGATGACTACAAGGAATCCAATCCAAATCCCATGTCAGTAGGCATCATTCATGGCAAATCGGACAACATCGTCCCCATCTCCCAGGCACAAACACTCCACGCTGCACTCCAGGAAAACGAAGCCATTGGTATCACCACTTCGTATGTGGAAGTCGCGGACGGACACAGTTTCCGTCAAAAAGAAGTCTTGGATTTTCTTGGTCAGGAATTAGCGGGATTAGAATTTCTCCTGGCGCAACCAGTCCTCAGCCTGAATCGCCTGGAAGATCAGTTGGAGATATCCTTTGCGACCCAACCTGGCGTTGAGTATGACCTTCAAGTAGCAGCATCCCCCACCCAAACCGGGAAAGAAACTAAATGGACAGATGCTTTGACGATCATCGGAAACGACAAAACTGCTGTCATCCATTACCCTACAAACTCGGAAACCAAACAAACCTGGTTCCGAGTCACCGCAAACACTCAGAATCCATAACCAATCAAGCAAAATCAAATCTTTGCGTCCTTTGCGGTCTTGGCGCCTTGGCGTAAATCCTCAGCGTGCACTTACGAAAACCCACAGGACATACACAGGTTCCCTCCTGCGAACAAAAATCATATGAAGGCTTGGAAGTTGGTGGAGGAAAGGGCTGCTTCACTATCTTTTATCGCGAAGGCGCCAAGGACGCCGAGGACGCGAAGGTTCCCAAGACACGGCACGTTGCTTGTTTGGAAGGTGTAGGTATTTGTGATGTTTCAGGGTTTCCATGGTGTCTCTTCGGCGGTTCTTATGCCTCAAGGATTGAAGTGGGTTCAAGACAGAGCTTGCCCCTCCGTTGTTAGGAATCTATTTTTTGTCCTGCGTCCATCCAGGGTAGATGGCTGCTCGATTCGCATGACAAGAAAACAAGCCAATCTGACTTTGTTGCTGGCCGGGGCTATCTGGGGGATGGGCTTTGTGGCTCAGTCCAGTGCCATGGACAGTTTGGGGCCCTTCCTGTTTGTCGGTTTGCGGTTTGTGATTGCCACGCTGATTTTAGTGCCTCTTGCCTGGCGGGAATCCTGTAAGGCCTCGCGTGCACTTAAGCGAAAGGATTGGTTGGGACTCTCGGCGATTGGTGTGGTGCTGTTTCTTGGGATGGCTTCCCAGCAGACCGGACTGTTGACCACCACGGTGACGAATTCGGGTTTTCTCACCGGTTTGTATGTGATCATCACCCCGTTCCTGGCGGTGGCATTGCTGCGGGAACGCCCGCATTTCATTGTATGGCCCGCCGCCACCCTGACTCTGGGCGGGATTTACTTGTTGAGCGGAGGTGATTTTTCGAAGTTACGGACCGGAGATCTGTTGACGATTTTGTGTGCTGGCTTCTGGGCATTGCAGGTAATCATGATCGGTAAGTTCAGTCGGGACACAGCACGTCCATTCACTCTGTCCGCCGTTCAGTTCGGTGTGTGTGCACTATTGGGATTGACGGTGGCCTTGCTCCTGGAACCTTGGAAGTGGGAGGCAATCCAAGCTGCCATGAAGGAGATATTGTATGCCGGCATTTTCTCAAGTGGAGTGGCCTTTACACTGCAAGCGGTGGCACAACGATTCACCAGTGGATCCCAAGCGGCGATCTTCCTGTCTTCAGAAGCTTTGTTTGCGGCCTTGTTTGGAGCGATTTTTCTGGGAGAACGCATGGGGGTGAAAGGATATTTTGGCTGTGCATTGATGTTCGCATCCATGCTGATGGTAGAACTGGCTCCGGAGTGGACCAAACGCTCAAAAAGGTGAGGCCCGATTCATCATTCACTTTATCGTCGCTCTCCCTGAAAATCCTTTGCGCCGTTTGCGGTCTTCGCGTCTTAGCGTTCAATCATATAAACGCTTCTGAATCCCAACATCCCTCACACTGGTTCTTTTTCGCTACCAATGTTCATGCAAGAAACTGGATACCGATACTGAATCCAAAGGCTTCAAGTTTTTTATCGCAGAGGCGCGAAGACCGCCAAGGACGCAAAAGTGTTATTTAACAGGACCGATTTGGGTGTAGTTATCTACCATTGTTCCCTCAACAAACCATATCTGACGATTGGGTTCTGCCTGGACGAGGGGGCGCAATTAAATGTGCGGGGTGAATGGATTATTTGTTAACCACTGAGAACACAGAGAGCACAGAGGTAACATTTTTCACGCTAACTCATTGCAACTCTCTGTGAGCTCTGTGTCCTCTGTGGTTTTGACAGGTTTACCCCGTAGAAATAATCCTGCCCAGGACAGGACCCCTGCCATTTTCTTCACTCGTCAATCATTCGATCGGGAGATAAAATGCAAAACATGCATACAAAGTGGCAATGGGTTCTGATTTGGTTGATGACCTGGACCGTGACTGGACACGCGGAGGTGGAGGTGGTTTCCACGCGTCAGGCATTCATCAAAGCCCTTTCCCAAGCCGAGCCTGGCACCATCATCCAACTGGCGCCCGGAACCTATGAAAGCGAAATAGAAATCAAAGATCTCAAAGGAACGGCGGCAGCTCCCATCGTGTTGATGGCTCAAGATCCGGGAAATCGACCGCTATTCAAGGGAGGACGTTTCGGCCTTCACCTGATTCGTTGCGATTACGTGATCCTGAGAAAACTCCGAGTCACAGGTGCCAGCAGCAACGGGATCAATATTGATGATGGAGGCAACACCCGTTCCCCGGCGCATCACATCATGCTCGACAACCTTGACGTATCGGAAACGGGGCCGACCGGAAACCGGGATGGCATCAAATTATCAGGCCTGGATTACTTCCTTGTCCGAAACTGTCGTGTAACAGGCTGGGGTGGTTCCGCAATCGACATGGTGGGATGCCGTCGCGGTGTGGTGGAAGGATGTCACTTTGAAGGACGCGAAGGTTTTTCACAATCCAATGCCCTTCAGATGAAGGGTGGTTCCCGGGATCTCATGGTTGTCGGAAACACATTTCGAGATGTAGGCCATCGATCCATCAATATTGGCGGGCATACAGGACTTCCATTCTTTCGGCCTTCCGCAGGCGACTACGAGGCCACGCGCATTGAGGTGGCTGGAAATGAATTCCATGGCAGCATCGCACCCATCGCCTGGGCCACGGCCAAAGGTGGATATGTGCATCACAACGACTTTCTTTACCCAGAAAAGTGGGTGATGCGAATCCTTCAGGAAAACGATCAACCATCCTTTGCCCCATCCCAAGGCGGACGATTTGAAAACAACGTGATCATCTACGATCGGCGGGTTTCCGTGCAAGTCAACATCGGACCTGGAACCGCTCCCGAAACGTTTTTGTTTCGCAACAACTATTGGCAATCCCCCAGCCAACGCCCCCCCAACCTCCCCACCCCTGAACTGGGTGGAGAACACGCGTCCCATCCATCAACATTGGAACTCGGACAGATCCTGCATGAGCAATCCAAAAAGGGCCGCGGCGCAAAGAGCCACAAAAGAAAAATGATCCCGGCGGATGATTTTCAATCCCCCGAATGGCAACAGATTTGGGGACAATAGAACTGAATCGTAATCCATATTGACCAAGTTGGTCGTACGAGTCCTGATCTCCGCACTAATGACTCATCCAGCATTTCTCTGCGTTCTATGCGAACAGTGTGCTTTGGCTCTTATTCACCAAGCCACCTCCAATCATCAAAGACCCTTTTCCACATTTTTTTTAAGCACAAACGAATACCGCTAGTCATTCAGAATTTGTTACGGTTTTATCGATATCCCGCCATCGAGATATAATTTTTATCCAAAAACCGGGACAATGTGCGAAAATCCGACAAAAGCATCGAAAAAACGACACCATTTAATTACCCCAATCCACTACTGTTCAGCCTGTTGCATCTTTTTACCCATTAACTCATAGATCCTGCGGGCAAATAATATCGGGGTAATGAACGACACTTCCACCACATCTGATAAGGGTAGCCCGTCCTGTTCCCGCTTGTGCATCCGCAACACACAAATCTTTACGACGGCCACATGGAAAAAATGCATGCTGAACCTGTGGATCATTGGCGGAATGTTGAGCGTGACACCCATGTTATGGTGAGCTGTCACGTATACCGAAGATTTCAGCGTCAGTGGCAATGCCAACGCCGTGATGAGTGCTGTAGGGTGGAATGTATACCTTACCGACAAAAATCGTGTCCTGGACAACCTGACCAATCACACTTACAACACCGATAGTTATAATCCAGCCGGAGTAGCCTATGTTTCGGAAGACACACAGTACGCCTTCGTTGCACCGCGCACCCACAATGATTACATCGGAGAGAATAGAGCAAGTCTCCTGTTCACAACAGAGCCAACCACCGCCCTCAGCACAACAGACATTGCTAGCCTCTCATCACTTTCAATCAGCATCAATGCCGACGGAAGTAGTGGAGACCCCGCGACAGGGCGGTTTGCCATCAGGATCGGCGATCAGTGGTATGCCTCTAATACCACCACCACCAGCTCAACCAATAATGGGCCAAACGGCGACTGGTCCACCTTCGAAATCAGCGGGATCGATTTTACGACAGGGACAAACTGGCGCTATATGTCTGCTGATGTCGATCAAGTTGATGGACTTGGTGTGCAATCTCTGGCAGGAGGCACACTCTCAGGCGATATAAATGCTTTTGGTTTCTATATGGGTTTTGGGAATGGTGGCGATCATTTTCGCATCGATGATTTCAGTGTCACCGTCGTTCCCGAACCATCCTCCATAGGCATCACATCCCTGGCCTTGGCCGGGATTTTTTTCTACTACAGGCGCAAGGGCCACGCATCTCACTCAATTTCTAGCTGAAGCAGAAACGCAAGGATTCTTTGGAGTGCGTGTTCCGATGTATCGGAACACGCACTCCAAAATAGCTCTCGGCACACACTTATCTTCATAGAAGGAACTGAGATGCGCTCCAGGCGCCACCAACCAACAAAAAAGCCTTGATCTCTCGAGCTTGCAGCCCTCTTCCTCACTGCACAGTCTTGATCCATGGGTGAATCGCAGAAGTTTCTCTTCAGGATAGATGAGAGCATGATTTGGGTGTTATCTTCACCTAAGCCCAGGCATGTCTCTTGAAAAAATCTCAATTTTCCTTTGAAGTACAGATAGTTTCCGGTTAGAAGGGCTTGGTACGCAATCGGAAAAGAGCCTGAACAGTTTCCATTATTGCATCCTTACGAAGTCACAGACTTCGAACTAACAACCTGTTTTGCAAGAACAGGAATGGTTAATTCGCATTAGGCATCTACTTAATGCTCAGCAAGTTGTTTGGAAAAAGCAGGATTTGTTGGCGCATACCAACACCGTTGCTGCGATGGATTGAAGCATGAGGATGAATCGCATGATATCAGAAAATTGAGCCCCAACAACTTAGCCAGACGTTCAAGCGAGACGGCGTCCCGGGTGACAGACACTTGGAAGAAGGAATTACTCAGTTTACTCCTTTTGGGAGCATTTTTAAGTGTGATACCAAAGGTATCGTCCGCAGTTGTCTACACCGAAGAATTTACCGTCGGTGACAGTAACACTGACATGAACACGGTCGGATGGAGTGTTTACCTTAAGAATGATAGTGGGGGTGTCGACGATCTGTCCAATCATACCCTGAACTTGTCAAATTATGAACCTGCCGGCATCGCAGATTATACGAGCGATTTTGCCTTTGTCGTTCCCAGAACCCATACAAGTTACGACAATGCCGACGGGCCAGGTCTCTTATTCACGACGGAACCAACCACCACTCTCAGCACGACGGACATCGGCAGTCTCTCCGCTCTTTCAGTCAGTGTCAATGCCGACGGAAGCGCGGGCGACCAAGCCCTGGGACGATTCGCTATTCAAATAGGTGGCCAATGGTATGCCTCTGCCTCTTCTGTCACGAGTACTTCGAACAACGGCCCGACTGGGGCTTTCAGCACATTTCAAGTGAATGGCATTACCTTTACGGATGGGGACAACTGGCACCTGATGACAGCGACAACCGGAGTGAGTGGTGACATATCAGTCGGAGCATTGGCTGGAGGAACCCTATCGGGCAGTATTCAATCGTTTGGCTTTTACCAGGAATACGGAAACAATGGGGACCATTTCCGCATCGATGATTACAGTGTCACCGTCGTCCCCGAACCAACCTCCATCGGGATCACCTCCCTGGCTCTGATGGGTTTCTTTTACTATTCCAGGAAGCACAAAGCGAAGAAGCAAGCCCTGACAATGCCAGACTAAACCACCTACAAGATATCAAACTCCATTGTTTTTGCTTTGTTGCGCTTTTCCGGGGCGACATGTCACTTCTTCTTTTTTGAGTCATTAAAGACTTTGTAGTAGCTGATTGGATCCGGAAAGCTCACGCCAACGCCCTTGGCCCATGTTTCCCATTGTTGAACCATCGCGTTCAATCGATCCGGCATGCTTTGCGACAAGTCATGCATTTCCGTCCGGTCCGCGTCCATGTCATAGAGTTCCCAGGGTCCCTTCCCGGACCAGGACAGTTTCCATTTGCCGGCACGCATGGCGCGGTTGCCTTCATGTTCCCAAAACACAGGTGCACGGTGAACCGGTTGATCGCCTCCTTTGAATAATGGCACGAGTGAGGTGCCCGCCATAGGGTGCACTTTGTGACCGTTGCGAACTTCAGGATACTCAGCTCCTGCCAAATCGATAAAGGTCGGCATAAAATCAGGCAGGTAACCAATTTCCCTCACAAATGCCCCTCGTGATTGCCAGGGAATCCCGGCAGGCCAATGCGCTATCATAGGAGTCGCCATCCCTCCTTCATGCACGAAATGTTTGTAGTAACGAAAAGGCGTGTTCGAAGCATTGGCCCAGGCTTGACCACAACGAGGTCCGGCCGTTCCCTTGCTGAGCAACGGATCCCGAACCTGCGCTTCGGTGCCGCTCCCCAGAATGCCGCCTTCCTGACAGGCCCCATTGTCCGACATGAAACAAATCAAGGTATTCTCATAAAGCCCCTGATGTTTCAAAAACGCCACCAATCGACCAACATTTTGATCCACCGAATCAATACATGCAGCATAAGCGGCCATACGCAGGTCGAGCAAACGTCGGGTTTCTTCATCCAACGAATCCCAATCGGGACCTTCATGCGGCGCCGCATCCCAGGAAGGATCGATCAGGCCCATTTCACGCTGTCGCGTCAAACGTTGTTCCATCAGGGCATGCCATCCACCCCGATACTTTCCTTCATATTTGGCCAGGTCATCGGATTTGGCGTGCAAGGGCCAGTGAGGTGCGTTGTAGGCCAGGTAAAGAAAAAAAGGATCTTCATTCTCTTCCCGCGATTCACGAATGAACTGCATGGCGTAATCCGTAAAAGCTTCCGTCGTGTAAAACCCTGGCCCAGGCGAGAATGGCTCATTCATGAAGGTCAATCCTCGCGGCGGTTGGGGGTTCATGAAATGCGAGGCGCCGGATATGATTCCAAAATATTTATCGAACCCACGCTGCAAAGGCCAGTTGCCTTGATCGTGATACCCCAAGTGCCACTTGCCGGTCATCAAGGTATGATAGCCCGCCTTCTTCAGCACCTCCGCGATCGTCGTGCACTGTTCATTTAGAAACCCCTGATAAGGGTGATCGCTTAATGGACTCGGTCCTTGGGGTGTCTCTGTCATATGACCAATACCGGCCTGATGCGGATGCAAACCCGTCATCAAACTCGCCCGCGTCGGGCAGCAACGCCCCGTATTATAAAACTGGGTAAACTGAAGGCCTCCCCTGGCCAGGCGATCAATGTTCGGCGTTTGAATTTCACCGCCGTAACATCCGATATCCGAATACCCCATATCGTCCACCAGAATGACAATGATATTCGGCCGTTCCAAAGCCTCGGAACGAACACACAACACACCCCCCAGCGCCGCCAAAGCAACAAAGAGCCCCCATCGAGATAATAAACCTTGTTTCATGGAATCTTTAAATCATGCGTAATCCACCCCACCCCGTCAATGGCAACAAAATCGACTCCGCGCCTCCGCATCTCTAGTCCCGCTCGCGGGACGGGCGTGAGAATCAAAACTCACCCTTACGGGTGCGTCAGATTAGGTGCCCACACCTGCGTCTTGAGTTCGGGAATTTCCCCGGATGCCGGGAACGTGGTCGCCATGGCCTCCTTCATGAGGGACTCGAGACTTTCAATCGTTTCAGCATGATCTCCGGATCCAATCAAATTGGACTGCTCCAAAGGGTCTTGATGGTGATCATAGAGTTCCCGGCCTTCGTCCCCGTTGTCCCACTCGGTGTAGCGCCATCGATCTGTTCGCAAGGTATAGCCATACACCCAATCCTTTCTGGGACCGGTGCGTCTTCTGGTCACCTGGGTCAGGGACCACCCACGTCCCTTTTCGGATGGATTATTTAGAATAGGCACCAAGCTCTGCCCCTGTAAATTTTCGGGAGCCTGAACATCGCATATTTCAGTCAAGGTAGGATACAGATCCACTAAACCAACCGGTGTTTCGGCTGTGGCGCCCTTGGACGGAATCCCCGGTCCAGCCATGATCAAGGGAACGCGTGCGCTTTGTTCAAACAAACTCATTTTCTGCCATAGACCATGTTCCCCCAGGTGATAGCCATGATCACTGGTGAAAACGACAAGGGTATTCTCCGCCAGGCCCAGACGTTCCAAAGCATCCAGGACCTTTCCGACCTGGGCATCCATAAAGGTAATGCTGGCAAAGTAGGCCTGCACCGCCTTGCGCCGTAAATCATCGTTCAACAGATCGTGTTCCTTCTTATGACTGCCCAGCGCCATAGGCGGGAGATCCTTAACATCCTCTTCCACACCTTGAACCACCGGCATTCGGGCTTCCGGATACCCCTCGAAATAAGTGTCCGGAGCGACGTAAGGTGTGTGCGGTCGATAAAACCCCACCGCAAGGAAGAAGGGACGATCCTTATCACGCGCACACCGTTCCAACACCCATTCGGCATCGCTGGCGAGCATGCCGTCGGTATGTTTTTCATCTTTTTGCGGGGAAGCATACCAACTGAGCGTTCCCCCGAAACTCCCCGGCCTCAGGCTGAAGATCTCCCCTTCCTCTTCCAATCGATCGCAACCCGCCGGGTTCAGTTCCAGCTCCCATGAGCCCGGGTCGTCATGCCCATTGGTGCCAACTGATTTGGGAACATTGTAGTGGTAAAGTTTACCGATGCGACCGGCGAAATATCCTTCCAACCTGAACGCCTGCGACAGGCTGTGGTGTTTGGGAATGGTCTGACGAAATATCTGGGAATTGCGATGAATGCCAGTGGCGTTGGGATATAGTCCGCACAACATGGAATTTCGACTGGGCCCACACAAGGGAAACTGACAATAGGCCTTGTCAAACCGAACCCCACGTGCCGCCAACTTATCGATGTTCGGCGTTTTCACCAAAGGATGGTCATAACACCCCAGAGACGTATTGAGATCGTCAGAAATAAGGAACAGAACATTGGGACGACGATCGGCCGCCTGCGCAGCCACACTGATCAAAAGCCCCAAGCACAAAATGCGGAGATAATGTTTCATAATCATGTTGTCTGGATTCAAATCAACAGTAACCGGAAACCAATAGTAAATAGTAAATAGTGAATTTAAAATGGTAAATGATTCGTGATGGGTGAGTCACCCAACAGGTAGGACGTGCCTGCCTGCCCCGCGACTGCGTGGATCCCCGGCGCGTCTCCTTATGGTTCACATCAGCTAAGTTGCTATCCGTTTGGGGAAACCTTCGGTATTCAAACACCCCACGTCCGCATAGCTGACGCTAGCGGGCGGACCGTGATCCCGATATCATCGGGAATCTACCTGCAACCACCCGTCGGCGTACCATTCACTATTTTAAATTCACTATTTTAAATTCCCAAGCTCTCGCTTGGGCCCTCGTCCAACCGAATCATCCGTCCGCCTTCCCACGCGGGTTGAATGGATCCGTTCTGCCAACGGCTGGCTCGGTAGAGGGTTGCGAATGAAAAATCCGGAGCGGCCTCCCCTTGCCCTCCGACCAACTCGCTGCCACGACGCACGTTGTCCTGCATCCAGGCAGGGTGAAGGAGGTGGAACGGATTCCGCGTCACTTCCCCGACGTGAAACGAAGTGCCACTGACCATTTCGGTCACATCTTCCTCGCTGGATGCCACCATCAGGTTCGGATCGTCCATGGCGCCCCAATATTCAGTACCGATGAACAGGGTTGTAAAATCAGCAGGCATTTTCTCCAATGCATCCATCACCAGCCAATGCACGCCGATGTGAGTGGAGTTCCAATCAGTGGCGTGCGGCACAAAGATAGCGGCCGGTTTTTCTCTGTCCAGAATACCTCGAATCACTTCGATATCCGTAGCCCAAGCTTCGGGATCCTCTTTCCGTCGACCTATATTAATCCCCTCCAAACCATTCTCACCTGTGGTGATCAATCCGAAACCCATGTAATCACAGGCTCCTTTCAGCTCTTCGAGTCGGGCTTGTTGACGTTCACGATTGCTTCCCTGGGTGACGGCAACATTGATCACACGCACACCGGATTCCTTGAGCAACCTCAATGCCAGTCCGCCGATGATGCATTCGTCGTCCGGATGAGGAGAAAAGATCAATGCTTTGGGCGCATCGGGAGCCAGCGCTGGACGTGAAGGGGCGGGAAAACCGCCGTTTTGATACTGTTTTCCATCTCGGAAAGCTTTGGCGTAACCGGACACCAGTTGGGCATAGGGATTGTCACTCATAGGTCGATTGTCCTGAATAAATCTTTGTTAACTGAATAAAGTCTGAAGAATTTTCCCCCTTCTCAAGAACGGTAATGCGCCAGGAACCCGGGCTCCTGCCCCGCCAGGTCGTCATTGCGTTGTGCAGCCAGCAGGGATCCATAGACCCGCAGATCACGCGCCATGGATTCCAAACGTGCTTTCAATCCATCCGACACTACTTTTCCATCTTCCAAGTCAGCTTTGTCTTGAAAACTCAGGCCATAGGGCAATGGCCAGGCGTAGCATTGACGCAGCACGGTCCGAATCTGATCGTGCACCGTCAAACCTTTCTCATGCGAGCCAACGACCGATCCGAACAATTTACCGGCGAACTCCTTCCAGAAGTGATCCAGGAAGTTTTTCAGGGCGCTGCTCATGCTGCCGTGATAATCCGGAGTACCCAGCACGATCACATCCGCCTTTTTAACGCGGGCTTTTAATGTAGCATAAACATCTCCGGTAAAAGCGGTTTGAACGTCAAATAAGGGCAGGTCTTCCTGGGCGTAATCAAAGGTTTCCACACAGCAACCCTGATCCTGCAACAATTGTCCCAGGTGCTGGATCACCGCGCGGGTTGTGGAGGTGGCGCTTCGGTTGCCGACAACCAGCAATACGTTCACTGAAGATGGAGATGATGCGTCCGTCATGTCGGGCCATTCCATCATGCAATTCGGCCTCATTCAAGAAAGTTCATTGACCAGAAACCCCTGTTTATCCAATCTGGATGCCGACGCATGATGCAGCTTGAAAAGACAATCATCACCCGACTGCGAGAGATCGTCGGGGAAAAGGAAGTGTTGGACCGCAAAGAGGATCTGATCCCCTATTCCTTCGACGGCACCGCCGCCCTGAAACAATATCCCGGATGTGTGGTATTCACCCAGACCACCGAACAGGTGTCCGAAGTGCTCAAACTGGCCAATCGGGAAGGCATCCCGGTGGTCACCCGAGGTTCGGGCACAGGCTTGAGCGGGGGCAGTCTCCCCTCCGACCAATGCATTGTTCTGTGCACGGTGAAGATGAACCGAATCCTGGAACTGGACGCCGCCAACCTCACCCTGACGGCGGAACCCGGAGTCACCACACTGACCATTTCCGAGGCCGTCGACAAGGCTGGACTCTTTTACCCGCCCGATCCGGGATCCATGAAGATCTCCACGATCGGGGGCAATGTCGCCGAAAATTCCGGAGGATTACGCGGACTCAAATACGGAGTCACGCGCAACTATGTCATGGGCATGGAAGTGGTCTTGCCCGATGGTGAAATATGCTGGATGGGCAACAAGTGCGTCAAGGACGTGGCGGGTTATTCTCTGAAAGATCTATTCATCGGCTCCGAGGGAACGTTGGGCATCATCACCAAAGTGTTGCTGCGCCTGATCCCGAAACCTCAGGCCAAGAAAACCATGGTGGCGACTTTTGAACAGATGGATCGCGCTGCCGAAGCGGTCTCGGCCATCATTGCCGCGCAAATCATTCCCTGCACGCTGGAATTTCTCGATCGCACCACCATTCATTGCGTGGAAGACTTTGCCAAGATCGGGCTTCCCCTGGATTGCGAAGCCTTGTTGTTGATTGAAACCGATGGCCATCCTTCGGTGGTTTCAGAAGAGGCGGAAAAAATGGAAGCCATCTGTCGGGACAATGGATGCAAGGAAATCCGGGTGGCCAAGGATGACGCGGAGGCCACCAAACTGGCCAGCGCAAGACGGGCGGCTTTTTCAGCCCTGGCACGGCTCTCACCCACCACTATCCTGGAGGATGCCACTGTACCACGCAGTGAGCTGGGTCATATGATCCGTTACGTGGCCTCCATCGCAGACAAATACAAGCTGCGCGTCGGCACCTTCGGTCACATGGGAGACGGCAACCTGCACCCGACTTTTCTTACGGACGAACGCAACAAAGACGAAATGCACCGCATCGAGGAGGCCTTTGAAGAGATCTTCAAAGAAGCCATTCGAGTCGGAGGCACCATTACTGGAGAACACGGCATTGGCGTGGCCAAAAAACGGTTCCTTCCGGACTTTGCAGGTCAGGCCCAGATGCGGGTTTTACGTGAGGTCAGAAAATCGCTTGATCCAAAAGGCATTTTGAATCCGGGGAAAATCTTTGATCCAAGCTAAAGCCATGAGCTCACCAGCCCATTCCAAGGAAACAATGCCCGATACAGGTTCATTTGAGAAATTGGCGGGCCTGGCCTCCTCTTTCTCGGTTGGTCTCTCGACAGCGTTTGCAGCCTCACTCAAACAGATCAACCCCACTCTGGAGTTCAATTTCGGACTCCTGACGCTTGTCTGCTTCGTGGTTGGATTTGCGGCGACCTGGTGGATTCACGGGGTGATCTTCAATGAGAACCTGGACGAGCAAGATCCAAATCGTCGCAAAAAAGCGCTCATCTTTTTCGGAACTACCATGATGGTGGCCGTCATCTGCTGCATGGGTTTTGCATTGAAAGGCATCTCGCCTGAGAAACTCAAGGAAGTGGGCATTGGTGTGGCCATTGCCGTTTTTTTCATGTCGATCGCATTCTTTTTCTTTTTCAAAGTCGTCGGATTCCTGCAACGGGATGAAGAGAACAATTCGCTCGATGAGTAAACCCAAACCAGGAATCCTGCCCATTTAATGAACATGTCGAATTTAAGTAGCTGTACATCATCGCCACCCGCCCAGTCGGCTCACGGCACCGGGTCACACTTGAAGGATCTGGATTACTCAGTCGTTCAGCAGTGCATGCATTGTGGTCTCTGCCTGCCCACATGTCCGACCTACGAGCTGACCAAGCTGGAAAAGCACAGCCCGCGCGGCCGTATCTCACTCATGCGCGCCATTGCGGATGATGAGTTGGATGTTTCCAAAAGTTTTGCGGATGAGATGTATTATTGCCTCGGATGCCTGGCCTGCATGACCGCCTGCCCCGCCGGTGTGAACTATGCCGAACTGTTCGAACACGCCCGGGCCGAGGTCGAATCCAAACAGATCCTCAAATCCCCCAAACGGTCGTTGATCCGTCAGTTCGCCATTGGTTGGTTGTTTAGCGACCAAAGGAATCTTCAATTCCTGGGCACTTTGATCCGACTTTACCAGCAGTCCGGATTACAAGCTCTGGTGCGTGGCAGCGGCATCATGCGGCTCATGCCGAAACGTCTGAGGGAACTCGAAAAAATGACCCCCACCATCCAGCCTCGTTTTTCCAACGAGTTGCTCGACCGGGTGACTCCGGCCAGAAACGAAAAACGTTATCGAGTGGCATTGTTGACGGGGTGCGCGCAGGACCTGATCTTCAGCGATGTCAATCTAGACACTGCCGAAGTATTGACAAGAAACGGTTGTGAAGTGATCACTCCCCCCGAACAAAACTGTTGTGGCTCTTTACACGCCCACAACGGCGAATGGACACTCGCACAAGGGATGGCGCGACAAATGATCGACCTGTTGCCCCCCGATCAGTATGACGCCATCATCACCAATGCGGCAGGATGCGGTTCCCATTTGAAACACTACACGGGACTCCTGAAAGATGATCCCGCCTACGCAGCCAAAGCACGGGAATGGGATAAAAAAGTGAAAGACATCCACGAGTGGCTGGGAGTGATTGGCTGGGATGCGCCGGAGATCACTCCTGAAGCCACCTCCAAAGTGACTTACCACGAAGCCTGCCACCTGGCCCATGGACAAAAGATCACCGCTCAGCCCCGTCAGATATTGCAGTCCATCCCCGGACTTGAATTATGTGAACTGCCGGAAAGCAACTGGTGCTGCGGCAGCGCGGGCATCTACAACATCGTCCAACCCGAAACAGCGGACCTACTACTGCAACGCAAGCTGGACCACGTGGAAACAACCGGAGCGTCCATTCTGGCAACAGGCAATCCAGGCTGCCTGCTTCAGATCCTGAACGGAGCGCGTGAACGCGGATTGCGGATGGAAATCCGTCATCCGATTTCATTACTCGCAGAAGCATACCGTCAGGAAAAAGCCTGATCCATCACTCGATTCGGGAACCCCTGATCATGTTACCGAACGCTTCCAGACACATTCGTATGCTGCGACTGCTTGCCGCTGTCGCCCTGGGCGTTCTTTGGGCCTTGGCTTACCCGAAGTGGAACATGACTGGATTGGCCTGGCTGGCTCCGGGAGGCTTGTTGGCTCTTGGCCTGACCACGCGATCCAAGGCCGCGTTTGGATGGAGCTACCTGGTCTCCTGGATACACGCTGCAACCACCCTTTACTGGCTGTTGAACATGCCCTACCCCCCGGGCGCCGTGGCCGCCTGGTTGTCTTTGACGGCATATCTTGCCCTGTATCCTGCGGCATGGACATGGATCATGTGGAGATATGCCAAACGCCTGAGTGAACCATCCCCGCCAGAACAATCATCCTGTCCCATCTCCGGCATTCGACGGTTGACGCTGCTGGGTGGCCTGCGTTTTGCCCTGGGCGGAGCTATCCTGTGGGGAGGTCTGGAATGTTTTGTATCCCATTTCCTGACAGGATTTCCATGGCTCCTGCTGGGGGCCACCCAACTTCCATGGACGCCCATTGCGCAAGGAGCAGCTTATGGAGGCATCCCGTTTATTTCCACTCTCATCGCGTGGGTTTCCATTGCGGCTGTCGTTGGCTTGAGCCGTATTGACTGGAAACGTCCCCAGCCATGGAAATGGATCCCCGATCTGATCCTGCCCGTCATCGCCGTACTGGCGCTGACGTATGTGGGTTATTTGAGAGTGAGAAACATCGAAACATCCAAACCAGCGGACTCACTGAAGGTGGCAGTCATCCAACCCGCATTTCCGCAGGACCTGATTTGGGATGATGCTGAAGATCAGCCCAGATTTGAGGAACTGCTGCGATTGTCCGAAGCCGCGCTTCAAACCGACCCGGATCTGCTCGTCTGGCCTGAAGGCGCATTCCCAAGCAGTATCGAATCCTTTACTCCCGTTTGGGACATGTTGGCAAAATATGATGTCTGGTTGTTTTTCAATGGTACCGATGCGGAACAGCAAACGCTCAATACCGACCATCCCATCTTCTACAACACGGCATTCCTCATGGATCCTTCAGGAAAACTTCAGGGAACGTATCACAAACGTCATTTGGTGATTTTCGGGGAGTACGTCCCGTTGGGAGATGTATTTCCATTCCTGAAAATGCTGACACCCATCCAAAGTCTTTTCACCCCCGGTTCGTCTCCCCAGTGGTTCGATTTGAAGGAGCCCAAGACCAGACTTTACCCTCTCATCTGCTTCGAAGACGTCATGCCATACCTGGCCAGGGCATCCGGTAAAAATCCAACCGACCTCCTGATCAACCTGACCAATGATGGATGGTTCAAAAACAGCGCCGCCCAGATCCAACATGGCTCCCTGGCCGCCTTTCGCTGCATCGAAAACGGTCTTCCAATGATTCGCTGCGGCAACAATGGATTGACCTGCTGGATCGACCCGGCAGGCAGATTGCAGGGGCTTGAATCACTCCTGGACACAAGCGAAGTCTATGGTCGCGGATTCAAAACATTCCAAGTTCCTATCGGCTGGACTCCAGGTTCGACTATTTATCAGAAGGGTGGCAACGCATTTGAGATTGGGTGCCTTGCTGTCTCCCTTCTTTTGGTCGTTTACACCTTCCGTAAAAAATCGCATCAACAATAGCGCGGAAAAATGCAGGTAGATGGGACCCGCTTGCCCCGCGGCAGCGTGGGTCCTGGTCAGCCGCTGGCGATAACCATGCGGATGTGGGGCGTTCGAAGACCAATGGCTTCCCAAAACGGATGGCAGCCTAGCTCATGCGAGCCACAAGGAGACGCGCCGAGACGCCACGTTCTACCTGGGGGAAATCGCAAGGTAGATCGGACCGTCTCGGTCCGCCCGCTAGCGTCAGCTATGCGGATGTGGGGCGTTCGAAGACCAATGGCTTCCCAAAACGGATGGCAACCTAGCTCATGCGAGCCACAAGGAGACGCGCCGAGACGCCACGTTCTACCTGGGG
>CAYPZD010000042.1:0-25259 GCA_964415055.1 uncultured Verrucomicrobiota bacterium | reverse complement strand
GAAATCGCAAGGTAGATCGGACCGTCTCGGTCCGCCGCTGGCGCCAGCCATGCGGATGTGGGGTGTCCGCATGCCTCAGGCTTCCCAAAACGAAGAGTAACTCAGGTTATGTTGACCACAAGGGGACGCGCCGGGGATCCACGCAGTCGCGGGACAGGCAGGCACGTTCTACCTCAATTCAACTCTTCCTTGCCTTAAGGGAGGTAAATCGGGATGATGCTCCGCGATTCAATTTGGGGCATGCCCCAAATTTCAGACATCATGCCGTTTCCTATAGCCAATCGAATCACTGAGGTACAGTCACCGGTCATTCCTATCGTCGGCGAGTGGGTGGCAGCGCATCCTGGAACCATTTCTCTGGGTCAGGGAGTGGTGCATTACTCTCCCCCCCCGCAAGTCCAGGATGGCATTCAAACTTTTCAGTCCGATCCCATCCACCATAAATACAAGCTGGTTCAAGGGATACCGGAACTGCTGTCCGCACTCACCAACAAGCTTCAAACCGACAACGGCATCAAGATCGATCCGCTGGACCGTCTCATGATCACCGCCGGCAGCAACATGGCTTTCATGAATGCCATCATGGCGATTGCTGATTTCGGGGATGAAATCATTCTGCCCAAGCCTTACTACTTCAATCATGAGATGGCCATCACCATGTTGGGAGCGATCCCAAAGGGAATTGACCCCGACGCCAATATGCTGCCCACACTTTCGGCCATTGAGTCCGCCATCACGCCGAAAACGCGCGCCGTGGTCACTATTTCCCCCAACAACCCGAGCGGGATGGTCTTTCCGAAGTCACTCCTCACCGAGATCAACCAACTTTGCAAAGAACGGGGCATCTACCATATCTCGGACGAGGCGTATGAGTATTTTCTCTACGAAGACGCCACGCATTTTTCACCGGGAAGTTTACCAGGGAGCGAGGAACATACCTTCTCACTGTTTTCACTTTCAAAGGCATTTGGTTTCGCAAGCTGGCGGATTGGTTACATGGTCATGCCCGCAGCCTTGATGCCTTCGGTGAAAAAAATTCAGGACACCAACCTGATCTGCGCGCCTGCCATTTCACAGTTTGCCGCGGTGGCCGCATTATCAGCAGGCAAGACTTACTGCACTCAACATCTTCCAGCGATGAACAATGTGCGCCGTCATTTGTTGGAGGGTCTGGAGGCATTGAAACCCTTTGTCCGCATCATTCCCGCAAAGGGCGCTTTTTACGTCCTGATCGAACTGGATCTGGAAGCGCAACCACTTGAGGTCGTGGAAAAATTGATTCAAGACCATCATGTAGCGGTCATCCCCGGAACAGCATTTGGACTGGATCAAGGATGTTACCTGCGTGTTGCGTTTGGAGCATTGCAAGAAGAGACGGCCAATGAGGCAGTGGAACGCTTGTTGAAGGGATTGAAACAACTTCGAGATCATGGCATGCAATAAAAGGCACGAATGAAAGTTTACGCATTTCAAACCAACATCGTCTGGGAAAACAAGGAAGCCAACTTCCAGAAAGTTCAACAATTAACCGAACAAGTTTCCCCATCTGAAGGGAGCCTCCTGGTCCTCCCCGAAATGTTCGCCACTGGTTTTTCCATGAACGCCCCCCTCACCCAGGAGGCGCCGGATGGACCCACCACCGCTTTTCTCAGGAAATATGCGACGGACACCCAATGCCATGTCCTTGCCGGGCTTACCCTGTCCCAACCGTCTGGTAAACCGACCAACGAAGCCGTGTTGCTTTCACCCGATGGTCAGATCGTTGGCAGTTATCAAAAGATCCACCCGTTCTCCATGGGCAAGGAAGGCGAACACTACGCCGCTGGAAATGAAATCCGGTGTTTCGAACTGCCGGGTGGATTAAGGATATGCCCATTCATCTGTTATGACCTGCGTTTTCCTGAAATCTTCCGCAAAGCCATGCTGATGGATCAACCACCTCATTCATTCATCGTCATCGCCAATTGGCCCAATAAACGAACCATGCACTGGTCGCGCCTGCTCGAAGCACGCGCCATTGAAAATCTGGCTTATGTCGTGGGACTGAACCGATGCGGAACAGATCCCTACCTGGGCTACGACGGGGCCAGCGCCATCATCGATCCCCATGGAGCTGCCATTGCGAAAGCAGATGCAGACGAATGTGTCATCGAAAGCGTAATCAATATGCAAATAGTGGATGAATGGCGGCAAACCTTCCCCGCGTTAAAAGATCGACGCGACTTCACCCATTGATTTACCGCGCTTTACCTCAAAAACACTCCCCCCCTGCGCCACCGCGTCTCTATCACGCAATTGCGGGAGGGCGTGAACAAATAAACCCGCGCAACATTACCCCAACAATGGACGAATCACTTCCCCATGCACATCGGTCAATCGACGATCCAGGCCATTATGTCGGAAGGTAAGCTTTTCGTGGTCGATCCCCAGTAGATGGAGCATGGTGGCATGAATGTCGTAAACAGTCGTCGGATGATTCCGGTCGGCGGGTTTGAATCCCCATTCGTCACTTTCCCCATAGGTGGCACCACCTTTGACGCCGCCGCCACATAACCAATTGGTAAAACAGAACGGATTATGATCCCTCCCCTTGCCACCTTGTGCGCAGGGCATGCGACCGAACTCGGTGGTCCATAGAATGAGTGTATCCTCGAGCATGCCGCGCTGTTTCAGGTCCTGAATCAGGGCAGCCGTGCCACGAGCCATTCCGAGAGCCAAAGGTCCATGATCTCGGTGAATGTCTTCGTGTGAATCCCAATTGCGGCGCGGAAAACCGTTGTCGTTGCCGGACCAGATCTGCACAAAGCGCACACCGCGTTCCAACAGACGTCGAGCCACCAGACATTTTCGTCCCCAATGATCCGTTTCTTCGATGTCGTTGATCTCGGTGGGAAACGTTTGCAGTCCATGCTCCAGACCATACATCTTCCGGATATAGACCGGTTCCCTGGAAATATCCATAGCCTCGGGGGCGCTCAATTGCATGCGCGCAGCCAACTCGTAAGCACGGATCCTGGCTTCCAGCCGTTCGTCCCCTTCCCTTTCCTTTTGATGCTCACGGTTGGAGGCTTGCAACAAGGCCAATCCATCTTTTTCGCTGGCTTCCGTGATGTATGGGTTCTTCGCCGGGAACAAATCATTGATGGGATTTTCGCGGTTTGGAAAAATTTCCGTTCCCTGATGATGGGTCGGAAGGAATGCCGCATCCCAGTTTTTGGGACCATTGGACGCATAACCACGATGATCGGGCAACACCACGAAGGCAGGCAGGTTTTCATTTAAACTACCCAATCCGTAACTGATCCACGCCCCCATCCCCGGAAAACCGGGACGTTGAAAGCCAGTGGACTGCAGGTACGTCGCCTGACTGTGCACGCCGGTTTTACCCACCAGATTATGAACAAAAGCCATGTCGTCCACACAACTGCCCAACGGCGCCACAATGTCGCTCAAACGCTTGCCGGTCTGCCCGAAAGCCTGCCAATCCCACGGCGCAGCGAAGGTGCTGCCGGGTTGGCTTTGGAATAATTCAACCGATTCGCCCGGATCCCATGGCTGACCATCCTTTTTGATCAACAAGGGTTTGTAATCAAACGTATCCACATGGCTCGCCGCGCCAGCCATGAACAATTGAATAACGCGTTTGGCGCGGGGCCGAAACCGCATGAAGGTTTCGGGACCGGGATTCACACGCGCGTCGGCGAGCAACCCGTCCCCCTTCAACAGCGCAGCCAGAGCGATCCCTCCCAGTCCGCCTCCGGACTGCCAGAGAAAGTCGCGCCTCGATATGTGAGATCCGTTATGCATGGGATGTGTTGGTTTTACCCCAGATCGAATCACCTGACAATGCAAAGAAAGTTTGAACATTTTCCGATTGTCGCGTTCCAAAGGTTCGTGATGTAATTCATCCATGAAGTGCTGGAATACCATAAAAGCCATTTTGTTGACCGGGATCTGCTGGAGCGCCCTGACGTGCCCACTGCAGGCGGACGGTGCGGATGGATCCGTATCAGACATCCTGAGTTGGGCGCAAAAGCTCAACACGGCATTCATCGAGGTGGCCGACAAGGTGGCTCCGTCGGTGGTGGTCGTCGAAGTGGCCCACCCCGTCAAGCCAAACGCCGGTTTGACGGATCTGGAAAATCATCCGGAAATGGATAACCTGCCGGAGGAACAACGACGCCGCCTGGAGGAATTTTTCCGCAACCAAGGTCCGGAACCGGAAGAGGAGAAGGATCAGGAGGATCCATCAGAACGCCCCCGTGACCGTTTCGATGGGAAAGGTTCGGGGATGATCCTGAGCAAAGACGGACATATCCTGACCAACTACCATGTCATCGAAGCCGCCAGCCGCATTCGCGTGCGATTGATGAACGGTCGAATTTTCAAGGCCATCGTCACCGGCTATGATTCACAGTCCGATGTCGCCATCATCCAATTAGTGGATGCCCCCAAATCTCTGTTAACCCCCATTAAGATTGGAGATTCCGATGCGGTCAAAGTGGGAGAGTTTGCCATCGCCATCGGAGCGCCGTTCGAGCTCGAATACAGCGTCACCTACGGTCATGTCAGCGCCAAGGGACGTTCCGCTGTCGCCATGTCGAGCAGCCTGGATCACGATTTTATTCAGACCGATGCCGATATCAATCCGGGCAATTCCGGCGGCCCCCTCGTCAACATTCGGGGTGAAGCCATCGGTATCAACACCATGATCCGCGGACTCAACACCGGCATCGGGTTTGCCATTCCCATCAACATGGCCATGGAAATCGGCCATCAACTCATCGAAACCGGCACCTTTAAACGTGCTCTGCTGGGAATTGGTATCCAGACTTTAACCGAAAACTATGAGCTGAACGACCTGGTCACCACCGTATCACAGGGAGTGGTGGTTTCTTCCGTGCAGGCTGGTAGTGCAGCCGCCGAATCCACCCTGCGACCTGCCGATATCATCATTGCCGTTGGCGGCAAAGCGGTGGCCAGCGCACAACAACTGAAAAACCAGGTCCGTTCTCAGACCATAGGAAAACCGCTTATCCTGGACGTGGTACGCAACGATGAACGGTTGCAGGTCGTCATCGAACCCCGCGAATGGACCCGACCTCCCGTAGCAGCCATCACCGCCAACGAAGCCAGAGAACCGCAAAACCTCCCCCTGGGACTCAAACTCAGGGAAGCGGATGAATCCGGGGCGAAAATGTTCGGCGTCGACCTTGCGGAGGGCCTGATGGTCTGGGAAGTGGAGAAAGGAAGCCTGGCCGATAACCGGATCCTGCCCGGCACCATCATCACCGAAGTCAATTTCAAGCCGGTCCGCAAACCGTTTGATTTTGCAGAAATTTATCGCGACGCCGATCTCAGTAAAGGATTGGTCGTCGCTTACCGTGATGCCGACGGACATCGCGGTTTCGTGATTCTCAAGGATCGCGACCTCTAGCCTCCCCAAGGCCGGTGCATCCTTGATCTGCGTCGCTCGATTCCAGTCGAGCGGCGCTTTTTTGTGCCCCCATTTCCATCGGAACTCAACCCGCAGGTTGTTATCTCAATCAAAGAGGACGCCAATCCTATACCAACAAACTTCAAGCATGACCAGCCCCGAATTGGGAATACTGGTCGCAGTTCATTATTTATTCAATGGAGGGGAGAGTTCCACCTCGCCCCAAACTTTCCCCTTGAAAACGTTTCTGAGCAAAAAAAATGGAACGTGGGGAGGCAATCGTTCATCGAATGTCTGCGGTGTTTCCTTTGCAGCTTGAAAAGGGTTTCAAAGCACTGAGGTTTGAAGTGGGTTCAAGCAGGAGCTTGCCCCTCCCGAGTATCAACATCACTGCGTCAACGAAGCATCCAGCAGTTGCTTCGTATAGTGAGAAGGATCCGTTCTGAATTCCCGCACACAATCTTCGGAACACAAACGCACGACCATACCCTGATGATCGTAATCAACAGGATCTCCAAATCGATCCAGGGCATTGCCGTCCACCAAACAAACGTGCAGCGGATAATGTTCAATCTGCTCACGAATGGATTGGTCATATTCCCGGTTCACACGGGGCGCAAAGCGTTGGGCAGGTTCGTTGTTTCGCCGCCATCCCCCGCCTCCACCACCGCGCCAGGAGCGTCCACGCTGTTCCATTTGGTGACGAACGATGATGTTCAGGATGATAATGACCGCCACCCCATAAAGAAGCAGTCTGCCAAAGATGGCCCACAACAATCGGATGAGACGTTTGAACCACATGACAAGCTTACACTTCCTTGACGGTTCCCCAATGGACATCCAGACGTTTACTCAAAAACAAACGTACCGCGCGAATCAACGCACGGGTTTCCAGTTTTTGCCCCGCCGCCACCACGTCTTTCAAGGTCATGGTGGGTTTGATCGCAAAGGATTCCTGGGCAATGATCGGTCCTTCATCCAGGTGCATGTTCACAAAGTGAGCGGTCACACCGGCAATCTTCACCCCGTGTTCATAGGCCTGGCGATAGGCTTGTGGACCGGGGAAACTGGGGAGCAACGATGGGTGAATATTGATGATCCGATTCTTAAAATGCCAGACAAAGGTCGGCGACAAAATTTTCATGAACCGGGCCAACACGATGAAATCCACCCCAAATTCATCCATCAACGCCAATGATTCTTCTTCCCCCTGCTTACGGTTGTCCCATTTCACCTGCTTGAATGGCACTTTATGCCGCTTGGCGAGGGACTTCATGGCGGTATGGTTGGACACCAGCACGACCGGGTCAGCTTTCAGCGTTTTCTTGGCAACGGCCTCCAGTATTCCGGTGGGCGCATGAGGCTCCAGCGAGGCAAAGATCGCCATGCGTTTGCGAGCGCTGGGGGCGGAGAACTTGACTTTGATTTCCATAGCCAATGCCCTGCCGAGATCAGCCAGGCCGGCTTCGATCATCTTGGGAGACCATCGACTGGCGGGCCAGCTGGCCTGAAGGTTCATGCTGAAGTGCCCGCGGGTGACTTGTTCGTCCAGCGCCTCGATGTTGGCCCCATGCTCAAACAAGAAATTCGTTACCCGAGCAATCACTCCGGTTTTATCTTTTCCAATGACCGTTATTGTTCCGACATGCATGGAAGCCATGCCTGTAATAACAGCCTTCAAATCCACTTTCAGGCAAGCAATATCCCCACCAAAGGCACAGAATCCGCATTTCCTTTGACCTCCTTCGCAACTTTCCCTATCTTGCGGCGTTTTTAGGGGCAAGTAGAGAAACTCATGGCAACGCCTTTTCTATCCATTAAAACGCTTCTCGATCAGGCTTCTCTGGTTTCACCGGAGCAGTTTGACACCTGGAGCAAGCAGTGGCGGACCGCAGTCGACGGCGGTTCGGACGATTCTTTGTTGTCGTTTTTCTCCCGGGAAAAAGGGATCACCGAGGAACAATTCCTGGAACAACTGGCAAAAACTCTGGATTGGCCCTTTGTTCAACTCCAGTCCATCAGCGTGCCTCCGGAAGTCCGGGCCCGCATTTCCACCAAAGTGGCCTTTCAATACACCATCATGCCAGCCACGGAGGAAAATGGAGAACTGCTCGTCGCGGTCAGCGATCCTTTCGAAGCGGGCATGATCAATGCCGTTCAATACGAAGCCTCCGGACCGGTTCAGTTCGGACTGGCTCCCAAGGCTGAAATTGAGAAAGCGCTGAAGAAATACTACGGTGTGGGAGCGGAAACGCTCGACGAACTGGAAGAAGACGAACCGATCGAACTCATTGTCGGCGAAGACAAAGAGATCACCGATGGCGATCAGGAAGCCAGCGTCATCAAGTTCATGAACCAGATCATCTGGGAAGCCTTTCAAGACCGCGCAACAGATATTCATTTCGAACCTGCGGAAGATGAACTGCGCATCCGGTATCGTGTGGACGGCATCCTCCATCAGGCTCCCATGCCTCCCCAGTTGAAACGCTTCCAATCGGCTCTCATCTCCCGCGTTAAGGTCATGGCGGGCATGGACATCGCCGAAAAACGACTCCCGCAGGACGGCCGTATCAATGTCCGCATCAAAGGGGAGGAAATCGATATCCGTGTTTCGACCGTTCCAACGGTTTACGGCGAAAGTGTCTCCCTGCGTCTATTGACACGTGGAAAGATCTTTTTGAGTCTGGATAAACTGGGCTTTGATCCCGACCACGAAGCCACACTCCGTGAACTCATTGTCAAACCCCACGGCATCGTTCTGGTGACCGGCCCGACCGGTTCCGGTAAATCCACGTCACTCTACGCGTTCTTAAGCACCATTAATTCCGTTCAAAAACGGATCATCACCATCGAAGATCCGGTGGAATATGAATTGAAAGGAATCAACCAGATCCCGGTGCGTTCGGACATCGGACTGACCTTTGCCATGGGACTGCGTCACATCCTGCGTCAGGATCCCAACGTGGTCATGGTCGGGGAAATCCGAGATCTGGAAACTGCTGAAATTGCCATCCGGGCCGCATTGACCGGTCACTTGGTATTCAGCACTCTGCATACCAACGATGCTCCCAGCGCCTTCACACGTCTGATCGACATGGGAATCGAACCCTTCCTGGTCGCCTCCTCCGTCGAAGCCGTGATGGCTCAACGTTTGGTCAGAACGATCTGCAAGGACTGTAAAACCGAACAGAAAGTCGACGAAACCTATCTCCGGAAGATCGGTTTTCCTGAAGAAGACATCGGCAAAACCAAATTTTATTATGGCGCTGGCTGCGAAACATGCCATCAACTCGGATACCAGGGACGTATCGCCATCTATGAATTACTCGTGCTGACCGAAGCACTGCGCCCCCTGATCCTCAATCGCTCCGCAGCATCCACTCTGGCGCAGAAAGCCATGGAGCAAGGCATGGGCACGCTGCGCATGGATGGCTGGGACAAGGTCAAGAACGGTGTCACCACCATTGAGGAAGTCCTTCGCGTGACTCAAACCGAGGAGCACATGGAGTTGTTGGCCGATTAAACACAGCACATAGTCGAAACCCATTTCATGGCAACCCCCAACAAAAAGAAAAAAGCGCGCAAGCAGAAGTGGAATGACTGCAATGTCATTCACGTTGCGCCCGATGCCAAACAGCTCTGGCATTTCAGTGTTTCAGAAAAGCAGGTTGCCCAGAAATCCAAGCTGAAGCACACCGAAGAAACACCACTGCCCCCCCGGCAGATTGAACAGACCTGGCGTCAGTTTCTACAGAAGCGATTGAACATCGCCTGGTTAGCGGCAGAACATATTTTCCTGCGCGTTGTCCACCTCCCCAAGGGGGAAGACCTTGATGAGGCCAGGCAGATGCTCGAGTTTCAACTCGAGAAACTCAGTCCCGTTCCCGTGGGACAAATCGTCTGGTGCTTTGAAACGCTCCCCTGCCCTGATCCCGCACAGCAAACAGTGCTCCTGGTCCTGGCGGAACGTTCAGCCATTGAGGCGTTGCTAACCGATCTGGAACAAGTCGGGTATCAGTCGGATCGCATCGAATTTCCCCGACTGCACGGCTTGGCGTCCGAACCGATTCAAGACGATTGCGTGCGCATCGAAGTCATCGAACGCAGCGAAGATACCTGTGATTGCCTGATTTCATGGCATTTTGACGGTTGGACCCAGCATGTTGGATTAACCACACTTCCCAAGTCCGATCACGGCGCCAAGTTGCTCATCGACAATTTGAACAACACAGCCTGGTCCGGAGAGCTTGAGGGCTGGATGAAGGAAGCCCCTGCGATCCGCTTGGTCGGGCACGAACAGGTCCCTGCTGCCTGGCAGGAAGCCTTGAAAGGCTGGTCTTCCAAGGGCATCGAGACATCCACCCCTTCCACGAATGATGAAATGGCCCAGGAAAGTGCCGAGCGCGCCACGCGCAGCCGTTCCAACGCCAACCTGATGCCGGCCGAAATTCGCACCAAATACCGTCAGCAATACATCGACGGTTTATGGATGAGCAGTCTGGGCGGCGTGTTGCTGGTTTACATTTTCGCGGTGTTGTTCTACTTCGTCGCACTGGAATGGAGGCGTGGGGAAAACATCGAGCTGCAAACGGTCATGCGCAGCAAGGCCAACTCCTACACCAACACGATGGCACTCCAGGCCAAGGTCCAAATCCTCCAGGAACAGGTCGACCTCAAGTATTCGGCTTTGGACAGTCTGCGGGTTATATCCGAACTCATGCCGGACGGGTTGTCTCTGCTGTCTTTCAACTTTCGACAGGGCAAAGTGTTGACCTTGCGCGGAAACGTCCCGACAGACCAATCCCACAAGGTAACAGATTACCATGAAGCCTTGATTGCGGCCACGGTGGCGGACAAGCCCTTGTTCTCAAGCGTCAGCGACCCGACGATCAGCGCCATTTCAGGCCGCCGCCGGGGAGCGACATCCGAAATGTCCACCTGGAGTTTTAACTGTGAACTGAGAAGATCCGGATTCGAGTGATGCAAGCCTTTTTCGATCGATATAATCTGAGCGCCTTTGAACGACGACTGGTCGTCATCGTTGGACTGGTGGTGTTTATCATCCTGAACATGGCGCTCGTGTGGCCTCGTTTCAGTGACTGGGGCGAGATGGGACAAAAGATGGATCAAGCCCGCCAGAAAATTGCGTCCTACAACCGTCTGATCAGCAAATCAACCCAGTTCAAAGCGAAGCTGACCGAACTGGAAGGCATCGGCTCCAATATCGCAACCGAATCCAGGGCAAACGATTTGATCCGCCTGATCCAGGATCAAGCCCGCCAAAGCAAACTGCCAACCCCAAACATCAGTCCGGTCCGCATCTCCAACGAACAGAGCACCAACAACGTCTTCTTTGACCAGAAGGCCTACCGCCTGACCGTGACGACGGACGATATGGAACTCATTGACTTTCTCGTTTCGATTGGCTCAGGCGAATCCATGGTTCGAGTACATGATCTGGATCTAAAGCCCAAGCCACCTCAGAATTCTGAATTAACCTGCAATATGACACTGGTTGCCAATTATCAAAAGCAACCTTCCGACGAATAGGGTGTTGAAACAAATAGCCGTTTAAGCAAAACCGCCAAACCATTTAAAAACAAAACCGAGGATTCGAAACAAGCATGACAGCAAGCCATCACAATCCAGCTCCGAATACGCTCCATTCGAATCCACACCGATCCAGGATCATGTCCATTCAAATGAACAAACCATCACGCTCAGCCGGCATCCGCTTTGCTTGGCTTCTATTGCTCCTCCTTCCCATCCTGACACTCACCGTCCGCGGGCAAAGTCCGGAAGAACTGGACGCCCGCTTAAGGGAGGTATTGCGCCAGGCGATGCAGCAGAATGCCAATATCAACCAACCATTGCAGCCTTTGGCGGAGTCCACCGAAGAAGCAGCGAGCACAGCGAAGGCAACTGAAGCCGAAGCGACCGAAGAAAAAGCCACGCCAGGACTGGTTGCTCCTTCGGCGAGCCCAAAGCCGTTGACGCGTCTTCCATCCTTGGCCGGGTCAGCCAACGCACCTGCCGACAATACCGCCGGCACCACACGTCGTCCTCCTTCAACCATCCCAAGTCTTGGAAGCACCACCAACACCAATAAAACAACGACTCCACGCCCGACACCAGGAAGCAACCTGCCTCTCCGACAAGGCGTCCCCAGCCTCGGTTCAACAGGAACGATCCCGGCACCAGGGGCAGCCGCTGGTAACAACGGCAATACAACGACTACTGGAAACGGCGGAGCCCAAAACGGTATTCCTGACATTGCCGGGCTCTTGGCTGCAGCAGGAGGAAATGCTGCAGGTGGTGACGCGGAAATCCCGAACATGCACACCTTTAATTTCCCGGCCATGCCTTTGGAGCCCATTTTCACCATTTATAGTGAATTGACCGGCAAGATGGTCCTCTATGCTCCCACACTGGAAGGAACGGTTAATCTGGTCACCGCAGCGGGAGTGGAACTCACCACGGAAGAGGCCATCGAAGCCATCACAACCTCTCTTGCGCTGGCAAACGTGGTCATGGTTCCCATGGGAGACAAATTCGTGAAAGCAGTCCCCAAAGAAGAAGCCATGCAACACGCTCCAGAAGCCACCTCCGAAGACGCTTCTCAGATTCCCGAATCGGGCATGTTTTTAACCCGAACGATCAGATTGAATTCATCCGCGCCTTCTGAAGTCGCGGAAATCCTGGCCCCGATGAGCGCCAATCCGGACGGTTTGATTCCCATCGATTCCACGCAAATTCTGATCATCCACGACTATGCGGTGAACATTAAACAAATGCTGGAGGTCATCGAAAAAATCGATATCGAACCCGAACTGGATTACTCACTGGAAGTGATCCCCATTCGCTACGGAAAAGTTGGCGAGCTTTACAACACCATGGCCGCCCTCATCAGTGGCGGAGGCGCAGCAGCCGGAACCGGCACAGCTGCGGGTGGTACTGGTTCTGGTTTTAATTCCGGCTTCGGCGGCGGTGGTTTTAACTCCGGATTTGGTGGATCGAGAAGCATGGGAGGATTTGGCGGTGGACTTGGTCGTTCATCAGGCTTTGGTCGATCCTCCATGGGAGGATTTGGCGGTGGATACGGAAGCAGCTTCGGCGGCGGATTCGGTGGAGGTTACCGCCCCTACCAGACTTCCTCCCCCGTCGCTGTCAATCGTAGCTCTTCTACCAGTAGCAATCGAAGCAGCTTCCAGGATCGCTTAAGACAGGTCATCGACCGAGCCGCAGACGGCGAAGAGGAAATCGAACTGCTGGCAAACGCCCGCATCGTTCCCGATGAACGTTCGAATTCACTCTTGATCTTTGCCAACAAGCAGGACCTGACCATGATCACCAACATGGTTTCCAAAGTAGACGTCCTATTGGCTCAGGTCTTGATCGAGGCCATCGTGCTGGAAGTCGGCATCGGGGATGACCAGACGGTCGGTGTCAGCATGGCTCAAAACCCTAAAAACGCCGGCAAATTTTCCTACGGCGGTGCCATGTCAAACAATTCCAATCTCGATGTTGGCGCCAACTACCTTGGTGGCACCTCCACCAACGGATTTGGAAGCCTGCCTGGAGGCTTCAGTTACTTTGGTCAATACAACGACACTTTGAATGTCGCAGTGTCAGCCATCGCCACTGATCGATCAGTGCAGGTCGTGCAACGCCCCCGCATCCAAACCTCTCATGGTATTCCCGGATTCTTCACATTGGGTGAAAGCGTGCCGATCGTCACAGGTGGCTTCACAGGTGGATTCAGCTCAGTCGGCAGCCAGTCTTTCGTTCAATACATCAACATCGGCATCCAGCTTTCCGTGCAGCCGTTTATCACCCCGGAAGGATACATCGTCATGGAAATCAGCCAAAACGTCGATCAACGTGGAGGAGATGTCATCATCGACGGCAATCCCAACCCAGTTGTCAACCAACGCGCAGCTCAAGCGACTTTGTCTGTGAAGGACGGGGATACCATCATGCTGGGAGGATTCATCAAACAAACCAAGAACAAGAGTAAATCCGGCGTCCCCATCCTCAAGGACATTCCCCTGCTCGGCGCCCTGTTCCGGTCGAAATCGGACAGCAACGACATGACAGAACTCATCATTTTATTGCGAGCCACCGTGCTGGAAACTCCGGAAGAAGCAGCCATCGTGGCCCAGGAAGAACGCGAGGCTTTACCGGGAATCCGGCATCTCGAAGATGATCTGAGAGAGGATGCGCAGGAACGTTCAGACAAACTTCTGAATACCGGCAAGAAAAAGAAGAAGGGGAACTAAATTTCACATTTTGAAGGGGCGGGTGACTTTTTGTCATCCGCCCTTTTACGTTTCTGGAAGCATCATGAAATCCTGGCTGATCCAATTGGGAAATGGCATCTGGCTGGTGATCATTTTCATCGGAGTTCCGGCCATCAGTTCACTCCGATTTGGCTCCCTGCAGATCGCATCAAGACCCACCTGGCACATGTTGGCAATGGGGGGCTTGTTACTGGGATGGATCGTCAATGCCGGCATATGGTGGAAATGGGCCCGCTCAAAGAAGGAAAAACGGATGTGTTATAGCTGGCTGACGGGGTACACGTTTTTCGCCATCACCTTTTGGGCTTACTCTGAAAAAATCATTCAATTCCGCTGGCTGAAAGACCTGCTGTTAAGTTTTCATCAAATGCTGAAATGATTCCCGATATCCAGCACGTCCGACGAAGGGCATATGACGTTTAAGGACGATCTTCGGAAGTGTTTTGGTTCAGCTTTTCATCCTTCACTTCAGTGGATGCCTCATCTCCCTGCTCACCTGCAAACAAATTGTGGTAGTAGGCGGAAATCTGGGTCAGATCTGTTTTGTAGGCTTTCTTATTATCACTCCCATTGTTTTCACCCGCAAACCAGAACAGCCCTTGAAGTAAGATCGAAACCGCTGACAACACCCCCAGGAAAATGAGCATCTTCCTCTTCGAAAGAAGCAAACCTGCGACATCATCTTCCGGTGGCGACTCATATAAAACACTCCCTCTGGGAGGATGCTCAAAAGAGTGTCCCTTTACCTGATAAATCCATTTCTGGCGCATTCGATTTTTCATGTCCATCAATCCTTCCATGCACGTTCAACCACTTCCTCTTCGCTTGAAGAGAAGTGGCATCAGTTTTTGCTTTTCAGGTGATTTCCTCGAAACAGTTATCAATACACCTATCTCACTCATCGTCGTAACAGGCATCAGGCGGGACCTGCTCCTAGAATGAGCACACGAAGAGGCTACCCAAATCCTGTGACGGGGTCAATATCGAGGTACACAAGATTTGAAATTCGCCCCGTCCCGTTATGGTAAGTCAAGGATACAAGCAAAGGGCAATCATGATCCTTCCCTCATCAGCCCCATCCAGTAAATCATGTTCATCTCGTAGATCCCGCGACTGCGGTGGCTGTCAAAAAAAAGTCCCCGGCGTCACATTACTTCCGGGACTTCAGAAATGCCATCAAGTCAGACAATTCCTGAAGAGATAAGACTTCATCCAAACCTGCCGGCATAATGGAGACCTGCCCGGGCCGCATGCTTTCAATATCCTCCCGATTCAGGACCATTTCAGAATGCGCGCCGGTGACCATCCGGATTTGATCGCCGGACATCAAATGCATCACGCCTGAGTAGAGCTCCCCATCCTTGGTCTCCACCATCATGGGTTCGTAACTTCTCACAAAACTGGCGCTCGGAAAAACAATCGCCTCGAGCAGGTCTCGTTCGGTTCGAACGGAACCAATCCGAGTCAAATCAGGCCCAACCTGCCCTCCCACATATCCCACCTGATGACACGCTGAACAGGCAGTTGTCTCGTTCTTGAAAACAGCCTGCCCACGTCGCACGTCTCCCGGTGGAAGACTGGCGGCAAGTGCATCCAGTTTGGTTCGCTGGCCGTCCAGATCAATTTCCATCGACTCAAGCCACGCTCTCGCCCGTTCCTTGACTTCTGCAGGAAAGGATTCAATGGCATACAACAGGAGATCAGGGCGAACAGAAGATCTGGACGGAGCCGCGTCCAGTCGATCCAACAGGTTTAATCCCAGTTCGGATTCGGATGCCCCATGAAATAACTCCACCAAACTTGCCAACTGAAGTGGTCCGGACTGATCGAATACCGGTAGGACATTCCGAAGTTGCGCTGTAGACAAACGACACGCTCTCAGCGTGTCCACGACTTGATCCCGCAAGGCATTGTCATCACTTTTCCGAAATTGAGAGTCAAGGAACTCAACCTGCTCGTCATTCAGCTCTTTCTGTAACTGAGAAAGGGTTTTCAATACCTGCATTCTGTCAGCATCCGATAAATGCTGATGGGCATCAATGGCTGTCATCACGGGAACCAAGGTCGCTGCATGACTTTCACTGAGCGGCCAATGATTCAAAGTTTCAAGGGCAAGCTGCCTCAGTTCTGAAGCTTCGTTCGTTAGTATTTCCGCAGCGCTTTTGATCCAATTCGCCGGAATCTGTCGCAGGCTTCCGGATTGCATGATCTTCAACACCGCTTTTTTCACTTCCAGGGAGTTGTCCGAATCAATCAACAAAGACGCCAACCTCTCTTGAATGCTCGCATTGGCAACAAACATGTTCATTTGGGAAGCAATCCCGGATATTTTCGCGTCATCTGACGAGGACTGTTTCAATTGGTCTGCGAAATGGTCAGCCAACTCACTGCCCCATTCCGGATGAAATCCAGCGACCCAAAGTGCCGCTTCTCTTAGCATGGTCGTCTTTGAATTCAGCAATAAGGCGATGTCTTCGGCACCCAGCAAGTCTCCGGGCATTTGGGCCAGTGCAATCAGTGCCACTTTCTGTATTTGCGGATCATGCGCCTGGAGCAAGGCACTTCTAAGGAGTGAAGGATCGGCTCCTATTTGGATCAGTGAGTAAATGACTGCATGCTCCAGCGAGCGATCAACCACGCGTCCTGCATGAGTCAACACAACCGCCGACACATCAGACTCCCCGATCCGCCCCAACGCTTCAAAGGCCTTTCGAGCCACATGAGCATCCGGATGGCTCAAGAGTCTCAGTAAATCAGGCGTTGCATCCTCGTCATGCTGTACACTCACCGAATGCAAAGCGGTACGAACAACACTCACATCTTCATCGCTTAAAGCCAATCGAACCACGCCACGCGCCTCTGCTGATCGAATTCGGGTCAAAGCCCATATCGCACGCTGTTTCTCAGAGTGCGAAACATCTCCGTCACGCAGCACATCCTGGAGAGGTCCAATGGAATCAGATCTGCGCGCCAACTGTTGAATGGCTTTTTCCCTGACGGAAGGTCGTTGATCCCCCAACAATGCAAGCAACTGCGACGACTTGAGGGATGGCCATGTTATATCATTCCCAAATGGATCTTCAACTTTGGGCTGGCCCACTTTTCGCACCCGATAAATCGCCCCCAGCACATCAGGTTTGTAAAGCTGCGAGGTCGGACAACACAGTTTATACCACCCGCCGGTATCCACGATCAAAAGGGACCCGTCCCCTGTTTCCAACACATCGGTCGGATGGAAATCGTGATGCGACGACACGACAAAATCAGAATCCTCTGTCCGAAACGTCGCTCCGCTAGGGATCAAACGGTGACGCTGCACTTTTTTCAGGTTGAATTGCGTGCTGAAAAGATTGCCCTGGAAATCATCCCCAAACACCGCTGACTCATAGCGAGCCAATCCACTGGGAGCAGCCGGTCCCAAATGTGTCATCGCCGGCAGATACTCGCCGGTCAATGTCAAACCATCCAGCACCCCATGCTCCTTGGGATACACCCCTCCGTACAAGGCATGCACCAGCGCGTCGCGTTTTCCTGCTCTGGGATGCGCGTAAAAGGTCGTCGTAAAAAACACCTCGCCAGCATCGTCAAATACCACCTCGATCGGATTGTCCATGCCTCCGCTCATGACGGAATCAAATTCGCTCAAATCCGGCAGGCATCTGAATATGTGAGCAGCGGAATCACGGATGGTTTGGCCGTTGAACAAGGTGTGGGTTTGCTCGGCAAAGGCGCCTTTGGCCCAATAAATCCAGCCGTCCTTTCCCAGATACGGACCATGAATGTCATTCGCGCAACCGGTCAATGTCTTCGCATCAAACCAAACCTCCCGCCGGTCGCACACACCATCTCCGTCGGTATCCTCCAGTTTCCAAATCTCAGGAGGCGCTCCACAATAGATGGCTCCGTCATGGTAAAGCACCCCTTCCGGAAACATCAGATCTTCGGCAAAGACAACACTTTGGTCAAAAACCCCGTCGCCATCCGTGTCCTCCAGTCGAACGATTCGATGCGGTTTATCCTCCAACTGTTGCTGGACTTTGTCATTCGATCCGGATGAATCCGCCACATACAAACGCCCCTGATCATCGTAATCCGCGACAATCGGACGATCCACCAATGGCGATCCAGCCACCCGCTCGATCACGAATCCATCCGGAAGTGTGAACTCATGAATACCGATCTGCTGCGTGGCGCCCAGACCGATCAATTGCGTGGAAAAGAAAGCAATACAGGAAAGCCGAGAGGCTCTGTGACCATATCCATCCTGATGAGGGTTCATCCACGGATATTATCCAAACGCCCTCCCAAGACAAGGTTGATATGCGGCAGGTCCCATTATGGAAACAAGAGACGGCACAACAGGGGAATTTTTTAAATATTTTATCCGCAGATGAACGCAGATTGACGCAGATAAAAATACAAGAAATACCTTAAGAGGAATTCGCCGCCCATCCCGCTAATCCTATCAATGATGCCAAAAAATAGAAATCCAATATCAACAGGATATCATCGAGTCCATCCTGTTAATCCTGTCAAAAAAACTCCTCCTCACACCAAACCTGAAATCAAACCGGGCGCCTGCTGAATCAGATCATCCAGCTTATCAGGCGACTTGCCGCCTCCACGTGCAAAGGCAGGTTTTCCGCCGCCTTTTCCATCCACCAAAGGCGCCAACGTTTGGATGATTTTGCCCGCGGGATAGGTCTTCTGCCACGCTTTGCCTGAGAGGGCCAGCAGCACCGCCGAATCCCCCGATTTCCCTACCAGAACAATGACCCCGTCAAATTCAGACTTCAATGCATCCCCGGTTGTTTGAATGGCGTTGCCTTCCACTTCGCCCAGATTGGCAAGAATGAACGGACACTCACCCACATCCCCGGCAGCAGGCAAGCGAATGGCGCTGTTTTTCAATCGATCCGCCAAGCCCGATGCCTGCTGTTCCTGCAAACCGCGCAACTGTTTCTCCAATTGCTTCTGATGACTCAACAAAGATTCGATCTTCCGATCCAACTCGCCCAAAGGCGTGTTCAATTGAGCGGCAATGGCATGAAGGGACTGAGACTCCGACAGCGCGTTTCCATAAGCCTCCATACCGGCACAGGCCTCAATACGCCGAATACCGGCCGCGATGGCCGACTCGGCCACGATTCGAAACAACCCGATCTCACCCGTGGCCTGCGTATGGGTGCCACCACAAAGCTCCATGGAGTAACCGTTCAACCCACCCCGTTCGCCCCCGATCTGCACGACCCGGACCTTATCCCCGTACTTGTCGCCGAAAAACTGCATGATGTCCTCACGTGAAGTAACTTCATCGTAAGGCACCTCCTGCCAACTGACAGAGGCATTCTCAATGATGCGTTCATTCACCAGTTTCTCCACATCACGTACCTGTTCCTTGCTCAAAGGACGACTGTTGAAATCAAAGGTCAGTTTCTCCGGCCCCACGTAGGAACCCTTCTGACTGACATCCTTCCCCACGACCTCATGCAGGGCCCAATGCAAAAGATGTGTCACGGTGTGATGACGCTGAATCGCATGACGTCGATCCAAATCAATTTCAAGGGTCACACTCTGTCCCGCCTGAGGGATGTCCCCGGCACTGACATCTCCCTTCAAAGGCAGCAAATGCAACCAGGCATCCCCGGCCTTGCGGGTGTCCTGGATATTCCAAAACTGTCCCCCCCCCCGAATCAAACCACGATCCCCTACCTGACCGCCCATCTCGGCATAAAAAACCGTGGAATCAAGAACGACTGCCAACGCATCTTTCTCTTTGACCACTTCCAACACCTTCGCTTCGGTCTGGAAGGCATCGAAACCAAGGAATCGGGTAGGTTCAGTCGTTTTGATTTGTGAAACCGAAATGATCTCCTGCTTCTGGGCGGCACGAGCCCGCTCGCGCTGGGCTTCCATGTGGGTTTCGAATCCATTGGAATCCACTTTCAACCCGCGTTCGCGCGCCATCAATTCGGTCAAATCCAGAGGGAACCCATAGGTGTCATACAACTTGAAAGCAAACTCACCGTCGATCTCGCCTCCGGATGCCATGCCGTCGGCCTGATCCGAAAACAATTGAATACCGCGATCGAGTGTCTTGTTGAAGGCGGTTTCTTCGGTGCGAATGGTCTCCTGAATCATCGACTTCCGCTCGCGCAACTCAGGGAACACATCCCCCATTCTCTCGGCGAGCACATCCACCAATTGATAGAAGAAAGGCTCATGAAAATCCAGGGACCGGCCATAGCGCACCGCACGCCTGAGGATGCGTCGCAACACATAATTACGATCCGTGTTTCCGGGAATGATGCCGTCCCCAATGGCAAAACTCAGTGTCCGGATGTGATCGGCAATCACACGAAACGCAATGTCCGTTTTTTCCTGCTCGGTATACGAAGTGTGCCCTTCCTTGGGCAAAGTGGAGCCATACTTCTTGCCACTCATTTCCTCCAGTCGATCGAAGATCGGACGAAACACGTCGGTTTCGTAATTGGAAATCACATGATTGAACTCAGTAAATCCACGCGTGTTCTGCATCACACTCGCAACACGCTCGAACCCCATACCGGTGTCCACGTGCTTGGCAGGCAGGTCGGAAAAGGTGCCGTCCGGATTGGCATTGAACTGAATGAACACCAGATTCCAGATCTCGATGCACTCGGCACTGTCGGCATTCACCAGCGCGCCCTTGGTATCCCCATTCGGTGTCAGATCAATGTGCAACTCCGAACACGGTCCACAAGGACCGGTATCCCCCATCATCCAGAAATTGTCCTTCTTGTTGCCGAACACGATATGAACCTTGGGATCCAATCCAGCCGCCTTGAAGATTGCCTCCCAAAAATCATACGCCTCCTGATCAAACTCAGCTGGATCCCCTTTGCTCGGATCCGGTTTGTAGACCGTTGCATACAGACGTTCCTTTGGGAATTTCCACACCTCGGTCAGCAACTCCCAGGCCCAGTGAATGGCTTCCTTTTTGAAATAATCACCAAAACTCCAATTCCCGAGCATTTCGAAAAATGTGTGGTGGTAGGTATCCATCCCCACATCTTCCAGATCATTATGCTTTCCGCCGGCGCGAATGCATTTTTGAGTATCGGCTGCCCGGCCCGGATCATAGGGACATTTCTGTTGCGCCAGGAAGATCGGCACAAACTGATTCATCCCTGCGTTGGTGAACAGCAAGTTGGGCGCGTCCGGCATCAAGCTGGACGATTTCACGATGGAATGTTTCTTGGATTCGAAAAAATCCAGGAACGACTGTCTGATCTCTGCACTCGTCATCATTTATTGCAGCCCATTTAGTAAGAAAAACTGGCAGGCAATCATAGAAAAATCGAAGAATATTGGTCCCAAAGCGCATTCAACCGGATTAGCCACCCTATGGCACGGACCTGCGGCCGCAGGTCCATGAACGTGATACCACCTTAACTCAAATCATATCAGCAAGTTGCGCAACAACCCGTATTCAAACGCACAACAATCCTGTTTTTTTGGTGTTATCAATGGTCGAACGTTTGAAACCAGAAAACAAATAGAACTACCCTCATATTGACAAAACCAGAGCAAACCCATCCAATACAGCCATCATGAGCAGTGCAATCATCCGGATCATCGTGGGCGCAGGTTTGATGCTGACGCCATTCATTTACCACACCACCAAGATGTCAGGCGAAGCAGCGGAGACTTTCGAAAAAAGCCAAACCCTGATCCTCTTCGGCAAGGAAATCTCAAAAGGCCAATACTATGGCCTTCTCGGCGTCATCGCCGTCCTCGGAATCATCATCCTGGGGCTGGGCATCAAGGAAATGGCTTCGAAAAAGGACGAGCATTAAGAATCCTTACCTGATCCGGACTATATCTTGCTCCCTGCATGATCCTCTACTTGAAAGAGCTGCCGTAAACCTTCCGGGCCGACGAGCTCCTCTTTGCACCAGGGAACACGTGCGGTCCTTTTGGACAGATTTTCGACGACTTCGTGAATGTATTGGATTTCATTTCGACCACGAAGCTGGATCAGGGAGTTGCTGGATTCGCAGTTCGCAAAACTTTGATTGATGATCCAGGCAAACGGCTCGATTTGAGCTCGTCGTAAATCTTCTTGCAACATGGCGGCTTCATGCACCGGGGTCGCCTCCGGCAATGTAACCACCAAAACATGGGTGTGGCTGGCATCACGCAACCGGGGCAGCAAATATCGAACTTCTTCAGGCATGTCGCTGGCCTTCCGGGCAACTTCCCTATGGTAGGATTCGGTCGCGTCCAGCAATAGCAACGTGTGCCCGGTAGGCGCCGTGTCGAGAACAACGAAACCATTTTGCCCTTGGGCGACAGTCCGGGCAAAGGCTCGAAAGACGGCGATTTCTTCAGTGCAAGGAGAACGCAAATCTTCTTCCAACAAAGCAAGAGCGTTTCCATCTAGATCTCTCCCTGCGGTGGATAGAACATGGTCCACGTAGACCTGCGTTTCTTTCTTGGGATCAATACGGCCGACACTTAGCCCCCTGAATTCACCTGCGGCAGCTTCAATGTGCGCAGCCGGATCAGTCGTGCTCAAATGAACCTGGTGCCCTCTCCTGGCGAGTTCAATGGCCACGGAAGCGGCAATGGTTGTCTTGCCGACACCACCTTTTCCCATCGTCATCACCACGCCGCGGCCTGATGTCTCGAGCTCGTCCACTATTTCTGATAAAGAGTTGGTCGACGGCATCGTTGAGTCAACATCGCCTGGTTTGAGCATGTTTTCCTGAGTTACCTGACTTGTCAGTGCCCTGAGAGCACCAATTCCCAAAAGGTTGTGAGCCTGAAGCGGAACTTTGGTCACAGGAATGTCCGATAAAAAACCTTCAGCTTCATCCAATGCTTTCGAACAACGTTCATGCAGCGATTTGGCCAATGGATCGTCATCCGTATTTTCAAAGAGCCCATTTAAAACAATGCTCTGGTTTTTGATTCCAATTTGGGCCAGTTCTTTGCTCGTGCGTTCAGCCTCGACAAGAGCTGCCTTTTGAGCGCGACTCACCAGAATGAGGGTCGTCCGTTCTCCATCGGATAAAGAATGAAGGGCATTTTCGTATATGCTTCGCTGCTTCTCCAATCCAGCTAAAGGTCCAAGGCATGAGTTACCGGTCGTGGATTTGTTCAGGAATCCAGTCCAAGCTCCGGGGAGGGTTAACAGTCTCAGCGTATGGCCGGTGGGAGCGGTATCGAAAACAACATGATCATAGCCCTCCGTGGCCAAAGGTTCTCCAAGAATCCGTGAAAACTCATCGAAGGCTGCAATCTCCATGGTGCAAGCCCCCGAAAACTGCTCTTCCATGCTTTGAACCACAGATTCGGGAAGCTTGCCGCGATAAGGCCCGACCATTCTTTCACGGTAGGCCGCAGCAGCAGCAGCGGGATCCACATTCAAGGCATCCAGCCCTGTTACCTCCGGCACGGCCAACGGATTTGAGGAAAGTGCCACACCCAGCACCTCGTCCAGGTTCGAGGCAGGATCAGTGCTGACAAGCAACACACGCTTTCCCTGATCAGCAAGCCTGATGGCCGACGCCGAAGCAATGGATGTTTTTCCCACCCCACCCTTGCCGGTAAAAAACAAGTAACGGGTGGGCGTTTCCAGCAAACGATGGAGTGACGAATGATCGGGTGGATTCATGAACAACAGGAACTCCCACCACAGCAATCCGAATCCGAACTTGGTGCGGTTTGACTCGTGTCAAGATTCAGCAGCTCGGCAAGTTCAGTTCGATCAGGATAACGTGATTGAAGCGCAACCTGACCGTTAAGCAGGACGATCGGCAAGGAGTCTTCGCCCTTTTCAGCAAGCATTTGTGTGATGGTTTCATCTTTGACGAAGGCATCAGGATTTTGGGATAAATTGAAGCGATTCACTTCAATTCCCTGGGACTTCACCCACTCAATGTCAGCTGCGAATTGAACAAGTTGAGTGTCGACATCCGGACCACAAACTCCCGTGGAGCAGCACATGGCGGGTTCAAAGATAGTTAACGTTTTTGTATCCATAAAATGAGTATTGGTTTGATTCTAACATGGGCGCTTGCACAGTTCAGCCGGGTCAAGTTTCAAGATCTGTTTTAGCCGCTTTTGGTCTTCCATAATCTGTGGATTCCCCGCCAGGGAATTTGCAATCCATTGGACCGCTTCCCTGACCTCTGATCCAGCGTCCATACCAGGCAACTTGTAATAAATCCACCGGCCTTCCTTACGTGATTCCAGGAGCCCGGACTGAAAAAGGATGGAGAGGTGCTTTGAAATAGTTGAAGGAGCCAGCCCCAGCAATTCGATGATTTGGCACACGCAAAGTTCACCATTGCGCAGAGCCATCAGGATGCGAACACGATTCTCATCAGAAAGCGCCTTTGTGATGTTCATGAACGTTCGCATACCATGTATTTATAATTCGCCAAACAACGAATTGACAATTCAACAACCCAAATCAGATGTCAAATTGAAAAGAAAGGTAACCATGGACGAAGGATACTCATGGGACTGCATCGCGATCATCGGAAACTTTTTTTGTTATTTTGAGAATGCCACTGCACGAACCCAAAGGAACAATGCGTATTCACGCCCTCACCCGGTTCGCGGGGTGGAGCAGCCCGGTAGCTCGTCAGGCTCATAATCCCGCAGTCGCGGGATCACAGGTTCAAATTCCTGTCGAATAAGAAAGATTTTTTGGTTGTCGCAAGAATTCGCTTGCAAACAACTCAGCGAACATCGCATATTCGCACCTCACTCGGTTCGCGGGGTGGAGCAGCCCGGTAGCTCGTCAGGCTCATAATCCCGCAGTCGCGGGATCACAGGTTCAAATTCCTGTCGAATAAGAAAGATTTTTTGGTTGTCGCAAGAATTCGCTTGCAAACAACTCAGCGAACATCGCATATTTACACCTCACTCGGTTCGCGGGGTGGAGCAGCCCGGTAGCTCGTCAGGCTCATAACCTGAAGGTCACAGGTTCAAATCCTGTCCCCGCAACCAATTTCCATTAAAAAATGGCCTTTTTTGGCTAAAAACTGCCTGACTCCCAAGCATTTTCGCACCGCATTGCATTTTCAGCCAAATTTGTGGTTCACTGTGGCGCACTCTGGTGCGCTATGGTCGAAAACCAAATAATTGCCAAATATTTGGGGGTTTGGAGGGGAGCGAAGAGCTGTGGTTCAAGTCGCATTCAAACCACTGGGCAACAACCGAAAAAGCTTTCCAAAGGCCCAATACTCTTCCAATCTCACGAGTATAAAAACGTTCCAGTGGTCCAAGAGGAATATTGTTCGTATATCCTTCTGGCCGCCGCCTGAAAAACTGGCCCAAAGCGAGTGAGAAGTTTTGAATAAACAAAACAACTCACAATGAAGCAAAAAAGACACAAACCAGAAGAAATTATCCGCTTGTTGCGGGAGGCCGATAGTAGCGACCTGAACCAGGAGGCGTTCTGTAGACAGAACAAATATCCATAGCAACTCTCCATCGGTGGCGCAAAAAATACGGCCTCATGAGTG
>CAYPZD010000041.1:29991-45216 GCA_964415055.1 uncultured Verrucomicrobiota bacterium | reverse complement strand
CTTTACACCTAAACTAATAGGTTAGGCATAAGTATGACTTCAAAAACACCCACTCCCAGCGAACGTGAAATCCAGATCCTCAAGGCGCTTTGGCGGCTTGGGGAGGCCAGTGTGCGAGAGGCGCTGGACGTATTGGCTCCCAACGGGGAACTGGCTTTCAACACAGTGCAAACCCAGTTGCGCATTATGGAGGATAAAGGATTGGTGACGCATCGTGAATCCGGTCGGACATTCATTTATCGCGCTCTTTATACACGCGAGGAAGAGAGTTCGCGGTTTCTGGACAAGGTCTTTGATGGCGCGGTTCAGGATCTGGTCCTGACCTTGTTGAAATCCAAGAAAATCGATGCCGAGGAATTGGACGCCCTTGAAAAACTGATCAGCGACTCAAAACAAACTGCAGGTGTCAAAAAAAACAAAAGAAAGGCTAAGAAATGATCTCTATCATGACCGAATGGATGGTATGGAACCTCGCGCTCGGAGGCGGGTTGTTGACCGCGAGTTGCCTGTTTGCGGCGATGATCAAAAGTCCTGTTAGGCGTTTGCGATGGTTGGAGTGGACTTTACTCGCAGCCTTGCTGGCACCGATACTTGCTACCACCACTTTTCCCTGGAAACATTCTTTACATTGGTTGCCGGCCAAGAATTCCACGGCAACAGTTCCGGCTCATTTGGACAGTGTGGCCTCCGAATCACTCGTGCCAAAACAAAACTCAACACCCGTCATCCACACGACGGATGGTCCGGTTCCATACGTCTCCTTATCGGCTGAAACAGTTTCGCAGAATGCTCCTCAAGTTCAGGTCACTGAATCAAATGTTTCCAATAACAACCGTGAAACAAATTGGCCGGTGGTCATGTTGTCGGTTCATGCTGTTGTGATGGGCATGACTTTTTTGTGGTGGGGGATCGGATGGGGTGCGTTGCGCCGTTTATGGAGGCAGGGAAAAGCGCTGAAATGGGATCAGCTTGAAGTGGATTGTGGTCCACTTCAAGGCAAGGTCGAACTTAGAAGTCATGCCCGAGTGAACACCCCTTGCGCATTTGGTTGGTGGCATTGGAAGATACTGATTCCAGAGGAAATGGCGAAAGCAAGTCATCGAAAGCAATTGCGTATGGCCAGCGCGCACGAATGGGCACATCTATCCAGAGGAGATCTTCGTACATGGCGATGGACGCGCTTTGCCCAACTGGCGCTGTGGATGCAGCCAGCCTACTGGTGGATGCGTTCCCAGGTGCGCTTGTGTCAGGACTATCTGGCCGACTCTGAAGCCGCCGCATCCGGCGGACACACCGACTTCGCCGCCTTCCTACTATCGGTTGCCCGCACCCAGCAATCCGTCCCTGGATCTGTCCTATCCCTCAAAGGCAAGAATTCGGATCTCACCCGTCGTATTCGAATGCTGATCGAATCCAAGGGTGTGATGGAAACGAGGTGTCCGGGTTTGTTGCAGGGCTTGGCAGCCCTTTTGACGTGTTGCGTGTTAGGGGGGGCGGCTTGGATACAGTTGGAAGCTCAGGATGGAAAGGATACTGAATCTGACATTGAAACAAACAGAAGTACCGAAACCAATATGGTGCTAATTACGAATAAATGCAGGGTGTACGATATGAGCACGGATCTGCCAATTGAAGGGGTCTCAATCAGTATTCGGCAAGTGAATAAAAAGGAAAATGAATATTCGGTCTTTACTTCAGAATACGTAACGGATGCTTTGGGAAGGTATGAATTTACCATTCAAAAGGCTTTGTTGGAAAATCCGGATGTGAGGATTCGGTTGAATATTTCCCATCCTGATTATGTCGATAAAATGGGGCTCACCTATTGGACACCTCCAGATGTAAAGACTGGTAAAAAGACGATCATTTCTGAAAACCTACCGTTACATCCCAGTCGAAAAGTTACGGGGCAATTACTGGATCCGCGTGGGAATCCTGCGCCTAATGTTCAGATCAAAGGAATTTCGTTTATACAGGAAACACCAACAGTTTTTCCTAGTGGGATGGTTGGCCATCCGTTGGAAGAGAGGACTGATGATGAAGGGAATTTTACCGTCAAGGTCTTGAAGCTGGGAATTGCAAATCTGAGCTTCTTTTCAGAAGACTTCCCCGTATTGCAAGTAGGGGTTGCCGAAGAAACAGAAAACTTGGGACAAATAAAACTTCAGACCGGGTTTAAACAAAAAGTTTTACTCTTGGATGCCGACGGTAAACCAGCCGAAGGAGTGAGTCTGAGTTGCCATCTCAGAGGTCAGACGAGTGAAGAATTAGATGGTGTTCCGACGTTTGTATCTCCCACGGTTATCAGTGACGATTCCGGGTATGTAACGATTCCATTATTGAACGAGGGCACCTATGATTTCACCATAGATTCCGGACCTGAATTTTTAAGAGATAGGCCTAAGACCTACACTGGGATTTTCCTAAATCAATTTGCATCGGTTTATGATGATCATGGAACCATTGTAATCAAGGCGCAACCAACTGTTATGATTCAAGTCAAGCAAGTAGATACCGAGGGCAATCCAGTGGTAGGGCATTCGTTTTCAGTGCTGGGTAGGTATGGAGCTCCTGAAAATTATCGGCAACGGTATTCTGTCCCTGTTACCGGAAACGTACTTGGATTCAATATTGTGGAAGTGCCTCAAGGAATTTACGGAGATCTTCAAATGTTTTTTCCATCAAAACGTGCTTATGATATCACTCATTCTGATAATGGTGTTACCTATAAACGAGGTGGAGCTGACTTGGGTTACATCACAAATGATATCACAGATATTGTGGTGGTACATCGAGATTTACCTGTTGTTTTAGTCCAAGTTGTCGGGGAGACAGGTGAAAACTTTTCCGATGCAAAAGTCACTGCATTGGATCATCGTTATCCGTACCCAGAGATTGAGTTTGATCGTGATTCCAACGGTCGATGGCGTTCACCCGGAATGCAAATGTATACGCACACCCAAATCGCCGCCAGCAAGGAAGGCTACTATGATGCAACCCAGTATGTGTCCGATCTGGTGGCCGAAGAGGTTCGGGAGATCACTTTGGTCATGAAGAAGAAGTAATGGCGCACACAGGGTAGAACGTGCCGTCCCTTTTGAATGGTGAATAGTGAATTTAGAATGGTGAATTTGGGGCCCGCACCCTTGTGGCATGTATGTTCACGAAAGCCGTGCAAAGGAAATCCCAAGGGCATTGGACACCCCACAACCGCATCGCTGTCGCTCTCGGGCGCGTTTGGCAAGCTGTCTCGGGTTTGCCATTGGATGGTGTTGGCGTTGTCGGATGCCATGAGGATTGCGCATCGAGACGATCCGCTCTACCCTGCGACTGCCGTCGGGTAGAACGTGCCGTCCCCGGCGCGTGCCTTGGGGCCTCCATATTCACGAATGCCGTGCAAAGGAAAACCCAAGGGCATCGGACACTCCTCAACTGCCTTTAGACTATCATTACTACCAGGAGTTGCCACACCCGTTCATCCATGAGTGCTTAAAAGCACTCAAAATTATCTTGCATAAAGTGCTTAAAAGCACTTTATTGAGATTGAACAATGCAAAAAGACCGGTTAGCCAGTGATGTTGTCCGACTTCAGATTCTAGATTGTTTATGCGACAGGAAGCGTCGTTTCTTTGACCAGAACACGCAGTCGCGAAGGTATTTGGATCGTTGGGGCATCACTACGGAGGGTTTCTTTGCTGCGCTGATTGAGGATTTGGAGCGTTATCATATTTATTTGAAACCAAAGAATCATCCGGCTCAGTTTCAGAGATACCAATTCGTCATGCGATGGGAGGAGCATGAAGGTGGCCTGCTTATTCATATTACGCTTTCACCCAGAGGAAATCCTCCAAGAGTGAAAGTTGCATTACATGAACACGATACTGGATACACTCCTTTACCCTTAATACCAATTAAATGAAGGGAGCGATGCAATGAGCAATAATAAAGAGACTTCACAAGATGCCCCATGTTTCGAGTGCGAGAGCGGAACTTTGGAAGCAGTGGTGCAAGATTTCGAAACGAATGTGACCGGAATTGGGGATGTGGTTGTTCCGAATGTGCCGATGGAACGTTGCGATCAGTGCGGAGATGTCGTGATAGGCGACGCTGGAAACCGAATCATTGATACATATTTAAATTGGCTTACTTCAGCGATAACTCCCACTGAAATCCAGGCTTTTCTGGACAAGTATTCGATCACCCAAAAAGAGGCGGCGGAGATAACAGGTTATGGAGAGAAGAACATTTCCCGCTGGTTGCGAGGCCACATGCGTCCCTCCAAATCCGTCAGCAATAACATTCGTACCCTCCTTGCCAGCACGGAGGCATTTGAAATTCTCAAAACGCGTAACTGGAAACATCCCGTGACGCATGAACCGGTCATTTAGGATCCTGTAATAGTGTTGCGCATCGAGACGATCCGCTCTACCTCAAGCGCAACCTACGCCAGGATGCCATTCACCACGTTGGCTTCGGCGTCGAGGCCGGTGAGGCGTTGGTTGAGGCCCTGGAATTTGTAGGTCAGTTTGCTGTGCTCGAATCCCATGCAGTGCAGGATGGTGGCGTTCAGGTCGCGGATGTGAACCGGGTTTTCGACGATGTTGTAACTGAAATCGTCGGTGGTTCCGTAGGTCACGCCGCCTTTGATGCCGCCGCCTGCCATCCACATGGTGAAACAGCGGGGGTGATGATCGCGCCCGTAATCGGTGCGTTCGAGTTTGCCCTGACAGTAGATCGTGCGTCCGAATTCACCGCCCCAGACGACCAGTGTGTCGTCCAGCAATCCGCGTTGTTTTAGATCCTGCACAAGTGCTGTGGCTGCCTGATCGATGTCTTTGCATTGGAGCGGCAGGTCTCGGGGGAGTTGACCATGGTGATCCCATCCGCGATGGAAGATCTGGATGCATCGGACGTCGCGTTCGACCAATCGACGCGCCAGGAGGCAGTTGGCGGTGAAGGTGCCCGGGATCTTGGCGTCGGGTCCGTAAAGATCGTAGATGTAGTCCGGTTCGCCTGATAGATCGGTGAGTTCCGGGACGGAAGATTGCATGCGGAAGGCCATTTCGTACTGGGCGATGCGGGCGTTGATTTCCGGATCGCCGCTCAGGTTGAACTGTTTTTTGTTCATGGCGTTCAGACCATCGAGCATGGCCTTGCGGGTGTCCTGTGAGACTCCGTCCGGATTGGACAAATACAACACCGGATTCCCCTTGCTCCGCAAACGCACGCCTTGGTGTTTGGATGGCAGAAAACCCGAACCCCACAAGCGCGAAAACAATGCCTGGGCATCGCGTTTGGCGGTCCAGGAGGAGTTGAGCACGACGTAGGTGGGGAGATTGAGGTTTTCACTACCGAGCCCGTAGGATAGCCAGGAACCGAGGCTGGGTTTACCGGGGAGTTGGACACCGGTCTGGATCATGGTGATGGCGGGATCGTGGTTGATTGCATCGGTATGCACAGTTCTCACCACGGCGATGTCGTCGGCCATGCTGGCGGTGTGGGGCAATAGTTCGGAGAACTCAGTGCCGGACTGACCGTGACGACTGAATTGATACATCGAAGGCGCGATGGGGAAACGTGCCTGACCGGATGTCATGGTGGTCAGGCGTTGACCTTGTCGCACGGAATCGGGCAGATCGGTGTCGAAGAGTTCGTGCATCTTCGGTTTGTTGTCGAACAGGTCGATCTGCGAAGGCGCCCCGGACATGAAAAGATAGATGATCCGTTTGGCTTTCGGGGCCAGGTTCGCTTGCGCGGGTAATGAACCAAGCAGTTGTTGCGGCATCATGGACGCCAGGGCGCTGGCTCCCACGCCCCACAGGGTTTTGCCGAAGAAGGCGCGTCTTGAGAGATGTTGGTCGGTGGTCATTTCGGAAATGTTCATGGTGCGTGTTCCTTAGTTCAGGGTCATGACTTCATCGAGGTTCAAAATCAGATTGCAGATCATGGTCATGCTGGCCAGTTCCGCGGCGGGTTCCTTGCAGAGAATGGGTGATTCTCCGGTTTGAATGAGTTGTTTGGCGGCTTCTTCGTCCTGTTTGTAGGTTGACAGATGATTTTCATACAGACCGGTCAGGAGTTCAAGTTCGTCCGGCTTGAGGGATCGGCTGGCGGCCAGTTGCATGGCGTAGCTCAGGCGATCGGCAAGTTCGGGTTTGGATTGTTCCATGACGCGTTCAGCGAATCGTCGCGCCGCTTCCACGTATTGGATGTCGTTCATCAGATTCAAAGCCTGCAACGGTGTATTGGTGCGTTCGCGTCGCACGGTGCACGATTCGCGGTTGGGCGCGTCGAATGTGGCCATCGATGGAGGAGGGGAGGTGCGTTTGATGAAGGTGTAAAGGCTTCGGCGATACAACGCATCGCCACTATCCTGTACGTATTTCGCGGTGGTGCTGCTTGGATATGCGACAGCCTCCCAGAGCCCGTCGGGTTGATAGGGTTTGACGCCTTTGCCGCCCATTTTATCCACCAACAGTCCGCTGATGGCCAATGCCGAATCACGCAACACCTCTGCGTCCAGTCGGTAGCGTGGTCCACGTGAAATTAATCGGTTGTCGGGATCTTTTTTCAACGCTTCGGGGGTCAACACCGAGGCTTGCTTGAATGCGGCGGAGGTGACCAGCAAGCGGTGCATGTGTTTCATATCCCATCCACTCTCCATGAATTCGGCTGCCAGCCAGTCCAGGAGTCTGGGGTGGGATGGCAGATCGCCCTGGGTACCGAAGTCTTCGGCGGTCTTCACCAGACCGGTTCCGAAATGTTGATGCCAGAAACGGTTGACGGTGACGCGTGCAGTCAGAGGGTGTGAGGGATCGACCAGCCATTTGGCCAATCCAAGTCGGTTCATGGGTTCACCCTCGGGAATGGCGGGGAGCACGGTGGGAACGTTGGCGGTGACTTTGTCCGAGTGTTTGTCGTATTCACCGCGCACCAGAATAAAGGTGTCCCGGGGTTCTTTGAGTTCCTTGCTGACCAAAGATTGAGGAATGGATTTTTCGTAATCGCTTTTTGCCTTGCGGATCTTGTCCTGTTGAGCGTGCAGGGCGTCGAAAACGAATTTTGTCTCGGTGCAGACATGCTCCAGAAAATGATTCTTAAGAATCTCCAGCTCGGCTTCGGTTCGATCTTTCGAAGCTTTGGCAGCCAGCCCCTGAAGATCTTTTGAAAGGGCGGCTCCTTTCGTCGAGCCAATGAATTCGAGCCACAGCTCAAAAGAGTCAAATCCTCTGTCTCCCTGTGGGATCATGGTGTGCAGTCCGGCATGATCCCAATAAACCGTGCCATCATACTGACTGAAGGCCCATCCGTCGATGCGGTCGCCGGGATTTATCCCGACTTGCTTGATAGGTACTTCCAATCGAACCCAGCTGCCGGTTTGGGGTAGTTCACCCATCCATTGATGATCGGCGCCATTTCCCTTGCCGTGTTCGATCAGATCCTCACCCCAGTAGGCACGATGATTCCAGTCTTTGGTGTGGAACTGCAGCATGATGGTTTTGGGCGGACGAAGTGCATCGAGGTAAACATAGGTAAATAACGTGTCCCCTTCACCCGTTACCAACGGGGAGGATGCCTCGGTGAAGAAATGTTGCTGGGAGCCTTCGGCATGGCGTCTGTGGGATTTGAGTCCGCTGTAGGCGGGGTATCCCGTGCCGGAAACAAATTGCCATCCGCCATCCGCATCGGAAGCTTTCGCTCCTGCGGGTAATGCGTCCTCGATCCAGACGAAATCTTTTCGCGCCAACGAAGCCTTGACTTTGCCGGGGTCCTGGTAATCCACGGCAGCCAGGGATACTTTGATGGCTTTGTCGAGTTGTTCTATCTGACGGTCATAAGCCGCGAGTTTTGCGCGATCTTCGTCAGTTTTCAGTTGGACGGTGGGTGGGTAGATGAATGCATTTCCGTCCATCGCGTTTTCATCCAGATTATTGTAGAAGGCAAACAACTGGTAAAAATCTTTCTGGGTGATGGGATCAAATTTATGGTCGTGGCACTGACTGCAACCGGTGGTCAATCCCATCCAGACGGTGCCTAAAGTGCTGACACGGTCGATGCCGTAGCGCACCGCGAATTCTTCCGCTATGGCGCCGCCTTCGCTTGTGGTGACATTGCAGCGGTTGAAGCCGGTGGCCACCAGTTGATCGAGACTCGGTTCGGGCAGGAGATCGCCGGCGAGTTGTTCGATGGTGAATTGATCGAACGGCATGTTATCATTCAAAGCCTCGACCACCCAATCCCGGTAAGGCCAGATGGCGCGTTCGTTGTCCAGGTGCAGACCATGTGTGTCGCCGTATCGGGCTGCATCCAGCCAGAACCGGGCGCGGTGTTCGCCATATTTTTTTGATTTCAGCAAGCGATCCACCAATGCCTCGTAAGCGTCATCCGATTTGTCCTTCAAGAAGGCTTGTACCTCTCCGGGACTCGGGGGCAGTCCGGTCAATGTCAGGTAGGCGCGTCGGACCAGCGTTTCAGGGGAAGCTTCGGGTTGGGGTTCTAATCCTTGTTCCCTGAGCGCTTCCATGATGAAGGCATCGATTGGGTTATCCCCCCAATTTGAATCGGTTGCATCTGGTACATCCGGACGAACCGGAGGCGCAAAGGCCCAGTGATCTTCGTAGGCGCCACCTTCGGAAATCCAACGGCGGAAGGTTGCCAGATCCTCGGGTGAAAGGGGATTCTTGGCATCGGGCGGCGGCATCAGATCGTCCTCATCCGTGGTGATCAAACGGCGATAGAATTCACTTTCATCCGGTTTCCCCGCCACGATGGCCGAATATCCACCCAGATCGGCATAAGCCCCTTCGCGGGTGTCCAGCCGCAGATCGGCTTCGCGTTGTGCTTTGTCGGGTCCGTGGCAACTGACGCAGTATTTGGAAATCAACGGACGAATGTCGGCGCTGAATGAGAGCGGTTTCTCAGCGGCGAAACCGACTCCTTGCGGAGCCAGCCAGCCACACAAAACCATCCACGGGAGAATGTGATGTCGAAGTGCTTTCATGGATTTAGCGGATTATTATGTGTTACAGAAAAGTGATCGCATGCGCGCATCTTGTCAAAGATTACACGTTAGTTGTTGGGATTCGCAGTGGGTTTTCCGGTAAACGGAATCAATAGACCATCGGTAAACAATTTGGGTGGAAGCAGATTCATGGAAACGGATGCCCTGATACGATAATACCGTGCGGTTGTTGGTCTGGAGACTTTGATGGCCAAGGGGTCGTGTGTCAGTGTCCAGTCGCTGGATTCCAAGTAAGGTCCGTTGATGCTCTCCGAGGTTTCCAGTTGGATAGATTTTACCGGATCGGGCAAGGCATCAATCGTTTCATGGATCCAGTCAAGTCGGTAGGAAAGGCGGGTGCCCCAGATGTTCGTTGGGATATCCTCATCCTGATCTTCAAAGAACTCATAAAACTCTTCCTGTTGGCTATCCTCGCTTTTTTGCACGAAGAACCCTCCCACATCCAACATGTTTGCAAAGAATGGTTCATCGTCTTCCGTTTTTTTGAACTGCCCACCGGCTCCAAAGGTCACGGCTGCCAATTTCCATACATTGCCCTGCCTCAAAAACATCCCTCCTCCGGAATCGCACGAGGCCAATCCTGCTTCGCTGGGGAGTCCGTTGCGGTCGAATGTTGCTCCAATGAGTTCACCGAGTTTTCTGGGTTCCGTATCTTCAACTCCCGCGATTTGGTCCACGATGTTTTCGCCCCAACGCATGAATCCTCCACCTTGACCCTGACGCCAGCCACGCACTTCCGATCCGAGCAGGACGGGTTCGCCGCGTTGTTCGCCCCGCCCGAACACAAGCAGTCGTTTGCCTATTTCGTCCTTACGTTGATAAATCTCTGCGAATTCCGGAAACACCTCCGCGACCCCCCACAGGGCGAGGTCGGTTTCCGGATCCAATACGCGTGCTACTGCTGTGTAGGACTTACCCTGAAAGGTGAACACTTCGCCGACAAATCCGCCAATGTGCTTGGCGGTGACAAACCACTGCGGTGCGATGGGGGTACCCTGACAGGTCTTCCAGGTTCCCTGTAGATGCCAGGCCTTTGCTTCGCTTGGGTTGAATGGAGGGGTGGTGTTGTGTCCGGGATCTCCCGTTTTGGCGAAGATGACGGCCGACAAGGAAAAGGTCGTATGGAAAAGGAGCAAGCAGAGCCCATGTAGCAGAAAGGACTTCCAATTCGTTAATGTCTTGCTCGGCGTCATTCTTTTTCCTAGCCTTCTCCTTTCCTATTTGGTGATAAAAATCAACAAACGGACAGCATGCAATCAAGTGTTCCACAACCCACGCGTTGTTTCAAGAAGGACGAGTTAAACGTCGAAGTATTTGCGTCTCAGCCGGAAATGGCTCTCAATGCCGCGCACACCGTGCGTGCCTATCTGATCGAACGCATCGAATCCAATGGAACTGCACGGGCGATCCTCGCAACCGGCAACTCCCAGATCCAGTTCCTGAAGACCCTGATCGACCTGGGCGGAGTCGACTGGTCGAAGGTCACCTTGTTCCATATGGATGAATATCTGGGTATTTCGGCCACTCACAAAGCGAGCTTCCGGCTCTACATGAAAGAGCGGGTGGAAAGCCTGGTGAATCCTCAGCACTTTCATTATCTGGACGGCAATGCTCCGCTGCCGTTGGACGAGTGCGATCGGTACTCACGGTTACTCAAAGAAGCTCCTGTTGACTTGTGTTGTCTGGGTGTTGGCGAAAACGGGCACATTGCATTCAATGATCCGCCCGTGGCCGACCTGGATGATCCACACTACGTAAAACTCGTCAAGTTGGATGACGCCTGCAAAATGCAACAAGTCAACGAGGGACATTTTCCGAGTCTCGAAGCTGTGCCACCTTATGCCTTTACTTTGACGATCCCCGCGCTCTGCTCGGCTCAAAAAATGATTTGCCTCAGTCCGGAAACCCGCAAGGCCAAGGCCATCCAAGCCGCGTTGGAGGGTGAGATCGGTACGGCCTGTCCGGCTTCTGCTCTGAGACGTGAACCACAGGCGACACTGTATTTGGACGGAGATTCTTCCGCCCTGCTGTCGTCTTAGCCGCGTCTGCGGTGGTGCGGATTCCCAATTGAATGATTATGGCTTAGTTTGAAGGTCTCGGTTCGGCGTTGCCGATTTAAGCGACTCGATCAGCAGATCATGCATGATCCATTGAAAGAGAAATGATGCGTTTCCAATCCATTTTGTTTTTCTTTCGCTTAGTCGTCTTTGTCTGCGTGGGGCTTCTAGGCGTGGTCGCCGCGGATGTTCCTGGCGAGTTGAAAGATTTCGCGAATCCTCCCGAGTCCTTTCAATGGGAGGATTCGCGATACGCCAGTCCGCTTTTGTTGGAAGACGGCACGCATGTCTCAGATAGACAAGGATGGTCCAAACGTCGGAAAGAAATTCGCGACAACTGGATGCAGTTGATGGGCCCATGGCCACCGTTGCTCAGCGAGGGATCCCTGGAACTGGGCGAGGTGCGGGTTAAGGATGCTTATCTCGAACAACGTATCCATCTCGACATTGCTCCGAACCAAAAAGCCGCCGGGTGGTTGCTGCTGCCGGAAGGCGATGGACCGTTTCCATCCGTGCTGGTGGTGTTTTATGATCCAGAAACCAGCATCGGACTCAAGGCCGACAAGCCCGGGCGTGATTTTGGCCGGCTGCTCGTCCGTGAAGGCATCGCTACCTTAAACATCGGCACCCCCGGAGGAAACGCCTGGAAACCGGACATCGGCAACGCAACCTGCCAACCACTCTCCTTCCACGCTTACGTCGCCGCCAATGCCTGGCACGCCATGGCCAGGCATCCGAAGCTGGATCCGGAACGCATCGGCGTGACCGGGCACAGTTACGGCGGCAAATGGGCCATGTTTGCGGCGGCGCTCTGGGATCGATTTACAGCCGTGGCCGTCAGTGATCCCGGCATCATGTTCGATGAAACACGACCGAACGTGAACTATTGGGAACCCTGGTACCTTGGGCTCGATCCCAATGTGCGACGCCCCAAAGCAGGACTCCCTACAAATGACAACCCACGCACCGGAGCTTACAAAACCATGATCGAACGCGGAATGGATCTGCATGAGATCCATGCTTTGATTGCTCCCCGTCCGTTTTTGGTATCCGGTGGAAGTGAAGATAAAGTCGAACGTTGGCACGGGTTGCATCACCTCGTGCAAATCAACCAAATGCTTGGCAAAGAAAATCGTGTATTCATGACCTTGCGTGACGGACACGGTCCAACGCCGGAATCCAACGACCAGTTGACGGCCTTCTTCAAACATTTCCTGAAGCCGTGACAACCACAGGTAGATCGGACCGTCCCGGTCCGCCCGCTAGCGCCAGCTATGCGGATGTGGGGTGATCGAACACCGCAGGCTTCCCAAAACGACGAGCAACCGAGCTTATGAAGACCACAAGGTGACGCGCCGGGGACGGTCCGATCTACCCGGAGCAGGCTGCAGGTAGATCGGACCGTCCCGGTCCGCCCGCTAGCGCCAGCTATGCGGATGTGGGGTGATCGAACACCGCAGGCTTCCCAAAACGACGAGCAACCGAGCTTATGAAAACCTCGAGGTGACGCGCCGGGGATCCACGCAGGCGCGGGATTCTACCAGGCTGATTCAGCCATGGCTTTTCCGGCCAGGTATCCGGTGGTCCAGGCGGCTTGAAAATTAAAACCACCCGTCTCGGCATCAATGTCCAGAACCTCACCTGCAAAATGAAGCCCGGGCACTTTTTTGCTTTCCATGGTTTTGAACTGAACCTCCTTCAGATCAACTCCACCGCATGTGACAAATTCCTCCTTGTTTCGGCTTTTGCCTGAGACTTGAAAGGTTGTCTTTTTGAGTGATCCGGCCAACAACCCGACGTGTTTGTTGTTGAGCTGGCGCCATGTTTTTCCCTGCTGGAATCCCAAAACATCCAGCATTCGTTGCCACAACCTTTTTGGCAGGTCGAAGGGTGAGAGGGTGTGAAGTTGTTTGTTGGGATGTTGTTTCATCATGGATTCCAAACCGAAACCCGCATCCGTTACATTCGGAATCCAATCAATATCACAGTCGAAAGACTTCGGACTCTGGTGAATTTCCCGTGCGCCCCAGGCAGAGAGCCGCAGGATGGCCGGTCCGCTCAACCCCCAATGCGTCACCAGCAAGGGACCTCGACATCTGATCCGGGTCCCACACAACAAAGCCTCCACTTGATCCACACTTAACCCCTGCAATCCTTCGATCAATGGATGCTTGATTTGAAATGTGAATAACGATGGTATGGGATCGACCATGTGATGGCCCCACTGCGATAACAAGTCCATCGCCGGACCCGGTTTGACCCCGCCCGTAGCCCAGAGAATCTTTCTGACGCAGTAAGTATGTCCATCTTGAGTGATGACTTCAAAGCCTTCGGATTCACTTTGCTTGATTTGGTAGACAGCTTGATACCTCCTGATGGAAACACCCGCGGATCCGGCTTCATTGAGAAGACATTCAACAATGCTGGAAGATTGATCAGAAATGGGAAACATCCTTCCGTCGGCTTCGGCCTTTAAGGGAACCCCTCTGGATTCAAACCACGTCACTGTATCCGACGGCTGCCATCGATGAAATGGTCCAAGCAATTCCCTGTGGCCTCTAGGGTAGTGTTTAACCAACTCGGCGGGATCGAAACAGGCGTGTGTGACATTGCACCGACCACCACCCGAGATCCGAACCTTTGACAACACTTCCGGACCCTTTTCCAGAATGGTCACTTTGAGCGCGGGGTCCGACTCGGCAGCGGTGATGGCACCAAAAAAGCCCGCTGCTCCACCCCCGATCACCAGGATATCCTGCCGGATTGTTTTGCTTGATTGGGGTTTATCTGGGGCGGTGGGATTCATGTTTCGCGGATCCTACGCTTCCGAAGAGAAGACGTCAAAGAAAGTCCTGATCCCCGGCTGCGATGCGGCGAAATCACGCATTTTTGCGGTGCCTGAAAAAGTAGAATAGACCTGTTAACGCGATGGACGTTATTCCGACCGAAGATGGTTCAGGGACGACGGTGACGCTGTAATTGTCAACTCGGAAGTGATCACCACTATTTCCCAGTTCCATATAGAATCCGAAATTCGAAATACTGCCTGAGAGTGTTCCGGTGGCTTGTTCGCCTACGGAAATGACACCCGAAGACCCGGTTGTGGCTGTCATCAGATGCCAGTTGCTTCCGCTTGTAAAATCACTCGTAAGTTCAAAGGTGTTCCAGGTACCTGAAGCGCCTTCATTTGTCGTGCTGGTGGCCGAGGCGGAGGATGCGTACCATTGGTTGTCAATTTGAATCACGAACCTCCCCAAGGCTTGATCCGAAGGGCTCCCATCGGCATTGATGCTGATGGAGAGTTTTGACAAACTGGCTATATCAGTGGCCTGAAGTGAGGCAGAGGGTTCTGATGTGAATATCATACCTGGTCCATCTGTGATGGTATAACCTGCATTTACGTCCGTTTTTACAAAGCCGTAACCATTCTGCGTGACTCCGACCGGCTCATAGGAAGTGCCCGAATTGATGGTGTGGGATGTAAGATCATCTACTCCTTCCGTATCATTCGAGAGCCAGGCATTCCAGCCAATCGTATTCATATTTGCTGGTGAATCGACCGAGAAATCTTCGGTATATACGACGGCTGCTGAAGTGCGAAACACAACACTTGAGAGTCCTGTTATCATGAGTAGGTAGCTTAATGTTTTCTGCCTACCTGCCATTTTCAAAGTGATGAGAAAGCCTCGGAGACTGGATGTCATGGATGTCATAGGATAGTCATTCAATTTGGCTGAAACCCTACAAACAAGTTTCGATAGGTCAACATGAATATTATGTAACATGCAGAAATACAGCAGATAAAACAAGTAATTGAAAGTCGGAAATTAATAACAATTGACGCATTTTCGATAAAACAAGCCTAAAACTGTGAGAAATTATATCAAAGTGGCGGAAATTCGATAAAACTGTAACAAAAAATGCCCTCCGATGCTTTTTTGTCCGCTCTAAAAAAACTGCCGTTAAAAACGACAAGACCTTACCATATCGACCAAAATATCACTGAAATGGATTGCTCGTAGTGGATCTGTTTTCCTCACCCATCCTATCTCGCCAAGTCGCAAAGACCGACAAGGACGCAAAGAATTTGATTGAGGAGAGACACCAGGTAAACCACGCACCCGCGCACGTTGCTTCGGGACCTCC
>CAYPZD010000041.1:0-29891 GCA_964415055.1 uncultured Verrucomicrobiota bacterium | reverse complement strand
TCCATGCGTTACCTCCATTCAGTTTGTGCTTGGCATGAATGAGCCAAGACTTGCTTCCGGGGGGTGGCACAGGCAAGCTTGGTTTCGGAATGGCGGACAAAGATAAAACTTACATTCATTTGACATCGCATGCGCATGAGCAGTCCTGGAAGACGGAGGTGATCGCCGAGTCTTCGAGTTGGATTTGTTTTAATAAGCATACCCATCTGGGAACGGAGTATGATCATTACCATCAGGATCGTCCTCATATGACCGGAATCGTGGAGAATGACCTGACTCGTGAAGCTGGTTGGATCAAGGAGCGGGGGATTACGTGGTTAGCTCCGGTAAACACCTTGGATTTTGAGACCACAGGGGCCTGTCTTTGGGCGAAAAACGAAGTTGCCGCGGAGAAGTTGAAGAATGTTTTTCATTCCGAACAACCGAACCGCATCTATCAAGCCTTGATTCATGGGTGTCCCGAGGAGGATGTGTTTGAGATTGATTTGAAGCTGGCGCCGCGGCCGTTTCAGCAGTGGCTGATGAAGGCTGATAAAACAGGGAAGAAATCTGTCACACAGTGTGAGACGATCGAACGTTTAAAGGCTTATACGCTGCTGCAATGCAAACCGGTGACCGAGCGTCATCATCAGGTGAGGGCGCATTTGGCTTGCCGCAAACACCCTGTTGTGGCCGATGCTTCTTATGGCGGGGATGTGTTGATGCTTTCGGAACTCAAACGCAATTATCGGTTCAAAAAGGATCGTCCGGAGAAACCGCTTCTGGATCGTGCTGCGATTCACCTTGAACAACTTCAGTTCCCTGATCCGGATACCGGGGAGGAGATTTGCCTCAAGGCGCCGATGCATCGTGATTGGGAAGTGGCTTTCAAGTATTTGAAGCAGTATGCTGTTGTTCATTGATTTGTTTAACCGCAGATTTTTTATTTTGAACGAGTGTACTTTTTCTACTTGAGGTTGTCTTTCTGTTGAAATCGAATGACATACTATCTTAAGGATACGATCTTTTTTCTTTTCTGCGATAATCTGCGAAATCTGCGGTTAAAAAATCAATCCAGATGAAAGAACTGCCGGGCGTTTGAATAGAGGATGCGTTTACCAAGGCGAAGGCATTCTTTTTCTGTGAAGTATCCGGATGAAATCTTTTCCTCGAATGTTTCGATCATCAACTGGCGGAAGGTTCGGAGGGTTCCGCAGGTTTCTTCCACATGCCAGTTGTCGCCGCCCAGCATCATGCGGCTTTCGTCGGGCAGGATTTCTATGGCTTCGTGGAAGGCGGACTTGAAGTGTGTCGGACTGAGTAACCAGGACCAGGTGAGATCGATCCAGATGTTCCGATAGACAAAGGCGAGTCCTAATAAATCCCGGCTCCAGGGATAGGCCAGATGCATGAGCAGGAAACGGGTTCGGGGATGGCGCTCGATGAGTCCGGCGATGTTCATGGGATGGGAGGCCCGTATGATCCCGGTGCCCAGGTGTGTTTGCACCGGGATGTCCATTTCGGCAGCCAGTTTGCAGATGTGATCCACCACGTAATCTCCGAACGCCAGGCGTTCCGCTTCATTTGGATTGGTTTTTCTCCAGGCTTGTTTGGCAAGTTGTGCATTGGGTGGATCAAATGAAATGCTTCGATCGTATGCCAGCGCGTTTTTGAAGGCGACTTGGCCCCGTGATTCCATTTGTCGTGCCAGCAGTGTCAGGGCTTCGATGTATTCCTCGAAAGTGTCGGGTTCCAGGCCTGCTTGTTTCAACAGTTTTGCCGCCGAGTTGCCGTTGTGATCTCGGGAGTCCGGATGCCATCCCAGCGCGAAGGCATTGATGCGCATGACCGATTGGTATGATTCGCCCAACGTGTCTTTCGCGAGGAGCAGGGGGTTGGTGTAGTCGTCGGTAATGATGCGATCGACGCCTGCTTTTTTCAGTGTGTTTGATTGAAAACCGGATTGTCTGCGGCTTTTGAGGATTCGGTTATTGAGCGCTTCCCAGTTGTCGCGGTCAATTTCCGTCCAATCGGGATCGCCATGCACATGAAGAATTCCGGACACAAGGTTGCGGACAAAATGATTCGATCCTCTTTCTTCCAGATAAGGAGTTAATGTGCTCCAGTCCACCGGAGGCAACTTAGACTCCATGGGAGGCTCCTCCTTGTTTTCCGAGGGGAGCGGGTAGGGACGTTCAATGGTCCAGCCTGCGTAGCTTTGTTGAAACAGTGTCAGTAGATTGACCTGATCGGAAAGATAGACCGATGGGATGTGGTGTTCATGCACATCCAACAGCGGCGCTTCGAACAGGGCTCGTTGCCATGTGGGTGTATGGGGCGGAGTCATGTTCGGGATTCCGATGGAAGTGAAATCAGTTTTTGAATTTATACAATTGGGAAATCGTTCTCACGTACATCGCCTCCTGATCGAAGGCGGGTGTGGTGTGGGTGGTGGCGTCGAGTTCAACTTTGTTGAGAATCTTGAATTCCGTGCTGGCGGAGATCACGACGAGTTCACCTGTCGTTGAAAGGCAGGCAATCTCGTTGCCGACCGCTACGGGTGATCCGAAGTAGCGGCTGCGGACGCGGTTTTGGTAATGCACTTCGCCGGATGCTGGATCGACGCAGGAGACGAATCCGGTGTCACTCCAAAAGAAAGCCAGATCTCCCACTGCGATGGGGGTGGGCACGTAGTTGGCTTGTCGGCGCAACTCGTAAGCCAGTTTGGGTTCGGAGGATGTCGTGTCGGACGGCGGTTCGATGGCGACCACGAAATTGCCGCCTCCACCACTGCCGCAGGAACCAAAGATTTTGCCTCCCGCCACGATGGGCGAGCTGCAGCTTCGTTTGTCAAATGCCTTGCCATAGGACCAAAGGACGGATCCTGTGTCCGGATTCAGAGCGCTGATGCCTTCTGCTTCACTGTTGCAGATCAATTGGTCACGGCCGGATGCATCGGTGTAGATACAGGGGGTGGAATAGGCTGCTTTGCCACTTTTGCGGTCGGCTTTCCAGACCCGGCTGCCGCTTGTTTTATCCAGAGCGATGAGAGAGCTTGCTCCCATTTGGTCGTTGGCGACGATCAGTTTGTTTTTGTAAAGCATGGGAGAGACGCCGACGCCGTGCTGGCTTTTAAAGGGGCCGAGATCTTCTTTCCACAACCATTCGCCAGCGTGATCCAGAGCTGCGGCGTAGAAATGACCGGGTGTGGCCCAGAGAACGTATACCCGGTCGGCGTCCACTGTCACACTGGGGGAGGCGAAGCTGTTGAAATCGTGTTTCTTGAAGGTTTCGTAGTCGACATCCCGCGTCCAGAGGATGTTGCCGTTGGCAGCATTGATCGCAAGGATGTGGAATGCGCCAGTGTCTTTGTTCATGCTGGTCAGGAAGATGGTATCTTCCCACAGGATGGGAGAAGAGTGTCCTTCGCCGGGCAGATCGATCTTCCAAACGGTATCTTTAAGGGTGAGCTGGCTTAGCTTGACGGATGTTTCAGCAATGCCGTTGCCATTGGGGCCTCTGAATCGGTTCCAGGAACTTGCGGCCTGGTTTTGTGGAGCTTGCCAAAAACAGACCGTGCAAAGGCACGCGAGCGCGATCGTTTGAATACGGGAGATCAGCTTCATGGGAGAACATAGTTACTTCCCTGCTTTGGAAATCAAGGCAAAACCATTTGGTATTTGCGTGTATCTGATGATAGTTTGCGGCGTTTTTTTCACACGAAGGCACAAAGACACGAAGAATTGGATGTTTTGGCTGGGATTACTTTTGATCCAATGGCTTCAGGTCGACGATGGTGGCGCCCCATCCGCCGTTCCACTCGGGGGCTCCTCGGAAGCCGGTGACGTAATCCAGTTTGTTCAGAACGGCATGCACCCCTTTGCGCAGGGCTCCGGTGCCTTTGCCGTGGATGACCCGGACGCTCAGGATGCCTTGTTCACGGCAGGCTTCCAGATAGTCGGGAACCAGGTCACCGATTTCGTTGGGGCGAAAGGTGTGGAGGTCGAGTTCACCGTTGATGGGGATTTCGATGGGATCTTCCGGTTCCATGGTTCACAGGTTGTCCAAAAGCCAGGCGCGTCGGTGTCGGACCTGGTTTCGAAAGGTTTCGATGTCGTGTTCCAGTTGATCGGTCGCCCAGGAGCTGTTGGCTGATTTGAAGGCTACTTCTGGTTCCAGTCGCTTTTCCAGAGCATCGATTACCGGGAACATTTTTTCCGGGGTGAAGGTGTGGTCGAGGATATTTTCCAACTTATCCAGGAACACTTGACGAAAACCTGGATTCGCCAGCAACGGACCCGACAAGTGTCCGGGAGGACGCCACCAGCTTTGACCTCCGAAGGGACCGAAACGTCTTCGAAAAATGCCACCACCTGGTTTGTCGCCTTCGGCCCCGAAGCTCAGCGGCATCTTATACCAGTCATAGTCTCCGGAAGCGCCGTCGTAATCTCCCCAGGTTTTGTCCATGTCCCATGGGTACATCTCCCATTTCCCGGTCTTGCCTGTATCGTGATAGACGAAGTAGTTGTTGAAGAAACCGTCCCAGTTTGAAATGCACTGGCTCACTGCGTAATACGTGGCGAATTCGTCCACATTGAAGTGTTGGCGGATAAAGCGCCATTCCTGGTCGCCGCTCAGTCGGCCCAATGAGCGGTCCAATTGCACGATGTCATCGTGACCTGTGTCGAGGTTGGTTTTCTTTTCGTGTTGCTGGATGAAGTTTCTTCCATACCAAAGCAGTTTGTAAAGGTTGCCCTCATCGTTGCGATCGTTGTTCCTCAGAAAGGCTTTGTTGACCTGTTCCACCATGAGTTGATAGCCCATCCATCGACCGTCCATCCGCATCCGGTAATGGCCGGATCGGGGGGCGGGCACACCTGCCATGCGGTAGAGTTCGAAGCTGAGGTATTCGGAAAGGGCAAACCTCGGTTTGCCTTCATCGAGCAGATTGATGGTGGTCATTCCCTGAAACGGTTCCCGACTTTGAAACCGTACTTTGAACCCCCCGCTTCTTCGACCGACGCGTACGAAGTCCCGGACCTCGGGAACTTTGCTCCCGACCGGAAAGAACACAAACGCGCTTTTGCCACGTGAAGGCTCTGGAACGATGGCACTGGCACGGATGTCGTATTTGCGTTTGGCTTGTTCGGTGCCCGACGGGTTCATGATCATCACATGGGGAATCAGGCTGTCTGCACGGTAATCACTGACATAAAAGGAATACGCCGGTTTGAGCGATTCCGGTGCCGGATAAATGGTGGTCGCGTTCTGGGAGTTTTTGACGCGGATTCGGTATCGAACGAGTTGGTGGTTTTGAAATCCGTTCAGGGTTGCCTGATAGATTCCATTCAATTCATCACCTTCCATGCTGGTCATCGGTACGACCTGCTCCGGACTCAAATTGGATTCGTCCAATATTTGAAACGCCATTGAAACGCTTTCGACACCGTTGTCGTCGTGAAAAGCAGCCTTGATTTGGATGGCCTGGCCTGGCCTGGGATGTTCCGGTGTGTGAACCACCTGATTGATTTCTGCCGGCAGGGAAGGTTGGAGCCGATCATTGGGGCGGCCCGGTGTCCCGGTGGCGCTTGTAAGGTTGGGGAGATTGGATGCAGCCCAGTTCCGGTGACCATCAACCGTCAGTTTCGGCTGGATGCGTTCCAGCGAGGCGCCGTATCCATCGGGACTTTTCGGCCAGGGAGCTTTGTCTGAATATTTCAATGCGTCGATGACCTGACCGGCATCATTGACCAAAGTGATGCGTTCGCCGTTGTGTGAGAGCTGTTTCTTGAGCGGTCCGATCGCGGGCATGTTGTAGTGTCGCGTGAACGCGGGCACAGAAGCGGCGATGATCAGGAAAGATTTGGGCTGTATCCGGGTCCCTTCTGGAAAGGTGAATTCGATTCCTCCCTTTAATTTCCATCCCCCCAGGTCCTGGGCATCCTCCTCCAACGTGCTCATCAGCTCCACATACTGCAGGTCATCACGGGCGAGGGGAGGATGGTACATGATTTCATTGATCACCACGTTTTGCCCGAGTGATTGTCCTTCGCACAAAGCCACCAGACAAATGATCAAAACGAGCAATCCGTTGCCATTGGAAAACGATGGCCTCGGATGCCAGACGGGATCAATGGTTTGCATAAGAATAATATCCGTAAAAACGAGGCGGAAATCAAGGCTGGTTTTCTTCGGGCAGCGGTTCGTGCCGCCAGAAGTCCATCACCGCCCACAAATTGACGGGGGCAACGGACTCGCCTTTCTTCAGCATGCGTACGCTGCCGTCGGCAAATGCGTAGTTGGAGCCCCCCGAATTGCGGTTGCCTCCGGTGCGGTGGCGGTATTGTTCGACTTCTTCGATGTCATTGCCTCTTCCTTGATAAAAATCCATGTGCACATGCGGGGAGTCGCTTGCTTTTTCCCCAAAAATGATGGTTTCGGATGGATGTGGAATGGCGGTCATTTTCATGCCATGCGGCCAGAGACCATTGGTGAAACTCATGAAATTCTCCTTGTTCAGTGTCATTCGGAAGTAGTCGTTCCAACCGTTGATCAGGTAGCTTCGATCCGACATGAACTTGTCAGCCGGGCATTTCAATAACTTGCGGTCGATGTAGTAAGGTTGCAGTTTGAACATCCAGTTGCTCTGGAAGACCCGGGTGACAGGGGGGCATTCGTTGTCAAAATCATCGGCATACATGGTCAGTGCCATGCCCAATTGCCTCATGTTGTTGACGCATTTGATGCGGTTGGCCTTTTGTTTGGCAGAGGAAAGGGCGGGCATGAGGAGTCCGGCCAGGATGCCGATGATGGCGATGACCACCAAGAGTTCAATCAACGTGAAACCAAAACGTTTGGAAGTTGGAGTATGCATGATGAGACCTTCTTTTAGACTCATACACCCTCAGGCACGTTCGGTTTCAATTTTCTCAACTTGTGCGGCGGTCCACCATTTTTGCCAAAAGCGAGGACAATATCAGGCATTGGGCACTTTTCGATTGCTTTGCCTTTACGGCGAATCCCATATTGGTTGTTAGATTTGGGGCACAAAAGAAATAAAAAGAATCATGTTTGTTCAGCTTGCTCAATCAACTTCCGTTACCGGCGATGGATCATTCGGTGATCTGTTGGTGTATCAGTTAACCGGTTTTATCATCGTCCTTTCGGTGCTTTGTTCGCTTTGGTTGGCCGTGACCATCATGGGGAAACTCTTCAAGGTCATCGACTTGAAAGATCCGATCCCGGAAAATGCCGCCAAACCATCCGCTGCTCCGGCTGTAACTGCTCCCTCTGTTCAACCGACGTCTGCTGTTCAAATCACCCCGGAACTCATGGCTGTTGTTGGAGCCGCTTTACACACGGTTATTCAAGGGCCATTCAAGATTGTCTCCGTTGAAGAAACCAAAACACCTCCCAAATCTTAACTTTATCAATTTCAGCCCATCAAGTCTTCCAGCATATGAAGAAACTAAGAGTCACCGTTCAGGGAAAATCATACGACGTTACCGTTGAGCTGTTGGGGGATGCGGTGGCAACTCCTGCCCCGGTCCCAGCTTCAGCCGCCCCTGCGCCTGATACAGGTGGTGGCAACGAAGTACCAAGTCCGCTTGCCGGCAAAGTGGTCAGCATCGGGGTTCAGGTCGGACAAAAAGTGAATGAAGGTGACGAACTCATGGTGCTGGAAGCCATGAAGATGAACACACACGTCTACGCGCCCGGTGCGGGCACATTGACCGCCATCCTGGTCCAACCGGGAGATAACGTCGAGGAAGGCCAGTCCCTGGCAACGTTGGGGAACTGATGCTTCAACAATGAACCAAAAATCCCGACAAAATACATGGCGTTATGATTGAAAGTATGACGAGTTTTTTTCAGCTTACCGGATTTAGCCTGATCACCTGGCAGATGTTGGTGATGTGGGCGGTGGTGTTGCTGTTGTTTTATTTTGCGATCTACAAGAAGTTCGAACCTTTATTGCTGGTTCCAATCGCGTTTGGCGCGCTGGTTGCGAATTTGCCGACACGCGGGATCATCAGTTTCCAAGAGCAAGCCGACGGTTCCATCCAGTCCGGAGCCATTCATATGGAAGCCACCGTGGAAGCTGCTGAAGAGGGGAGCAATGGGGTCAGTAAATACCATATACATAAGATCGAGGGTGGTTTATTCGATTTGATCACTCAGGGGGTTAAACTGGAGTTGTTCCCTCCTTTGATCTTCCTCGGAGTGGGCGCATTGACGGATTTCGGTCCTCTTATCGCCAATCCGCGTACTTTGTTACTGGGTGCGGCGGCACAAATGGGGGTCTTTTTTACCTTCCTGGGGGCTTCTTTCCTGGGTTTCAGCACACTTCAGTCGGCGTCCATCGGGATCATTGGTGGAGCGGATGGGCCGACCGCCATTTTTACCAGCAACAAGCTGGCGCCTGAGTTGTTGGGACCCATCGCGGTGGCCGCTTACAGTTACATGGCGCTGGTGCCGTTGATACAACCCCCGATCATGAAACTCCTGACAACGGCCAATGAGCGAAAAATACGCATGAAATCCCTTCGAAAAGTTTCTCGTCTGGAAAAAATCGCTTTTTCGATCGTGGTGACCATTGTGTGCGTGATGCTCGTCCCCGATGCCTCACCTCTGATTGTGATGTTGATGCTGGGTAATTTTATTCGTGAGTGCGGGGTGACGGATCGTCTGCTCAAAGCCGCTCAGAATGAAATCATCAATATCGTCACCATTTTCCTCGGTGTCAGCGTGGGGATCACGATGCGTGGTGAGCAATTCCTTCAATGGGGAACCATCAAGATTATCGTTCTGGGTGTCATTGCTTTTTCCATCTCCACGGCCGGAGGTGTCCTGATGGCGAAGCTGATGAACTTCTTCAGCGGGGCCAACCCCATCAACCCATTGATCGGATCAGCCGGTGTGTCGGCGGTGCCGATGGCGGCTCGTGTGTCCCATGTGGAAGGACAGAAATATGATCCCGGCAACTATCTGTTGATGCACGCCATGGGGCCCAATGTTGCGGGCGTGATCGGTTCCGCCGTGGTGGCAGGCTACTTTATATCGACCTTGGCAAACTGATCTTGGGACGAATTACAGGCGCGAGCCATTTCAGTTGAGTGGATAGAAAAAGAACAGGTACCGCTTCCGCCGGTCTGCGGGCGCGTTCTGACATTCGAAGGATTTGATGCATTGAGCGGACACTGTGGCGGACGCGCAGTAGAGCATTCCTACCGGAATACATAGCCTTCGTGGTCAGAAATAGTCGCGCTTACTCCTTACCGTCCCGCACGCGTTCTTTCTTTTCTTCGCGTTCGGTTTCAAGCGCCTTGCGTTCGGTGGCTATCTGGCGATTGAGTGAGTCATAAACCTCCATGTCACCGGATTGAAGTGCCTTGTCCATCTCGCCTTTGAGGAAAATTTCCTTTTCCGCAATTTTGGCGGCATATTTGGAATCAAGCTCACCCAGTTTCGCTTTTTGTTCGTCGCTCAACTGGGCGATCGGGTTTTCCTTGTTCAACCGCTCCATTGCAAGTTCGTATGCTGACTTCATGGATGCATTTCGTAGCCAAAGCGGCATCAAAGACAAGTGAATTATTTGAAATCCCAAAAAAAGAAAGCCGCTCCGGATCTTTCGGAGCGGCTTTTGATGAAAAAGCGGTTGGATACAGGGTTGATCAGATGAATTCGTTGATCAAATTCTCCAGGAACTCCTGACGGCCACTTTCGTTCTTTGCGATGCGGCCTTTCTTGAGGATGTATTTCTCCAGGTCTTTGAAACTGGACTTGCCGGCTTCGATGGTGGCCCCGACTCCGGAATCCCAGGAGCTGTAGCGATGATCCACGAACTCCTTCAAACGACCATCCGCACGGATAGCGGCAGCGATCTTCAGACCGCGTGCAAACGCGTCCATGCCACCGATGTGCGCATGGAACAGATCGACCGGTTCAAAGCTCTCGCGACGAACCTTGGCGTCAAAATTCACACCGCCCGGCGCCAGCCCGCCATTGTTCAGGATGGAAAGCATGCATTGAGTGGTCAGGTAAATGTCCGTCGGGAATTGATCGGTATCCCAACCCAGCATGACGTCGCCGGTATTGGCGTCGATACTGCCCAGAGCGCCTGCTGCTGCGGCCACTTCCAATTCGTGTTGCATGGTGTGACCGGCCAAGGTGGCGTGGTTGGTCTCAAGGTTCAACTTGAAGTGGTCCGCCAGGTCGTACTGGCGCAGGAAATTGAGACACGCTGCGGCGTCTGAATCGTACTGATGCTTGGTGGGTTCTTTGGGCTTGGGCTCGATATAGAACTGGCCTTTGAATCCGATCTTCTTCTTGTGATCGACCGCCATGTGCAGGAATGCGGCCAGATGATCCATCTCACGCTTCAGGTTGGTGTTCCACAGGGTGGAGTAACCTTCACGGCCACCCCAGAAAGTATAACCTTCACCACCAAGGCTTTTGGTGACTTCCATGGCTTTCTTTACCTGAGCGGCTGCATAAGCGAACACGTCCGCGTTGCAGCTGGTGGCGGCGCCGTGCATGTAGCGTGGGTGGGCGAACAAACAGGCCGTTCCCCAGAGCAATTTGATGCCGGTGCGTTTTTGTTCTTCCTTCAGCACTTTGGCGACTGCGTCCAGACTCTTGTTGCTGGCCTTCAGGTTACTGCCCTCGGGGGCGACGTCCCGATCGTGAAAGGCATAATAGGGAGCACCGAGTTTTTCCATGAACTCGAATGCCACACGTGCACGGTTCTGAGCGTTCTTGACGGAGTCCGTTCCGTCATCCCAGGGGCGAAGCGCCGTTCCGACTCCGAATGGGTCGGCAAGTGGATTGCGGAAAGTATGCCAGTAGACGACAGAAAACCGCAGGTGGTCCTTCATGGACTTACCTTCGATGATTTCGTCTTCGTTATAGTATTTGAAGGCTAACGGATTTTTGGATTCCGGACCTTCGTAGCGGATTTTTTTGATTCTAGGAAATGCTTCCTTCGCTTTTTTAGGCATACGATCTTATTGGTTATGAAGTGATTATGTTAAATCACAAGTGCTTTAGATAAAGCAGTGAAAGCTCGCAATCATACCGATTTCGATTTTTTGTCAAGAATAATTTTCCGCTGAGATGAGTGATCAAGGCTCAAAAATCGGACTAATAGTAAGGACTGGCCCCTAATTGTTTTCACGTTTCTGCACGTTTCTCTTGCCAAATGATGGTCTCTTAATAGAGTATCCGGCTCATTTGTGACGATTTTGATGAGTTTCTTGGATAATATGACATGGTTGGTGGCGGCGACAACTGCCACCGGAACTGGACAACAGGGAGGGCCGGCAGGCCCGGTGTGGGTTCAATTTGTACCCTTCATCTTCCTGTTCCTCATCATGTACGTATTGCTGATACGGCCGCAGCAAAAGAAGGCCCGTGAACATGACGAGCTTTTGAAGCAGCTTAAAATCGGTGACAAGGTGGCGACCAACAGTGGCATCATTGGTGTGATTGTTGGCATGAAGGACAATAAGGTTTCCGTTCGGTCGGCGGATACCAAGCTGGAAATGCTTAAGGGAGCCATCAGTGAGGTTTTGGCGGAAAAATCGACTTCGGATTCTTAAAGACGTAACACTTCTCGATACTTTTAACTAAATGAAACCCGGATATTATTGGAAATGGTTGTTGGTAATTTTTTTGGCAGCCTGGGCATTCTCTGAAATCAATCCCCCCACGAACAAACCCCTGATCGACCAGTTCGAACAGGACGCAACGGTGACGGATGAGAATCGGTCGTTGCTGGAAACCGTGGTAGCCGAGGCGCGTAAGTTGGAAGAGGCCAACCCTGGTCGAACCTACGCCAACTTGTTCGACGCCATCGGGACCAATGACATTTCCGGATTGTTCCCGGAGATCAGCATTGCGACGGATGAAGCTCAGCCGGTAAAGGTGGTTCTGAACGAACTGCAACACCGTGCAGCCGGTCAGATCCGCCTCGGTCTCGATCTGCAGGGTGGTGTTTCGTTCACCGTTGCCATGGAGACCAATGCGCTGGCGGCTGACCGCAACAAAGATGTTGCACTGGAGCAGGCCGTCGAAGTGTTGCGAAGCCGTGTTGATAAATTTGGTGTGGCTGAGCCGGTCCTGCAGACCCGCGGGGAAAACGAGATTGAAATCGAAATGCCCGGTTTGTCCGAACTCGATTACCAGTCCGTTCGCGACATCCTGACCCGCCCCGCATTCCTTGAATTCCGCATGGTGCACCCACAGAGTTCCGAACTTTTGGCCCGTGGGTTTCCTGTTCCGGGATATGAAATCCTCACCGAACGTCGTTCCGGTGAAAATGAAGGCGAGCCTGACCAGTTGATCGATTACCTCGTTAAAATTGCTCCCGAACAGGGATTGTCCGGCAAGCATGTCGAGTCCGCTGGCGTTTATCCGAATTCACTCACCGGAGAACCCGAGATTGATTTCACACTGACTTCAGAAGGCGCCTCCTTGTTCGCGGACATCACTCGCCAGAATGTCGGACGTCAGTTGGCCATCGTTCTGGATGGAGAACTCAGGTCAGCTCCTCGCATCAATAGCCCGATCGAACAGGGACGCGGTCAGATCACCGGTGACTACGACATGCGTGAGGCATTTGAATTGGCCAACGTCCTCGAGAATCCTCTTGAAGCCCCTGTTAAGATTGTGGAAGAAAACTCCACCGGTCCTACCCTTGGACGCGATTCGATTTCAAAAGGTATCCGAGCCTCTTTGATTGGATTGGGAGCTGTCATCGTTTTCATGCTCGTTTACTACATGATGGCCGGGATGATCGCCAATTTTGCTCTGCTGCTGAACATTCTGTTGTTGCTCGGCGTGTTGTGCATGATGGATGCGACTTTGACACTGCCGGGTATTGCGGGTGTCGTGCTCACGGTTGGTATGGCAGTGGACGCAAACGTGTTGATTTTCGAACGTATTCGTGAAGAACTCGCTCTGAAGAAATCCATGAAGGGTGCGATTGAATCTGGTTATGCCAAGGCGTTCTCAACCATTTTTGACGCCAACGTAACGACCCTGATCGCATCGATCATTCTGATCAACATGGGGAAAGGACCTGTTAAAGGATTCGGTGTGACACTGACCATTGGTATCATTGCCAGTATGTTCACCGCCTTGTTTGTGACGCGCCTGATCTTCGAAGGAGCTTTGGCCAAGGGGATGTTGAAGAGCGTTAATATGATGAAGATCGCCTTCCTGCATCACAATCAATTTGATTTCATGCGCCTCTGGAAACAGTGGTTCGGCATTTCCTGGATCATCATCATCATCGGCATTGGCGCCGGTTTGGTGAGGGGTGGCGGTGTCTTTGGTGTGGATTTCTCAGGTGGTGACAGCATGACCTACCGCTTCGAACAGAAAGTGGCGGTTGAAGAGATTCGCACAGCAGTGGCTGATCTGGACATCGGCGATACCCAGATCGCTTACCAGCGTGATTACGCGGATGGCAGTGAAACACTCGATCTGACAGCTCCGTTTGATCAGGGTGAGAAAGTAACCACCATGCTGAAGGAGAAATTCTCCGATGCCGGGTTTGTTCTGGAAAAAACCAGTCGTGTCGGCGGTTCGGTTGGTGCGGCGATCACGCAGTCGGCCATTGTCTCACTCGCGTTGGCCCTGTTCGGGATCCTGTTTTACGTCGCATTGCGATACGAATTCTCCTTCGCCATCGGGGCCGTCATTGCCGTTATTCACGACGTGCTGATGACCCTGGGCTTGTTCTTCCTGAGTGGAAGAGAGCTCAATGCTCCCATGGTGGCGGCCATCCTGACCATCATAGGTTTTTCCATCAATGATACCATCGTCATCTTTGATCGTATTCGGGAAGACTTGAAATTGGGTGTGAAGGGATCCTTCAAGGATGTCATGAACAAGGCCATCAATGAGACCCTGAGTCGAACCGTGATCACATCCGGCACGACGCTCATTGCCGCTTTGTCACTCTTCATCTTTGGTGGTTCGGTGATCAATGACTTCGCCTTCACTTTCGTGGTGGGTGTGATAACCGGGACTTATTCCAGTATCTACATCGCAGCTTCGGTTGTGTTGTGGTACACGAAGGGACAAAAACCCAAGTTGATGACCACCGACGTACCGGACGAATTCGTCGCTCCCGCCGATGCATAAGGGATACCAACGTATTTAATGCTTGCTGTAGAAGCCATTCACTCCTGGCATTGGGCCGGATTCATTATTGGCATCTGCTTTTTCCTGGCCCTTGATCTGGGCTTGCTGCACCGCGAGGCGCGCGAGATTCGCATGCGCGAGGCGGTCGCGTGGACGATTTGCTGGTTCATCCTCGCAATGATGTTTGCGGTCGGCTTGTTGCGCCTTTATGGATCACAGGCTGCCGGCGAGTTCGTTACAGGGTATATTGTTGAGCTGGCGCTCTCCATGGACAATGTCTTTGTGATCGCCATGATCTTCACCTATTTCGGTGTCCCAAGTCGCCTGCAGCATCGTGTGCTGTTCTGGGGGATTCTTGGCGCCATGATCATGCGTGGCTTGATGATCTGGCTTGGCGTTGAATTGGTGAATCGTTTCCAATGGATCCTCTACATTTTGGGCGGTTTTCTTATCTTCACCGGCATCAAGATGGCGGTGGGGGGCGAAGAGGAAGTGCATCCGGAACGTAATCCATTCATCAAGCTGGCGCGTAAATTCTTTCCCGTGACCAACTATTACGATGGTCAACAGTTCACCACGAAAAAGCCCGGTTATTTTGCTTTAACGCCTTTGGCGTTGGTATTGATGATGGTCGAAACCACGGACCTGATTTTTGCGGTGGATTCCATTCCTGCCATTTTTGGTGTGACTCGTGATCCATTCATCATTTTCACCTCCAATGTCTTTGCCATCCTGGGGCTTCGCTCGCTTTATTTTCTTCTGGCGGGGGCCATGGCTTACTTTGAATACCTCAAGTTTGGGCTCGCATTGGTGTTGATCTTTATCGGTGGCAAAATGCTTTTGTCCTACAAGTATCATTTGGATACCTTGTTGTCCCTGATCATCGTTGCCGGGATCATCTTCACCTCAGTCATGAGTTCCCTGATCCTCAGCCAACTCCAGGGAAACAAAGATGGATCCGATAGCTGATCGTTTGCTCTACCGAAAATGCATGGCACATATGAGACGAGTTATTTGTAGTCGTGCATGAAACCGACACCATTGTCCCAAACACTTGATAAGTTGCTGGACGGACTCCCGGAGGGTGAGACCGTGAGTGTGAATTGGATGATTTCCAACACCGGTGGCCGCGGCATTTATCTGGTTTTCATTTGGTTGGGTCTTCCCTTTGTCGTACCGGTTTCCGTGCCTGGAACCAGTGTCGTGGCGGGTTTGATCATGATGGTCATGTGCTGGTCACTTCTCTCGGGACGAGCCGGTCAATTGCCCGCCTTTATGGGTGACCGGTCGTTTCCCATTAATCGCGAATCCAAGATCTATCGAGGGAGCATGGGTTTTCTCAAGTGGATGGAAAAATGGATCAAACCTCGCAAGAGTGAATGGATCAAGTGGCAGGCGGTTTCCTCCTTCAATATCCTGCTGCTCGGTTTTTTGGCCTTCCTGCTTGTATGTCCGGTTCCGGGAGTGATACCTTTCACCAACGCCTTGCCATCCTATGCAATCATCGCCGTCGCCGCAGGGGTGATGGAGAAGGATGGTGTTTGTCTGTTTTATGGATATATTTTGGCCATAGGGACATCGGTGTATTTTGGCTTTATTGCCGGTGGGATTATTACATTGTTGGTTCGTTATTCTAAGGATATCCTGCTCTGGCTGCAGCAATTGATATGAATTTTAGATGGTCCATAGCGCCGATTCAGGATCTGCAGGTCAAACGTCTCTCCGAGGAGTTTGACCTTTCGCCGCTATTGGCCCAGTGTCTGCTGAATCGCGGTCATGGTGATTTTGAAAAAGTAGACCACTTCCTGCGCCCAAAGCTCAAAAACCTCTCCGATCCATTCACTCTACCCAACGTCAAGAAAGCCGTCGAACGCCTGCTGGCTGCCCGCGAGCTGGAACAGAAAGTGGTGGTTTTCGGTGATTATGATGTGGATGGCGTCACTTCCACAGCCCTGATCATTGAGGTGCTTCGGGAATTGGGGTGGCGCATTGACTACTATCTGCCTCATCGACTCGAGGAAGGGTATGGACTGAGCCAGGACGGAGTGGAGAATTGCCTCGAAAAGCTCAATCCGGATCTGATCCTCGCAGTTGATTGTGGTTCCACCGCCGTCGACACCATTGGTTGGCTGAAGGAGCGTGGTCTGGACGTGATCGTTTTGGATCACCATCAGGTCACGGATCCCGAACCCGAAGCCTATGCCCTGGTGAATCCGCAATTGAACGGGGGACACCTGTGCGAACTGAGTTCCGTGGGCTTGGCTTTCAAGCTGGCGCATGCCGTGATCAAGGTATGCCGTGAATTGAACCAACCGCCCTCCGTGCATGACTACGACATGCGTCCTTTGCTGGATCTGGTTGCGCTTGGAACCATTGCCGATCTGGTGCCATTGACGGGTGAAAACCGGGTGTTGGTAACAACCGGACTGAAACGTTTGAACCAAACCCGACGCGCCGGTCTGCTGGCACTCATGGAAGTGGCTCAGGTGCGGGATGAGGTTGGCGTGTTTGAAATCAGCTTTCAGCTGGGACCCCGGATCAATGCCGCGGGTCGGCTTGTCAATGCGGATACCGCATTGCGCCTCATGTTGAGCGATAATCTTGAGGAAGCGCGTCAACTGGCAAATCAACTCGATAGCCATAACAAGGATCGTCAGGCCATTGAAAAAGGAATTGCCGACCAGGCGATCGGCAATATCCGTTCCCAGTTTGATCCCAAGCGCGACTACGTCATCGTGGAAGGTCAAATGTATTGGCACATCGGGGTGGTGGGCATTGTGGCTTCCAGGGTATTACGTGAATTTTATCGCCCCACCATTATCCTGGGTGGAGAAGGCGGCGAGTGGCGCGGTTCCGGTCGCAGTGTGGAAGGTTTTGATCTGGCGGAGGCATTGCGAACCTGTGACGATCTGTTGGTCCGGCATGGTGGACATGCCATGGCGGCGGGAATGTCGATCGATCCAAAAAATCTTGAAGCTTTCCGTGAACGCATCAACCAATATGCCTCCCAACAACTGACCAAGGAACGCCTCATTCCCGTGCTGCATTTGGATGCGGAAATTCCACTGTCTGAAATTTCATTGGAACGTATGGAGGAACTGGGACGATTGCATCCTTTCGGTTCCGGTAATTCAGCGCTTCAATTCGCCAGCCGACGTGTGTCGCTGCAAAGCCATCCCCATCGCATGGGACGTGAACAACAACACGTCAAATTCTGGGTAACAGATGGTTCGACCAGTTATGAGGTGCTTTGGTGGAACTGTGGGAAATCCGAGCTTCCTTCAGGAAAATTTGATCTGGCTTATGCTCCGCAAATCAATGATTACAACGGTCGTCGATCCGTGCAGTTGAAACTTCTGGATTGGCGTCCATCGACTTAAAAGTAACGAGGTGACGGAAGCCCGCTGAGCATGCATTGACAAACCATCCGTTTCCTTCTCCCCATTCGCTTCACTCGTGAGTTCTTCTTCGGCAACTGATCCCATTCGATTTTTTAATCGGTATACCGGCAAGCTGGAAACCGAAGCGGTTTATGGTGGTGGGTTTCTGAAATGGGCTTATGGAAATCCTTTTGGGAAGCTGACGGTTGAACTGATGGTCAAGCGTGCCTTCTTTTCCTCATTCTATGGCTGGTGGATGAGTCGGCCCACGACAGCCAAAAAGGTGCGACCCTTTGTGGAACAATTCAATCTGGATCCGCAAACATTCGTCAAGTCAGTGGACGCCTTTCATTCATTCAATGATTTCTTCAGCCGAACATTGAAACCCGAGGCTCGCCCCATCCAGCACGCGTCCGATGTCATCGTTTTTCCGGCGGACGGAAGACACTTGGGGTTTCAGAATTTGTCCAAAGTGGAATCAGTCTTTGTGAAAGGGCAATCCTTTGATCTGGACACTTTCCTGGGTGATCCGGCATTGGCGGACCGATACCGAAAAGGCTCCGCTGTCCTGTCACGACTTTGCCCGACGGATTACCATCGGTTTCACTTTTCCGTGGATGGCGTTCCGGACACGCCAAAACGTATCAATGGCATGCTGTATTCGGTGAACCCAATGGCTCTGCGCCAGTCACTGGATTATCTTTGGCAGAACAAACGCGTTTTGACGCGGGTTCGAACAGAATCATGTGGCGAGGTCCTCATTGTGGAAATCGGCGCCACCAACGTGGGAAGCATCATTCAGACATACGCAGCTGGTAAATCGGTTGAGCGTGGTGAAGAAAAGGGAATGTTCCGTTTCGGCGGATCCGCCACCATGACCTTCTTTGAACCGGGCAAAGTGCAACTCGCGGAAGATCTGCTACAATACTCCTCACAGTCCACTGAACTTTATGCCCACATGGGAGATGTGATGGGTTCCATTTGCTAGCTTCCCCCCCCCTCAACAACACTTTCGGTTTTCAAAGCACCATCTGGAGTGCTGTGTGCAGCACAGCTCTGGATACGATCCGCAAACACTCAAGGCATTCAAACTACCTTGATCCTTTGTTTACGTTGAAATGGGCATCCTTTATCAGGGGTGAGCACAGGGTTAATTGAGCATCTATACCGCTTCCCTGAGGTATCCAAAGCGGCACTGCACGCCGCACTCCAAATTGCCGTGGCGTTGAGCGGGTGTTTGTGTGGGGTGGTTATTTTTAAAAAAACGACTTGCTTTTATTCAACCACAAACGTAGTTGTAAAAGAACAACCACATTTGTAGATGAATATGAAACGCCTGCCTCAGATCTCCGAATCGGAATGGGAAGTCATGAAGACGCTTTGGGATGAATCGCCTTTGTCTTCTCTGGAAATTGCCAAGCGATTGAAATTGCATCCACAAACTACCCGCACCTTTATCAGTCGGCTTGTTCAAAAGAAAGCCATTCGGTTTCTCAAAAAGGGCAGGGCTTACCTGTATGAACCGTCGATTGAGGAGTCGGATTGCAAAACGATGATGAGTCAAAAATTCTTGCAACGTGTGTTCGGCGGATCACTGCAGCCGATGTTGACCCACCTCGTCGAGCAGGATGCCTTGAGCGAGGAGGAAATGGATGCATTAAGAAAAATTCTCCGTAGGAAAGGGAACCAGTCATGAACTATCTCATTTCCCAATTTGAAGCCACAGGAGCCTCGGTTCTTAAAATGTCGCTCGAGGCGTCCTTGTTGATCCTTGCGGTCCTGGTAGTGCAGCGGCTATTGAATGAACGTTTGTCTGCGCGTTTGCGGTATTCATTATGGATACTGGTCTGGATCAAGTTGAGCCTTCCCTGGCTGCCGGGGAGCATGACCAGTGTTTATGGTCTTTGAGAGACTCGCTCAGGTTTGGCGGATCGTGGTGACAGTGTGGCTTTTGCAGGGAAGTCAGCGTCCACCATAGCATCCAGTGAGTTTGCTTTAGATAACGGTGCAGGAGTGCCAAACATTGAAGTGAGCAAACTACTTTCGAATAGCGGAGAACCTGGTGAAATGCTCGCAGGAAGTAATCCTACAAGTGATGCCACAAAACAACCTGTGATATCGAAAGATGGATCCAGTCTGAATCATCTTCAAATGGCGTCCTTTGCCTGGGGACTTGGGATGATGGGTGTGTGCCTGGTGATGATCCGGAATATGATTTTATTACGTCGCCATGTTCGTTCTTTATCGGTTCCATTGTCGGAAGAAGTCAACGACCAGTTTGCCCACTGTCTGGAAACGCGAGGTATTTCTGGAAAGGTGTCGGTTCTCATCACCGGGGCTGTGGATTCGCCGGCGCTTTATGGCATTTTCCGCCCAGTCATTCTGCTTCCAACGGATGTGATGAATCGATATTCGAATAAAGAATTGCATCTGGTTTGCATGCACGAACTGGAGCATTTGTTACGTCGCGATCACTGGATGAATGTTTGGACAAGTATTCTACTTGTGTTGCACTGGTTCAATCCACTCGTTTGGTATGCTGTGAAACGTATGCGATCTGACCGAGAATTTGCTGTGGACGAAGCGGTGCTCCGACATTCGAACGCCGATGCTGAAACCTATGGTGAGTCCATATTGAAAGCTATGAATCAAGTGACTGTTCAGAGAATACAACCAGGACTCATCGGTATTCTTGAGGACAAGACTGCGCTGAAAGAACGGTTTGAACGGATTGCTCGATTCGATGTGCATAAATCTGAGTCCAAGGGAGCATGGTATTTAATCGTATTGATCCTCACATGTACTTTCTTGAGCCATCCGATGCACTCCGATGATGAAATGTCCCAAGACAATTCTGGGGGACAGGTTGAAACTCCAGATAATACCGAAGCATTAAATGAAGCCGTTCGAGTTTTGGAACAAAGAGTGAATGCCTTTGGTGTAAAAAATCCTGTGAATGCCAAAGCGAAGGATATTGAAAATAAATTAAAGGATACGTTTTTCGACGAAGTCCGCTTTGTCGATGAACCTATTGGAAACGTCATCGAGTGGCTTTATCGTGAATGTCGATCCAAACTTGGGAGTTCGGATCATATCAATTTTGTGATTTCCGGATCAAAGGATGGGGCAAAAAGCGAGCATGCAAAACTAAACCTCAAAGAAATGATACGAAGCAAGATCACAATTGATCCCCCAATGAAGAATGCCAGTGCTTGGGATATTTGCCATCGTATCGCTGGGGAAATGACCGTTTCGGTTAAAATTAGGGTAGCAGACTATGCCTTGTTGTTTTGTTATGATTCTTCCGAAGATCATATCAAGTTCGAGACGCGGACTTACAGGTTGCCTAACGCTGAGCGATTGATTCAACTGGCAAAGGATATACTTCAAGTTCAGCCTGATGAAGAATGGGATGCATTTGAAAGCCTGAGAAAAATATTCAAAGCGGCGGGTCTTTCTTTGTTGGATCAACCGGACACATTAACCGAGGAAGAAGAGCAATCGATCCAATCCTTGTTTTACCCACTTTCCAAACCACCATCTGATCCTTTGCCTGATGATTCAAAACCAGATGGAAGAGCTGTTTTTTATAAACCTAATCCTGGATTGCTTTACGTGCGCGCTCCCGTACGTGAATTGACCCTGGTTGATAAAATTGTTGAAACGTTGGTTTATTCAGTTCCTGCGAGTGTTCAAATCACGATCGAAATGAAGATTGGATTTTTGACTCGGACGGTGCCAAAGGATTCAACACGACATATTTTGTTGCGTCCATTGGGTAAGGAAACTGGCAAAGAGGATTCAGTATCCATGTTTTCCAATCAACAGTTCCATCTTTCACTCGATGAAGCTGATTCTTATTGGGAGTCCATACGGGGTATCCAGGGGGTAGAATTGGTTCCGTCCCGATCAGTCACAACGCTCAGTCACAGGCCCGCTACCTGGTTTGTTCCACTTGAAAAAGAAGGCAATTTAGCCGCTCAGTTTTTTGCTTCGGGTCCCGCTGATATGAAGGTGGAAGTTCATCCGGCGATCAATCAAAAGGCTGAGTCGAAACTGGAGATGGTTGTTGGACTCAATGCCATTTTGCCGGGATTAAGTCGAAAGGGTCAATTTGTGGTGTTTCCTGATGGAAGCCAATTCCCAGAAATTAACGGAGGAGGCATCATACCAAAGGGGAAGACCCTTTTGGTTCATTACTCCCGCAGCAAAAGAAAGGGATTACCCTGGGAAGAAAGCGACGAGGAGTGGCTTCAGGAGTTTGTTGTCTTGGTCACGCCGACGCTGATTGATCCAGCTGGTAATCGAATCGATTGATGGGCAGGCATAGGTGAGCCGATGGCTCTTTGGAGTGCGGCGTGCAGCGCCGCTTTGGATACCTAGGGAAACACCATAACATTCAATTTCAACAAATCTACCTTTTTACTCAAAAGCTTAAAGCTTGGTGGTTGAGGGTGGGGTGGTACTGAGGATTTCGGCTAAAGCACTTTCATAGATTCTTCGTACCAGATCCAGAGCGGTGCTGCACACCGCATTCCAGATGGCGTTCACTTGGTCTAAATCGCTTGGAAGAATGGGGAGTGCATGGGATTTGGAGTGCCGTAATGTCCTTGGGTTTTCCTTTGGGTGGTGAGTTGAAGTTTATGGAAGCTATGAGGGTGGCGCGTCGGGGACGACACTCCCTACCAGAATAAAAAACCCGGGCGCTGGTTGCAGCGTCCGGGTTGGTTGCTTGGCTGAGGGAGGTTAAGGGTTAGGGTTCGACGGTGCGAACGCGGTAGAATCCGGCTCCACTGGAGATGTCCAGATCAAACGTGAGGGCTGTTTCGTTGCCGGTCGCTTTGAGTTCGCTGACCAGTTCCCAGTCCACGAAGTTGGTCGTGACTTCGAGCAGGTAGACCACACCTTCGGTGCCGAACAACGAGAGGGTCGAGCCCTGGATGCCCAGTTTACCGGGTTCCGCCTTGGGAGCGGGTTGGGTCACTTGGATGCTCCAGGTGGCCGCAATGTCTCCGCTTTCATTGCCGGCTGCATCTTTGGCGGCACCTGCAGTGACTCCAAGGCTGATCGTGCCTTCTCCTTCGAATCCGGAGAGCGTGATCACTGCCTCGGTGTCCGAGGTTTGCTCAATGTTGATACCCGCTTTCAGGCTATCGCCGGACAGCACAAGTTGGATGTGACCTGCGCTGAGTTCCGAGAAGTTGCCTCCCTGGACGGTCAACGGTATGCTGATCGCTTCACCCTGGGTTGTCAGGCTGGATGGATCACCGACCGCCACCGTGGGTCCGGTTTGATCGATCGTTGCCACGGGGCTCAACAACACGGTTTGATCCACGTTGCCTGCCTGATCCGATGCGCTGCCTGCGCTGACTTCGACCTGGAGGGTTCCGTCACCCTGGATGTTGTTCACCACAATCTGACGTTGGTTTGTATTACCGGGAACGGTTTGAACTGTGGCACTGGCCTGGGTGTTTCCGGTGGTGATCAGTCGAATGTGATCGTTGCTCAGGTTGATATTATCCGCACCCTGGTATTGGACACCGTAGATCAATGTTCCACCGTTCACGGTGACTTCCTGCACATTGAAGAAGACAAGGGTCGGAGCGGTTTGATCGATACGGATCCATTCGCTCGAACCACCCTGGCTCTCATGGATGCCGGTTCGGCTGAGCGCTTTTCCGGGGGCCACGTTGACACGGATGGCTCCATTACCTTGAATGTTGAAGAGTCGGACACGGCGTGTGCTGGCATTCATTTCGAGCAGTTCGAATTCAGCGGTTACCGCGCCATCGTATTGAAGGGCGATGAACTCTTCGCGCAGGACAATCAGGTAGGCGCCATCGTAACGCACGTCCACCACGGCTTCCGAACCGTTGGTCAGAGTCGTGGGTGTGCTGACCGACATGACGGGTGCACTGTTGTCAATCTGGATGGAACGGCTTTCGCCACCGGCATCGGTGATTCCGAGCTGGTTTTGTCCGCTTCCGGATTTGACGCGTACGGCGAGCGTGCCTGTGCCGCCGATCCCGCTGATGATGATACGCGGTGTGCTTGTGTTCCCGTCTTCAACCGAGACGGTTCCCGTTGCGGATCCGGTTTGGATCAGTTCCACATTGTCCGGACTGAGAGCAACCTGACTGACTCCCTGGTAGGACAGGGGAATGGTCACCGGACCCTCGCGAGTTGCGATGGATGACGGGAATCCAACAGACAGTGTGGGAGCTTCACTCAGAATATCGAATCCTGCGGAGACAGCCCCTTGATCTTGGTTCCCAAGAATGTCCTGAGAGGAACCTCCGTTAATCCGGATATTTGGGGACCACATGCCAGAGATGTTGCTCAGTGTCACGGTTGGATTGCGTGTTGTGGCATTGGCGATCTGGATATCGGCTTTGACATTCAGGCCGCCTTCGATCGTGACGTGACTGGCTTTCAAGTTGACCGCGAAGGCGTCGTCCGCATACGTCACTTGGAAGGAAACCGGTCCGTTCAATGTGACCGAAGCGGATGGGTTGCCGATGGTGATGGCGGGCCCGGTATTGTCCACGGTGAAGGTGGAACTTGTGACCCCTGTATCACCGTTGCCCAGAGCATCCACACCGCGTCCGGCTGCGACCTGAATGGCGAGAGTTCCGTCTCCGGTGATGTTGCTGACGGTGACTTTGGGGGTGGCGGTGGTTCCACCCGTCATGCTGAGGGTTCCTGTAGCGGTGCCTGTTTTGATCAGGGTGATGTCGGAGAGTCTCACGTTAACGGAGGTAGCTCCGGCATATTGCAGATCCACTGTCACAGGGCCGTTTTGGGTTTGAGAGACGGACGGATTCGAGCTCGTTACGTTCACCTGTGTGGCCACATCGTTGTCGACGATGGTGGCGGTGAAGGTGTTTTGGGCTCCCAAGGCCGCACCGGGCGCGCTTCCTGCGCCAATCGCCAGAGTGAGCTGGAAGGTTTCATTGGGCTCGGCTTGAACCAAATCATCGATCACCGGGAGCAACACCACTTTCTTGGAGGTGCCGGCCGGGAAGGTGACTTGTGTTGCTGCGTTGTCGAAGTCGCTGCCTGCGGTGGCTCCTTGCAGTGCTGCGGCGGTGATATCGAGCACCACTTGACCGCTGAGACCCTGTGTGCGTTCAATAACGATCTGGCGGCTTGCTTCGTCTCCTTCGATCACATTGCCTTGAGCGTTGGCGAAGGCGAATGTGCCTGCCGCATCGTTGTCGAGGATGTTCACCGTCGCGGTGGTTTGTGCCCCGAGTTGTGCGTTGGCGGGTGATCCGGGTTTCAGCGTGAGCTGCAGGTTCATGGTTTCATCCCCTTCGGCTGCGGCGTCATCCTGAATGATGTTGGCCAGGGAAACCGTCTTGTAGATTTCCGTGTCGCCGAAGGTGACTTCAACGGTGTTGGCCAGGAAGTCGCCGTTGGCCGTGGTGGCGGTGCCATCGGTAGGGGTGACGATCAAGGTCACCGTTTGTTGATTGCCGTCTTCACGTTTGATGGTGATGGAATCAACACTGATTTTTTGTGCCCCACCGGAGGCGACGGGACCTTCATACTGATTGTAGGTCGCTTTGCTGAAGGAGAACGTTCCGATGCGGTTCTCATTGGCGAAGACGTCACCCACAGGAGCCTGGTTCACGGCATTTTCCAATCCGTTGCCGGAGTAGGTTGCCTGGAGTTCGTCCGCATCCACTTTGCCACTTTGCACATTGGCCAGGTCGTCGGTCAATTGGGACTGGGTCACCAACTGTGTCTTGGCGATCTGTTTCACGGCATCGGCCGGGTTGTTGCTGTCGGCTGCCTTCTGTTTCAATTGATTACTGTTTGCAATCGAGTTGGCCCATGCATCCACCACGGTGGCGTCCACTGCGATGTTCAGGCTTTGTTGAAGAGATGCGATCATCGTTTTCAGGAAATCCGCATCGGTCAGATTGACGGCCTGATTCAGCATGAGACGATTGGCGATGTAACGATAACCGGCTGCCTGAATCGTGCCCAGTTGATTGCCCCCACCTGCGGTGTTCAGAATGCGGGTCATGGTGAAGACGGTGTCCTGCACCATGGCGGCTGCCGCAAACACCTGACCGGATGCGCCATCGCCTTGCGAGGCGGATGCGATCGGATCGTAGGTGTTGATGTTTACGCTTCCCGACAGGTTCAATCCTTGCTTGATGCTGGTTTGTGCCTGGGCGAAGGTGAAGGTCGGGTTGAGATCCACGATGGCCACGATCAGCGATGAGAGGGGCGTTGCGAGGCTCGCTCCGACCGGCGCCAGGAATTGTCCTTCGAAGGCGAGACCGGTTGAGATATCCACACCACCCTGCATGATCAACACACCTTCCGATGGGTCCAGCACGTTGTTGTTGTTGTCGTCATACTGAGACAAATCAATGGCCAATTGGAAGGCGCCCTGATTGTTGGTGAAGGTCGAAGGTTCACCGTTGTCGTGTTGGCCATTCCGGTTTTCATCGAAGAATACCAGTGCTCCTGAGATGTAACCGTCCTGCAGTTTACCGTCCAGAGCGAACAGTTTGTTGGTCAGGTCCACATTGTCGGGATCGTTGGCATTTGTTTTGTCTGCAAAGGTCAGGTCGGTGATGACCAGGGTTTGCGTGCCGCCTGCGTCTGTGTTGTTGGCGGCGTCTTTGGCGGCTCCGGGTGCAATGGTCAAAACCAGGTCACCAGTCACGCCGGACGGGAAGGATTCCAATCTGACGGATGGGTTCACCGAATCGCCCCCGTTGACTGCCAGGGTGACGAGGTCAGTGCCGCCAATGACTGCGGTGATCATTCCGGGAACCAGATTCATTTCCGTTGCGCCCTGGTATTCCAGAGGCCATTGGATGGCTCGACTTGCGAGGTCGATGTCGGGAACACCGATGCTCAGGGCTGGTGGTGTGTTGTCGACCGCTACCGTCGGGCTGGTTCCTCCCGGGGCTGCGTTGCCTGCGGCGTCGAACGCCACATCGGTTGGAACCTCGATGGCCACGGTGCCGTCTCCACCGGTGATGGTGACTTCGACCGCATGATCGGTAGCATTGATGTTCAATGCCAGCGTTGGATCGAAGGTGACTGAACCGGATGCCAACACTTTGATATCATCCAGATCCAGCAACACAGCCGATACGTTTTCAAACGCAACCGGGAATGATGCTACACCTTTGTTGAGCAGGTTCGGTGTAGGATTACCGAATACCAATTGTGGGTTTGGATTGTTCTGTGGATCGCCTGGAATGTCGGGATTGTTCGGGTCGTTGGGATCGCCGGGTATTTCCGGATCGAGTTCGGGATTTGCTTCCGAAGCAACGTAGATGACGTCATCAATCGAGAAGATATCCCGTTCGTTGGCGCCTTCTCCACTGTAGAGTTCGGTGAAGGTAATGCCTTTGATCCAGCAATCGGATGTTTGCAGATCAGGCGCCAGGTAACCGAGGAATTGGATGCCGCCCTCGTTGTTGGGGCCTGCGGTGATATCGGTGCTGCGAACCTGTGAAGATCCGTCTGCGTAATCGATGGTGACCGTAATGGCTCGCTTGCCGTCTTCCACACCCATGACATACATACCTGCTGCCGGCACGGGTTTTTGGAAAGAGATAGAAAGGCCGCCGGCATTGTTTTCGCTCGGAAGCGCTTCCAGGAAGTGATAACCGGCGGATGTGGTGTTCACGCCCCGGTCGGTGTCGTTGTCAGTGTCCATGTCACCGATGCCGGGTTCATCGATGCCCACCGAGTGACCGTTGTCAAAGAGCGTGAAACTCACGGTATTGTCGGCGCCCAGGTAGTCGACACTGCCGTTGGCATCTCCGGCGCCCATGGAGCCTGAAGTGCCGTAGGCGGCGGTCGTATAGGGTCCGCCTGCATAAGGGGCTCCGGCTTCGATGAACATGTCGCCTGTTCCGGTGAGCGGTGTCCAACCGTTGGCTTGTTCGAAGGTGATCAATTCATGTGGCAATCCTAATCCTGTAAGATCGGCCAGGAACTTGGTTTGCTCGGCTTGTGCCGTTGGAAAGGTCCATCCTGTGGCATAAGGTGTGGGTTCGCCGCCGTTGGCAGGACCGTCATCGCGCGCGTCGTAAAAGGTCAGGTCACAGTTGGACGGTGTGATGGGCGGGTTGGATTCGGTAGCGGCGAAGATCACATCGTCGATGGAGAAGATGTCTCGTTCGCCTGCGGGTTCTCCGTCGTAGAGTTCATTGAAAGTGACTCGTTTGATCCAGCATGTGGAGTCCTGGAGATCGGGTGCCAGGTAGCCCAGAAACTGCGTGCCACCATCGTTCAGCGGTCCGGGCACGATGTCTGCCGGGCGGACCTGCATGCTTCCGTCTGCATAGAGAATCGAAACTTCAATGTCGCGTTTGTCCTCTTCCACACCCATGACATACATGCCCACAGCGGGCACGGCTTTGTCGAATTCAATGGCCACACCGCCGGGTTGGTTTTCGCTGGGCAATGCTTCCAGAAAATGGAAACCACCTGGTGACGTGTTAATGCCCCGGTCCGAATCATTGGATCCGTCCATGTCGCCAATACCAGGTTCATCAATGCCGGCTGAATGTCCGTTGTTGAACAACGTGAATGTCACTATGTTGTCCGCTCCATTGTAGGATACATTGCCGGTGGCATCGCCGGTGGCCATGTCTCCCGATGTGCCGAAGGCGGCTGAAGTGTAGGGTCCGCCAGCGTAAGGTGCGGCGGTTCCGGCAAACATGTCTCCGGTTCCGTTGACAGGGCTCCATCCGTTGGATCCTTCGAAGGTGATGATGTCGGTGCTGATCCCGAGTGAGGCGAGGTCCGCCAGAAAGGTTGCCTGCTCTGTCACAGAATTCGGATAGGTCCAACCCGCTGCAACCGGATCGGGTTCGCCACCACCTGGCATGCCGTTGTCATGTGCGATGTAATCATCGATGGGGCAGTCGGAGGGTGGGATTTGTTCATCGTATTCGCAGATGTGATCGATCCAAAGTTCCTGACCGCCGATAATGAATTGAGTGATCGGCACACCGGTCATGCGCAGTTCGCCGGTATCATTGCCCAATCCCCCGGTGGGAACCGATAACATGGCGCCACCGAGTGTCAGGCCGTCCAGGTCGATGAAGTTGGCGACGTTGGCCGCGACGCCGTTGACGGACAGATTGATGTTGCCTCCGTATTCGCCAAACAAAACTGAAACACCCATTGGCGGGGCACCGGTGGGTGTGAATTCGAGATTGATGTTGCTGACTTCCATTTCTTGTCCGAAGTAACCGGCTTGCCCACCGTTTTCCACTTCGGCAAAACCGCCGCTGAAGGCTGTGCCGCTCGAAAAGAAAAAGTCGGATGCAACCACGTCAAAACCGAAACTTCCATCCGCGCTGTGAACGGTAAAGGTATCTCCCACATTGTAAACACTGCCCAGCGTCAGATCCTGGAACTCGACACATCCACTGCAGCAGGCGAGTTCCGGGGCAATGTGCTGGATGCCGATGTTGTCGACGTGGAAACCGTTGTTGTCCGAGGGGCTTTCTAGATAGACCGTGTCAAAAGTGAAAATGGAGGCTGCCGAGGTGTCCACCGCCTTACCGATCAGGGTCGGAGGGAATCCATGGTAAAGACATACTTCAACCGCTGTGCCGGTGTTTGAAACACAGATGACGGCGGCATGGTCGCTTGTGATGCCATCGTCGAAGGGTTTGGGCCAGCTGGCCATCATACCGTCCGGTTGGAACATGGTCACAATGTCTCCGGTTTCGGGAACGGCGGGCGGAATGAAATCCACGGGTGAAACCTGGTTGTCCAGCAAGGGACCCAGATCGAAATCATCCCATACGTTGTCTTCGCGACGAATGGAATAATCACCGCTCTTGGCTCCAGTGCCTTGCTGCCAGTAACTGACGTCGGCCAGATAGCCGATATCGTCGGTGAATGTGGCGGTTCCCTGTGTTTGGTAGGCGCCAAATCGCAGGAAGTTGTACTGTTGAATACCGGGGCTGGTCGGAGCGGCGACATATTTGTAGTCTACCTTGACCCGCAACGTCTCCCCTGGTGCCAGCGTCGTGGCGGGAAACTCCACTTTGATGTTGGTTTGGTCCTGAGTGCTCTCATAGACATTCTCAGGGGCGGCAGGATCCAGGACCGAGTCGGTCACCACGGTCCAGTCCGTGATGGTCGAGTGCACGATGTTTGGATTGGATGACTGCGTTCCGACGGTGTCCGTGTCAAAATCGACTACCGGAATGACGTGTTGTGCCATGGCGGGGACACAAGCGGCGATACTGCAGGCGGTCAAGACGAGGTGTTTCCACCATGACCGGTCCTTACGACATTTTAGTTTTTTCATTATTTTGAGTGATTTTAGGCTTCTCTACTGATCGCTCATTACCCCTGTTGTTGGTTCGGCAGGCTTTT
>CAYPZD010000040.1:0-46030 GCA_964415055.1 uncultured Verrucomicrobiota bacterium | reverse complement strand
TTTGAAAACGGTGATTGTCGGGTTTTAGGTGCACAAATGTGGATAGTATCAAATCCACTAGCATCCCATAAGGGAAGATAAAATGGCAAAAAGCACCATATTCCCAAGGTATTTGCCCCTTGCTACAATTTTGACATTCTGATTTTTTGACCGGGTTTACTCTTTCCTGGGGATTTTTCTTCCTCTTTGGCTGGTGTGCTGTCCCATAGGATTTCATTCAATCCCTCAAAATCCTGGGAAATACGCCTGCTCTGGGCGCGCAAGGTTTCTAAAACTTCCGCCTGCTGTCCCACAGAGCATTTTCAAAAATCCGAACAGATCTATGCGCGTCCATAACGACGCCCTCACCACTGCAAAGATCCGAGTGAAACTGTGTGTCCAAGCGCTCATCCGGCTCAGAAATCTCAGCAACACGTAAACCAGCAGCGCCGTCCATACTTGCCACTTGACTGCGTTTGCGGAGTGCCCCAGAAAGTCGGCTAGCTTGAGCGTCTGTTTGATTTGTTTGAAAAACACTTCAATCTGCCAACGGGCTTTGTAGAGATCACAGACGGTTTGCGCGCTCCACTCTCGGTTGTTGGTTACAAATATCATTTCACGCCATTTGCCATCAACCTCCACCCATGCGGTGATTCTTCTGACAACCAGTTCATTGTTGAGAACCACTAGTTCGTCTTTGATGATATCCCCGCTGGTTTCCTTTGTGTCGATCACTTCGCACACGGTTCTTTTCTTCCACCTACCCACCCACTGGACACCGCGTTTAGCCAGATCCATCAGATGGTCGAAATCGTTATAAGCCCTGTCAAATATGATGATTTCGCCATCTTTCAACCCGGCACACAGCTCACGTGCGCGAAGGTTGTCGTTGTGTTTGGCTGTGTCCACAATGGCAAAACGTGGAAGCAAGCTTTCCATATCCAAACGCATATGGGTTTTGGCGGCTGCTTTGCGACGCCGATGCTTGGCCCAATCCATACAGTTGGCGACCAGCTCAATGGTGGTGGAATCAATGATATGAATGTTTCGTTTGAACCGGAAAAGTCCCTTGGGAAGTTTACCGCGAGAGAACTGAGGAAAACTGTTTTCCAAATGTTCGAGCACCCGCCAAAAAAGTTTTTCCGCCATATCAGCCGTGCGGCATTTATTGGCGTGAGAAAGCCCATTTCGGCTTGGCGGCTTGGCGCCCCTGATTTGTGAAAGCTCACCGGAGTGGATCTGTAGACTATCGCAAACGTCATTGAGTCCGATGCTGCGTGAGATTTGAGCAAAGATCATGGAGACGACGTGGCTCCAGGAAGAAAAACTGCGTGCTTTTCCTTCAGCTCCTGTTTCTCGGGAAATTTTTTTGACCAAATGGCCCGGAATAAGGTTGCAGATTTGCTTGAGAACGGTGAATTTGCTGCGGGTTGGTTTTCTTTTTTTTGATTTCATCCCTGCTGAGTGGCAGGTTTCAAAACAGATTACCAGCCCTTTTTGCTTTCAACCTATGGGATGGCTGTGATTTGAAATTTCAGACCATATCGGACAGGCTCTAAGTTAATTCCACTGGAATTATCGAAGAACCAATACTTTGGAACAATGATCGCAACACGTGAGAAAAATCGTTCATATCAATCCTTTTTCTCCTTCAACAAACGTTCCAGTTCGGCGATGTCCGCATCGGAAAGCTTGGTATCCCGCACCACATTCAAGACCATCGCCGCCGCATTGCCTCCGAATACCCGATCCACAAACGACTGCTTTTCTTGGCGCACACAGTCTTTCTGTTTGACCGCAGCGGAGTATAGGTAACGCTTCCCATCCTTTCGTTTAGTTAAAGCGCCTTTGCTGACCAATCGATCCAGCAAGGTTCTCGTCGTGCGTGACCGCCACTCTTTGGATTCCTCCAACACATCAACAACATCGGATGTCGCAATGGGTTCTCGGTCCCAGACCAAATGCATGACCTGCCACTCGGAATCTGAAATAGATATCGGCTTCATAACAGTCCTGCTACAGTTGTAGCAACGAGAACTTGATACAACTGTAGCAGTGAGTCAATATGTTTTCTCATAGCCGCTCATGATTGGGATGCAGTTCATTCTTTAAACAATGGAGGGGAGATCCCGCATGCGGGACTCGCCCCTAACTTTCCCCTTGAAAACGTTTCTGAGCAAAAGAAATGGAACGCGGGGAGTCTATCGTTCATCGAATGACTGTGGCGTTTCCATTGCAGCTTGAAAAGGGTTCCAAAGCACTTAGGTTTGAAGTGGGCGTATGACGGAGCTTACCCCTCCGGTGATGGATTTCTATTTTTAGAAAGGTAGCTGAAACGTTCCCCTGGCGTATCCAAAGCTGTGTCGAGCCACAGCAGTCCAAGAGCTGGTCATATCCAACCGGTGACAAAGGAAAGCGGAGGGAGTCTTACCAGCGAATCAGGCGTCCAGTGGTGAAGCTGTCAAAGAATGCCTGCTTTCATGGTCTGCAAAAACTTTTATGCTCGGATCGCTGGTTTGGTTCTGCGGCAGATTAGTGTAGGAGTATGGGGATTGGTAAAGGTCTTGGACCCTCTCTTGTGCAGGCTGATTGTTTACCCATTGAACCCAGTTGTTAAGCTCTTGTTCAATGATGGTTTCCACTGCAGGCAGTGCTGCCTGACGTTCTTCCAGCGCCTTTTGCTGAAAGTCTCGGAGGACATCGTTGCTGACAACCGAGGCCGGTATTTGAGGCACGACGTTTCTCGGCACACCTGTGTCGATGATCAACAAGGGCATCTGACGGTTCACCGTCCCGATTTCCCTCATGGCACGGGTCATGACCTGACCATCAATAAGTGGTTCGGTGCAGGACGTCGCGGTGATGATGATGTCAACGCAGGTGATGACTCTTGGCAAATCGGTTATATCACAGACCGTCCCACCGAAATCCTTCCGCAGTCGTTCGGCCTTTGAACGCGTTCGGTTCAACCAGGTGAGTTGGCATTCTTTGCTTCTGAACAAACTGCGTCCTACTTCACGGGCTATTTCCCCCGCTCCTACGATGGCAACATTTGTTGTCCCATCTTCAGGAGCAAACAACTCTTCGTGTTCGCGAATGATCTGCGTGATAACGCTCCCAAAGCCAGCTGTTCCCTTGCCCAGGTTGGTTTCACGGTGTGATCTCTCGCTGGCAATCAACGCACGGTTCACGCATTGATCCAAGGCCTCTCCCAATCCGAACGCCCTATGGGAAATCCGGAGAGCATTTTTGACCTTCTCCTGAAGCAACTCGTCTCCAAGGATGGCGGCCTCGAGTCCGCAAGTGACTCTCATGAGTTGGCGCACGGCTTCAAGACCTTCCTTCCGATAGAGGAAACACTGCGAATGAGGACAGGCGGCCTCCGACCGCCACTGGCGCAATTGACATAGCAGGGGCTCAGATTCGACTCTGGCATTGTTGCTGATCAGGTAAAACTCGGTCCGATTGGAGGCATTGATGACCAACAATTCAGCACTCGGATGAGCGCGCTTGAAAGATTCAATAAACGCCGCCGATTCTCTTTCAGAAAACGCGAGCGCCTCGCGAACTCGCACGGGGGCCGTCTTGTAATTCACCCCCAACAAGGTCATTTTTTTGTTCAAAGCCATCATCACTGGACCGTTGTCCATGGTATCGGCTCGGTGAAACGTCCTTTTTAGATAAATAAATGACATTTCTCCATGACAAGACATAGGCTCATGGTAGGCCCCATGTTGGATGAACCATGATTACCCCATAGCAATGCAGCAAATAACCCGCTTTCACGACGATGAGGAAAAACTGAAATAACGCTTTTTCAGGGCTGTAGTTGAAGCGTGTAATTCTTCAGAGGAGTTCCATCCTCAGTTGTGAAACGCAGGCACCCCTGCCAGTTGCCGACTTCGTTGACGATTTTCATGACAACGGTGTTCACTCCCTTTTGGAAAGTGAGTCCCTTGGCCATGTCACTGTCTTTGGTGAGGGCGCGCGGTTCGGTGGAGGTAGAGACGGCCTGCCCGTTGAAATAGACGCGGGTCTGATCATTGCCGCCCGCCAGGAGGGTAACGTTTTGGATTTCTCCAGGCGAATGGATGTAGGTCACCAGGTAAGCAACGGCATTTTCAATGCGATCATTCAGCACGACATTGAAATCAAACACATCGCCCTCAGTGACAATTTTTTTCCAGGTGCGTTCGTAGCCGGCAGCTTTATGAGTGTCACCTTCTCTGGGTTGCAATGCCGATTCACGGCGAATGATATTGAAAGCGACGGCTTCTGTTCCGGTTTCATCCTCTTCCAACGGGATCGGTGCCAGCATCAACCAGGTATGAATGTATCCATTTGTATCGGGACGGTTCTCTTCGGCTAACACGTTTGGGATCAGCAAACTACCGGAAGTTTGCAGAAGAAGCAGAATGGTCAGAATCGTTCTCATGAATGTCATTGAGTCTCTGAACACCCATAGGATCTCACGACATGTGATTTCGCAGGCGCTCAATGATTTGATTGAGTCGAAGGAGCCCCGAATTGGCAAGTAATAAATTTCTCGCTGGTGGGAATGCGTGGTTTGTTTTTAAGTCAGTCCAAAGCGGTACATTCAAAATGAATCTCAAGAAAAGCCTATTTTCATGGTGCGTGGCGGTCACTCTGTTACCAGCCCCTTTTGCGCATGGTCAAACATCCGACTTCTCGAACACCCAGTTTGAAGTCAAGACCGGTCTGCCTTCCTTCGAATACATGGAGGCGCCCGACCGCCTGCCGAACTACACAGCCGGCGCCGCCTGGGGCACTCAAGGGCAACCCATCACCACCATGCAGAAGCCGCTCTCCCCCGAAGCGTCCATGCCCCATTACGTCACGTTTCCCGAGTTTGACATCGACCTCTACGCCGCCGAACCTGACATCCACAAACCGATTTGGCTAGCTTTTGATCATCGGGGACGCCTGTGGATCTCCGAAACAGTCGACTACCCCAATGAACTCCAACCCAGGGGCCAGGGACGTGACCGATTGAAAATCGTCGAGGACACCGACGGGGATGGCAAAGCCGACAAGTTCACCATTTTTGCGGACCAATTAAGCATCCCGACCAGTTTCGTGTTCGTTGATGGCGGGGTCATCGTCGTGCATTCCGGAAAAATGGAGCTGCTCAAAGACACGAACGGTGACGACGTCGCCGACGAACGTCAACTGATCATCGAAGGCTGGGGCACCAATGACACCCACGCTACGGTCAGCAACCTGCGCTACGGTTTTGACAACTGGATTTGGGGTGTGGTGGGTTATTCCGGTTTTACCGGTTCGGTGAACGGAAAGGAACTGCGCTTTGGTCAGGGCGTCTTCCGTTTCAAACCGGACGGCTCGGCCCTGGAGTTCATCCGCTCCACCAACAACAACACCTGGGGATTGGACTTCACCGAAGACAACATCGTGATCGGTTCCACGGCAAACAACACCGCCAGTTTTTACATGCCAATCCCAAACCGTTATTACGAAGCCGTCAACGGGTGGTCCGCCGCCCGTCTGGAATCCATTGCCACCTCCGAGAGCATCTACCCCATCACGGAAAAAGTGCGACAGGTCGACTGGCATGGACTCTACACCGCAGGATCCGGCAGTGGTATCTATACCGCACGCAGTTTTCCCAAGGCATTCTGGAACAGCGCACAATTCGTCGCCGAACCGACCGGTCACTTGCTGGGCATGTTCATGCTCGAATCGTATGGAGCGGATTATGTCGCCCACAACGTGCACAACATGCTCGCCAGCGACGACGAATGGGCAGCGCCGATCTATGGAGAAGTGGGCCCGGATGGATCACTGTGGGTGGTCGACTGGTACAACTACATCATCCAGCACAACCCGGCACCTCGCGGATTCACCACCGGCAAAGGCAACGCCTACGCCACCACACTGCGCGACAAAACGCATGGACGCATTTACAGGATGACATATCGCGACGGAGAACCTTCGAATATGCTGAAACTGGATACCAACCATCCACAGACCCTCATCGACGGTTTGAAAAGCCCGAACAAGCTCTGGCGCATGCACGCCCAACGGCTGCTGGTGGAACGGGGCAACACCGATGTGCTCCCACAACTCGCATCCCTGGTGCGCGACACATCAGTCGATGCCATCGGCCTGAACCCACCAGCCATCCACGCCCTCTGGACCATGCACGGACTCGGCGCCATGGACGGCAAACACACCGTGACAACAGAAGCTGTCCACCTCGCCCTGGCACACCCTTCCGCAGCCGTTCGACGCGCAGCAATCATGGTGGCTCCACGGAATGAAGCATCTCAAAAGGCATTCATTCAATCCGATGTGCTCAAGGATACAGACGCCCAAGTGCGTCTCGCCGGATTCCTGGCCTTTGCCGAACTCCCACAAAACGATGCCGCCGCCACAGCCATTCTCAATGCCATTGAGGAACCTCGGAACCATGAAGATCGCTGGCTGGAGGACGCAGCCATAGCGGCCGCAGCAAAGAACGACGCAGCCTTTCTGAGAGCCTTCCTGGCAAAGGGCAGCAGCCCAGCCGGTCTGGCAACCGTCATGCGCAGGGTCACCGCACATTACGCCGACCGTGGTCCGACTGAAAGCATTGTGTCCGTGTTGACCTCCCTGAAAGGAGTGACGCCCGAAGTCGCCACTGTGGTCCTGGACGGCCTGATGAACGGTTGGCCTGACAACATCGCTCCGCGCCCCTCGGACAACGAAAAACGTCAACTGGAATCCGTGATGGACCAGCTTCCCATCCATGTTCGTGATCGTCTGCTCAACCTGGGTGAACGATGGAAAGTACCGGGACTGTTTGAAGGTCGCTTGCAGGCGGTCTTGACATCATTGAAAAATCAAGTCATTGACACCTCCAGCGAAGACGCAGCTCGTGCCGAAGCCGCCCAGCGATGGATCGGGTTGAAGGACAACCAGCAAGCCGTCGGAGTCATCCTCAATCAAATTTCACTGCTCACTCCCCCCACACTATCCAGCGGCATGATCACGGCGCTGGCAGGCAGCACCGACATCGGCACTGCCGAGCAAATCATGACCAGATGGGATGCTCTGACACCCGCCATTCGACGTGTAGCAATCAGCGTTCTGATTCGACGTCCAGAGTGGGCATTGGTACTGCTGGACGCCGTTGAAGACAGCTCCATTTCCCGGACGGACATTGCTCCGGAACACTGGACACAACTCAGTCAACACCCGAACCACCGGGTAGCCGGTTTTGCCACCCGTCTGTCCGCCGCCAATGCAGCCATTTCTTCCGACCGCGCCGAGGTGGTGGAAAAACTTTTGCCCCTGGCCAAGGAACGAGGCGATGCCAAACGCGGAGAGGAAATCTTTGAAATCAACTGCGGCCTGTGCCACAAACACAACGGCAAAGGTGGCGTTGTCGGACCAGACCTGACCGGTATCTCCTCCCGCGATCGAACCGATGTCCTCCTGGAAATCCTCGATCCCAACCGCAGTGTCGAAGCCAACTACCGCCTCTGGACCGCCTCCACCAAAGACGGCAACAGCTACTCCGGTCGGCTGGAAACAGAAACTCAAACTACGGTGGAAATCCTCAACATCACCGGCCAAAAACACGTCATCCAACGCAAAGACATCGAAAGCCTCCAGGCGTCCCCCCTCTCCATCATGCCCATCGGCTTCGAAGCCCTGCCACCAGATGACCTCAAAGCACTTCTGGAATACCTGGCAACACCTCATTGAGTTGCAAATCTGAAAAGGACTAAAGGCAAATCAATCCAATTGAGTTCATATTGAACTTGGCAGGGTATTCCATGTCTAAGACCAAAAAAAGTCATGGATTCCTGCCGGCTCAAAAATACGCTTAAACGGATTACTTACATCTTTGTCATAATATGCCTGGACTGCTGGGTGGTCTTTGCTGAAAACACATTTCCGAGAAAACAAGAGCTGCAAGAGAAAATCGTCCAATGCTTCCCCCACGGAATACCTTCACGCAATCTCAAGGATCTCTCTGAATCAGACATTCCCTTGTTGATTGAACTAAGTGAAGATCCTGCAAATGCTCGGTGTCGAAACATGGCCTTTGTGGCACTAAGCCACATCCAGAGCAAAAAATCGCACGAATACTTTGTCGGCTTTTACCTCAAAAATGTTTTCACACTTCAACATCCAATAAGTAATAAGGAACAAATGTGGTTGCAGGATGCAGTGTATGCCATACCGTCATGCATGGGACGTTTGGCGGGATCCGGGCTGGATTCCAGTTTTGATTTTTTGTGTCAATTAAGCCTGCCAGAAAGCAATCTCGCCTTACTCGATCAACACGAACTGTCCAAACAAAAATCAGCACTCTCGCGACAACACCTGTTTAAACACGGCATACACGGCCTGGCAAATTGTCCTACCGGAAAGGCACGTTCCTTTCTGCGTCAACTGGTGAACAGCGGCTCCTGCAAGGATTACCAATTCACATATGGCGAGACTTTTCAATCCTATGCAGAAAGAACACTTCATAAGTTAAACATGGCCCATTACAAGCACCTGGCAAAATGGACAGGAGGATGCCTGGCTCTGGCATTGATAATTTATGGACGCTATCAAGCGAAAAGACGAAAGAGAAAAACAACTTCCATATAGATTGTTGGGGACAGCGTTTTTTCTGGAATGCGGTGAGCATCACCGCTCTGGATACGATCCAAAATCTCAAACAGCGGTTTAATTCACCAACCAGCAACGCCCCACCTTGAAGCCCCGTATTGGGATTCATAAACGGTAAATTTGTTTCGGAAGCCAAGACGTTTCCCTGTCGTATCCAAAGCTCCGATGACTCGGAGCAGTCCAGAGGGCTCTCGCGTTTTGGTCCCATTTCTCCTGAAAACAAACGGCAGCATCGCCTTACCACCACAAGGAGATGCTCGCGTGTCGGCATGCATTCTGCTAGGTATCTCAGACATTTAATCATGAGAATACCTAGATTGACCATACTGTGCTTGCTGTGGGGTTGTTGCGCGCTGTGCACCATGACGGCGGCGGAGTTTCTTGATCCTGATGACTTACTGGCGGTTTGGGACTTCAACGATCCTTCCAATCCGAACCAAAGTAAGGATGTAAACAAAGCAACGCCGCTTGACTTAAAAGGAGACGCGACATTCACCACAGATCGCCGGGGGCGCAGCGGTTCTCCTGGTGACCGGGCATTGGATCTGGGCACTTCAGGTTCAGTCGCAAATCCAACCCATGGCATTGTGGTGTCCGATTCCCCAAGTGGCCGCGATTTCGTCAACCGACTGAATGCTACCAATACCGATGACCAACTTTCCGTAGCCTTCTGGCAAAGATGGCATGACGGTCAGATCGCCAACAGCGCAACGGTCTGGTTTACCTCACCCTCGGCGGGCTCCGGTGAGCGGGGATTTCAATCCCATACTCCATGGAGCAATGGAACCATCTACTTCGATACCTCGGGTTGCTGCAATGTGCCCGACCAACGCCTGAATGGAAATGTTTCGGGAATCGATTGGGGTGCCTGGAATCATGTGGCTCTGATCAAAGACAAGGGTGCCAAACAAGTCTGGGTAAACGGCGAGCTGGCTCTGGACCAGGATTCGGGCGCAGCCCCGCTGCTCACGGATTGGACCGGATTGGTCGTCGGACAATCGGCCACCGAACCACAATATGCTTTCCACGGTTTGATGGATGATCTGGGAATTTTCGGAGTGGCCCTTAGCGAAGAGCACATCAAACAACTCGCTTCGGGAACGCATCCGATGGACTTGGCCATTCCCGCCGCACAACAACCACCGAACATCCAATCGGTGTTCCCTGCGGATCAATCGGAATTTCATCCGGTGGATGGCGGGTTGGGATTCCGGGTCACTACGACGGCCCCCAACGAAATCCCGACACAAAACATCCGACTAAACCTGAATGGACAGGATGTCACCGCATCCCTCAATCTTTCAGGGACGCCCACTAACCGAGCAGTAACCTACCCCGCTTTACTACAGGCCAATCAATCCTACACAGCCAAGGTGGAAGTATCCGACAACGCCGGAAGATCATCTTCCCAGGAGTGGACGTTTGACACATTTGACCCGCTCGAAGCGCGGGCCAATATACAGTTTGATCTGGAAATCTTGGGTAAAGCAAGCCACGGCCCTTCCAGTGAGCCAAACGACAATGCCCACCTCGCCTTTGACCAACGCTCCAACACCTTCAGCGAATCCCCCGATCACCCCGGCGCTTTCTGGGAATACCAATTCGAGCGACCAACCCGCATCACACGAGTGGAAATCACACCTCCCTCCCTGTCGAGCTTGGAGGGCGTGCTGCGGGGAGCAGTCCTGAGGGCAGGTAATTTGCGAGATCAAACCCTGTTTGAATCCGCTCCCAACTCGACCACATCTGGCGGTCTGTGGTCGGTGGATATTCCTGGTGATGCGTACATTCAATGGATACGCCTCGAGCTTTCCACTGGAAAAGTCAACGCTCTTGGGGATCATCGTATTGCCGTCGCGGAATTTCAGATGTTTGGGGATCCCATGCCCGCTATCGGCCCCGTTCAATTGGAAGGCATCGCCGTGGCAACTCATGAAGGCGCCGGAAGTGTCGAACCAGCAAACCTCGCTATTGACGGCGATCTCAACACCTACAGCCAAACAAGTGACACATCCGGGGCGCAATGGCTATTGACCCTGGACCGTCACCGGGCCATTCATCACATTGAACTCGTCAGCCCCTCCGGAAGTGCCCGCGGCCGGCAATTGGACGGGCTCCTGGTGGAAGTGCTCGATGAGACATCCTTGACGGTTGCCAGCGCACAATCAGAAAACCCAGGCAGTCAGGGCGTCTGGACATTCTACACCCCTCCAAACACTCAAGGCAGATTTATTCGGATCAGTTTACCCGCCGGTTCGACCAATGGAGCCGGCAATCACATCATATCGTTGGCAGAGGTGATGGTGTTCTCCTCCGAAAACTTTGCCCTTAAATCCGACTCCTACATGGTGCGGCTCGTGGACAACCTTCCGCCTGCTTCCAACGGAAACGACGGACAATACAACACCCACACCCGCTCCACCGAACGCACTGTTGACGCTTATTGGGAAACCGACCTTGGCGTGGAAAAAGCACTGACCCTCGTGCGAATCATCCCCGAAGATGGGTTCCAACGCCGCATGACACACGCCACGGTGCGTCTCTTTGATGCGGACCATGAATCAGTTTTCTCGATGCACCTTGAAGATCCATCGAAATTTTTCGACGTCCCCCTACCCGGTCCGATCAACGCGCGCTACGTCCGGGTAGGATACGAAAACAAGGAACGCTCCGATCCGCCGGGTGTATCCTGGCATCTTGGTCTGAGTGAATTGCAGGCTTTTGGGCTGGCTACGAACACCGTAGGCTTACTCCGGGCATCAGTTGATTCTACTGAGATAAGCAGCGGCAACGAAACCACGTTGACATGGAAACAGGAAGGCCTGCGTCACCTGACGCTTTACCCACCCGGCACATCATTGGGATCATTCACTGAGCCGAATGGAGAGGGCTCCCATATCGTCGCGCCTTCTCAAAGCATCGAATACACCTTGATGGGCGAGTTATTTGGCAGAACAGAAATTCGACACGTGACAGTAAGCGTGAATCAACAGTCATTGCCTCCCCGTATCACAGAATTCATGGCGGACAATCAGATATCCATTCGTGACGGATTTGGAGACACGAGCGATTGGATTGAATTGCATAACCCGAACAATACACCCCTCCCCCTTGCTGGTTACGGGTTGAGCGACGATCCAGCCGAGCCCATGAAGTGGACCTTCCCTGGCGACGTCATCATGGAGCCACATGGATACCTCCTTGTCTTCGCTTCCTCAAGGTCGGACAAACGAGATGCCGATGGTCACTTGCACGCGAATTTTTCTTTGGACGCAAAGGGTGAAAGCCTCCAACTAACCGCTGCGGATGGAACCACAGTACTGGATCAAATACGAGACTACCCAGCACAACGGCACGATCTGGCTTTCGGCCGCACATTGACGGAAACCTGGACCTTTCTTGAACCGACTCCTGAAGCAGCCAATTTCGCAACAAGCTACCAAGGCTGGCTGCCACCCGTAGAATTCAGTCAATCCAGAGGTTTCCTGGAAGCACCGATCAACCTGACGCTCAATCATCCTGACACAAATGCACAAATATTTTTCTCAACCAACGGCTCCTTCCCAACTCAGACCTACACCCGACCGCTCCGAATCACCGGCAACACAAGCGTCCGGGCAACTGTCGTCCGGGAAGGTTACAAATCACCACGCGTGCAAACCCACTCCTACCTCTCTGTAGAGGACACTCTGAACGCATCAAACATGAACCGCGCCATCACCGGAAATGCTTCATACGCCGCGCGGATTCGCAAGGGACTACGAGACCTGCCGGTGATTTCCATTTCAGTTCCCGAACTTCCCGACGATTGGAACGAACGCGAAGCCTCAGTGGAAGTGTTCATGCCCGACGATTCCATCATCCAGTCCAACGCAGGCGTCAAACGATTCGGCGGGGCCTGGACAAATTTCACCAAGAAGAACTATCGGCTGAAATTCCGTCCGGAATACGGCAATCGAAAACTCAGGCTCCCATTGTTCGAAGGATTCGACTATGGGATACCTGCCGTGGATTCCTTTGATGAAATCGATCTGCGCGGTGGCGGGCACGATATGAACTCACGAGGGTTCTACATGTCGGCACGATTCAGCGAAGACACCATGCTTGAAATGGGAGCCCTCAACCCTCACGGACGATTCGTTCATCTCTACTTCAACGGCACATACTGGGGACAATACCATGCCCGTGAACGGGTGACTGATGCCTTCCTTGCGGACTACCTGGGGGGACAGACCGAGGAATACGTCAATGTAAGAGGCAACGACAACGTGGGAAGTTCCTTCGTGGTCGGAACACCTGACCCCGTCAACCGCACGCCTTGGGAAAACGTGTTGCGATTCAAGGGAGACTACGAACGCCTCCGTGATTTGGTGGATGTCCCGCACCTGATCGATTTCATGTTGATGTGGAATCTGGGTAATGCCGAAACCGAGTACCGGGCAGCGGGACCGGTTGAGATTGGCACAGGATTCAAATTCTGGCTGGGTGATGCGGACGGCCACATCCGATCGGCGTCAGACCGAACCGGAAACTCAGGACCCGCCGGCATCTTTGGCGCATTGGTTTCTGAAGGGCATCCGGACTTCATGACATTGCTGGCGGACCGCATACAATTACACCTCTTCAACAACGGAGCACTCACAGGCGAACGCAACGCCGAACGACTGCGTCAGCGCATGGAGGAGATTCAGAACAGTCTCGTCGCCGAAAGCGCGCGCTGGGGATTTCGGAACCCCACCGACTGGGAACGAGCGGCAAACGATGCCATCAATCAGATCCTGCCATCAAATGCCGATCAGTTACGACAACGCCTTGAGCGGCGCCGTCTTTATCCCACCGTTTCGGCGCCTGAATTAAGTCAGCACGGCGGATTACTTTTGGAAGATCAGCAGATCAACGTCCATATCACATCAGGTGATTTATATTACACACTCGATGGTTCAGACCCCAGACTGCCCGGTGGAGGCATTTCACCCAACGCTATCATTCAACGTGCCAACGGAGCAGCATCGAACCCCACACTCATTTCCCCACAGTCGACATGGCGCTATCTGGACGGAGGAGAAACCCCGAGATCGGGATGGACATCAAACGCCTTCGATGATGTGAATTGGGATCAAGGCAAAGCTCCACTGGGATACGGAGATGGAGGCATGAGCACCACACTTGATTTCGGAGGCGACTCGGGAAACAAAGTGATCACCTATTATTTCCGGCAAACATTTGATGTGTCCGATCCTGCCGCCATCCAGCGACTGGAATTAAATCTCGTAAGAGACGATGGAGCGGTCATCTACCTGAATGGTCGTGAAGTGGCGCGTGACAACATGCCTGCGGGAACCATCACATCCGACACACGCGCTTCATCCGCTGCTGGTGGAGCAGAGGAAACCGCCATTCGCTCCTTTGACTTGCCCGCTTCGATGCTGAGACCAGGAAGGAACGTGCTCGCAGTCGAAGTGCACCAAACATCCCCCACCAGTTCCGACCTGCGTTTCGATGCTTGGCTGCAAAGCGCGACCGACGCATCGCTCACGCTCACTTTCCTCCATGCCACCCACCTTAAAGCCCGCGCATTCGACGGAAGAACCTGGAGCGCGCTCATCGAGGCAAAGTTTTTCACCGAAGCCCCCCAAACGCCCCGCCCCGGCGATATTCTGATCACGGAAATTCACTACAATCCCGATGGTCCGGATGAATATGAATTCATCGAGATCATAAACCGCACCCCACGCACCATCGATCTATCGAACCACCGCATCACCGACGGTGTTTCCTTCACCTTTGCAGACCAAACCCACCTGGCGGCGGAAGCCATCGCAGTGATTGTGGAAAAAAAAGACGCCTTCGCCGAACGCTATCAAGACATCAGCTCTCCCTACTTTTTCCCAAACATCAAGGTCCTCGGCCAATGGTCGGGGCGATTGAGCGACGCAGGCGAACGCATTCAAGTAATGGGACCGAACGGCGCCCTGCTCACGGAAATTCTTTATGACGACGGTAACGGGTGGCCTGAAACCCCGGACGGAATCGGCAGTTCATTGGAATTGAGAAATCCCCTGAACCTACCTGAAGATTTCGCGGCACTGCAAATCCAAATCAACCAAGCCTCCAGTTGGAAGGCCAGTTCCCTCCTCCATGGATCTCCCGGGCGCTTGGAAATTGAGCCAGGGTTGACATTCGTCGGTATTACGGAAGATGGGATCATGCAATGGACGATTGAAGCTCCAGCAAATGCCCGCCTCGAGATTCAGTCTACTGACAACCTGACCCAACCCACCTGGAAACTGCTGGACCAATTCACCACACAAGCATCCGGCATACTCGAGATCAATCTACCCATAGAAAACAACACCCAATACCAGTTCTACAGACTGATCTGGACGCAGTGACATCCCTGCCATCCTTTCCGCCATTCAATTGGGATTGCCTTGTCTGCGGGCTTATTTAGTATGCGTGTCAATTACCTTTGAACAAATGAATGTGAAGACAAACATTCATCAGGACTCCATCTTCGAATTTGGTATTGGCACTCTCTGGGAGAGCTTCATTCCATCCTTGATCTTTGCTTTCCTGGTGATGGAGTTTACCAACGGTGGACGTGTGGTTCATGTAAAAAAGCCGGAGCTGGGTAAGTGTGAAGCATACTATGCCATTAGGTATTTTGGAGTCGATTGGTGGAAACATGAAGTTAAAGACCTTGAGCGGGTTCGCGTGGAGTTCACTGACAAAAAATCCAAAGCTGTTGTTTTCTTTGAAGGTCAAACCGCCTCTTTTCAGGATACACTTTGGTTCCCGGATGATTCACCGGCGATCTCCAGCATTTTGAAATCCGAGCTTCAATCATTAGTCGATCGGACCAATCAACTTATCTCAAGCCCTCAATATGGCACTGTAAACTTCCATCAAACTTACCAATGGCACGGGCTCATAGCCGGTGGTTTCTTTTTTTTGATACTCATGGGTATGTTTCCGTATAAAATCAAAGGAACACTAAATTTCAGGGAAAACCGCATAACGATCAACCGTTGCAGCATACTCCAGCCCAAAGAAAAAGAGTTTGACCTGCATTTGATCAAGGAATTTCAAATCCAAAAAACAGGGATGCAATCCTACGGAATCTTTATGGATCATTTTTCATATGGAAACCGCCTGTTATTTAAACCTGGTTTACTCAAAAAGCGACAAGAGTTTACGGAGAACCTCAATCAGATCCTCACTTATCATCGCTCGAAATAGTCAGCCATGGTGAAGCGCGATCAATCTCGTTGGTATGCACATGGGCATCTCCAGAGGGAACAACGGATTTTCTACGACATCGATAGGGCTTAGGAAGGCATCGCTGATTTCACCTTCTCAAGCAAACGTTCCATGGTCAATCCCTGCACGATGATCGAAAAAAGGACCACGCAGTAAGTGGCCACGAGCAGCAGGTTGCGTTCTGGACCTGCGGGTAGACTTAATGCAAGCGCCACTGAAATACCGCCGCGAAGTCCGCCCCATGTCAGGGCTTTGACGGCATGGGGTGTGAACGATTCTCCGAGTTTGCGAAACAGGGCGATGGGAATTCCCAGGCAGGTGAAGCGTATAAACAAGACCAATGGGATGGCCACCAGCCCGAATCCAACCGCCGTAGGAGTGATTTCCAAGATCACCAGTTCGAGCCCGATGAGCACAAACAGCATGGCGTTCAGGATTTCGTCCACGAGTTCCCAGAATGTGTCCAAATGTTCGCGCGTTTTTTCGGACATGGCCATCACGCGTCCAATGTTGCCCATCATCAAACCGATCACCACCATGGCAAGCGGACCCGACACGTGAAGTTTCATCGCAAGAGCGTAACCTCCCATCACCAGCGCAAGTGTGATCAGGATTTCGATGGAATAATTGTCCATGGTTTTCAACATGCGATACCCGAGATAACCCAGGGCAAGCCCCAACACCACTCCCCCGACGGCCTCCATCAGGAACAGTTTCGCGACGAATCCTGCGGTCATCGGTTCGACTCCGGTCAGCACTTTGTAAAGCACAAGGAAAACCACCACACCTACCCCATCATTGAACAAGGATTCTCCCACGATTTTGGTTTCCAACGATTTTGGGGCGCCCACTTTTTTCAACAGAGCGACCACCGCGATAGGATCGGTCGGCGAAATCAGCGCTCCGAAGAGAAAACAATAGATCCAGGGCAATTCCACGCCCATCATACCGATGACACCCTTCGTTAAAACCCCCACCAGACATGTGGACAGAACGACACCGACACTGGCCATGATGCCGATGATGCGCGCCTTGGAGAGCAAGTTCTCCAGATTCATGTGCAAGGCCCCGGCAAACAGCAGGAAACACAACATCCCCTCCATGAGTGTTTCCTCAAAATCGACCTGCTCGATGATCCGCTCGGCAGCCAAGGCCAGGTCGCTTCCCATGGCTTCCGCCCCAAGCAAAATGATAGAGAACACAGAAGCAATGAGCATCAATCCAATCGTGGTGGGCAGTTTAATGAACTTTTCATTCAGGAATCCACATATTGCAGCCACGGTGAGCAGCATCGCTGATAATTCAAATAGTGTCATATTCCAACGTTCCTCTAGGATTCAATATTTCGCACGAACATTCGGCCTTTATTGGTAAATTACGCCTGAGTTCTTATCTTGATGGAAGACTTTCCAAACGAGTCAGCCAACCATCGAAATGGGGACATTCCTTCCGAATCGCCTCCAAGCCAATCTCCAAAGCAGCCAAAGTTCCGAAGAGCGGCTTTTGATATCCGGGAATCAGATCCAAAATTCTTTTAGATGGTGCGGTCCGGGAAGAGTCATTGATTTCCTCCGGAGTCGCAAACTGATCACGAATTGCTTGAAACGCAGCAACTAGATCTTCCCGACCAATACCAATCCCAAATCGTTGGCAATCGCTGAACAGCATCCCCTCAAATTCATGCATCATGATAAATGGAATAAACCGGTCAGGATGCACATCTCCCATCGTAGCCACTATATCGTTATGAAGCGCCTCTTCGATCATTCGCGCTTTTTCATGGAACGGCAATTGAGCTGCAGCATACCGTCCCGGCCATGCCTTGTTTCCGGTTTGAGGAAGCGCATAGTAGTCAACCATCAGAGCGGAGCATTGGTTTGCATCCTCTTGCAGATGGCGAACAAGATCTTTTCGGCTGGGCATCCAACCCTGGATCCCTCCTCTTCGACCTCGTTGCCGGGCATTGCCAAGCAAACGTGCACTTACAGAGGTAAAACCAACCCGGATTAAATGAGAAGCCAACACTTCGTTTACAAAGCTCTCTTCGGCCTCACCTTCAACGTGAATCAGAATCCGATCCATACTTTTAAAAAGTTGAAGGGCGTCCGGCAAACTCGTTTTTTTCCCATAACTGCCCCAGACTGTAGTCCTCCAACCAACTACCGAGATTGTCCGTATTTAACCGTGAGAACTCGGTTGCCCCATCTATTTGATTCGTCACCAGCACATCATCTGGCGTAAAATGGTCCAATAGCAGAGGAGATTGAGTGGCAATGATGACCTGTGTTTCGCAGGATGCTTGTTTAATGGCCGAAGCAAGCATGGTAATGGCATATGGATGCAAACCCAGCTCAGGTTCATCAACCAAAATGACGGACGGTCTGTATTCTTTCGGCTGTAGAAACAGAGTTGCAAGTGCAATAAACCTCAGCGTGCCATCCGAAAGCGCTGAGGCATCGAAAAACTTGTCAGACATCTTGTGAGACCACTCGAGTTGAATTGTTTTTTTATTCAGAGCAAGTGGCTCCAATTGGAAATCGTCAAAAAAGGGCGCGACTCGCTGCACCAACCGGCGAATCAATTGGTAGCTGGCTGGATGGTTTTGTTTTAAAAGGTAAAGGAATGCCGGGAGATTGGAGCCATCGGGCCTCAGAAAGCGGTTATCATTCACGTCGGTCGTTTTCTTCATTAGCGACCCTGAACTTGTATCATGAAAGTGGTAAAGCCGCCATTTTGTCAAATGATCACGAACGTATCCTACAATACCACTTCCATGTGGACGGCTAATACCCGCTTCTTTGCCTTCACGATTCAAACTTTCCCCATAGCGCCCTTCTGGATGGAGTTTTTTATTCCAGAAGTAGACCATCTCTTCCGAAGGGGAGAGTTCGTCCGTTCCAGCAGAAATCAGTTGAATCAGATAGGAATTCTTCTGATCTTTGAAATATATCTCGAAAGTTACTTGCTGGGTCTCCTTCGATCCGAAATGTAGCACATTCTCCGCGCCTCCCTCCTTGATCACATACTCCTGAAGTTTTCCCTCCCGAAGTGAGTGGAGAAAAGAAAAGGCTCCGATGAAATTGGACTTACCTGCCCCGTTCGGCCCAATGATTACGTTGATATCCCTTAGCTCAAGTCGTTCGATCGACTTGATACTCTTAAATCCTTTGATGGAGATGGATTCTAGTTCAGGCATGGCAAACGATGGTTTCAGTTTTGGTTAATAGTCGAATCATATTCTCCAAGAATCCACAGAGAGGACCGGAATGGGATCTTGGAAAAGCATTGAACTGTCGGACAATAACCATCGGAATTGGAAGTAAAAGTAATCTCAAACGAGACTTGGGTCGAGATTTCTTTGCTTTCTGAGCTTGTTTACAATAAAACCCGGTTTAAGTGCAAGTTCAGCCAGAACGGGTAAAACAAACCCTGCCCCAGCCAATGAAAGCGGAAGCAGGGTTGCTTGTTTAATCTTTTGGCCAGACCAAGTTAGCCCAAAGCCGCCAGTTCAGCTTCGAACAACTCGCGCGTGCGGCCAAGAAAATCGGCGGCTTCAATCTTGCCGGAGTCCACTTTCTTGATCAGCGCCCGTTGTGCCTGGTAATCTTTGTTCACGAGACCGGCCCGGCTTTGCAGCATGCGCCATGCTTTGCGTCGTTCCACGGCGAAAAGCACCATTTGTCTGGACACGGCAAAGTATTTCATCTTCCCATTGATCTCGGCCTGAATGTAAGTACCGAAGTTGGTGACATAGGAACGATGATCCCGATCAAACACCCGGCGATGAATCACGTCATCTTGCGTGATGCAAACCAATGCATCATCGAAGTGGATGCATTCCTTGGTTTCTTCTTCGCTGATGGCCTTGATATGCTTTCGGAAACGGGCTTCAGTCAATGCCCAGTGCGCCACGGTGTAATTGTATTTCTCACCTGTTGAAGCGTATTTGGTTTCCCACCAATCCCGGTTGATGGATGGATTGCCTTTCAGGTTAAAGGCTTCCTGAATGGTTTCGCCCTCGCGTGGGTTGAATACAAATTCAGGCATACCGCGCGAATCACGCGCCAGCTTGGCCTGGTCTGCCGACATGTGATCGGGCACGCCATGTTCGGGCTGGCAGGTGGTGTAAGACTGGTAGAATGCCGTGCCGCGATATTCCAATCCGTCCAACATCGCTTTATACATCTTGGCAGCGTTGGCCATGGAGACCTGCGCCACGAACGGCGACCCGTGTCCAGATGTGAAAGCCTCGGCAACGTTTTTCTTCTCGGTCAATTTACCCTGAGAAGCGGCGCCAAACTGATTCATGTCGTATCCACCCAACATGGTGGAAGAATCTGAGTTTTGACCACCCGTATTGGAGTAAACCTGGGTGTCGAGCATCAGGATTTTGACATTCGGGCGATTTTGAAGGACGACCTTGGAAACGTTCTGGAAACCAATATCCCCCAGGGCACCGTCACCACCGATCACCCAAACTTTGGGCAACTCACGCAGTTCCTGTTCGGTCATCAATGCATCATCCAATCGAGCCAGCAAAAAGTACTCCCGATCGGTCATGACATTCTCATCCCGATCAAGCAAGGCATCGGACAAACGTTCTGGAACAACAGAGCGACGGGCGTGATTCAGGATCAGGGACTCGCTCATCAGCCAACTGATGGTCGCTCCATCCTGGAAAAGTGAGTTCATCCAGGGATAAGGATGCGGATTGCCGGGAGGTGTTGAACCGTAAACCGTGTTACATCCGGTACTGGCTCCCATGAACATGACGGATTGACCACGTGCGTCACGTCCGTCCAGCGCCTGAAGATCTTTATGATTGAAGGCGTCCTGACGGAGCACCGCCACGAGAGCGTTGACGATTTCCTCGTCGGAGATGGGGCCATGTTGTTCCAAACGATGCGTGGTATCGTCATCGTTTTCACCGCCCAATCCCATGATGATGTGGGCGACGGAACGTTTGTAAAGATTGTAGGAAGCCTCGTCGGTGGATTTGAGTTTGCTCAACTTCTCCACACCACTTGATTCCAAAGCGTCTGCTTTGGCTCGAAGGCGATCCGCTTTGTTGTGATACAGAGGCCGCATGTAGGCTTCGGTTACGGAAGCAACGGCGTGCAACACCGATTTCTCACCGCAACCCGCGCAAGCGCCATCACCGGATACCAGGGCTTCATAATTGCGGCGCACCATCATGTGGTTACGCAGAGCCGCTTCGCGTGAATCCTGCGGAGCGTCATCCTGGTAGAGACCAAGGAATTTCTGAGGTGTGTCCGGCAGCAATCTTGAGAAGATCTGAGCGGTGGTCAGATCGGCGTTCAATTCTTCTGTTTCAGCGGTCATGCGCAAGGCGTCATGATCACCACAAACCTGAACACACTCACCGCATCCTTTGCAAAGATCGGATACAAAGATGGAGAACAAACCACCATTGCCCGGGCTTTTCTTTTCAACGGCCCTGAAAATAGCGGTCACGTTGCTGTAAGCCAGGGGAAGTTTCGCAAGAATGCCACAAAATTCGTTACGCGCTTCTTCGGCAATGTTGTCGAGTTTTGAAACAAGACCTTTGATGATGTCGATGAACGGCGTGTTCGTCTTCTCCTGCACACTCTCCACCATCTGGGCGCGAGCTTCTTTTTCGATGTCGGGAATGGCCTGAAGTAGTTTGACACGTTCTTCAGGAGAACTGACATAATTCCTCGCCGCAGCGCTGAGAATGGTCTCAACATCCTGCGCCATGTTCGGCAAGGCGGTATCAGGACAAGCGGTGATACATTCCATGCACTGGGTGCAATTCTCGGCGATGTAAACAGGCGTTTCGCGGCGGGCGACGTATTTGGATTGAGTCGCTCCACTGCCAGAAGCCATGACCCCAACGGATGCCAAGGCACCTGCGGGTTGATGGTAACCCAGTCCATTTCGGAACTCGGAGTCAAACTTGGCCAGGGTGTGCACAGGCGCGCGCTCGGGTTGTCCCTCGGGGGGCGCACAAGAGGAACACCCGCTTTCGTCACAACCGGCTGTCGGTGGCATCTCATTTTCACCGAACGGAGCCACTGGAGAGAAGCGCATGCTGGATGTATCCGCGTCTTCCACTTCGCCGTAGACAATTTCCTGGGTCAGGTTAAAGCCTTGGGTCATGACCTCCATGTTGGACTGCACGACCGCATCTCCAAATCGACCGAATTTCTTCTCATACTGCTTTTGGACAACATCTCGGAATTGTTCTTCGCTGATGTGATTATCCTGCAGGAAGGAGGAAACCCGGAAGAAAGCGCCGAGGAAGGAATTCCCCTGCATACGCAATTGAAGGTCTTGTCGGGAGGTTGCTTTCTTGGCGATGTCAAATCCGGGCAGAATGAAAATCCGGATATTATTGTCTTTGACATACTGGCGGTGCTGCTTGGGAATGCGTTTCCATGCTGTTTCGGGAGAGTCACCGGACTCCCAGACCAGACAGCCTCCGGGATTGATTCCCTCGAGCGGGTTGGTATGGGTAAAGGCTTTGGGGTCACAACACAGAACCACATCCACATGGTTCAACTCGCAATTGACCCGGATTGGCTGCGGAGCCACGACCAGATAGTAATTGGTAGGCGCCCCTTTCTTTTCGGATCCGTATTTTGGATTGGCGCTGACAAACAACTTGTCTTCGAGCGCCCCGAACTGGTCGTAGCTCGGGTTCTCTTTGGAAATAAAATCGCCGAACTCACCAATGATGGATCCCAGGTTCTTACCCGTGGTAATCATACCCCACCCGCCAATGGAGTGGAAACGGACCGCGATGGCCTTGTCGGGAAGAAGTGATGGTGTCCGATCGGATTTAACCGCATATGGATGGTCAACCCCCAGCACGAAGAACAGGTGTCCATCTTCGGCGGTCTTGCCGTCCTGACGTTTAATGCTGCCCTGCGTGTATTCATAAGCGCCCAGCACATGCTCAGGACGAAAATCACGACTACCGATTCCGTAGGAACCACGGAACAAGCGGGGACGTTCTTCAGGTTTCAGAGGAGGAAGGGTTCCTTTGTAACGATGTGATTCCACCCCCTTGCTCAGGGCGGCACGAATGTCTTTGGCCAGAGGATTGTCAGGAGAAAGACCCTCGTCGGTTCGTTCCAGGACGATGATGTTTTTCTTCCCTCGCAACGCTTCAATCACGGCCGCTTCAGGGAATGGGCGAATCACATTGATATGCATGGAGCCCACCTTCGCGCCGTCATTTTCCCTTAGGTAATCCACGGCGGCATCAACGTTTTCAGCAGCACAACCCAGGGAAACAAAGACTGTTTCGGCATCCTCGGTCAGGTAAGTGGATACCATGCCATAATGGCGACCGGTCAATTCTCCAAATTCCTTGTAAGCATCTTCCAGGAATCCGAGGATGGGTTCATTGAAATTATTTCTGCGTGCCACCACACCATTCATGTGGTGTTCCTGGTTTTGCACAGGGCCCAAAAGAATCGGGTGTTTCAGGTCCATCATTTCCGGCACACGGCGGCGTTTGGGGCCGAAAAGTTCTTTCTGTGCAGGAGTCGGGCTATCGATCATGTCCCAAGGTGCGCCGAGGAACTCACGAAGCAGATCAGATTCAGGGGCGTAGAAAGTGCGCTCAGCGTGGGTTGTCAGCATGCCGTCCTGGATATTCATGCCCGGGTTCAGAGCCAACTCACATACTTTGCGCAAAATGATGGCCTGATCAGCCGCCTGCTGGGCGTTTTTGCCCATCAGCATGATCCAACCGGTATCGAGCGCTGCGTAGAAATCATCATGACCGCAGTGCACATTCAAAGCATGCTTGGTCAGCGCACGCGCTCCCACCTCGAGCACCATGGTCGAGCCTTTGCCGGGAGCATGATAGTATTGCTCCATGGCATAAACGATTCCCTGACCGGAGGTAAAATTAACCGCGCGTTTGCCGGTGACGGAAAAGGCGGTCGCTCCCCCTTGAGCAGCATGTTCACCTTCACATTCGATGGCAATTTTCTGCTGTCCGAAAACGTTGAGTTCTCCCTGGGCAAATGATTGTTGGTAGATTTCGCCGCCTTCGGTCGAAGGTGTAATAGGATAAAAGATACCACCCTCGGTGATACGTGTTTCGACATGTTGAGTCACCAGCTGGTTCCCATTACACGTCAAACGAATCCCCGGGTATTTCGGTTTGGCACCTGATTTGTCGCCATCGGAGGCACCGCCGCCGACATTGGTATTGGACACGGATGTTTGATTGGACATAATTATAAAATTCCTCGCAAAACGAAGTGAATGCGCACTTCACTTGTCAAATGGGGCTCAAGTTCCCCCAAAAGCAATGGATTTTCAAGTATTCAATTTGCTACTGCAAGCGCAATTTAGAGTCGCTCGCGTAACAAATCAATGACAGCCTGGCAGACCGAGAAGCTTTAACACCTTAAGCACACAGAAAGCATGCCTGCTCCCACTTTCGAGCATAACGTTAACGCTAACGTCAATTCACGATTTTACCAGTTGAACCAAGAAAATTTTTCGCGGTTTCAAAAAAAATCAGTTTTTCCCGCAGCATTGTTTATATTTTTTACCACTGCCACACGGACAAGGGTCATTGCGCCCCACTTTGGGGCCCATACGAACTGGCGCGGCTTTCGCAATCACTTCATTGGCCTCACTCACCACTTCGCTCCCTTTCTTGGTCTTGTCTTCGGGCTGCTCAAAGGCTGTTGCGTCCTGATGCACCGTGCGTTGTGGCAGTTTGCTCAGGAACTGCTGGAAAGCCATCAGACTCGATGCGCTACGGAAAATATTGTGACAAATCTCGGTTTTGATGTTTACCATCAATTCGTCGAAAATCTTGAAGGCTTCGCTCTTATACTCAATCAGAGGATCCCTCTGACCGTAAGCCCGCAGGCCAATACTATTGCGGAGGCCGTCCATGCTGTAAAGATGCTCCTGCCAAAGCTTGTCGATGGCACTCAGGATAGTGAATCGTTCCATGGACTTGAGTGCATCCTCATTTTCAACACTGATTTTAAGCTCATAGGCTTTACGAACCGCATCAGAAATGAAATTGGTAACCGCAAACTGAGCGGCACTCATTCCGTCAAACAAACTGCCCGGTACCGGCTCCTCCCTGCCAGCATTGGCTGCCTTGGTCAATTCTTCTTCAGGAATGCCCAAGGGGAAATTCAAATTCACCCAATCCGACAGGCCCCGGAGATTCCAATCCACTGGATCCTCGGTCGCGTTGGAAAATTGCTGCACTTTCTGGACGGTCACTTCTTCCATGATGTCCATCAACTGATCCTGGACATTGTCGGAATTCAGGACTTCACTGCGGAAACCGTAAATGATTTCACGCTGCTTGTTCATCACGTCGTCGTATTCCAACGTACGCTTACGGATCTGGAAGTTATGCTGCTCGACACGCTTCTGGGCAGTCCCGATCGAACGGTTCAACAGCGGATGCTCAAGTTCCTGACCTTCCTCAAGCCCCACCTTCTCCATGACCCGAACAATGCGGTCCGAACCGAACAGACGCATCAAATCATCTTCAAGCGAAATGAAAAAGTGAGAGGACCCGGGGTCGCCTTGACGTGCGCAGCGACCTCTCAGCTGACGGTCGATACGGCGTGATTCGTGACGTTCCGTCCCGATCACATGCAGTCCTCCCAAATCGGCCACACCCTCCCCTAGTTTAATGTCAGTCCCACGACCAGCCATATTGGTGGCAATCGTCACACCACCGCGTTGCCCTGCCCGTGTCACGATTTCTGCTTCCTGCTGGTGGTATTTGGCATTCAAAACAGAGTGAATGATGCCTTCTTTTTTCAGCAAACGGGCAATCAACTCACTGACTTCCACCGAAATGGTTCCCACCAGAATGGGGCGCCCCTTGGCGTGGATCTCTTTGATTTCATTCACCACCGCCTGATACTTCTCGCGACGGGTTTTATAAACCGAATCGTTGGCATCAGCTCGGGCCACTTCCCGGTTGGTTGGAATGATGAGCACACCCAATTTGTAAATATCCAAAAACTCACCCGCTTCCGTTTCAGCTGTACCGGTCATCCCCGCCAGCTTGGTATACATGCGGAAATAATTCTGAATGGTGATGGTGGCGTAAGTCTGGGTCTCACGCTTGATTTCAACCCCTTCCTTGGCTTCCACCGCCTGGTGCAGACCTTCACTCCATCGACGCCCCGTCATCAAACGCCCGGTATTTTCATCCACAATGATGACCTCATTGTTCTGAACCACATATTGAACGTCCTTCTGGTAAAGACAGTATGCCTTCAACAGCTGGGAAATCGTATGGATACGCTGGGCCTTCGCCTCAAAGTCGGATTGGGCCTTGGTTTTGGCCTCCATGCGCTGCTTGAGATCAATGCTCTCATTGGAATCGATCTCATGGTAAATCTCGGTCAAGTCAGGCAACACGAAGGCATCCGGATCATCAGGGCTCAGGAATCCGCGCCCCTTCTCAGTCAAGTCTGCATCATGGCTCTTTTCGTCCATGGCAAAGAAAAGAGATTCTTTCTGGGCATAAAGCTGCTTTTTGGTTTGATCGGTCAGCAGCATGGCCTCGGCCCGGTTCATCATTTTGATGTTGTCGGGATTCTCCAGGATTCTTAAAAGCCCTTCAGCCCGGGGTTGCCCCATCTTGGCGCGGTAAAGCGCGAGCCCTACTTCTTCCTCCAGCTCCTCGCGGTTTTCAGGGCCATTGCCGTCTTCAGGATTCAGTTTTTTGAGTCCTTCATTGGCTTCTTTGATGTATTGCTCACAAAGTTTTTGCTGACGGGTGACCAGGGACTGAATGGCGGGTTTGAGCTGGTCGTAACTGTGATCGGTATTGACCACTGCGGGTCCGCTGATGATTAACGGCGTCCGGGCTTCATCGATCAGAATGGAGTCCACTTCATCCACAATGGCGTAATAATGGCCCCGCTGAACCTGTTCCTCCGCCGAGGTAGCCATGCCGTTGTCACGAAGATAATCAAATCCAAATTCAGAGTTGGTCCCGTAGGTGATATCGCAAGCGTATTGCTCACGTCGAACCTGAGGGGGTTGATCGTGCACGATGCACCCGACGGTGAGTCCAAGAAATTTGTAAACCGCTCCCATCCACTCACTATCACGGGCAGCAAGGTAATCATTGACCGTCACCACATGAACCCCACGACCCGTCAAGGCATTCAGATAAACCGGAAGGGTCGCCACGAGGGTTTTACCTTCACCGGTCGCCATTTCAGCGATCTTCCCTGTATGAAGTCCCATGCCGCCGATCAACTGCACATCGAATGGAATCATGTCCCACCTGAGAGGATGACCACGAACGATCACGTCCTGGCCACAAAGCCGCCGGCATGCGTTTTTCACCACGGCAAACGCCTCAGGCATGATCTCCTCCAACTCCTTGGCGAGCTGATCATTATCCTCAATGACAGAGAGCTTTGCCTGCCAATCAGCAGTCTTTTTTCTCAAGTCGTCGTCAGACAATCCCTGGAGGGTGGTTTCGATTTCGTTGATCTTACCGACAATCTGACTCAACCGACGGACCTCGCGGTCGTTGGCTGTGCCAAAAACTTTTTTAAAAACTTTTTTAAACGTTCCAATCATTACGTTGAAATAAGCGCCGTTACGTCAAAAGTGCCAAGCCCATGGGGCCAGCGACAAGAGGTCAAAACTATGACATGGGCAAAGCCGCGTCAAAGCAATAAAGCGAGGGAAACAAGATCCAACACCAAGAAGCAGCCGTTCCATCGCACCGTCAGGTTCAGGAAGATCTTTTGGCAGATAAACAAATGAGGGAGTGGCTCATCCCGCCGGCTTCCACCCCAGGAGTCTCGCGGGTGGAAGGAGAATGGATTTGAACAAGGCAAAGACGGCATCAACCGTCATGCCTATCAAACGGAAGGGAAGAGCAAGCAACCAAACCACGGGAAACAGCACCAGGGCCAACAAAGCCAGCGGCCAGCAGAGGACAAATAAAACCATCCAGATAAGGAAAGTAAGGCCCAGATTGAAAATGTGGAAACGATGCCGCACAAATTTGATTGCGTCAACCCTCCCCCTCCACCAGCAAACAGGCGCACCCTGGTGTGGGATGCGCCTGCCAACTGACATGATTCGGACAGCAAGATAACCCGAATCAAGATGGATTAGGAAAATCAGTCTCGATGCTCTTCTCTTTCATGCAGATGACGCTCAATACGTTCGATGCGTTCGTGAGCCTCCCCAATCGCCCGCTCAAGGTGTTCAAACTGGCGGTGAGCCTCTTCAAATCGTCGTTCTGCGTCTTCAAATCGATGTGCCACCTCTTCAAACCTGTGCTCAAATGCCTCCATCATGTGGAGCAATTCCGGTCCGTCATGCCCCTGTTCGCGAGCGTGCTGCTCTTCCATGCGATGGTGAAATTCTTCTTCCACGCGCTCGGCAACTTCATGCCAACCGGCCGCATGCAAATTCTCGATCGCTATGCGCACGTGATCTTCGGGTGAGATTTCCCGCATTTCAGGATGCCCCTCCGGCCCCCTTTCGCGGCGAATTTCCCGTTCACGCCTCTCAAGACGTTCTTCATCGCGCTCTCCATCCCGACGTTCTCGGATCACCAATCGTTCCACGATGTGCTCCCCTTCACCACGCATGGAAGCCACCATTTCTCTGGCTCGCCCCTCAAGCTTTTCTGCTTCGTCGTGCCTCCCCTCATCCCGCAACTGCTCGATACGATGTTCCACATCAATCATCCTCCCACGGAGAACCTGCCTTCTTTCGTCCACGTTCCGGTCACGCCCATTCTGAGCCTTCCCGGATCGCTCCATTATTTTGGCATACAATTGCTTAGCTTCTCTATCAAGTGCTTCATATTCTTCCATCCGACCCATTTCCTTAAGTTGAGCCGCCTTTTTGCGCATCCCAGCGACTTTCTGTTTTGCCACCTGCAAATCAACCTGTTCGGGACGTTGTTGTTTCTTACGAACATTTTCCTGAGCCATACCGGTCAGGTTGGTTCCAAGCAATGTGAGACAGGTGAGCAGTACGATGGGGTTGAAATAGGAGTTCATTCGTTCCGAGTATCTTTGATTGAATGTTACGGTTGCTTTATCGATATCAGACACCTGAAAAAGCGGTCTTGTTCAAATAAAGATCGATTTCAAAGGCGTCTCCCTCATATCCTAGCTTACGTGATAGGGGATGCAAACAACTCTTTTGAGCACTGCCAGGAAGTGAAACAGTCAAAGGCTCAGCTGCGTCAATCCCAACGTAACAAGGCTTGCAACCTGACACCATCCATTCGAAGTGACCAATCCGGTTCCATCATCAATCACCTGAAAAACCACCCGATGTGGAAATCAAGCACGAAGGTGTTTGCCTATGTACCCATGAAGGATGAACCGGACCTTTTCCCCTTACTGGAAGAAATCATCTCGATGGGCAAGCAGCTTGTTCTGCCTCGCTTTGACAAGCCAACCGGGACCTACCACCCTGTCAGGATCAAGAATATTGCTACCGACCTTCAGCCCGGTAAATATGGCATTCTGGAACCCATGGTTCACCACCTGGATGCGGAAGGTTTACACCCGGACTTGACGTTGGTCCCCGGTTTGGCGTTTGATAGCCGAGGATGGCGTCTGGGCAGGGGTAAAGGATATTATGATCGTATGTTGGCGGGCCTGGGTGGCATTCGATGCGGAATCGCGTTCGACTTTCAGTATGTTGAAACGGTTCCACACGAAACTTTGGATCAGAAAATGGATTGGATCATCACTCCTGACGGGCCGGCGAAAGCCGCCCTTATGTGAGTGAACGTGAAATGTTTATAGCCGCATGGAATACGAGCTCGCTGCTGTGGCTGGCAGGCGGAGCTCTACTTGGTTGTGTTTTCAGCTATCTCTGGACCCAGAGCCAGCAGCGAAAATGGCAACAAGACAAAGCGTCGCTTCTCAGACAGGCAGAGGCGGACGCGGCGCAATTGCTGTCGAAAGCCAACGACCAAGCCAAGGCCGAAACGGACTCCCTGCGCCAACGGGTCCAGCAGGAACTCGACACCCAACGCAGCGACTTTTCACAAAAAGAAGCACGCCTCAACGAACGCGAAACCCTGATCAACCGCCAATTGGAAGGATTGGTGAATCAGGAAAAAATGCTGCAAAACCAGCAATCCAACCTCCTGAAACAGCAGGAAGACCTCACCTCAAAGCAGGAAGAGCTGAATCAACTCACCGAACAACGCCGCACGGACCTCGAAAACATCGGCCGACTGTCCGAAGCTGAAGCACGCGACCAGATCCTCAAGGAAGTCGAGCAATCATCACTGAAAGATGCCCAGGATCTGAGCCGCAAGTTGATGGAGGAAGCCAAACGCGACGCCGAAGGAGAGGCCCGCAAAGTGATAACGCTGGCCATCCAGAGATTTGCCGGAGAACACACCTTCGATTGCACGACGTCGACAGTGGCCTTGACCGGGGACGACCTCAAAGGCCGCATCATCGGGCGTGAGGGACGCAACATAAGGGCCTTCGAAGCTGCTACCGGTGTCACCGTACTGATTGACGACACCCCCAATGCCGTCGTGCTTTCCGCCTTTGATCCGGTGCGCAGGGAAATAGCAAGGGAAGCCATGAGCCGTTTGATTGCAGATGGACGGATCCATCCTTCCCGGATTGAAGAAGTGGTCCACAAGGTCGAGGAAGAAATTGAAGAAACCGTCACCCGACTGGGAGAAGAAGCTGTCTACCGGACCGGGATTCCCCCGCTCCACCCGGAGATAGTCAAAACCCTGGGAAGACTTCACTTCAGAAACAGTTTCTCCCAAAACGTGCTCAATCATTCCGTGGAAGTCGCTCACCTGACCGGCCTCATGGCCACCGAGCTGGGACTGGACATAACGGATGCGAAAAAATCAGGATTGCTTCATGACATCGGCAAGGCGATCAAACACGACATGGAAGGTTCCCATGCGGTGATTGGAGCGGATTTCATCCGGACACATGGAGAAAAAGATCCGGTCGTCAATGCGGTAGCCGCACACCATGACGAGGTACCGCATACATCGGTCTATGGAATTCTGGTCAGTGCAGCGGATGCCATCAGCGCCTCACGTCCGGGAGCCAGGTCAGAAAGCATGACGACTTATATTCAGCGACTTCAGAATTTGGAAAGCATTGGCAAATCATTTGAAGGTGTTGAAAAATGCTATGCCGTCCAAGCAGGGCGCGAAATGCGGGTGGTGGTATCCCCTGAAAAGATCACCGACGAGCAGGCCTTTGATCTTTCAAGGAAACTTGCCCGAAAAATCGAAGACGAAATTCAGTATCCAGGCCAGATTCGCATCACCGTCATCCGCGAAACACGCTGCATTGAATTCGCAAAGTAATTCCCTTCCCAAATCCTCTCCCCTCTGAAAAGGATTCATTTGGGTCAAATCGTTTCCCTCTCCCTGCCCTGAAACTCCACATAAGAGGAATATCAGCTCAATTCGAAGGCGATTCATGCCGATAACCTGTGGGGGGAATTTCGGCACACGGAACACCAAACGGAATTGCCCCGGGGGAAAGTAAGAAAATGAGCGCCGAATTACATCATATGGATACAAATGAAGAAAATCTCGTCCACTTATATCAGGACATCATGCAATGCGAAGAAGAGCATGCGAAATCCGTGTTGATCCTTTTGACGGAAGTGATGAGCGAGAAATCATCCATCTACTTTGATGCTCCTACGACTGCCACCGCGTCATAACTCTGAAGCAAACCGGATCGTGAGGGCATTACAAAAGGATCCACATCCTCTCATGGCCATCAGCATGAACAACGCTTAAGTTGTGCTGATGGATAAATACGAATACAAGTTTGTAAGATTGGGAGAAGGGTTTTTGGGAGTTCGAAAATCAGCGGAGCAGGATTATCAAAGCATCATACGTCAACACTCGGATGAAGGCTGGCGATTGGTGCAAATATTTTCTCCTGGCACAGGCGCCTATGGGGCGTCGAAATTCTACGAAATCATTTTCGAAAAGCCCAGATCCACCTGAAACCCCCGATTCCCACTCAGAAGAATCGACTCTTGATTTGACCATGCACTGAGCAAAGGGTAAACCTTCGGACAGCATCGGCATGCTTGAGCCTGCAAGCAGCCATGAAAGGTTTACCGTGAACGAGTGCATCAACATCCACGATCATTTTCGCTATGAGCTGGTCCGCAAGGTCGCGGAAGGCGGGATGGGTGTCGTTTATGAAGCCCGACAGCATGGGGTCAGAGATTTCACCAAAACGGTTGCCATCAAGCTGATCCGCGAACATTTTTTGGATCAACCCATGTTCCTGAGCAATTTCATCGGTGAAGCCAAACTGGTGGCCAATCTGATCCACACGAACATCGTTCAAACCTATCACCTGGGGGAATCCCAGGGCATGTGTTACATCGCCATGGAATTCATCCAGGGCATGAATCTGGAGCAATTTCTTAGACTGGTGGAAGCAAACGGACGCACACTCCCTCCTGAACTCGCCGTTTTCATTGCCAGCCGGATCGCACGCGGACTGGCATACGCACATCAGAAAACAAATACCCGCGGAGAGCCACTCCACATTGTGCATCGTGATGTCAGTCTGAAAAACGTCATGGTGGCCTATGAAGGGGATGTCAAATTGACCGATTTCGGCATTGCCAAAGCGGCCGGATACCTGATTGATCAGGAGGGCGAAGTAGCGGCAGGCAAAGCTGATTTCATGAGTCCGGAGCAAGCTGATTTTGGTGTGACGGATGCGCGATCCGACCTGTTCTCGACCGGTATTGTCCTGGCCTGCCTGCTACTGGGTCATAATCCATTTACAGGAGAAAACGCTTCCGACTCCAGGAACAACGTGCTCCACATGCCCATTCCGGATTTCACCAAGGAATCAAGGATTGTCACTCAGGACTTGAACAAGATTCTCCAGCGCCTTCTGGAACGAAAAATCGAAAAACGTTACGCCTCGGCCGAGCAATTATTGCACGATCTGGAATACCATATCTACCGCGACGGATACGGTCCCACCAATGAGACGCTCGGCAAATTCGTTCGCAGTCTGAAAGGCAGAGCTTCAACGTCGAAGGAAAATGAAACCATCTGAACCTTCCATCTGGATCACGGGCGCGGGTGGACTGATCGGCCACTGCCTCATGCAGACCTGTCCGGCTCATTTCAACGCGATTGCCATCCTACGCAAGGACCTTGATCTGCTGGATGCCGGGGCGGTTGAAAAACGATTCCTGACAGATCAACCTTCGGGCATCATCCACTGCGCGGCGATCAGCAAAAGTCCGGTCTGCCAAAAGAATCCAACGCTTGCCCACCAGACGAACGTGGAAGTTACCCATCAATTGGCACAGTTGGCGGAATCGATTCCCTTCATTTTTCTGTCCTCTGATCTGGTGTTTGACGGAAAAAAAGGACACTACACCGAGCCCGACCAGCCCAATCCGCTCAGTATTTACGGGGAAACCAAAGCCAAAGCCGAAGAACAAGTTCTGCGCAATCCCCGGCATACGGTGATCCGCACCTCTTTGAACGGAGGACAATCTCCCTCGGGAGATCGTGGATTCAATGAAGAACTCCATCGCGTGCTGCGAAACGGTCAAACCATGAATCTGTTTACCGACGAATACAGAAGTCCCATGGCGGCCAAAGTCACCGCACGTGCACTGTGGGAATTGCTCGCAGCGAAGTCTTCCGGAATTTTTCATATCGCGGGTGCTGAAAAATTGTCCCGTTACGACATCGGACGCGTCTTGACCGAGCGATGGGGCGAATCCAATGATCGTATCCTGGCAGGTTCATTGAAAGACTACAATGGACCACCCCGGGCTCCGGACACATCACTTTCCTGTGACAAGGTAAGTCAAATTCTGTCCTTTCCTTTGCCATCGTTCAGCCGGTGGCTGAAAGATCATCCGGAAGAATCTTTTTAACACCGTGCCGGAACCCCAACTCAGTCCATATCGCGGTCGCATCGCCCCGACGCCTACCGGACGGCTTCACTCGGGTCATGCAGCCACCTTCTGGACAGCTCAGGAACGTGCAAGATCTCAAGGGGGACAACTCCTGCTCCGAATTGAGGATATCGACAAAGCCCGCTGCAAACCGGAGTTTGTCGAAGGCTGTTTGGAAGATTTGAAGTGGTTTGGTTTTGAATGGAGCGAGGGGCCGGACCGGCCAGACAGCCAACACGCACCCTACCATCAAAGCCAACGCATCCAACATTACCGGGAAGCCCTGGACCGACTCATCAAAATGGGGTTTGCCTACCGTTGCTATTGTTCCCGTAAAGATATCGAACAAGCCGTTCGAGCCCCCCATGCGGCCGATGACGAACTCATTTATCCCGGAACATGCCGCCCCTCAGATCAGACAGACCTCAACCCAAAAACGAAAAAACAATTCTGTTGGCGATTCAAAGTTCCGAATGGTGTCCCAATGACATTTGAAGATGGGCGCAAAGGGTCGCGTCAGTTTGAATGCGGCACCGAATTCGGAGACTTTGTGTTGTGGCGTGCGGATGGAGTTCCATCCTACCAATTGGCAGTCGTGGTCGATGACCATATGATGGAGATCAGCGAAGTGGTGAGGGGAGAAGATTTACTGGTGTCCACCGCTCGTCAGTTGTTGCTTTATCAGGCCTTGCGATGGCCCCCCCCGGCATTTTACCACTGTCCACTCATGTTGGACGACCAGGGAAACCGGTTGGCAAAACGCCATCAATCGATGAGTCTGCAAGCGCTGAGAGAAGCCGGCCACACTCCAGAATCAATCCGAAGGGCGTGGTCCGCATCGTGAGTTTCAATGGTGCGGGAAACAATCCGTCACTCCTTGGATTTCTCAACATTGGATTCGGAAATCATCGTCTGGAACTGACCCAGCACTTTTCCACGCATGCGTTTCCAGGCAAACCAATAATTCCACCCAATGCCCAGGAGACACCAGAAGATGACGCGACCAAACATCATTTGATCGGCGAACGGTCTGGAGCTGTAGGATTGTGGTCGAAATGGATCTGTTTGAAAGGCATCCTCCTGCCACCACTGCACAATTGGAAACCACAAATAATCCCAAACCGGTCTGGCCAGCAAATAAACCACCCAGGGCAGGGCCAGCATCCAGACTACCGAACGTCCGATGGCCTTATGGTTGCTACCGGTTTTCAAAGCGTACCAAATCGCCACCCACCCGATCGACGCCATGTCCGCCACCAACATCAGGATGGATGCCACATAGACCGAACGAGCCAAAGGCAAATCCAATTGGCGATCGGATGATGCCAGCGTAAATACCAGCAACAACTCGGCAGCGATCAGCAGGCAGACGGGTTTCCAGAACTGTAACAGGGAGGCTTTGAAGATACCGTTGATGATGCCCCGGGCCCCCAGGGGGGTGGTAACCACCAGTTCCATGGCTCCTGTTCGACGATCTTCGGCAATCACCGAAGCAGCTTCGGAGGCGACCCACAATTTGAGAAAGAAGTGAACAAACAATCCCAGGGAAACCAGCACGGGCGGCTCTGCCATGACTTCACCGTTGGAGACGTAACCAGCCACCCAGATAAAAATAATCGAGATCACCAGCGTCCAGGCATATTTGAGCTTCAACTTCTCACGCATGACCATCCAGGCCATGGGATGATGATCCAACAGCCATTGCCGATGCTTGCGGCGCTGATCTCCCTTGCCAAACAGGAAATAATGCCAGCGAACACGCAGATTTTCCCAGAACTGTGATTTCGGAGCTCCGGACGTAACCGTGGAAACAACGCGCCCCGATCGGTAAAGCAACACCCAGCCAAGCAAGTGCGACACCAATAAACTTAAGAGCAAGCCAAGATTGATCGCCGGAAGATTTGCAGTGCTCAAGTGAATATTTCCAAATTCGACCGTAAACAGAGGTACACTGAAAAAACTGGCCGAACGCATCACATCCCCCAGGATGATATTGAGTGAAAGTAGCGGGGAAATCAGCATCACCAGTCGAGAAAAAATGGCAACCGGTCCCCCCAGCTCAAATCCAAATTCACCGGTCAAATACTCCGCCAACACAAAAGGTCCGACAAATACCAAAAGCAAACACCCGATCGAAGCCCACAAAGCCTTACGGTCATCCCTGCTGATGGAGGAAACGAACAAGGCAATACTGATGGACAAAAACAAGGTGTTGACCAACACCAGAATGGTCGAGATCACATGCATGCTGGTCACTCCCCCCATCTGAAGAGTCATCGCCAGGATGGGAACAAAGGCCAGCAACCCGTAAAACAGGTTTAGTCCATAAGCAAAAAACTTTCCAAAAACCACATCCATCGGTCGTAACGGTGTTAGGAAGAGCAGACCGAGTGTTCCATCCCGTTTCTCCCGACTCAGGCTGTCCGAACAGGCGAACACGCCTGCGAGCGAGCTAAAAATAAACGCGATAGTGGTCAACGAATTGAACAGGCGAATCCCCTGCGTCCCGCCCCCCAGGGTGCCCAAACTGGCAAAGCGAAACAGCAAATAGGCGCATACACTGACACTTAACAAGACAGTCACCACCCGAATACGGTAGGTCGACGGACGCCGGGAGGCGATCTGCAGTTCACGACTGACAATCGGTAGAAATTTCATGACCTTTTCCTTTGCAAGTGCTTGGGTTGATGAAACTGTTAACAGATTCACCCGGGGAAGGGAATCTGTTTCAAAAAGATTTCATCGGGATTCGGCCATACGGAAATCCGGGCCTCAACGTTTACGAAAACGATGACTCAGGCGGGAACGGGCCGATTCGAGGATTTTTCGCTCTTTTTCGGTCAAACTGTGAATGCCATGAGCGGAAATTTTCTCAAGGATGGGGTCCACCTCGCGACTGATAAACTCCTCCTCGGTCAACTCAGGAGGTTGCTTGCTCGATTTGGTGGCGCGCTTGAATACACCTGTCACCTTGGAAACGGTTTGGGGTTGTCGGGTCTTTTTCGCCGGAACGGGTGCTGATGGAAAATGGATGGGTAGTTTATTTCCCTCAATGGCATAGAAAGCATAAAGCAAACCGGCAATCCCCCCACCCAGATGAGCCGCATGTGAGACACCACCGCCACCTGGCGAAAGCAAAACCCCCAGCCCGGCAATCCCAATTAGTATGAAAAACAGATATTTTGCTTTAACACCTACGGGAAACGGAAAGATCATCAGGGGCGTATCAGCCCAAAGACGGGCAAACACAGCTATCAGCCCATACACCCCGGCCGAAGCACCCACTAATGGAGGCGTCATCATTTGACCGGAAAAAGCCCAGGCGATCACAAGGTAAAGGAATCCACCTGCGACCCCGGAGATAAAGTATAACCTGAAAAAACTGGCTTTGCCCTGGGATTCCTCAACATGACGCCCGAAAACGTAAAGCGCCCAACAATTAAACAGGATGTGCAGGAAGCTTCCGTGAAAGAATTGAAAGGTAATGAACTGCCACAAAAATCCTTTTCCAACACCTTCTTTGCTCAAGAAAAAATAATCCCGCCAGATCTGGTCCTGACTGGCAGTAAAAACACCGAGCAGGAAGACCACAACGTTAATAATGATGATCAATACCACGGCCGATTGGTTTTTCGGCTGATACTGCGGCTGCTGCATGTAGGAGCGATCATCTAACATCTCCGTGCAACCTACCTACCTGCCAAACGAATTTCAATGGACTTTTACAATCTATCCGTCACAAAATATTGGAACCATGCAAGCCTCACACGATCATCACACCCTCCCGCACCAAGGTAAATTCGGTCCTATTGCACACTTTCCGGGTATCCTGCTCGCTTGTGTCATGGTTTTGATTGGGCCGGCTTCGCACGCGGCGGACTCACAAACCCGGACAGCGGCAAATGAAACCGATCTTCGGTTTTGGCTCGAGAACATGCTGGTGCATCACAGATATTCGGTGGAAGAGGCCGTATCCGTAACCGGCTTAAGTTCTGAGAAAATAAGGGAATACGCAAAGTCCCGGGGGTTGACGGATCGAATGAAAGCACAGCGTCCGGCGACTGCCCCACTGCTGGTCCTTCCTTATCCAGGAGGAAGGCACCCGCGCATCGGATTTCTGGAGGGAGCGATCAATCCGCAGCGTGAAACCAAAATCAGTGTTTTTGCTCCATGGGATACACACGGGTATGCGGTCCTGGATATTCCCGAGGCGATCTGGTCCAATCTTGGCCTCACCTATCTGGCCCACACCCACATCAACACCGTCTGGGACAGCCAGGGGATCGCCATGAAACCTCTCGAATGGATACGACACGCAGACGGTTCACTGACGATGGAACGCACCCTGCCCAATGGCATCGCGTTTGGAACCGAAGTCACCCCGATGAAAGACCACGTGCAAATGCAAATGTGGCTCCAAAACGGCAGCGATCAAAACCTGTCCGACCTTCGGGTGCAAAATTGCGTCATGCTCAAAGGACTGCCCGGCTTTGATCAGATCTCCAACGAAAACAAATTGTTCATGGATCCCTACATGGCCTGCAGAAGCGACGACGGAAGACGATGGGCCATCACAGCCTGGACCCCGAACCACCGCACCTGGGCCAACCCTCCCTGCCCCTGCATGCATTCGGATCCCAAATTTCCCGACTGCAAACCGGGGGACAAACAAATCCTGAAAGGATGGTTTTCGTTTTATGAAGGCGTGGATATTGCGGGTGAAATCCAACGCATTCAAAATCTGGATTGGAACCGGTAAGCTCGACAAAGTGAATAACTCCACCAACCATCCATGAAACCTCAACCAGCATCCCGAATCGCGTGGATCGATAACCTGCGAACCTTTGTCATCTTCCTGGTGGTCAGCATCCATGCCTGCGTGACGTACAGCTACATCGGCGGTTGGTATGTCAACGTTCCCCCCGGCCCTTCGCCGGTTGAACAAGTGGTCTTCATACTTTGGCAAGCTCATCTCCAGGCATTCTTCATGGGCTTGCTCTTTTTTCTGGCCGGAGTCTTTGCACACCGGGCTCTCTTGCGCCGTGGCGCCAAGGCGTTCATGCAAGAGAGGTTTCGGCGGCTTGGAGCTCCATCACTCCTTTACATGCTGGCCATACAACCCTGCATCATTTACTTCCAACTCAAACAACCGGAGGGGCCCGACAGACCGGATTTTGGTTCGTATTGGACGAACTATGTGAGCTCTGGAAAATTCCTCGGTGGCAATGGTCCGATGTGGTTTGCTGTGGCCTTGTTTTTCTTCTGTGCCAGCCTGACTTTCTGGCAATCGGTTTTACAAAAAAACAAACCGGCAGCCGAATCACACGGCACCCCACCCACCGCAATGAAGCTGTTCGGATTCGGGATTTGCCTGGTGGTGAGTTCTTTTTTGGCTCGACTGTTTTATCCACTGGGTTCAAGCGTCTTCAACATGCAACTGGGTTTCTTTTCACAATACATCGCCGTGTTCACGTTCGGTGTCATTGCGGATCGCCAGGGTTGGTTTGAATCATTGGTTCAATCCAAATCAGCTCGAAAAGCCGGCAACATTGCCATCATCGCCGGCCCCGTCTTTTTGATCCTTTTGGTTGTAGCCGGAGGGCCTCCTCCCCAGGAAGGCCCCATCAAATACAGCGGCGGTATGAATCCCTGGGCTTTTGGTCTGGCGTTTTGGGAACAATTGACGGGCCTTGCCATCGGACTGGGAATCATGTCGTGGTTTTATCGAAAAGGAAACCTTTCGCACCCGATCGCCCGATGGTTGTCAGACCGCAGCTTTGGAGTCTACATGTTGCATTCCCCCATCATGGTGGCCCTGACACCGATGTGCGATTCCATCGCAGATATGAACCGTCTGGTGGCGGCAAATGTATTGACAGTCATCACCTTGATTGGAAGCTTCATGGCAGCCGATCTGGCCAAACGCATCCCTATCCTGAAAAGGATGCTTTGACTCAAGCCCCTGGCTTTGACACTTTGATAAACATGGGTCAGAAAATCATATTATCCTACGGAGAAGTCTTGTGGGATTTGTTGCCGGAAGGTCCCGTGCTGGGCGGGGCGCCCTGCAATTTTGCTTACCGCATGGGAGCCTTTGGACACAGCAGCATCATGATTTCCCGCCTCGGCAACGATGAACTTGGCGAGCGTGCACGTGAAGCTCTGGAGGAACTGGAAATGTCCACCGTCGGCATTCAACAGGATCCCCGCTTTCCAACAGGAACGGTGGAAGTCCAACTCGATGAACACCAAAATCCCGATTACCACATTGTCCCGGATGTGGCCTATGACCACATAGAAACTTCCGATCAACTGGCATGGATCGCCGGACAAGCCGACGCCATCTGCTTCGGCACACTTGCTCAACGCTCCACTCAGTCCAAAGAATCACTCCACTGGGTGCTGGATCATATGCGGGCCGATTCGCTCAAGGTATGTGACGTCAACCTGCGCAAAGATTGTTACACCCAAAAATGCGTGGAAGCATCCTTACGTCGCGCCCATATTTTGAAATGCAGTCTCGAAGAAGTTCCGATCCTCGCCAAATGGTTTGGCATGGATGACTCCAATTTGGTTCGCATGGGCGGCGACCTGATCAAGGCATGGCATCTGCGCTACTGCCTGATTTCCCTTGGAGCGAAAGGAGCGCTGGCGTTTGCCTCGAATGGAAATGCGGTGTATCAGCCGGGATTTCAAATCAAACAAAAGGAACCGGTCGGAGCCGGAGATGCGTGTACGGCCGGATTTGTGCACTCCTTGTTGATGGAGCAGAGCCTGGCTGAGTCCTGCCGCACCGGGTGCGCCCTCGGTGCCATTGTCGCCACCCAGCGCGGAGCAACAGAAAGGGTGTCTTCCAGGAAGTTGAACAACTTTTTGAAAAAGAATCACTTGCTGAACATTGACCCTTCCTATCAGGTTTTACGACAGGATCCATTCACATGAACCAAAACATCCGGACAACGCAGGGGCGTCATTGGCGCACGGGCGATTGGATTGAGATCCGGTACGATGATCGTCATATCCTGTCAACGAAAACCATCCCGCCCAATGCTGCCATTCAATCCTGGCTTGCTCCGGGACTGATCGACCTCCAGATCAACGGATACGGCGGCATTGATTTCCAACAGGATGAAGTCAGTGAATCAGACTTTATCCAGGCAACGGAAGCATTGCTTCGAGATGGCTGTCCACGTTTTTTTCTGACTCTGATCACTTCCCCGTGGTCGGACATGATCCAGCATTTGAAGCGTTTCAAATCCATTCGCGATTCGAATCCCAGGTTGAAAGAATCATGTGTTGGGTGGCACATTGAGGGCCCGTTTTTATCGGAAGAACCCGGCTATTGCGGTGCACACCCACCCGCCTGCATGGAAAACCCGACCTTGGAACACATTCGAACGCTGAGATCCGCCGTTGGAAATGATCCCGTCCTTCTAACCCTCGCTCCGGAAAGAGCCGGTAGTGTGGAGGCCATCGAGGAAGCGAGGAAACTTGGCATCCAAGTCAGCCTCGGGCATACCAACGCTGACAACAAGGCGCTTCAATCAGCGGCAAAGGCGGGTGCGACCGGTTTTACGCATTTGGGAAACGCGTGCCCGCAACAATTGGATCGACACGATAATCTCCTGTTCCGAGCCATCGACAAAGGCCCTTGGATGACAGGCATCATTCCGGACAGGATTCACGTATCACCAACACTCTTTCGCCTGCTCCATCGATTGATTCCCAGAGACCATATTTATTACACCACCGATGCCATGTCGGCGGCCGGGGTGGCCCCCGGACGTTATACGATCGGGCAAATGGAACTCGAAGTGGGAGAGGACCAGATCGTTCGACAACCGGGCAAGACCAACTTTGCCGGTTCGGCGCTCAGACCGTCACAGGGGATCGCGAGAGCGGCGGACATGCTGAACATTTCGTGGCGGGATGTCTGGGAGCATTTTTCCGAAACACCCGCCCGCTGGATGCAACTCCCGACGAGTCTTGCTCCGGGATCTCCTTCCCGGTTTTGCAGGATTGACGAACACGCCAACAAAGAACTGACCATCCAAGTCGTTGAACCATGAAACTCAAGTTGCCAATTCCCTGGATGAACGCTTGCGGGCTGATGACGTTCGCCTTGCTTGCTTTGTTTCTGTCCCCTCAGACGGTGTGGTCACAGGCTCCCGATGGATGGGTAACGCCACGCCTCCCCAGAACCGACTTACTTCTTTACCGGACCGATCAAGGAAGCATCCAAACAGCGAACACCCCTTCGGAATGGCTCAAGCGCCGGAACGAGATTCTGAACAGCATGGAAGCCGTCATGGGAACCATGCCCGATGCCTCCAGACGTTGCGATTTGAATCCTGAAACCATCGAAGAAGTCGACGCCGGTTCCTATATCCGACGCCTGATCACCTATCAATCCGAGCCCGGCTCCAGAGTGCCTGCTTATCTGTGCCTTCCTAAACGATCCCTGCAACCAGGTGTGAAGGCGAAAGCCGCACTTTGCCTGCACCCCACGGACAATCTGGTGGGACACAAGGTGGCTCTGGGATTGGGGGGACGTCCGGGCAGACAATATGCTCACGAACTTGCCGAGCGTGGCTGGATCACACTTGCTCCCGCTTATCCGCTGTTGGCGAACTATCAACCCAACCTGCGCGAACTGGGTTATGTCAGCGGCACCATGAAAGCAGTCTGGGACAACCGCCGTGGTCTCGACTTGTTGGAATCCCTGCCAAATGTCGACACCACAGGATTCGCGGCCATCGGACATTCCCTGGGTGGTCACAACGCGATCTATACCGCCGTGTTCGATGAACGCATCCATGTAATCGTCACGAGTTGTGGTTTTGATTCGTTTCTGGATTACAAGGATGGGGACATACGGGGTTGGACCAGTGAACGCTACATGCCAAAGCTGCTGGATTATGAACTTGAAGACATCCCGTTTGATTTCCACGAAATGGTGGGATCCCTTGCGCCGAGAAGCATATTCATTTGTGCTCCGAAAGGAGATGACAATTTCAAATGGCAAAGCGTCGCCCGCATTGTGAAATGCGCACAGCCCGTCTTCGGTTTATGGAACAAGGAATCCAACCTGCATGCCGTCCATCCCGATAGCGAACATGATTTCCCCAAGGCATACCGCATGCAGGCTTATGAGTTCATGGAAAGCAAATTGCCTGCAAAGTGAGGCTTCAGATGTTGTCTGACGTTCCATTGAAAATTTGATTAGGTAAGACTGGATATCCCCCATAACATGAGCTTATAATACCTGAATGAAATGGAGGTCATGGATACTTATGTGCGTGTGTTTTCTGCACCTGTCTCCTTTTGCCTTTTCACAATCTACTTCCAATCATGCACTTCTCTTAGGTGGCAAAAAGGATGCGGCCCGGCTGGAAGATGACATTCTGAGCGGATTGAGCGAATGCACGATTGAAGCCTGGATCCGCTGGGACGCATTCAACCGCTTCGCTCAACCCTGGAGTTTTGGAACCGCATCGAGTTGTATTGGCCTCAATACTTTCAGCAATTCATCCGACCTGCAACTGTTTGCCTACGAAAGCACGGGCGCATTGCATATCGCCAGAGCCTATCAAAGTGTGGAACTGCACCAGTGGTATCATCTGGCGGCAGTGATCAGCAAGGCAGAGGGATTGCAGTTATACATGAACGGCATCTTGATCGCCAAAAGCCAACAAGGCATCCGCGAAGTTGGTTCCATCGCGGGGAATGGCCCCGCCAACGCAGGCCTCAGCCCGTGGGAACAAAATGGTCATTTTATCGGTGCCATGGATGAACTGCGCATCTGGAACCACGCACGCAGTCCAGAACAAATTCGATCTGGCATGCTGCAACAAGCATCAGGCACCGAACCGGGGCTGAAGGGATTATGGAACTTTGATCAAACGCCCCCGGTGATTAGCTTAATTCAGCCACTCCGTGGCCGAACTCCCGGGGCCACCTCACACTGGTAACAAAGCATTAAAATCGGCCCAAATGGAAGGTAATGCTGCGTTCTTCGCCGAGCCCTGGGAAAAGCTGATCCAATACCGCAAACCCATCGTCATCCAGGGGGATGCTCAGGACGAAACAGGCAAATCACTTCCCAATGCAAGTATCGTATTACAAACCGGCAAAACCGCTCTGAACCGAACCACATCTGATTCATCGGGAAAATATTCCATCATTTGCACCAAACCCATTTCACCTGATGAGCCACTGGAGTTGGTTGCGAACCATCTCACCAGGGGTGTTCACCTGAAACTCGATGCGGATCAATTTCGCAATGGAGGAACAATCCAACAGAATCTCGATTTGAGCCCCGCCCTGCATCTTGAAGGCTCGGTCTTCACCTTGAACAACGTGCCCTATCCTTATGTGCTGGTGGAAGCCCTGGTGGTGGAGGAAGATCAGGATTCGACACGACAAGATCGGTTTCACACCTGGACGGATGCGGACGGAAACTATCACTTTGTCAATCTTTCCAAGCAAAAATATCGCCTGCGCGTTCATTTACCCCATACCTGGATGGGGCTCAAGCGAACATTCAGTGAAGCGACCGGAACCGTTCCGGTAACGATTCCTTACGACCCCAAACAGGTGTCTGTCCTGGACACGGCACAAGTTGCAACCTATCGGGATCTGGATTTTCATATCCCCGCTTTCCGCAAGGGACGCACCACGACCTTCGACCTGTTGAGCAACTTGAATGAGATCGAAATCCGATGCATGGCTTTCGACAACTACGGTCGACTGTGGGTGGGGCTTGAGAAAGGTGGATTGGCAGTGTCTGCAAACGGTCAATTCCAACACGTCCCCATCGACATGCTGCCACCTGATCGCATTTTGTCCCTCCACCACGATGGAGAACGTTTGTGGATCGGCACAGATGAAGGACTTTATTGGCAATCCGGATTTGAGATAAACATCCAGCAACCGGAATCGCTCCAATCATTGAATGATGAAGAAATCTGGACCGTCAACCAGGACCGGGAAGATGCAATCTGGATCGGTTCCAATCAAGGACTCTACACACACACCCAAGACCAAAAAGACTCGCTGCAAGAGATTGAATACTTTGAAGGCAAGTGGATCAGAGACGTGCTTTCAACAGAAGACGGAACCATCTGGGTCGCGACATGGGGCAACGGCCTTTTCGAAGCAAGTGGCGACGGCTGGCGACCATTCGGTTTATATGAAGGACTTGTCCATCAGCACGTCAGCACCCTGGCAAAACGCGACAATGGAGAAATATGGATCGGAAGCGATGGTGGACTTTCCATCTACACACCTCTCTCTGGAACGTTTCGTAATGAAACCAGCCATAGCGTGCTGCTCGATCCATATATCACGGACATTGTGGAAGATGATGAAGGTGTCGTATGGCTGGCGACGCAGGGAGTCGGGCTCCTGCGTTACGATGATGGTCGATGGACAAACTGGGAACAATCGCTCGACATCCCGCATCAATGGATCACTTCATGCCTGCTCGACCCGACAGGCGATCTTTGGTTGGGCACACATAGTGGATTATGCCTCTTTGATTATCAACATCTGAAGACCTTTGACCGACATGACGGATTGTCGCACACGCTGATGCTGGACCTGGACGGCAATGATCAGAACGAGCTTTGGATTGGAACCCAGGGGATGGGAATTTTTTATTACCACGACAGCCGGTTTGAACACATTACGAAAGATGCAGGACTGCCACATGAACATATCCATACCATTGAAGTAGACGACAACACCGGGCGGATCTGGGCGGGAGGTGCGGTCGGCATCTGCGAACTATCCGGTTTCAAGGTGGTGGACACATATCTGGATTCAACAGGTCCTGAAGGTGAAATGACCGAAATCCGTGACATTCATCCGGGCAAAGATGACAGTCTGTGGTTGGCCAGCTATAATTCGGGATTGGCTCGCTTATTCACAATCGATCGAAGAGTTGAAACTTACGGAGTCGGTAAAGGTCTGGGACAATCACACGCACTGTGCTTGAGTGTCACCGGCACGAACTCGGTCTGGGTGGGCACGGATCAGGGATTATATTTTTTTGACGGCACCCAACTCGCCATACCCTCCGGTCTGCAAGAACTGGCCAAAGTGCAAATCGAAGACGTCGAGTGGGAAGATGACAAAGACCGTCTATGGATTATCTCCAGAGAAGGGATCTACCAGTATTCTCCAAATCAATCCACCT
>CAYPZD010000039.1:0-46167 GCA_964415055.1 uncultured Verrucomicrobiota bacterium | reverse complement strand
TTTGTTTATTCAAAACTTCTCACTCGCTTTGGGCCAGTTTTTCAGGCGGCGGCCAATTGGCGTTCTTTGGTGTGATGAGTCCATTTGAGAGATTATGGCAAAAGGAGTTTCCTTCGCCACACATCAGCTATTTTTCAACCGAGAATTTGAAACATTTTTTCGAAAAACAGGGATTTGAACAAGTATTGGATCGCCCCTTGAGATCAGCTGAGTTATCAGGATTATGGCAACGGGTTCGCTACGACCAAACAAAGGGAATGTTGTATTCGATATTCTCCTATCTCATTTTGCTGGCACTCTTGCCATTCCTGCGCGTATTGCCTTCCGACATCCAATTACAGTTCTTCAAATTGAAAGATTCAAAGAACTCCAACTGATCCCCCTCAATGAAGGCAAGTCCTTTTGTTTTTTTGTCTCCCTATTTTCTCAAGGACGTCTTTTAACTTCCATTGATGCGTATTTACCTCCTTGTCGAGCAGTTTTACCAAATCGATCCTTGTTCATTTTCGTAGATAATTTCATGAACTCGGCCTGCGATCGATGCTTGCTCGTCCCCTCCTCCAAAGTTGACCTCTCATAATTCCCGTCCGGTTTCATCTTCCGTACTTTTACATTGTCAGTCAGAGAGAGTTCCAGCACTTCATTGACCAAACGGTCGCGCAAGTTCCCATCTTCCACCGGAAAAACTGTTTCAATGCGTTTGAAAAAGTTCCGGGGCATCCAGTCGGCGCTGCCCACAAACACCTCGGGGCGACACGCATTTTCGAAGTAAAAAATACGACTGTGTTCAAGGTATCGATCCAAGATACTGATGACGCGGATGTTTTCGCTCAAGCCTTTCAATCCGGGCCGGAGACAACAAATTCCCCGAATAATCAAATCCACCTGAACACCGGCTTTAGAAGCCTCGTAGAGGGCATCAATGGCTTGGTTATCCACCAACGCATTCATTTTTGCGATAATCCTGGCAGGGAGTCCATTCTTTGCATGTTCTGTTTCACGCCGGATCTTTTCAATCATGCTGTCGTGAAGATTGAACGGTGCCACCAGCAGCTTCTCGGTTCCCTGAAACTGACAGATCCCGGTCAGGAGATTAAACACCCCACCCACATCCCGCCCCAAGTCTTCCCGAGCGGTCAATAGCCCTATGTCTGTATACAACTTGGCTGTGCTCGGATTGTAATTCCCGGTCGCCAAGTGGACGTATCGACGTATCCCATCGTCATCCTTCCGGACCACCATGCACATTTTGCAGTGAATCTTGTATCCGGCCAGTCCATACAACACATGCACCCCAGCCTGTTCGAGCTTGCGAGCTGCCTTGATGTTGTTGTCTTCATCAAAGCGTGCCTTCAACTCCATCACCACCGTCACTTGTTTGTCATGACGAACAGCATTCATCAATGCCTTGAAAATGCGGGGATCGGATCCAGCACGATACATGGTCTGTTTGATGGCCAGGACCTTTGGATCGTGAGCCGCCTGCTCGATGAAGTGCACGACGCTGTTGAAGTTTTCGTAAGGATGATGCAACAGCACGTCCTTCTCACGGATGATATCAAAGATTCCTTTCTCCTCGAGGAAGGGGTAGGCAATGGGAGCAACAAATGGTTTGTCCCTCAATTCGGGTGAGTGGTCGCCTTCGTAGACCTGCATCAATTGCGTCGGATTCAAGGGCCCGTCCACGATGTACAAATCTTCCTCCGAAAGTTCCAACTCTTCCAGCAATTGATTGCGCACATGAGGGGGACAGCCTTTTGAAATCTCCAGGCGAACGGCGTCTCCCTTGCGCCGGTTGTCCAATTCCTCTTCCATCGCCTTCAGCATGTCGGAGATGGATTCTTCATCCAGATACAACTCGCTGTTTCGAGTCACACGAAACATCCAATGCCCCAAAATACGGTTTCCAGGAAACAAACTGTCCAGATGGCGATAGATCACTTCACCCAGGAAGAGAAATTCACGCTGCTTACGGGTCACTTTGAAGGGAACCAACCGAGGCAGATTCCTCGGAACCTGCACCACTGCCAGGCGCTTTTCCTTGCGATTCTTCAGGCTGACTTCGAGTTCAACAATGATGTTGAGGGATTTATTGAGCAAAAGCGGGAATGGATGCGATGGATCGATACTTAACGGAGTCAGCACGGGATGCACCTCCGTTTCGTAATACTGATCGCATCGCTTGAGTTGCCGGTCGGTCATTTGATCACACCGCAAAAGCTGGATGCCCGCAGCGCTTAATTGTGGCAGCAGTTGCTCCCGCCAGAAGGCATATTGATCATCCACAAGTCGTCGCACCCGGCGCGAGACCGCCTGAAAGGTCTCCGTGGCAGTGCGCCCGTCCCCTCCCCTTGTCACGATATCGCTCTCGATCTGCTGTTTGAGCCCAGCAACCCGGACCTCAAAGAATTCGTCCAGATTGCTGCTGACAATGCAGAAAAACTTAAGACGCTCCAGCAGTGGATTGGAGGCATCCAGCGCTTCCTCCAGCACTCGATGATTGAATTCCAGCCAACCCAGTTCCCTATTGATGTAATGCGACGGTTCCATTTTCCGGTTGAATCCTCACATGAACCTCCAGAAGAACGAAGCAAAATCAGTTCAAGACATTTTAAGCAGAAGGTCCTGAATGATTCCGCGCTTCAATAAATCTCTCCACATATTTCCCCAATAAATCAGTTTCGATGTTGATCAGTTCACCTTCACTGCGGGTATGCAGGTTGGTCACCTGATAAGTATGGGGGATGATCCAGATTTGAAACCGATTTTCCAACACCTTCGCCACCGTTAAACTGATCCCGTCCAAAGCGACCGATCCTTTGTAAACCAACAGGTGTATCAGATCCGCCGGAGGCTCGATCTCCAGCAACCAATCGGCTCCCTGCTGCTCCCATTTGACAATCTTCCCCACACCATCGACATGACCGGTAACAAAGTGGCCGTCCAGACTCCCGTTAAAGGCCAGTGGCCGTTCCAAATTGACTTTGCATCCGGGTTTCACAGCGTGCAGGTTCGTCACATTCCAGGTTTCCCTCAAAAGATCCAGACGCACACGTCCTTTTGCTCCATTCTCCGGGGCGTCCAGTTCCACCACGGTAAGGCAGCACCCATTCACCGCGATACTGTCGCCGATGTTTGCATGCTGTAATGTTTTCTCGGCGGCCAGCTCCAAACGAATGCCCTCGTCGGTTTCACTGACTGCCTTAACTTCACCTGTTTCCGCAACGATGCCCGTAAACATCCTACAAAAATCGTCTATCTTGGCTTCGACGACAAGGACGGAAAAATATTAGTTTCGCATTTCAGGGCACCAGGCTTTCCACTCCATGACTGAGCGAAACAAACGATCCACTGCCGGAATGGATCCATTGTCCTACGCGGATCATGAGTCGGGTTTGACTGGGGATTTGATCGGGAAGGTTCCAGTGTTCCAGCGAAGGATCCAGACGTGTCAGCGTTTCAAACCGCTGGAGTTCGTTGTCGAAATGATAAACGTAGATGCCTTCAAAATCCCGAATGCGCGGATTTTTCCAAGTCAATTGCCGTGTTTGTCCAGTCTGCAACAGATCCAGTTCGGCTACAGGGGATGTTACAAACATTCTTAAAGTCGGGTCTCCCATGATGGCCAAAGCACGGGTGGCAGGAACCGGGCGTTGGTTGGCGGATTGCAAATAGGAGTATCCAAGACTCTCTCCCCTTCCCAAATCTCCAAGCCGCCAGGGTCCAACCAGCATGCTGAAGGAAGCCAGTCCGGATTCAGGCGTCGTCAGGCACGCACGCAAGAAGGAATCGGGCAGGTTCCAATCCCCATGCCAGGAGGAATAAAACATCATGAAGGCCGCGTGAGGGGCTTTCTCCGGACGGTTGAAGTCCCGGGTTCTCCGCACCCCGTTCGCAAAGGAAGCGCTCCCGCTTTGCCCTCCCATGAAAGACCATAAAGGAGCACTATCCTCGATAAACCCATCGCCCATTCTGATCGGTCCCGGCACATGACCATACCAATTGGCGGCATTCATGATCGCAGGTTTATACACCGACATACCTTGATTCCTGGGCAGGAAAGACCGAATCACCGCCTCAGCATCAAAGGAAATATCCCCTTTTCGGTAGGCCAGATTCTTGTGCAGGTATTGCCGCAGCAACTCGGTTTCAACCTGGGACTTTCTCCGGGGTTTGTCTTTCAGAATGGCGCCACTGATATTTGGAAGATTGGCAAAATCAACTCTCCCGACAGCAACTTCCAAACGTGTGGGCATTCGATCCTCGTCAAACTTTCCGTCACCGGGAACGTTGTGATTACTGAAGTGTGCTCCCCCGGTGTGATTGACCGACTGATCCCGCCAAACCCCGTCCAGGTCACCGTAGTAAGCATCACAAGACCAGGCACCGCGATGATCGTCGCCCGGACGCACATGCCCATCCAAAGCCGCATACCCGGAGTAAGGCACCGCGACATGCCCCAAAATCAACAACGCTTTCATTCCTTCCACTGGAGGCGCCAGGTGTGTGTGGATGATTTCCTTTACCTCGGCGATGCGCTTGATGTTGGTCTTCCAGCGTCTGTCACTATGCCGGGGAGCTTTGTCCACCACCACGGACCAACCATCCAATTCAAGGTTTCGCTTAAAGTCTTTCAGATCATCCCTCAAGGCGCGATGTTGCGTTTCATCGACCAACAGCAACATTTTCCCACGATGATGAACTGGAGGCATGAACACAGCGACGTTCACCTGATTGGTCGTCCCAGGGTAACGGTATGGATGAACCTGATACTGGTATACCTGCCCAGGCATGATGGCATCTGAAGTGTCGAGATATTGAAAGCCATCGACCTCTTCAGCAATAATACCCCACTCCTCCCGATCAGATTTGCGACGCTTCACCATATATTGGACACCTCCCCGAGGTGCCCATTGCAGCCTGACGCTGACGGGATCTTTTTCGACCCTCCCGCTCAAAGCGAAATATTTGAAATCCGCTTCGGGATCACGGAGAGGGTAATTGAATATTTCAAATTCATCGATCACCCCCTTGACTGGTTGATATCCCCAGGGAGTGTTGCCAACTGCCAGTCCCGTTTCAGTCAACGCCTCGGACGGGGGAACAATCGAAATACCTTTACCGGGGCCGAACGTTTTGCTTCCCATGTAAATCCACGATTCCTTTTCGGAGTAACTGATGGTGATGTCATACCATTGATTTTTGGTAAACTGCAAAGGCGCACTGATGAAAGTATCCCCTTCTTCAGTGGATTGCGCTCCCAACTGGATACGCTCTCCTTTGGGATCCATGCTAAGCCCCCAGTATCCCTTCATCTCACCAGAGGGCGACATCCATTTGCCCAGGCTGAAGAATGAACCGTATCCGCCCGGACCTTCGCCGGAGGACCAGTCGGGACGAAACCAAAAGCGCACGGAACTGTGTTTGGGTGAAAAAGTCGAACCTCCTGCCGTCCCCAGATCCAAAATCATGCCGTCCAGATCTTCCCTGGAACGAAGCCCCATATTCTCCATACCATCAACAAACTCCGGCTGAAGCACTACAGTGGTCCCCGTGGGAGTGCCAGGCGCCTGAAAGTTTCTGGGAAAAAAACGACTTTTAACCGGACCATTGTCAAAGTTCAGACCAACCGTGCGAGCCGAATTGACTGCTCCATGGAGAACAACTGTCGAACATTGCCACGACAAGCCAACACAACACAGCACTGCAAAGCGCCCCAAAGCGCTTTCAGGTAAAGCACATAGAGCGTTTCCCAATTGTCTCAGCATCTTGTCACATTTCATACTATCCCATAATGCGCCCAAACGAGAACCCAACCACATTTCAATGACCATTTTCCACATGTTTTCCATCGGCACGGAACGGCACCCTCTTAACAAGCATCGTAGCAACTGGAAAAAAATCAATGAAACATTGTTGAATCTCGACCGAATCAGTGCAAACTCTTTCCCATCATGAAGAACACTGAAATGCGCATCACACTGATCCTTTCCTTGCTGATTCTTTCGCCCTTGCAGGCGCGTGATTTCAGCAAGCGACAGAGCGCCAACATCACCAAGGCAGCCAGTGTGATATTGAGCAACAATCACTATCGCCAACAGCTGATTGACAACAGTATTTCAGAGATATTCTTCGACAATTATGTCGATTCACTGGATTTGAACCATCAGATCTTCCTCCAATCTGATATCGACGAATTTCGGGAAAAATATGCAGATGCCTTGGACGATTACACCGTCGGCGTATTGAAAAACGAATCCGTTTACAACGCGACACCCGCGTTTGACATCTTCGAACGGTTCAAAAAGCGACTCAAGGAGCGCAGGGCGGACATCGCTGAACTGCTGGAGCAGGATTATCAGTTCGATGTGGATGACGAAATCATGGTCAAGCGATCGGAAGAGCCCTGGCCTGCAACAAAAGAAGAGGCCCGTGAACTGTGGCGGCTTCGCATCAAATACGACATCCTGCAGGGTCGTCTTTCCAAGGACGACACGGACAAGATCAAAGAACGTCTTTCGAAACGCTACGATCGATTGGTCAAAGACTTCGAAACCTTGGAAACCGACGAGATATTGGAATTGTACCTGACGGCACTGGCTAATGCCTACGATCCACATTCCAACTACATGAGCCCCACATCTGCAGACGATTTTTACATTAAAAATGTCAACAACGAGCTGACCGGCATCGGCGCCCTGCTCCGTAGCAATGAAGGATATTGTCAGATTGTCAGCCTGGTTCCAGGTGGCCCCGCCGATAAAAGCAAGCAGATCAAACCCGGCGACAAAATCATCGCGGTCGCCCAGGGAAATGACGAACCGGTGGATGTTGTGGAAATGAAGTTGAACAAGGTCGTTCAAATGATCCGGGGTGAACTCAAAACAAAGGTTCGCCTCACGGTCATTCCCGCCAAAACAACCGACGGATCCGAAACCAAGGAAGTGGTGTTGATTCGTGAAAAAATCGAATTGAAGGAACAGTTCTCAAAAGCACGCATTATCGAACTACCCGAAGGCGAAGATGGCAAAACCCGCCGACTGGGAGTACTGACCGTTCCCCAGTATTACGACAAGGTTGCGGAAGACACAGCTCTACTGCTTCAACGCCTGCAGAAGGAAAATGTAGAGGGGATTGCACTGGATCTCAGACGGAACGGGGGCGGCATTCTTCCCGAAGCGGTTGAGTTAACCGGCCTGTTTTTCCCTGAAGGCCCTGTCGTGCAAGTGCAGAATTCCATCAAACAAAAGCAGGTGTTGAACGATGAAGATCCTTCGACCGTGTATGACGGCCCACTGGTTGTTCTGGTGAGTCATTTGAGCGCTTCCGCCGCGGAAATCACCGCCGCCGCTTTGCAGGACTACGGCAGAGCGGTCGTGGTCGGAGACAAATCAACACATGGCAAGGGAACGGTTCAAACACTGATCGAAATGAATCGTTTCAGAGGGGTTCCCACGGAAGCCGGTCTCTTGAAATACACCATTTCGAAATTCTACCGGGTTGCTGGAGGCACGACACAGAAACAAGGCGTGACACCGGACATCATTTTGCCATCCATCTACGATTACATGGAATTAGGTGAAGCCAATCTACCGCGCAGCCTCGATCCGGACTCCATCCAACCGGCTGATTACAAGGCGATGCACCGTGTCAGCGATCCCGTTTTGGACATTCTTCGCGAGAAATCGCAAGAGCGCATCGAACAGGATACCGATTTTCAATACATCCAGGACGACATCAAGCGTTATCAGGAAATCAAGCAACGCAAAACAATCAGTCTCAACGAGGAAAAGCGCATCCCGGAAAAAGAAGAAGACAAGGAGCGCAACGAAAAAAGAGACGATGAACGTAACGCGAGACGCTACCCCGGGCTCAAAATATACCGCATCACCATGGATCAAGTGCGCGATGAATCCCCGGCCGAACTCATGTTCGATGGGGATAATCCCGAACATTACGTCGTCGAAGAGGACACGGAAGAAGATGAAGAAACCGAGGGTAATCTCCCGGCCATCAAGGAAGATTCCTATGTCGGAGACGAACAGGACGAGATAGACAAGAGACTCGACGCCTACACCCGCGAAGGTGTGCGTATCCTCCGGGATTACATCGACGCGCTTAATGCTGACAACAAGAAATCGGACAAGCAATTAACCGCCAGCAGCAATCGTTGAGGTAAAATATTGCCAAATCCTTTCAAGAATCGCAGAATGCTCCGCAAATATGAGTAAGGTAATCAAGGGACCTGTTTACGTCGTCAAAGACAACATCGATACGGATCAAATCATTCCGGCACAGTATTTGAATCTGATTCCAACGATTCCGGATGAGTATGAAAAGCTCGGCAGCTACGCCATGTGCGGCCTGCCCGATTCGCTCTATCCTGAACGCTACGTGGAAGAAGGCAAAGTGGACAGTCAGTTCCCCATCGTGGTGGCCGGCCGTAACTTCGGATGCGGCAGTTCCCGCGAACATGCCCCCATCGCAATGGGTTCGGCGGATTGCCAGTTGGTGCTGGCGGAAAGCTTCGCCCGCATTTTCTTCCGCAACTGTGTGGCCACCGGTGAGCTTTATCCATGCGAATGCACCGAACGTTTGTGCGAAGTCCTTAAAAACGGTGATGTCGTGACGGTTGATCTGGACGCCTGCACGGTTACCGTGGAAGAAACGGGTAAAACCTATTCGTTCAAACCACTTGGAGATGTCCGATCAGTGGTCGACGCCGGCGGGTTGTTCAACTACGCACGAGAGAACAACATGATCAGCGCATGATTTCCGGCAATTGCCCACCGGCATCAAATTCCATATCAACCGGATCTCCAGCGATGCGCACCCGTTTGTGAGATCGAGCCTCGGAAAGAAGGCTTTCGGAGGCTTCCATCCAGTTTAATTTCAAGGTATCCCGTATCCTCAAGATGCGGGATTCTTTTTTGTCCGCCACCACAACGGAACTCAATGCCCATTGGATCACTTCCCGATCGGATTCAAAATGGATCGGCACCTTGGCGCCATTCATGGTCATGGCGGTCACCGCATTCACAAAGGAGGTCCTGGGATCCATCGACCGAACCAGGCGCGACGTGGTAAAGTCCGCCATGCCGATGCCAATCGCATTGCCATGAGATTCCGGCGTCAAATCACGCACCATGATTCGCTTGATGCGGGGAAAATCCGTTTGCTGGGAAAAATCAGTGGAATACCCGTGCACCCCGCGCCCGACAATATTGGGATCCATCCCCGAGCCGCTGATGTTCTTGCCGATGGCATCCACAATCAACAGATCCAGATCGTCAAACGGCAAGCGCGGCATCAGTTCCCTGGCCGTGTGGAAGAGTTTTTCTTCTGCTTCCACCAATGATTCAGAAGGCAGGAATTGAATGGAATCGGTCTGATGCAACGCGTTCTCAATGATTGCCAAACCGCCCAATACAGGCATCTTATCCAACAAACTCTTAGCGTAAGTGCGCAAAACATTCTCGTACCCATATTGTATGGAGGCACGATGGAATGCGGATGCTCCGTCGCGTTTACCAAGGCCGACCACCAGCATTTTCATGATGCCGCTTCCAAGATTGCCTTTGAAGTCGGTGTGAGGTTTGACGCGGTTGATCATTAATACACCGTCCAATCCAGACGCCACTTGACTCCAGTAAATCGGCGTCCCCCACTCCGTTTGACCGGCTTGAAGGGTTTCCATGGACGCCTCCACCGGCACTCCCTGGTGTTCCGTGCCCACACCATAACCTGCCAGCAAAGCGGTTTGCCCCTCGGAAGAAGCGCCTCCGTGACTCCCCATGGCGGGAAGGATCACAACCCGGGCATCCATCGACTGCAGCACCTCCACCGCCGTCGACACCATTTGATCCAATCCGGTGATGCCACGACTCCCCACCGCCAAACCGATGCGCATACCGGCTTTCACCCGAAATCGCAAGGGTTCCAACTCGGCGCGGACAGCCGAGGCATAATCGAAATCCGTTTCCCGACCAGGAAAGACCTGTTCCAGGGGGAATATCTTCGGAAGTGGAAAATCAGGTTTGTATTCGGATTGCATAACGAAATCGTGAAACTGCAGCCCGGGAAAGTCGATGCCAAAATTCAGGCATTCAAATGCCCCAAAGCCAGCAGCCCATAAAAGGTGTATTCGGTGTCCAATTCATCTTCATGCCAATGCCCGTGAAAAGCCCCTTCATTAGTCCAAAGCGTATCAATGAAATCCAGACATCGCTCTCGTTGATCCTCGCTCAAATCACGCTCCACACCCGCCAATGCATGCAAGGCGGTTGCGGTCGAAAGCAGATCAGGAATGGGCGCTGTAGGTGTGGCCATGAAACCGCCCATGGGATGGATTCGCTGGATCAACCAATCGGATGCTTCGGACGGGATTTGCCTTCCCCACTGCCTGAGCGTTGTCATCACGGCAGCTGTTGCATTGGTTGCGCCAACACGTTGCTGCCGGTCATTCCCCCACGCCCCGTCGGCTGTTTTCAAGCCATCCAGTGAGTGTTGGATATCGGATTGAACAGTGTTCAGCTCAACACCCAAATCCTGCATCGCTCCCACTCCAAGGAACGCTCCGTACGCAGTGCCATGAGCGGAACCGGGTTCGGGATGAAACCCTCCATCCTCGCTCCTGAACCGATTCAAGTGGCACAACAAATCTTCCTGATTCCCCTTTAGATGTGAAGCCGCAGACAAGCATCGGATCAGGCAACACAAATGAACAAAATCCAGGTTTTCCCCGATCCCATGCGAGGTAACGAAAGGCAGCCAATCGGCCTCATCACACTCCACTCCCAAACTCAGCAGTCCATCCACCCCAAAAACCGTGTAATACAAATCGGGCAAACCGGAGCGATCTTGAAAACCACCCTCCTTGGCGCGCGCATTCTTCAAGAACTGCACGACCAGTTCACCTGATTCTCCCAACGCTTTGGGAGCCAGTCTTGCCACTTGGATCATTTCTAATCGAATGCTCATACCATGATTGCCGGGTTCTCTTGTTACTCTATAAATCACCCATTGCATTATTTGAAAGCAATAACGCAAACGCGCAAATCCTGCATGGGAATGCAATCAATGAAAAGGATTTCCAATTTGAAATTGCCAACAAATCTTCATTTGTTCGACGCTGCAGACTTCCCCCATTGACCACTCAACTGCTCCAACCATCCACCCACGATGTGATCCGGGATTGTATCGGCGTTCTGGTATTCTGAAATGGTCTTTCCCCAGTAGAAAGAAATCCAACCGTCCACGAAGGCGTTCGACCTCTGCATGAAATCCTCCATTTCCTCCAAACTGCATTTGAGAGGAAAACATTCTTCGACAATCAGAGGTTTACCCAATTCATAAACCTTCAATGCGGTCAGTGCTTTTTCCACCTGCTCTGCTTCAGGGTAAAAATGCACACTGACAAAATCGAGATGCGAAAAGGTGCTTTCTCGATAGAACAAAGGTTTGGCGCCGGGAAAAACATGCGCCCATGGGATCACCCCAACGGTGATGAGTGCGTTCTGATCGTGTTTTCGAACGGCCCGACACATCTTCTCCACCCATTGCTCTACCACCTGTTCCCGACTGCGCTCTTTTAAATCCAGTGTAAGCCGTTGAACAAAAAATTTGCCTCCCAGTTCACCAGCCAACCAATCGGTTTCGACTTTGTTTTTGCCCGCGAGTATGGGTTCATTCATCAAATCATAACAGTAAACAGAGTGATGTCCTGCACAAGTGGATGCAATCGCCTCCCAAAAACGAGCCTGCGCATCCCACCGTTCTGATTCGCCAAGGGAGTCATACCATTCAGGAATGTCTTTTTTGTGATAACAACCCAGTCCGGTCAGATCCAAATACAACCCTGTTGACTCCGCCAAATCCAGGAGTTTCTTGAGACGCTCCAACGACTCGTTTCGGGGTTTATCCGGGGCTTCCATGAACTTCCCAAACTGAAGATGAATACGAACCACATTCGCGCCGAGATCAGCCATCTCCTCAAAGTCAGCCTCCACCGTTTCCCATTCGGATTCCCAATAATCCTCAATCAGGCGACCATCCCGGTCATGATCGTAATTGAAACCACGAATGGAAAAGGGATGGGTGATGCCTGCCTGAACAAAACCGGTCCCCGATGTGTTGATTTGGATGCGTGGCAACATGTCCGCCTTCAATCCCGGGGATAAAGAAGGCATGCACCCCAGACACAGCGTCAGCAAAGAATGGACTACATATTGCCGTCTTTGTGATACACTCGCCTGCAAGGTGCAACCAAACCGAGACATCCAGGATCTCATCCATTGGGGTAACGCATTCATGCCAGAATAGTAAACGCCTGACTTTGACTTGTCATGTCCACATTAACACGTCCATACTCGATGCCACTACCATGAAGGACATGAAAGATTCATTATTGCGCCCGCGGGCCATTGTTTCCGGAAGCCTCATAAGAGCTTTCAAGATCTGTCAATGGACATTGATCACACTGCTATGCGTCGGCGTGTTGCATGCCAGAAAACCCAACGTCATCCTCATCTACACGGACGACCAGGGAAGCATCGATCTGAACTGCTATGGCGCCAAAGACCTTTACACTCCCCACCTGGATCAGTTGGCACGTAAAGGCATTAAATTCTCCCAGTTTTATTCGGCGGCGCCCGTTTGCTCTCCTTCGCGTGCAGCCGTACTGACCGGTCGATTTCCGCAACACGCCGGAGTTCCCGGCAATGTGAGTTCGGAGAAAGGTCACTCCGGCATGCCATCCAGTCAAACCACCATCGCGGAAATGATGAAAGCCGCCGGATACGCCACCGGACACATTGGCAAATGGCATCTCGGTTACACACCCGATACCATGCCCAACGGCCAGGGCTTTGATTCATCCTTTGGCCACATGGGCGGGTGCATCGACAACTGGTCCCACTTCTTTTATTGGCAAGGTCCCAACCGGCACGATCTCTGGCGCGATGGCTCAGAAATTTGGGAAGACGGACAGTTCTTTCCGGATCTGATGGTGAAGGAAACCGAGACATTCATCTCTCAACACAAGGACGAACCTTTCTTTCTATACTGGGCCATCAACGTGCCGCATTACCCTCTCCAGGGGACCGATGGATGGAGAAAATTCTACGACCACCTTCCCGCTCCACGTAAAATGTATGCGGCTTTTGTGTCCACCATGGATCAAAAGATCGGTGAGGTGCTGTCCATACTCAACCAACAAGGGCTGGCCGAGGATACCATCGTCATTTTTCAATCCGACCATGGACATTCCACCGAAGTCAGAACCTTTGGCGGGGGCGGCGATGCCGGACCTTATCGCGGCGCAAAATTCAGCCTGTTCGAAGGCGGCATCCGTGTGCCCGCCATCATCAGTTGGCCGGGACATTTACAGGAAAATGCCACCAGGGATCAGTTGGTGACTTCCATTGACTGGTTCCCGACCGTAGCAGATCTATGCGGTATCCAGTTACCCGTCACCCCAGTGGACGGAGTCAGTCTGCGCCCCGTGCTGGAATCGGCCGAGGCAGAGGGATCCCACGAAACCTTCCACTGGCAAACCGGCAACGCAAAGAATCCCCAATGGGCCGTGCGCCAGGGACCATGGAAACTGCTCGGCAATCCGAATGATACCAGCAACAAAGCCCCCATCGGCGGTGAACTCTTTCTCAGCAACCTTGAAAAAGACGTGTCTGAAATGACCAATTACGCGGCCCAATACCCGGAAGTGGTCTGGAAGCTCCGCAAACTCCACGACACATGGGCGGCTCGCTGGAAATAGGTTACTGAGGGGACTGGGAGGGTTTGGCCGGATGCCAGACCATCGCCCAAAGGAGGACCAGCATTCCAATTCCGCACCCGATCGTGAGCGCGATCGGGGCGTTCATCCATTTGGCGATGGCACCGGATAAATAGTTCCCAAATGGACTCAATCCAATAAAGCAAAAGGAATACACTCCCATGACCCGTCCCCTCAACAGGTCGCTGACATAGCCTTGGACCAACATATTGGACGTCGCAAAAAAAGTAATCATCCCCCACCCCGCGACCACAAGAATCGCCGCAGACAACCACGCATTCCGGCTCCAGGCGAAGCAAATCATACAGACAAGAAACAGTCCCAAACCCCATCGCGACAGCTTTCGACGATCCAGGCGATTCCCGAACGCCGCCAACGTAATGGACCCTGCCAGCGCACCGATGCCGTTTGCGGTCAACAGCCAACCGAATCCGTCCGCTCCAATCTCAAGGATGTCTTTGGCGAAGATGGGCATCAACGCCGTGTAAGCCATCCCAAACAAACTCATCATCGATACCAGGATGAAAACAATCCTCACATCCGAATGCTGCCAAATCCAACGAACTGCCTCGCCGGTAGCCGCCTTCAGGTTTCGATGCTCACCTGCTGGTTTGCTTTTGGGAAGCCGCATCGCGAGGTAACCCAGGATCACCGCAGCGTAAGAAATGGCGTTTACCAGGAAACAGGTTTCCACGCCGCCACGAATCAACACAATCCCCGCGATGGCCGGTCCGATGATTCGAGCGGAGTTAAAGACGGACGAGTTTAATGCAATGGCATTGGTCAAATCCTGTTTACCAACCATGTCCACCACGAAACTCTGACGCGTCGGAATGTCAAAGGCATTGGTCATCCCCAACCCAAAAGCCAATATCCCCACCTGCCAAACCTGGATGTCCCCTTGCGCCGCCAGCAAATAGAGCAACAAAGACATCACCAAGGCAAAGGACTGCGTCACCACCAGGATCGTGCGCTTGTCGAACCGGTCGGCGATCACACCTCCATAAAACGTGAACAAAGTAACAGGAATTGTATGCAGGAATCGCATGAAACCGAGTGCCAACGGGGATTTCGTCAGCTCATACACCAACCAACCTTCCGCAACCATTTGCATCCAGGTGCCGGTCAGGGAAATAATCTGACCAAAAAAGAAAATCCGGTAGTTGTAGTGCTTGAGTGAAGCCAACATGGCGGAACCGGATACCGGCACGGCCGGCGTGCGTCTGGGCTGCTCCAGAGCATCGCCCGGCACCGAAGTAATCTCCGGCACACGATCGTTCTTCCTGCTCTGCCCCTCACTCATGTCCGGCTACCATCCAAACCCTGCTCCCTTTTGGCAACCCAAATCCACTTTCTCCATCGAAACAATATGTTCTTGTGCATCAACTCCTGCTAGTCTGGTCCCACATGGACGGTCTCACACACATCCCACACCAACTGGAAACGCTCCTCAAAGCGCTTCCTTCTGATGCGCGTCCTTACCTTGTGGGAGGCTGTGTGAGGGATGGATTGCTCGGGCTGCCGGTGAAAGACTACGACCTTGAAATCTTTGGCATCCCGTTTGACGATTTGATGCGCATTTTGAAAACGCACGGCAGAACCGACACAGTCGGCAAATCCTTCGGCATCATCAAATGGACGCCTCAAAAAGGTCAAACGTTTGACATAGCGCTTCCCAGAAAAGAAACCAAATCCGGAAGAGGACACCGCGGATTCGATGTCATTGCCGATCCAAACCTGAGCACCACCGAAGCGGCGGCCAGGCGGGATTTCACCATCAACGCCATCATGTATGACCCGATCCGTCAGGAAATGATCGATCCATTTGACGGCAGAAAGGATCTCGAAAACAAGATACTCCGACATACATCTCCCGCATTCTCCGAAGATCCGCTTCGTGTGTTGCGCGGCATGCAGTTCGCCGGGCGTTTTGGGCTCACCGGTCACCCTGACACCCTCAAACTTTGTCAGAGCATCAAAGATCAATTCGAAGAACTTGCGTCCGAACGCATTTGGGAAGAATGGCGCAAATGGGCTACTTTGAGCAGGCACCCATCAATGGGGCTGGCATTTTTGGATCTTTCCGGATGGTTGGAGCATTTTCCGGAATTACACGCCATGAAAGGCGTCCCCCAAGATCCCATCTGGCACCCGGAAGGCGATGTCTGGCAACACACCTGCCATTGCTGCAACGCACTGGTGACACTTCCAGCATGGGAGGAAACCGAATCCGAGCAGGATCGACTGGTATGGATGCTCGCGATCCTGCTCCACGACACTGGAAAAACTTCCACCACGGAGCAGGTTGTAAAAGAGGGCAAAACACGCATCGTTTCCCCTGGTCACGACAAAGTCAGCGCAAACCTGGCGGACGAATTCCTGCTTCGCATGAAAGCTCCAAACAATATCCGGGAGCGAATCATCCCATTAGTGGCGCAGCACATGATTCATGTAGGCACCGTCACCGACCGGGCAGTACGCCGATTGGCCAAAAGACTGGAACCAGAAACCATCCCCTCCCTTTGCACCGTCATGTCGGCGGATGCCATGGGACGCCCTCCGCTGAGCAAAGCCATCCCCGGTCACATTCTGGAGATTCAGCATCGAGCCGAGGAACTGGATGTTTTATCCAATGCTCCTGAACCCTTCCTCAAAGGCCGTGATCTGATAGCCCTGGGCATCGAGCCAGGGAAACAAATGGGAGAATGGCTGAAGCAAGGATACGAGCTGCAACTGGAAGGTGAAATCGAAAACCGCGAAGCAGCGCTGCATTGGATTCGAGTCCATGCAAAAAGGCCACCCGAAAGGAGTGGCCCTTGCGCTTGAAATTGGATCAAAGGTGAATGATTAATCAGCCTTGATGGAAGCAGCGGTGAACTCGAGTTTGCCGTCGATTTCCGCCACAGTGCCTTCAGCCGTCACCTTGGCCGGAGCCTGGCAGATCTTGCTGTGGAATTGGCGGCTGACTTCATTTTGATCGAGCACATAAATCGATTCTTTGCCTTCAACGGAAACGCGAATGGCATTCTGGCAGGTACGGGATTTCTTGAGTTCACACTTCATACAAACACCTTCACCCGTCAGGGTTTTCTTTTCCTGCAACTTCAGGCTGGTTGGAGTGAACACGGCCTGGTCGCCATCTTCGGCCAAGGTTCCGACAGCCACGATGGCGGCGGTGGTTGAGCAAAGGTTCTTGTGGAAACCATTGCTGCATTCGTTCTTGGCGAAAAGCACCAGTTTTTCTTTCCCACCGATGCTGGTTTTGATGACGTTCTGACAGCTGTCGGATTTGCCCAGTTCGCACTTGAGGCAGCAGCCGGTTCCCTTGATGGTCATGCTGGCGGCTACTTTTTTCTCAACCTTGTCAGGTTTGGCCTTGGCTTCTTCTTTGGGAGCTTCTTCAATTTTGGTGGCCGTGATCTTTTTAACACCGGCCACATCACTCACTTTGCCGTAAACAACCGTTGGAGTGGATTTCTGGCAGACCTTTTCATGATAGGCTTTGCTGACATCGTTGTGCTCGAGGATGTGCAACACACCGTTCACCACAATGCCGTTCTGACAGGCGTTGGTCAGTTTGCAGATGCATTTGGTGCAAACGCCCGTTCCAACAAATTTTTGAGCATCATCGGCTTTCTTGGCGGGTTTGTCGGATTCGGCTTCATCACCGGCCAGGCTGATTTTGGAAGCAACCAGCACTTTCTTGCCGTCGACTTCCTTGACCTTACCGACTGCAGTGATTGCTGCAGTGCCGGAGCAAAGATTCTTATGGAAAGCCTTGCTGACAGCGTTGTGCTCCAACAGATACAAGGTATCGCCGGACTTGAGCGCATTCTGGCAGGAATCCGTTTGCTTGAGCTTGCACTTTGCGCAGCAACCGGTGCCGCTCAAGGTGACTTCGGCTGAATCAGCCTGAACATGAGGTTGAAAGCCTAACACAAGGCCCAAAACACAACCGAGAGTGAGAAGTATCTTCTTCATAATCGCTATAATCGTTTGGTCGGAAATCTTCCGATGTCGCTAGTCGTTACTGAGTTGAGTCCACATTCCAAGTTCTGGCACGCAAAAAACGCACCAAAACCCAAAAGGAATTGGACGGACTATATCACAGCCCCCCCAAACCGCAACGAATAATTCCCCACTTACTTTCGGAAATAAGCCCCAATTATTTGAGTTTTTCTTCATGCTCTGGCTTTTTGGCGGGGCTCGGTGGGCACCTTCTGGCGAAGGCGCCTACGGCAGGTAGAACGTGTCGTCCCGACGCGTACCCTTGTGGCTCCCGAACTTAGGATGCATTCCGTTTCGGGAAGCCCTCAGCCCCCCCAATCCCCAAGCTCATTATCCCACGCGCCAACCGGCACTTTCTGGCGAAGGCGCCTACTTTCAGTCGTAAACTTGCGCATTGGGTCGGTTGATGTCATGATACCGCACAAAGTCAATGATGCCTATTAAACCTGAACGAATTGATCTGATCGGCGACCAAGTCGCCATCAAATGGAATGACGGATCCGAAGATTTCTTTCCCATGGAACGACTGCGCGCAGCTTCTCCCAGCGCGGAAAACACCGGGGAGCCCGATTTATTCGGCCGCATGCATGGCGGCACCGATCAGACCGAATTCCCGGGAGTAACGGTTCTCGGATGGACCCCTGTGGGAAGTTATGCCATACGATTTGATTTCAGCGACGGGCACAAAACCGGGCTCTACAGCTTCCAATACCTGAAACGATTGTCCGAAAGACTTCAGGAATTGGAGAATGAATGAGCAGCGCCAATAACGGCAACCACTCAAAGCAAGTCAGGTAAAATATCAGCGGCCAAGAAGCCTGGAAAAACCAGTCTTCAGGTCCTCGAGTATCAGGTAACCTGCTGGCACCAAGATCAACGAAATCCCGGTGGCGAACATCACCCCGAATGCCAGCGAAATGGCCATGGGAATCAGGAACTGTGCCTGTACGCTCTTCTCCAGAATCAGGGGCATCAGCCCCACAAACGTTGTGAGGGAAGTCAATAGGATGGGCCTGAATCTGGACACCCCTGCCTTCCTGACAGCTTCCAGCAGCGATAATCCCTGTTCGCGTTGACGATTGATATACACCACCAGCACCAGGTTGTCGTTCACCACCACCCCGGACAAAGCCACAATTCCAAACATGGACAAAATCGTCAGAGGCAACCCCATGATGATGTGCCCCCATATCGCCCCAACCAAACCAAAGGGAATCGCAGACATCACGATAAAAGGCTGCAAGTAAGATTTAAAAGGGATGGCCAGCAGTGCGTAGATGATGATCAAGGCCAGTGGGTAACCCTTCAGAATTCCCTGGATGGTTTCCTGTTGTTCACGCCTTTCCCCTTCCCAAGTGTATTGAAGATTTGGAAACTTCTGCATGAGTGCCGGAAGGAAAGCAGCATCCAAATCCGCAATGATTTCAGTGGTGTTCCCCTTGTTTGCATCAACGTCGGCGGTCACATTAATCGACCTTCGGCGATCAACACGTTGAATGGTCGAATACCCCCGTCCTTTTTGAACTTCAGCAACTTCTTCGAATGGAATTTCTGTTCCATCCGGCAACCGGACACGCATGGACTCCAACGATCCGATCGACTGCCTGTCTTTTTCCGGATAACGCACCATGACACGCAATTCATCCCGTCCACGCTGAATCCGCTGGGCTTCCTCACCATAAAAGGCCTGTCTCACCTGTCTTCCCAGGTCGGCCAAGGTCAACCCGAGCGCTTCGGCTTCCGGCTTGATGGACAGTTTGATCTCCTGTTTACCTTCCCGGAAGGAATCGGAGATATCCTGGATTCCCGGGTAAGCCGCCAAATGTTGTTTTAATTGATCGGCCGCATCCCGAAGCTCATCAAAGTCCTTCCCTGTAAATTGCACATTGATGGGTTCTCCTGATGAAAAAATCGAAGCCGTGAAATTCAAATCTTCAACCCCTGGAATACTCTCCGTCAGATCCCTCCACCTGCTGGCGAGTTTATCACTGCTCGTGTCTTCTCCTTCCCGCAATTCGGAAGCGGTCAATTCAATATGAACCTCACCCAGATGCGGACTCGATATATTCGGAACAAATTTTCCGGCACCTTCCTGCTGTGTTTTGCTGTAGGGCTGCTGTCCGACAGAAGCCAGGATATGCCGGAACACACTTCCCTCTTCTTCCGTTCTCCCCTGGTCAATGGAATCGCGTAATTGAATGGCACTGTCCTGAAGTTTCTTAACGGCCTCACGTGTCACCTGCACGGGAGTCCCCTGAGGCAGGGTCAGGATGGCCGCCACATTATCCCCCTCAACGGGTGGAAAGAACTGAAATCGCACCCAACCACCCAGCCAAAGCCCCACTGTCACCAGGAACAAACCAACGGCTGTGGCCACCGACAGGTAACGCCAAACCAATGCTTTCTCCAAAAAAGGAGAATAGACGGCATGGATGAAACCATCGACTTTGCGGGTGAACCCCTGTTGAAAACGATGCCAAATCACCAGTGGATTCCAACTCGATTTCCCTGCGCCCCCATCATCATCAATCTGCATCCGATGACTGAGGTGGGTCGGCAAAACAAACAAGGATTCGATCAACGAAAACAAAAGCGTTGGTATCACCACCATGGGAATGCCACGCATGATCTTACCAGTATTGCCCGGAACGATGAGAAGTGGAATAAAAGCGGCCACAGTCGTCAGCACCGCGAAAATGACGGGTTTGCTCACCTCCTGCGCTCCCAGAATGGAGGCCTCCAATGCATGCTCATGTTTTTCCTGATGGGCGTGAATGTTCTCACTGACCACAATGGCATCATCCACCACGATCCCAAGCACCAGAATGAAGGCGAACAGGGACAACAAATTGATACTGACATCCATGATGGGCATCACCCATAAAGTCCCCAAAAAGGAAACGAACAAACCAACACTCACCCAACCAGCCAGCCCCAGCCGGAGAAACAAGGCAAGCGTGGCAAACACCAGTGTCAGTCCGTAAAGTCCATTTTTGACCAGCAACTCCTGACGACTCCTCAAATAGGATGAATCGTCCTGCCAGGTGGTCATCAGGACCCCTTCGGGAAGCTTTGATTTATTGGCGGCCACATAGTCGCGCACGGCTGAAGATATCTCCAACGCGTTCTGGTCACCCACCCGGAACACCTGAACCATGACGGAAGGCTTGCCATCATCGAAGAATGCTTCTTGATCCGTCTCCATGAAACCATCCACGACATTGGCCACATCCTTGAGCAACAAGCGTGTTCCATCCGGACGCGTCAGCAATACAATCTGCCCAAACTCTTCCCCGGTGTAGGATTGTCCCTTGGTGCGCAGTAGAATTTCACCACCATCCGTTTTGACCGTCCCTCCGGGAAGATCGACCGAAGATCGTCGAACCGCATTTGCGACTGTATCGAATTGAATGCCGTATTTTCGAAGGGCGTTTTCCGAAACTTCAATCGAGATTTCGTAAGGTCGAACGTTGCTGAGTCGAACCTGGGTGATTCCGGGAAGGGCGGAAAGTTCGTCCCGCACACGTTCCCCCAATCTTTTGAGTGACCGTTCGTCTAGTTCACCGGCAATGGCGACATTGATGACCTGCTTTTCCACCAATATCTCTTCAACAATCGGCTTCTCAGCCAACTCCGGAAACGTATCAATGGCATCCACGGCGGCCTTGATTTCATCCAACGCCTTGGCCATATCCTCTCCCGGCAACAGTTCAGCGCGGACCGTGCCCATGCCTTCCATCGCGGAAGAAGTAATTTTCTTGATCCCTTCGATGCTCTCGATGGCTTCCTCCACCTTGATGCAAACACCCTCCTCGACTTCCGCCGGAGCCGCTCCCAGATACTCCACACTGACGGAAACCATATCCGTACTAACCGTGGGAAACACCTCGCGCTTGGCGTTGCTCAGTCCAGTAAAGCCGGCGACGATCAACCCCACTACCAATAGATTGGCAGCGACGTTATTGCGGGCAAACCATTGAATCACTCCATTCATTGATGTGCCTCACTGTTTAGGAATAGAGGCTCCACTTGGGTGCCTTTCACCGGAATCTCCAGAGTGGACAAACAAACGACATCCCCGTCCCTCAGCCCCGAACCAATGACAGCTTCACCGCCGTCATATTGCAACACGACCACATCCCTGAATTGAATCTGATTTTCCTGGTCCACCAGCATCACCTGAGATCCCTCCATGATGGCGGACCGGGGAAGTGTGAAGGTGCCGCTTCGCTCGATTCCATGAATCTCGGCTTTCACAAAGGCCCCGACCTGGAGTGGAGCCGCAACGGGCTCTCCCTGCTGCAAACCAAAGGGATCAGTTACTTCGGCCACCAGCGAGATCATGCGGGAACGTTCATCCAGACCTCCGGTCGTTCGGAAAATCCAACCTTCCCAAGTGTGCTCAATCCCCGCGTAACTCCCGGTTAACTCGACACGAACGGAATGATCGGATGTGCTTCCTCCCGGAACTCCAAACCGAGGATCGAGGAATGCCAATTGACTGACAGCCACGGGCAAGAGAACTTCAACTTTGGAAATATCAAAAACTCTCGCAAGCTCCTGGCCTCGCCGCACAAACTGCCCCTGATCGGCCGTTTTCACCAAAATGCGACCGTCGAATGGGGCTCGAATCTGTGTGCGTTCAAGATCTTTTCGAGCTTTGATCAATCCCGCCTCCGCCGCGCGCACCGCCGCCTGGGATTCTTTTAGCTGAGGTTCGCGCAACAGCAAAGGAGTCGCCGCTTCATCGAATTGTGAAGATAAAGCCTCCCAATCCTGACGAGCCAATTTGGACTCCGCCTGGATGGTATCCAACTTGAGCCTCGCAGCAGCCAATTGCGATTCAGCCTGCGCCACCAGGGCTTTGTAATCCGTCTGATCCAGCCGTAACAAAACGTCCCCTTTGGAAAAGAATCCACCCTGCTGAAAGACAGGCGCTACCTCAGTCACCACCCCATCCAATTCGGACATGAGTGGAATGCTGGTCGCGGCGCGTACCGTCCCTTGACTGGGTATCGTAAACTCTTTGGAAATCAACTCCACGCGCAACACCTCGACAACCGGAGGTATGGATTCCAATGGCTCAGGCTGGGCCCGACGTCCGAACTTGATCAATATGACTGTCAGAACGGCGCAAACGAAAATGACAAGAGTCGCTATGATGAATTGTTTTCGATTCATACTGCAATTAATTTTGAGACATCAATGAAGGAGCATTTGATTGAAGAGAAATTTGAGCGTCGGGCGCTTCAAACCCTCCGCCGAGAGCCAGCAGCAAATCCACTCGATTAACGTATAACAAGCGGCGCACTTCGATTAATTGAGTGCGATCGTTCAGATACCTGCGCTGTGATTCCAACACGGCAAAGATATCAGCCACCCCCTGTTGATATCGATCTTCAGCAAGTCTCAAAGCGGCTTCGGATTGTTCGACAGCCAATTGGAGACTTGCATGCCTTTTACGCAGCCAATGATCCGACTGCAAACCTGTTTCCACTTCCCCGAATGCTCGCAACAGGCTGGAGTGATAATCCGCCAAAGCCTCCTGAATGCCGGCCTTTGACATATCAATCCCCGCCAGCAAACGCCCTCCCTGAAAGAGTGGTTGGGCCACGTTGGAGGCCAGACTCCAAACCGTGAAATCCGAATTGAGCAAATCACCCATGGCAGCAGTGCTGGTGCCAGCCGATCCGGTCAGGCTGAGTCGAGGGTAGAGAGCTTTCCTCGCCGCATAAAGGCGCTTATCCGCTGCCTTCAATCTCCACTCGGCGGCTTGCAGATCCGGACGGCGCTTTAGAAGTTCCGACGGCAAACCGGCGGGTACCTGAGCGTTTGGGAATGGTAAATCCACTTCGGATTGAAACTGGCCATCCGGATATTCTCCCACCAGAATTTGCAACATGCGTGTCGCAATTTCCAATTGTTCGCGACGCTGCTGAACCAGCGCACGCGCACTTTCAGTGCTGTTCAATGCCAAACGAAGCTCCAGTGAAGGTTTAATACCGTTCAGATATCTGTTTTTCACCAGCTCTGATGTCGTGACGAAAATTTCAGAAGTTTCGACCGCCAGCTTCCACTGCGTTTGAGCGATTACTACCTGAGCCCACGCTTTGGCAACCTGTGCCGCGAGCGACATGTGATAGTAGGCGTAGTCCTGTTCCGCCGCCTTCAACTCATGCGATGCCGCCTTTTTACCGGCGCGCAATCTTCCCCACAGATCCACTTCCCAGGAAGCGTTCAGATTCAATCCATACGATTTGAAACGTGTCGTCAAAACATTGCCACCGGAACCAGGAATGGGCAGCCCGATAAAATTCTGTTTGGTTTCACTCGCGCCAAAACCAGCACCAATCGCAGGCATCAGGTCAGCACCTGCGATCCGGGCATTGGCAACCGCACGTCGCAAACGTGCCCCCATGGAGACCAGGTCCGGACTCTGTCGAAACGTGGCATCCATCAGAGCATCCAATTCCTCGCAGCGAAGTTCGGAGAATGCCTCCCCGATCAAACCCGCCCCTTCCGTTTCACCGGCCAAACTCCATTGCGCAGGTGGCTGGATTGCTTGGCTCCGGGCTTCTTTCGTTGCACCCGAGCGGCACCCCACCCAGGCAAGCGCAACCGCAGCCACAAATCCTATTCTGAAAAATGAAATCATCATCGTTATGATAGCCGCTTCTTTCCTGTCGACTGCGCTCTGAGACCTCCCGCCACAAAGGCAACCAATTGCTCCAAAACTTCGTCCTGTGATTCAACATCACACACCCCGCCGGAAAGCAGGACCGGACGTTCCCGATCACATAGCGTGTGACACATCGCTCCCAACATGAAATGAATGCGCCAGTAGAAATCAAGATCCGGAAGATCCGTTAAAATCTCCCTGAAAGCTGAGGTAAAATTGTCAAACACCTCCCGAAATCGATCCCGTAGAAACAGTTGTAATGAATGGGAAGGTTCTGAAAAAATGCGACCGATGAGCCTGACAATGTCATTGGAGCCAGGGGCCCCGGAACCAGCCATCCGAAACGCCGGTTCAAAAAGAGCCCTGAGCACATCCTCAAGTTGGAGTTCCCCCTTGGGCGTATCCTTCCTTAAGATCGCCAATCGCTCCAATCTCTCTCGATTGATGGGTTCCAATCGACGCGCCAGGACAGCTTGAATCAAGGATTCCTTCGAACCAAAGTGATAATGAACCGCCGCAATATTGACATCTGCCTTGGCAACAACCGACCTCAGGGAGGCCCCTTCAAATCCCTTTTCCACAAAGAGAATCTCAGCGGCATCCAAAATGAGAGTTTTTGTATCCGTTGTAGGAGGAGCAGACATGACACAATCCATTCATTCAAACGTTTGTTTGAATTTGCAAGCGCTTTTCAATCAAGTCAACAGCAGTTTTGGAAAAAATTACCTCCCTAAGCTCCCTTACGACGATGATCAACCGGGATTAGCTATATTAATGTATGATTCATTTATGATTGATACGGCAGGAACAACATGTTATGCAATCCCAAGTCCTGAATTAACTCGATCATCATGAAAAAGCAAATCATTGTCCTGACAACGGCTATCATCGCAACAGGCAGCCTCCATTTGGATCTGCAAGCACAGCCCGTATTGCCTTCACCTGGGCAGTCAGCGGTTCAATCGGTTAAAGCCATGCTGGCCGCCAACCCAAATCAGCCTGCCGCCCTAGCGGTTATCTGCCAACTTGCGGACGACCAGGACCCGGAAGCCGTTGCAACAGCGCACGGTGTTGAGGCTAATTTCACCTACTCACAGGCCATCAATGGTTTTGGCGCCCAAGTCACTCCCGGACAACTGAGAGCCCTGCAAAACGATCCGCGCATCGTTGGGATTTCACTGGATCGCCTGATCACCGCCAACGTCAAGCCACTCGCCCCGCCTCCCGGAAAAGGCGGCGGCAAAGATAAAGGCGGCGATGGCGGAACGGAAGATACCGAACAAGTTCCTGCAGGTGTGGTTCGCGTTGGGGCGCCCGACGTATGGGACGACCTGGGACTAACCGGAGCCGGCATTGGCGTGGCGGTATTCGATACGGGTGTTGATTCTGATCACCCAGACCTGATGGATAATTTGTCCGGCACTCACTACTCCGGAGCATTTGGCACCTATGAAGACGGACACGGACACGGAACTCACGTTTCCGGCACCATTGCGGCTGTCAGAGGCAACACCATCGGCGTCGTGGGAGTAGCTCCCAACGCCACCATCTATGGAGTTAAAATCCTGGACGACGGCGGCAATGGCAGCGACACAACCATCATTGGCGGATTGGATTGGGTCATGGACCACAATACCAACAACCCTGGTTCCCCTATTCATGTCATCAACATGAGCCTGGGCGGTCCAGGCGGAGCGGCAGACGATAACGGTCCATTGCACGTAGCTATTCAGAATGCGGTCGCCTCAGGTGTTACCGTGGTTGTGTCAGCCGGAAACACTTGCGAAATTTCAGTTGATTCAAACGTCCCCGCCCGCTTCCCCGAAGTGATCTCCGTGGGGAGTTCCACGGCAGAAACAGGCGGTGGCCGGGTTAAAATCCAGCAAGACACGGAGTCTTACTTCAGCACAGACGGGGCCGACATCACCGCTCCCGGCGAAACACGCGAAGATGTGAAAGGTAATCTCATTCAATCCGTTGGCATTTTGTCAACGGGCGTCGGAGGAGGACTGGAAGAAATGTCCGGAACCAGTATGGCTGCCCCTCACGTGGCCGGAGTGGTCGCACTGCTTTACGAAGCAGCCGGAGGACTGACCACACCATCTGCAATTGAAGATGCCATCACCTTTGGCGCAGAAGGCATCGGATCACTGCCTTTGGAAGCTCCAGTTGCCTGCGATTTTGATGATGGAGATCAGGAAGGAATCGTGTCTGTCCTGGGTGCACTGGGCAATCTCTGATCCCTTCAGACGTCATTGACACTCTTCAAAAGCCTCCCCTCGGGGAGACTTTTTTTGTAGAAAAATGATACGCACTTCACCAAACAACGACACAGCAGCGCAACTTGAACCCTCAGACAGCGCCACCTTGTCACTTCACTACCCGCCACCTGTTGCGTCATTGTGACTCACATTACCAACCCACAATGACACACCACACACAACCATCAACACATCTAGCTCTATTTCTGCATGTTACAAACTCACCACCATCTGGCACTGCAAGTGCTAAGACTAACTCAAACGAACAAAAGATTTTTACGACATGGCAAAAGTATTAGGCATAGATCTTGGGACCACGAATTCTTGTATGTGTGTGATGGATGGAGGTGACCCGCTCGTCCTGGAGAATTCCGAAGGGAAGCGCACAACACCTTCCGTGGTGGCATTCAGCAAAACAGGCGAGCGCCTGGTCGGTGACGCAGCGAAAAGACAAGCTGTCACCAACTCTAAAAACACGATCTATTCCATCAAACGCTTCATGGGACGCAAATTCGATGAAGTCGCAGAGGAACTCAAGCGCGTTCCCTACAAAGTGGTAAAAGCCGCCAACGGAGACGTTGCTGTGGAAATCGAACAAAACGGGGAAACCAAACAGTATAGCCCTCCCGAAATCTCCGCGATGGTTCTTTCCAAATTGAAAGCCGACGCAGAAAACCGATTGGGTGAAAAAATCTCCCAGGCTGTGATTACGGTTCCCGCTTACTTCAACGACTCACAACGTCAGGCCACCAAAGATGCCGGCAAGATCGCCGGTCTGGAAGTGTTGCGCATCATCAACGAACCCACCGCAGCTTCCCTGGCTTACGGTCTGGACAAGAAGAGCGACGAGAAAATCGCCGTCTATGACCTGGGTGGTGGCACTTTCGATATTTCCGTATTGGAAATCGGTGACGGTGTCTTCGAAGTGAAGGCAACCAATGGTGACACACATCTTGGCGGTGACGATTGGGATAATGCTCTCATGGACTGGATTCTTGATGAGTTCAAATCCGACTCCGGCATTGATCTTCGTGGCCAATCCGATGCTCTTCAACGCATCAAGGAAGAAGCAGAAAAAGCAAAGATCGCCCTCTCCAGCTCGCAAGACTACGAAATCAATCTGCCATTTATCACCGCAGACGCATCCGGTCCCAAGCATATCGCACTGAAACTGACTCGCTCCAAACTGGAGCAGCTGTGCGACAGCCTGTTTGATCGCACCATCCAACCTACCAAATCCTGCATTGAAGACGCAGGCATGGGTGCCAACGAAGTCAACGAACTGGTATTGGTCGGAGGAATGAGCCGCATGCCCAAGGTGGTGGAAACCGCCCACAAATTGGTCGGCAAAAAACCTCACCAGGGCGTCAATCCTGACGAAGTGGTGGCCATCGGGGCAGCGATTCAGGGTGGTGTGCTCAAGGGCGACGTCAAAGACGTGCTGCTCCTCGATGTCACTCCCCTTTCACTCGGCATCGAAACACTTGGCGGTGTGTTCACCCGCTTGATCGAGCGCAACACCACCATCCCTTCCCGCAAATCGGAAATCTTCTCGACCGCTGCGGACAATCAGCCCGGGGTGGAAGTTCACGTGCTGCAGGGAGAACGTCAATTTGCCAAGGACAACAAATCCATCGGACGTTTCCAACTGACCGATATCCCGCCCGCGCCACGAGGCACGCCTCAGATCGAGGTGACCTTCGACATTGATGCCAACGGCATCCTGAATGTCAGCGCCAAAGACCTCGGAACCGGCAAGGAACAGAAAATCACCATCACGGCCAGCAGCGGTCTCTCCCAGGATGAAGTGGAGAAAATGAAAGCAGACGCGGAAGCGCATGCCGACGACGACCGCAAACAGCGTGAAGCGGTGGAAACCCGGAACAAAGCAGACAACACCGTCTACCAATCCGAGAAGTTCCTGAGCGAAAACGGCGACAAGATTTCCGCCGAACACAAAACGGAGCTGGAAGACGCGGTGAAGTCCGTTCAGGAAGCCCTGAAGAGCGACGACAACGACGCGATCAAGACCACCTCGGACAAACTCAACGAGATTTGGCAGAAGGTCTCCACCGAACTTTACCAACAGGCCGCCGCCGCACAGGGTGCAGGCGCTCCACCGAATCCTGAAGGAGCAGCCCCGGGTGGTGATGCAGGTGCTCAATCCGAAGCCCCCGGCCAGGAAGAAGGCGGCAAGGACGAAGGTCCGATCATCGATGCGGAAGTGGTCGATGAGAAAAAGGACTGATAGTCCATCGGTCGTTCAATCAACAACAAACTGAATTTCAAGAAAGTCTTCAGCGAGTGTTGGAGGCTCAAATTCCGAAAACAACAAGACATCAAATAAAAATATGGCACTAAAAGTAAAACCTCTCGGCGATCGCGTTCTCGTGGAAGCCGTTGAAGAACAAGAAGTGAAACAGGGTGGCATCATCATCCCTGACTCCGCAAAGGAAAAACCCTCCGAAGCCAAGATCGTGGCTCTCGGCACTGGCAAAACCGGCGATGACGGTTCGAAATCCGCTTTCGAAGTCAAGGTCGGCGAGACGGTTCTGATCAGCAAATACGGCGGCACCGAAATCAAGGTGGACGGCAAGGAATACAAGATCCTCAACTCCGATGACATCCTGGCCGTTCTCGGCTAATTAAAGGTAGCAGACACATCGTTACCCAAACCAATTTAAATAGAAATAGAAAATTAATATGGCAGCAAAACAACTGATATTCGATGAAGAAGCAAGGCATTCGCTTCTGGACGGCGTCGCCAAACTCGCCAGAGCGGTGAAAGCCACTCTCGGACCCAAGGGCCGCAATGTCGTTCTGGACAAGAAATTCGGCTCCCCTACCGTCACCAAAGACGGTGTGACCGTGGCGAAGGAAATCGAACTGGAATGCCCTTACGAAAACATGGGCGCCCAAATGGTTCGCGAAGTGGCCAGCAAGACCAGTGACGCAGCTGGTGATGGAACCACCACCGCAACCGTTCTGGCCGAAGCCATCTACCGTGAAGGTTTGAAATACGTGACCTCCGGTGCCAACCCAATCGGCATCCAGCGTGGCATCAACAAAGCCGTTGACGCCGCTGTTGAGCAATTGGCCAAGATCGCCAAGAAGGTCAAAGACAAGGACGAAATCAAGCAGGTTGCCACTGTTTCTGCAAACTGGGACTCCACCATCGGTGAAATCATCGCCGACGCAATGGACAAGGTTGGCAAAGACGGAACCATCACTGTTGAAGAAGCCAAATCCATCGAAACCACCCTCGACGTGGTTGAAGGGATGCAATTCGACAAAGGTTATCTGTCACCTTACTTCGTGACCGACAGCGATTCCATGGAGTGCCGTTTGGCCGATCCTTACATCCTGATCTTCGAAAAGAAAATCAGCAACTTGAAGGACCTGCTCCCAGTGCTCGAAAAAGTTGCCAAGACTGGCAAACCTCTTTTGATCATTGCTGAAGACGTTGAAGGTGAAGCCCTGGCCACCCTCGTGGTGAACAAGCTGCGTGGCACCTTGAACATCTGTGCCGTGAAAGCTCCCGGATTCGGCGACCGCCGCAAGGCCATGCTCGAAGACATCGCCATCCTTACCGGTGGACGTTGCATCACCGAAGACTTGGGCATCAAATTGGAAAACATCGAGATGAGCGATCTCGGCCAGGCCAAGTCCGTGGTGGTTGACAAAGAAAACAGCACCATCGTTGAAGGCGCCGGCAAATCTTCCGACATCCAGGGCCGCGTGAATCAAATTCGCCGCCAGATCGAGGAAACCACTTCTGACTACGATCGCGAAAAACTGCAGGAACGCCTGGCCAAATTGGCTGGTGGTGTGGCCGTGATCAATGTTGGGGCAGCGACGGAATCCGAAATGAAAGAAAAGAAAGCTCGCGTGGAAGATGCCTTGCATGCAACCCGTGCAGCTGTTGAAGAAGGAATCGTTCCTGGTGGTGGTGTTGCCCTCCTGCGCACCCTGCCCGCCATCGAAAAATGCGAAGGCGCGAACGACGACGAAAACATCGGTATCAGCATCGTGAAACGTGCCGTTGAAGAACCCTTGCGCGCCTTGTCCGCCAATGCTGGTGAAGAAGGTTCCCTGATCGTTCAGGAAGTCAAGCGTTCCAAAGGCAGCAACGGTTACAACGTTGCCACCGGTGAATACACCGACCTCCTGAAGGCCGGTGTGGTGGATCCCAAGAAAGTGACCCGCACCGCTCTGCAGAACTCCGGTTCGATCGCAGGTCTCTTGCTGACCACCGAAGCCTTGATCACCGAGATCCCTGAGAAGGAAGCTCCCGCTCCTGCAGGTGGTCACCACGGTCCTGGCATGGATTACTAATCCACTCGGAATACAATCCGATTTATTTACACCGCACGGAGGCCGACTTTTGTCGGCCTCTTTTTTTATTGGCTGCGCCACCTCAATCGCAGCGCATTCCCAATCACCAGAACATCGGAAAATCCCATGGCCGCCGCACATAGCAAGGGGTTCATGAAGCCAAACATGGCGAGCGGAATGGCGGCGGCGTTATAGAAAAAAGCCCAGAACAAGTTCTGTTTAATGGTCCTCAAGGTCGCTCGCGCCATCCCAAGGGCTTCGGGTGTGGCTTCGATATCAGCTTTCAACAAAACGATATCCGCCGCTTCACGGGCAATATCACTGGCGCGTGAAACGGCAATTCCCAGATCAGCCTGTTCCAATGCCGGCGCGTCATTGATGCCGTCCCCCACAAAAGCAACCCGCTCCCCTTTTTCCTGCAAAGAACGAATGATGGCTGCCTTTTCTTCCGGTTTCACTTCGGCATGTAAACAGTCATGGCTTAAACCTAATTCTGTTGCGATGGATTCCCCGGTCCGTCGATGGTCTCCTGTGATGAGATGAATTTGCCATCCTTTGGACTGCAAACTTGCGATCACCTCGGCCGATTTCTGTTTCAAGGTATCCCGCAACGCAATGACCCCCAGCATCTCATTTCCCCTCGCCGCCCCAACCACCGTCGCCCCCTTCGACATCCAATGTTCCCGAAATGATTCGCCCGATTTCAACGGCACACCAGACTGCTCCAACCATTTCAGAGATCCCAAACGATAACAGGAATTGTCATCCCCATTCTCAGCATCAACCGTAAAGGCTTGAACTCCCGCCCCGGTTTGTTCCGACCAATTTTCCAGTGACATTGGCTTAGCATCCGGAGAGCCCCAATAACGAGCGATCGCTCTGCTGAGCGGGTGCGAGGATTTCTCCGTCAAGGAAACCGCCAGGGATTGAAAAGCTTCTTCCGTCAATTGATCCGTTAACACCTCGAAATCAGCCAAACCCGGTTTTCCTTTGGTCAAGGTGCCTGTTTTATCGAAGGCCAAAGCGGTGATGGTTCCACTCTTCTCAAGAGCCACACCGTCACGGATGAGGATCCCCCGGGCCGCCGCGGCATTGGTCCCGCCCATGATGGCGGCTGGAGTGGCCAATCCCATGGCACACGGACATGCCACAATCAAAACCGCCACACCATGCACAACAGCAGCCGCCAATACGGATGGGAAAACATGAGGCGTCCATAAATACGGTTTTAATGTCTCGGCAACTGTTTGCATCCCACCGGGCCAAAACAACCAGCCAAACAAAGTGGCCAAAGCCATCAGAATCACAATGGGCACAAAAACGGAACTCACCTGGTCGCCCAGTCTTTGGATGTTGGCGCGGCTGCTCTGCGCTCTTTCAACCACCTGAATGATGCGTGCCAAAGCCGTTTCCTCCCCCACTCCGGTGACACGTACCAGCATGTTTCCCTGCCCGTTGAGCGTGGCGGCGTAAACCTTGTCTCCTTCCGATTTTTCCACCGGCATGGATTCCCCGGTCAACATGGATTCATTGACGCTGCTGCCTCCCTCACACACCACACCATCGGTAGGCACTTGATCCCCCGGTCGAATCTCCACCCGATCGCCCGCACGAAGTGATGTCACATCCACTTCCTGAAAGCGCCCATCCCCCATCTTCTGCCATGCACGTTGCGGCGCCAACTGCATGAGAGACTGTAAAGCGCTCGTAGCCTTGCTGCCGGCTCGCGCTTCCATCCAATGCCCCAGACTGATCAGGGTGAGAATCCCCACCGTTTCCATGAAATACAAATGAGCCACCTGCCCTGTCCACCACCCCCAAAGACTGAACAAATAGGCGGCGGAAGCTCCCAGCGAAACCAGGGTGTCCATGTTGGATTGCCCTCGTTTCAGCTGTTGCCAAGCTCCCCTGTAAAACCGGGATCCCGAAATGCCCAGAACGGCCGTGGCTATCAAAAGGGAAAAGGTGCGGTAAGTGGCATTTGTTCCCAGCTCCAATCCCCAATCCCCAACCATCATCACCACAAAGGCCGGTAATCCGACCGCAAGATTCAGTCCCCAACCGGACCAGAAACCAGCAGGTTTGGACAGTGATTGGGAAGCGTCATTAGGTTCGATCAAGGCCCCTTTGAAACCGACTTGATCGAGGGCATCCAATAAAAGTCCGGACTTGGCCTCGGTCCCGGCTTCCCATGTCACGTCAGCGGACCCGGGATCAAGTTGCAAACGCACTCGCTGGACCCCTGGAACACCTTGAAGAGCCTCGGTGGCGTGACGCGCGCAATTCTGACACGTCATGCCGCTGATGGATAAATGATGTGTGGTGGAAGATGCTCCCGACATATGCTTACTGCATACGCCACATCCGCCAGGAAATCAAAGAAGTTGTGGTACCGAGTGCTCGGTCGGCTAATCTTCCACCGGCATTTCCACCACCTTCCATGGCAGTCCGTATTGGTTTAGATCGGCCATGAATGGATCCGGATCAAGCTGTTCCATATTGAACACGCCCGGCTGCAACCATTTGCCGGTCAACATCTGCTTGGCTCCGATCATGGCTGGAACACCGGTGGTGTAGGAAATGGCCTGGGATTTGGCCTCCTGATAGCATTCCTGGTGATCACAAACATTGTAAATGAACACACGACGCTTCTTGCCATCTTTGACGCCATCGATAAGACAACCAATACAGGTTTTCCCTTTGGTTCGGGGTCCGAGTGAAGCGGGATCGGGAAGCAATGCTTTGAGGAACTGCAACGGAACGATTTCTTTCCCTTCAAATTGAACAGGCTCTATACTGGTCATCCCGACGTTTTCAAGCACCCGCAGATGCGTCAAATACGATTCCCCGAAGGTCATCCAAAACCGAATTCGCTTTAAGCCTTTGATATTTTGGCAGAGCGATTCCAGTTCTTCATGATACATCAGATAGGCGCGACGGACACCCACTTCCGGAAAATCAAAATCGCGATTCACGGACAAAGGGTCGGTCTCTTTCCATTCCCCTTCTTCCCAGAACCGACCGTTGGCCGTGACTTCACGGATATTGATCTCGGGATTAAAATTCGTTGCGAAAGGATAACCATGATCGCCGGCGTTGCAGTCCAGAATATCAATCTGTTCAATTTCATCGAAGAGATGTTTCTGGGCATGTGCGCAGTAAACATTGGTCACCCCGGGATCAAAGCCGGAGCCAAGCAAGGCCATGCGTCCGGCGCTCTGGAATCGATCCTGATAAGCCCACTGCCATTTGTATTCAAAGCGCGCGGTATCGAGGGGTTCGTAATTGGCAGTATCCAGATAATCCACTCCGGCTTCCAGACAGGCGTCCATGATCGTCAGGTCCTGATAAGGCAAGGCCACATTAATGACAAGTCGCGGCTGAAAGCTGCGAATCAAAGAAACGGTTTCAGCGACGTTGTCCGCATCCACGGATGCGGTTTGAATGGGCCGTTGCAATTCGGAGGCGATCTGATCGCACTTGCTTTGGGTTCTGCTGGCAAGACAGATTTCACCGAACACTTCCGGCAGCCGGGCACATTTGTGGGTTACCACACGTCCAACGCCTCCGGCTCCAATAATCAATACTTTGTTCATGATAAAAATTTTCTCACTCAGGCGATGGGCAAGTCCTCAGGACAACCGATCGCGATAATCTTCATAACCAAACCGACGCACCACTTTGGTTTCTCCCGTTTCCGAGTCGAATGTGGCGATGGATGGAAGCCGCACACCATTGAAGGTCGTGTTTTTGACCATGGTATAGTGGGCCATATCCTCAAAGACCAAACGATCGCCAACTTTCAAAGGATGGTCAAATGCGTAATCTCCAATTTCATCCCCCGCCAGGCAGGTCAATCCGCCCAGTCTGATTGTATGAGGCTTGGCGCCGGGATCTCCTGCTCCCTGAATGACCGGTCTGTAAGGCATTTCCAACACATCGGGCATGTGCGCTGTGGCCGAGGCATCAAGGATGGCCAAAGGCATGCCGTTTTCAAACACGTCCAGAACGCTGGACACCAGATACCCCGCATTCAGCGCGATGGCTTCTCCGGGTTCAAGGTAAACCTGGACCGAATGCCGATCCCGAAAGGTCTCAATGACACGACATAGACGGTCAATGTCGTAATCGTTGCGTGAAATGTGATGTCCTCCTCCAAAATTGACCCACTTCATTTGGTTAAGAAAGGGACCAAACTGACGTTCCACCACTTCCACGACGCGCTCCAGTGTATCCGAATTCTGCTCGCACATGGTGTGGAAATGCAGCCCCTCGATGCCCTCTAAATCCTGCCCTTCAAAATGCTTCTTTGTCATTCCGAGACGTGAACAAGGGCGACAAGGATCGTATAAAGCTGTGGAAACTTCGGAATACTCCGGATTGATGCGTATTCCAATGGAGACCTTTGGATTCAGTTCATGCAGCCGATTCCGGTATTGCCGGAACTGTGAAAATGAATTGAAGGTGAGGTGTTGAATCAGTGGGGCCAGTTCTTCAATATCCTGATCATTGTAAGCCGGTGCATAAGCATGCACTTCACCACCGAATTCTTCGCGTCCAAGTCGGGCCTCATTGACCGAACTGGCGGTCGTACCACACAGGTATTCACGACAAATGGGAAAGGTGGAAAAAGTGGCAAATCCTTTCAAGGCGAGGATGATTTTAGCCCCCGTCCTATCCTGAACTTTCCGGATGGTTTCCAGGTTTTGCCGCAATCGGCTTGTGTCCACCACGTAACAGGGAGTGGGCAATTCAGAAAAAGGTGTCATGTCCATTCAATAAAAACCGAAACGTATCAGATAGTTTGCCTGCCTGCAAAACCGGAGTCCAATTCATGCCAATAGATGATGTCTTGTTGTCCCTTTTCCCAACAAAGAAACACTTCGCGTCCTCCCATCATACTGGGAAAATCGACCAGACCACGCGACAGATCTTTGATGAGGATCTCGCGGGTTTTGAATTCGTTCATGATCTGAAGAAGTCGATTGAGATTCTTGATTTCACCTTCCACCTGATCACCACCTAGATCGTGTCCCTGCTGGAACATCGCCTCTTGCCAGGCTCGACAGGCTTCCTGTTGATCGCTGAGCTGATTGATCTCATCCAGCCAACCCGCAAGTTGAGGGAGCAATGCACGCGCTTCTTCAACCGTGTAATGTCTGGAATATCGAAGGGGGGTTGCCATCGCGGGATTTTTCGCAACGAGGCCGTGTCATGCTTATGACTGAATATCCTGCTTATCTGTCAGGCGTCGCCACTTTTGAAAGACTTTCTCGTTGAATTCAAGTTCAAGCGAGCGTTTGAACGCATCGGCGGCCTTGTCCCGTCGATCCAGGGCCTGATAAGCATCTCCGAGATGATCGAGTATCGTGGGGTCCGGACTTTCCAGGTTTGCTTCGGCTTTCTCCAAATAAGGCAAGGCTTCTTCTTCCTTGCCCTGCTTGAACAGCACCCAACCCATGCTGTCCAGAATAGCGTCACTGTCCGGATCAAGCTCCAGCGCTTTTGAGATCCATTCATGGGCCTGATTAAGTTTTTTCCCCTGCTCGGCCCACATATAGCCCAGGTAGTTCAATGTCGTTGAATCTTGTGGATCTTTTTCGAGACACTTCAAAAACTCTGTTTCGGCTGCGTCCAATTTGCCCAAACGTTCCAACACCATTCCGATTCGAAAATAAAAGAAGCCGGTCAGCCGGGCAGGATCCTGCTTGGCCGCAATTTCTTCGGCAGAACGAAGAAAGTTCAAGGCCGGTTCATAACGCCGCAGAGCCGACATGGCCACGCCGGAGTAAAACTCAAGAATGAATTGCTTGGCGAACTGGGAGCGCGCCTGCTGCAACACGCTCAAGGCTTCCCGGGCATCTCCCGCATTCAACTTCAATTCTGCCAATGCGAAATAGGGAGCTTCAAATTTGGGACGGATCTCGATGGCTTTGCGATAATGCGCCTCGGCCTCTTCAGGTTTGTCCTCATCCATCATCAAGGTTCCCAAAAGGTAGTGTGGACGCGGATTTTCGGGTTCAGCATCCGAAAGCTCGGTCAATTCCTGTATGGCCTGTTCAGTCTTGCCTTGTCGCAGGTACAGGTCCACCAGTTTTTCCCTTACCATGGGCACCGGGGGACGATACTCCTTCAAGCCCTGCAACCTGTTTTCAGCGTCATCAAAGCGCTCCATCAACATCAGAACATCGGAAATCGCCAGCCCCAGGGCGGGATGTTCTTCCGCAACTTCGGAGCTTTTGATCACCAGAGATTCCAATTGTGGACCGAGATCGTCCAGGCGATTGGGTTGGATGGTCAGAAATTTGAGATACAGACCAATGAGAGCGGTCATGTCTTCCAAGGTATAGTTGGTGACTTTAACCGCCTCCTGAACGAGTTCGAGTGCATCGAGATTCTCCCTTTCGCGAAGGTGGACGTCCACCAATCGTGAACGTGACAGGATCAGAGAAGGATCCTTTTCCAACGCAGCTTTGAAATTGTCCAGGGACTCAGCACTCTCCCCCCGTGCCATCTGGATCAAACCGACCAACTCGAAAGCCTTGCCGTCGCTGTCTTCCAGTTTAGTGGCGGGGAGGAGGATTTCGTATGCTTCATCGAATTTCTGGAGAGCGATGTACTTCTCGGCAACTTTAACCGCCAATGTGGAGTTGGTGGGATCGGCTTCCAAAGCCAAAGCAAACTGCTCCAGGGCTTTTTCCTGGTTTCCCTGCGCTTCCCACGAAATCCCGGACGCGAAGTAAGCCTGGGCCCGGGCACGACGTCCCGATGCATCCAGTTCTTCCAACGGAATATTCTGGAGGTCCGTTTCATCTGAAGCAACAGAATTAGCCGGTACGACGTCTCCGTCTTGACCGGCTTCCTGTGCGTATACAGGCATGGAAGTAGCCCAGACACTGAGCGTCCATACCAAAATCATTAATTTAAAGGGCGATTCGCCAATCATAATTCATAAAGAAAGCCCGGCCCGACATGGGCAAGGGCTTTGATGAACAATAGACACCTAAAGCGAAACGCCTGCAAGCGCGCGCCGCGATTACTTCTGCCAGGTGCGCTTCTTGTGGCGATTCGCGCGCAGTTTCTTGCGTCGCTTATGCTTGTTGATTTTCGATTTACGACGTTTTTTAAGAGAACCCATATTCTAGTGCTTAGTATACAATTTTGTTCAAAGGATATTCAATGATCCCTTCGGCTCCAGCGGCCTTCAGTTGAGGGATTATCTCCCTAACGACATGTTCGTCAATGACAGTTTCCACTGCCACCCAGCCTTCCATTGCCAAACTGGAAACCGTTGGATTACGCAATGCTGGCAAACTTTGCAACAATTTTGACAATTTCTTTTCCAAAATGTTGAGTTTGAGTCCGACCTTGGCTTCCGCATCCAAGGCCCCACGCAACAGCATCGCGAACGTTTCAATCTTCTCTTTCTTCCACTTGTCAGCCCAGGATGACTGATTCACAATTAACCTGGGAGTGGAGGTCATCAGCGTGTCAACGATACGCAACTTGTTGGCTCTGAGCGAACTGCCAGTTTCAGTAATTTCCACAATGGCATCCACCAACTCATGGGCTTTGACTTCGGTCGCTCCCCAGGAGAACTCGACGTCAGCTTTCACCTTGTGCTTGCGGAGATATTTTTTGGTAATATTCACCACTTCGGTGGCAATACGCTTCCCATTGAGATCCTTGGCGGATTTGATCGGAGATTTCTCAGGAACAGCCAACACCCAACGCGCAGCCTGTCGGGTCGCTTTGCTGAACAGGAACTCACCGACTTCATGCACCTTGGAACCATTCTCAACCACCCAATCATGCCCCGTGATGCCACAGTCCAAATAGCCATGCTCGACATAACGACTGACTTCCTGCGCCCGAATCAACCGGATCTCCATCTCCTCATCATCGATGTATGGGAGGTAGGAGCGACTGCTCACCGAGACATTATAACCTGCTTTGGCCAACTTTTGAAAAGTGGCCTCCTGAAGACTGCCCTTCGGCAATCCCAATTTCAGAATTTTCTTTTTCTTCGACTTCATTGCAAAATAGGTGCCTGTCACCTTGGATTGGGATCTGATCCTGGGGAACCGGACAAGAAGGTCACACGACAACTGGCATCTTAATACCCGCGAATGGGGGCAAAATGCCAACTCTTTTTGAAAAAATTGGTAAAAACGGTGTTTTTCAAGCGATGGCACCTTGAATGCCGGCAAAGATCAAGGCAATCGCCGGCAATGTCGCCCCCGAACACTCAGACGTCCTCCAACCGCCAGCTCCATGGCAGCAGGATACAAACGGTGCTCGGCCTCCTGAATGCGGGCATGCAGTGTCTGAGGGGTGTCATCATCCATCACAGGAACGGTTTCCTGCAAGATGATCGAGCCGGTATCAATGCCCTGATCGACAAAATGCACCGTGCAACCAGTGAATTTCACTCCGTAATCCAGCGCCTGCTTCCACGCTTCCAGCCCGGGAAAGGACGGCAGCAGCGAGGGATGGATATTGATCACCCGGTTGGGAAATGCCTTCAAAAACTGCCCCTTCAGGATGCGCATGAATCCGGCCAGCACAATCCAATCCACCTCCGCCTGCTGAAATGCCTCGATATAGGCCTGCTCAGAAGCTTCATCCAGTTTCGTCTTGAACGGTCCCGGCGCAAGAAATTGATTTGCAAGGCCAAAGGAAGTGGCACGATCAAGGATGCCCGCCCCTTCCACATCGCTGACCACAAGAGCGATCTCGGCGTCCAGCGTCCCCGCTTCACAAGCCTTCGCCAAGGCCACCATGTTGGATCCCTTACCTGATCCCAAAACTCCAAGTCGTGCTTTCTTGCTCATTGTTAAAAAAGTATGAAAGACCTCGTATTTGAAAGCCAACCTTTATTCAGCCAGCCATTCTTTGCCTGAAAACCTCATAAAAAAACACAGCAGCAGCACTGGCGACATTAAGCGAATCTGTGCCGTGAGCCATCGGAATCAGAACCTGATGATCACACTGCTCGCGGACTTCCTTTGAAAGCCCATCGCCTTCGCTCCCAAGGACCACACACGTATCACGGGTAAAATCGACCTGATCCAAGGTTCGTTCATCGGTGTGCGGATGCGCGGCGACGGTTTGAATGCCGTTCTTTCTCAAATCGGCCAATGTCTGAGCCAAATCATCCGAGTGATGCACCGGCAGTTTAAAAATGGTGCCCATACTACTGTGCACCGCCCGCCGAATGTAGGGACTGCACGAAGTCGGTCCCACAATGAGCCCCTGAGCGCCAAACCCAACGGCATTACGCACCATGGCGCCCACGTTTTCCGAGCTGGCAAGACCATCCATGGCAACGAAAAATCCGGGACGCCCGGACCGGGACACCAATTTCTGTAAATCCAAAGGGGTCGGTATGGAAACAACCGCCTTGATCGCCTGAAAACATCCAAAACCGGTCAAAGCCGAAATACCTTCCTTATCGGTGATGAAAGCAGGAAAGGTTTCAGGACGACGCTCCAAATCAGGCCCCAGTCGCTCCAACCATTCACCGGTCAATAGTACGGAATGAATTCGAAAGTCTGTCTCCAGCAAACGAGTGACCACCTTCTGACCTTCCGCCACAAAGATGCCCTGTCCATTTTGATCGGTCATCTTGCGCATGTTGCGATAAGGGGCCAATTCAGCACACGCCACATCGTCAACTTTTCGAACCTGATACATGGTGCAATGCGAAAATCGCTATTCAAGATCAATGCGTCCCCAATCCTCAGGACGCCCCTGCACACCGGACCGGGGAGCCCAGGCGATGCGGGATTCATTGATGTTTTCACCGGGAGCGGCATCGGCTTTGTCTCCATCGTAAATAATCACATTAAAACCAAGTCGACTCCCGGATTCAATGCCCTCGCCGACCTCCTCAAAAGGAATTTTCAAGCGCAAGCGATACCCATCATCAGTGCGCTCGGAATACAATTCAGTCCCGGGAGCGGTTTCTTCAGCAGGCCCCTGATTGGCATCGGCATCACGTGCCGCTCGAACCCGTCCGGTGGCATCAAACGGAAACACACCCAGCTTATAGGTCGAAAAACTGTCCTCCGCTCCACCTGCAGCATCCAAACAGAATTCCACCGAATCACTTCGCCAATGACCACGAATATCATTGGCCGCAATGTTGCTGACCACCTGATCGTCATTCACATCGATCTGAACATAAAACGCGCTGCGATCATGTGCCATTTTGATTTGGGCACTGCTGTCCGCCAACCCGGTTGATTCACCCTGCACACGGTGTTCCGGCAGAATGGTCAAAGGAACCACGCGAGACCAAAAGGGGCTGCCCCAATCCAATCCCCCCTCGGCAACCCGCGCAATCTTCTGTGTGGGCACCGGATGAAGATTGGCTTCGGCGTTTGTTTCCAGCGCTCCGTATTTGGCAGTCAGTTGAATGGATCCGTCTTCCGGCAGTCCTTCGGGCGGTTTGATCCTGACGGTCATCTGCAGGTTCAAGTCAGGTTTCAAGGTAAACGGAACATACTGAGGATCCACCATCCAGTCTCTAGGCACCTTGAGCCGAAATTCTCCATCCGCCGTAGTCGTCCCGATGTTTTCCAGCTCCAAAGCCACCTCATTCCACTCCCCGGCCACCACCGGAAGGTCCGCTTCAAACGCCTGTGATACATGCTCGATGCCTTGTTCTTTCGCCCAGACCATGTAGCGTTCGATGGCAGGTCTCGTGATGAAACGGATCGACACATCATCGCTGCTGGACGGCGCTTTTGAAACAGGAGGTTGCACCAAATCAGGTGTCAAATCTTCCGGAGGAAAGTCGAGCCCACGAAATAGATCAGACTCTTCAGCTTCAAAAGGAACAGTGGAATGCACGAGTGAAAATGTTCTCGGAAGCTGCAACCAGGTGGCGCCCCGCATGCGACCGAAACCCTGAGACCGATGGTGCGACAAAGCTTCCCCGGCGACCTGCCCGGCGGTCAAACCATCCCGGACCACTGCAGTGGATTCGATGGTCGCCTGGTGATCCCCCATGGCACCGCCATAGTACAATTTGCGCACCTGCCAGACTTCGATCCCCTCACGTTGTATCTGTAGAGGAAACGCATCCGGATCCGCCGCCAAACGCACTGCTTCAGTGGCCAGCACCCCGGCGGCCTGATGATGACCATGCTGTCCCGGGCGAGGGGCCGGATTCATGGTCAGGATAATTTCGGGCCGATGATTGCGAATGATCCGCACCAATTTTTCCAAAGCGGCTTCCTTGTCCCAACGTTTCAAAGTAGCCCAGATGCTTTCGGTGTAGGCAAAGTCCAGTTGTCCCAAAAAATACCAATGACGCACGCCCAACTGAGTCAGACAATCGCGCAATTCCAATTCCCGCATGATCCCCAACGAAGGGCCATAATGCGTCCCCACCATGTTCCCGCCCCCCTCACCACGCGTGCAATAAGCGTGCATGATGGTCTTCCCCTCGCCCAACGCGTAATGAGCCAGGGTGGAAGCCATACCGGTTTCATCATCCGGATGCGCAAAGACTCCCAGAATATCTGTTTTCAACAAGGCGTTGCCCTGAAGGGAATCCTGGGCATGCCCGCCCAAACCCCAGCCTAAGCCGGCCAAAAGGATGGTAACAAGAGAACGGCAAGCAATGAGTCGTGTGGTCATCTTGAGAGCTTAACGGGTTGAACGCCCCCTGTCCAACGTCTTCAAATGCCCATATTGGACAAAAGAAGACTGATGCGATTGACCAGTTGAGTCATCTTTGGATGTTCACTCTCAAACTCCACAACCGAAGCCTCCAAACCCTGCAAAGCCGGCTTCAGCAACTCCGGCTGCTGCTTGGCTTTGGTTGCTTCCAGGGAGGATATATCCGCAAATCCTGCAATACTTTGCGAATGTTCGGGATGCGTTTTGGACAGTTCCGTCACTTCCCCCCGCAGAGTCGTCAAAAGCTCTGCCAATTCCTTGCGCGAATCATCCGGCAACCCTTCAGCGCCAGTGATGCGTTTTTCGATTTTGTTGAATGTCTCGTCAATCATGTTCTTGCTCTCAATCTACCAAAACACCAACCAATATTCAATGTGATCGTTAAAGGATAAAATAGTTGAAACTCGCATTTCGCATTGGCATTCACCTGAAACCGGTTGCATACTTTCCCCCATGACTCAGACTCAGGACCAGACCAACAAGAAAGCGCGCTATATCATGATCGGAGGTTTTCTTGGAGCAGGGAAAACCACCACGGTGGCCCAGCTCGCAAAAAACCTGTCAGAACAGGGATTGCGTGTGGGATTGATCACCAATGACCAAGGCACCGGATTGGTGGACACCGCCATGTTGCGATCACGAGGTTTCGCCACTGCCGAAATCCCCGGAGGCTGTTTCTGCTGCCGCTTTAATTCCCTGGTCGACGCGGCACAATCCCTCACCGCAGAAAGCGCCCCCGAAGTCTTCATCGCAGAGCCGGTCGGCAGTTGCACCGACCTGGTCGCCACGGTCACCTACCCACTTCGACGCATTTATGGTGATCAATTTGAAATCGCTCCCCTGAGTGTGATGGTGGACCCGGTGCGCGCCATGCGTATTTTCGGACTCATGGACGGACGCCAGTTTTCCGAAAAAGTTGTTTACATCTACAAAAAACAACTGGAGGAAGCCGACATCATCGTGATCAACAAAATGGATTCCATCCCCCCTGAAGAGCGCAAACAATTGACAAAAAAACTGGAAGATACATTTCCAGGCAAAACCGTCACAGCGGTCTCGGCACGTGAAGGAGATGGTTTATCGGAATGGTTCGAGCAACTCAAAACAACGACACAACAAGGCGGGAAAGCAATGGATGTGGATTATGAAATTTACGCCGAAGGTGAAGCCCTGTTGGGCTGGCTGAATGCCACCGTCGATTTGAAAGCCGATCCATCCTTCGATGGAAACGCATGGATCAAACAACTCGCAATCCATTTGCAGGAATCCCTCGGCAAAGCCAATGCCGAAATCGCCCATCTCAAAATGACGCTCAGTCCGGACGAGGGATTGGGTGATATCGCCGTGATCAACCTGGTGCGGAATGATTTCCTCCCCGAATTGTCTCAGAACCTTCCTGAGAAATGTAAAAGTGGCCAATTGATCATCAACCTGCGCGCCGAAGCCGCGCCTGAGGCTCTGAATGATGCGATCCGTGAAGCGCTGGCAAAAACAGCTGAAAATGGATCCGGAGTTTCCGCCACACTGGATCATGTGGAACATTTCCGTCCAGGCAAACCTGAACCAACCCATCGATTGACCGAACTGGTGACCGCATGAGCGAACGTTCAACCACAGACCATTCACAAAACGCAGCGGGACAGGCATCCGACTCAACGCGGATTCTTTACTGTCACTGTAATTACGCACAAATCATCTCTCCGGAAACCAAGAAAACAGTGTTGGAAAAACTGTGCGCATCCGAGCAGGCCTTCGACGCGGTGGCAGACCTGTGCGAAATGGCGGCAAGAAAGGACCCAGCCCTGACCCGACTGTCGGAAGGCGGCCCGGTCAAGATCGCCGCGTGCTTTCCGCGAGCTGTCAAATGGCTGTTCTCAGGCGCTAAAGCACCACTGGATCAAGGCGCCACTGAAGTCTTGAACATGAGGGACTCTTCTGCCGAAGATATCATCACACGCCTCATGGCGGAAGATTTGCAACCCAACCTGCCGGCGGACAACCACCCGCCACAGGCATCTGAAAAACCAACCGAAGACACTCCATGAAACTGACCGAATCATCCTCCCTGCGCATTGTCATGATGGATCCTGCCTCCGAAAAGGAAGGCATTGGTGGCAACCATTTCGAAAAATTGCAGGCCCTGCTGGAAAAAGGATTTACCGTCACACGGGCTACCCCCAAGGGTAAGACAGCCCCCACGGACCGTAGCTCATTGCTGGTTTTGGGACATTTCGATCAACAATCCGCTCCCAAAGATCTTTACGCAGAAGACACCGAAATTCGTTTTGAAGACATCCGTTCTCTGGAAATGGATGACATGGTCAACCTGGCTGAAGGCATGCGCCAGGAGACCGCGAGCTACAAACATGGTGACTGGAAACCCTGGTTTCCCGTGATCGATTACGACCGATGCACCAACTGCATGCAATGCCTGAGTTTTTGTTTGTTTGGAGTTTACGGTGTGGATGATGCCGACAAGATTCAGGTCCAGAACAACGACCAGTGCAAAACCAATTGCCCGGCCTGTTCGCGCGTCTGCCCAGAAGCGGCCATCATGTTTCCGAAGTACAAAACCGGTCCCATCAATGGAGATCAGGTGCAAAGCAAAGACCTGCAGCGCGAGAAAATGAAAATCGACATTTCGGCCCTGCTCGGAGGAGATGTTTACGACATGCTCCGCACCCGCAGCGAGAAAGCCAAATCAAGATTTTCAAAGGAAAGAGATCCGGACAAAGCTCTCAACGAACGCATCAAATGCCTGAATAAATTGACCGAATCCGGAGACATCCCCCCCGAAGTCCTCATGTCCCTCCCGTCTCCGGATGAAATCCAGCGCAGGGCGGAGGAGGCCAAGGCCAAAGCCGAAGCGGTTTTGAATAAAAACAAACAGTAGGGAATCGAACCATGGAACAGGATCTGACACGCAAATGGATCGAAGAAATCCGGACCCAATGTCGATTTGCGGCCTTCGCATGGCAGCATATGCGAAGTTCCCTCATCGGCATGGACAACGACAAATCATTCTTTTACGTGCACGCCTTCCTGAATCATGCCACGGAAACCACCCGCATTCTCTGGCCGGAAGAGGCAGCAGGCAAGGAACGCGGCGAATCCCTTCGTGCGGCATTGGGAACGGAGGACTCCAGCCTCCTGAATCAAGCTTCCCTACGCCGCATCGTCACTCGATTTGATGAACGGTTGGAACTCTGGATGTCCACACTTGAAACACCCCATTTTCTGAACTCAAACATCATGCCGAAAGGCACCATGGCCGGTTCAAGAGAAGATGTGTTCGTTCGCAGCCTGGATCCGGAAACATTCAAACTTGAACTCCTCGACCAAACCTTCGACCTACGAAAATTGAACGAAGCTCTGCGTCAAGTAGACCAATCCGCCGAACG
>CAYPZD010000038.1:0-47747 GCA_964415055.1 uncultured Verrucomicrobiota bacterium | reverse complement strand
TTTCTGTCCCGTCAGGAAATAATTTGAAATTTCAGACCATATCGGACAGGCTCTAGATAGTCGATGTGAACAACCAAATATCGTCATCTTTTTGTAAAATCTCCCACTCAGTCATCCTAAAGGAACTTTTGGATGGATGGTATCCTGAGTTTCAGAGACAGGAAAACTCGATGTTCGTCCGGCGACAACATTGGGATTCTACGGGGTGCTGTGGGGTTTGCCATTGAATGGTGTATTGCAAGAAGGGGAGCCATAAGGATTGCGCGCCGAGACGCCACGCTCTACCTGGGGTAGTTTTGAATCCGTGGACATCGTCATGTGTTGATGTCGGACGCATTTTCATAGGTTTCCTTTTGCTCTGGTTTTTTTGACTCCGTTCGGTATGGTTTTCCCATGCTTTTACCCAAATGTGTCGCCCTGTTGGGGGCGAGTTTATGGACTTTCGTGTCTTTACAGGCGGCGGGTCCGGTTTATGACCTGGTTGTATATGGTGGTACCAGCGCGGCGGTGACGTCGGCGGTGCAGGCCAAACGCATGGGAAAATCGGTGGTGATCGTGTGCCCGGACAAGCATTTGGGCGGGTTGACCAGTGGGGGGCTTGGGTGGACGGATACCGGAAACAAGTCTGTGATTGGTGGTTTGAGCCGGGAGTTTTACCATCGTGTCTGGAAGCTGTATCAGAAAGAGAACGCCTGGCGCTGGCAGGAGCGGGAGGACTATGGCAACAAGGGGCAGGGGACGCCCGCCATCGATGGGGCGCAGCGAACCATGTGGATTTTCGAACCCCACATTGCTGAAACAGTGTTTGATGAGTGGGTGGATGAATTGGACATTCCTGTTCATCGAAATGAATGGTTGGACCGGAACGTGGCCACCAGCGTCGAAAAGGACGGCGCACGGATACGATCCATTCGCATGCTTTCCGGGAATACGTACCGGGGACGTATGTTCATCGATGCGACTTATGAAGGAGACCTGTTGGCAACAGCCGGAGTGGATTATCATGTTGGTCGCGAAAGTACGGATACTTACGACGAACAATGGAACGGTGTTCAAACGGGTGTGCTGCATCATGGACATCATTTCGGGGCAGTGAAAAAAAGCATCAGTCCCTATCGCGTTCCGGGAGATTCCTCCAGTGGTGTGTTGCCACGTATCTCCACCGAGTCGCCGGGTGAATATGGCGTCGGGGATCACCGGATTCAGGCCTATTGCTTTCGCATGTGTCTCACCGATCATCCGGACAACCGGATACCTTTTCCGAAACCGGAAGGCTATGATCCCGGTCAGTATGAGCTTCTCCTGCGGATTTTTGACGCCGGGTGGCGACAGACCTTCAACAAGTTTGATCCCATCCCCAATCGAAAAACCGATACCAACAACCATGGCCCTTTCAGCACTGACAACATCGGATTCAACTATGATTACCCCGAAGGCAGCTATGAGCGTCGACGGGAAATTATTCAACAGCATGAGCAATATCAGAAGGGGTTGATGTATTTCATCGCCAATGATCCCCGGGTGCCTGAAGACGTGCGGTCCAAAATGGCGCGTTACGGTTTGGCCAAAGATGAGTTCAAGGACAATGGCGGATGGCCGCATCAGATTTATGTGCGTGAAGCGAGGCGGATGGTTGGAGATTATGTCATGACAGAGAACGAACTGTTGAAACGACGTCCCACCCCCCGGTCCGTGGGCATGGGGTCTTACACGATGGACAGTCACAATGTTCAACGCTACATCACCCCGGAAGGCTATGTTCAGAACGAAGGAGATATCGGTGTCTCCACGCAGGGGCCGTATGAGATCAGTTATGGTTCCTTGATTCCCAAAAAAGGACAGTGTGATAATTTGTTGGTGCCGGTTTGTGTCTCCAGTTCGCACATTGCGTTTGGTTCGATTCGAATGGAACCGGTCTTCATGATCCTCGGGCAATCGGCGGCGACGGCTGCCATGATGTGTTTGGAAGCGGATGCACCGATTGCGGTGCAGGACTTGCCATATGACAGGCTGCGTGAGCGTTTGTTGGAAGAGGGACAGGTGCTTGAGATGGCGACTCAGATCCAGTCGGGCGCGACCCATTTGGATGGGGTGGTCGTGGATGATTTTCGTGCGCAACGCAGCCGGGGATGGCGGATGAGTCACTCGGTGCAGCCGTTCTATCAACGGGGCTATCACCACGACAACAATGAAAACAAAGGCAATGAATCAGCTCAGTTTGTGGCGGAACTCGAACCCGGAATCTATGAGGTGAGAATGACCTACACCCCCAACCCGAACCGCGCAACCAACGTGCCGGTGGAAGTGCATCATGCCTCAGGAGTGGCCAGCTTAAAGGTGAACCAAAGGAATAAACCCGACCTTGAAGGCGTGGCGGTGTCTTTGGGGAAATACACATTTGAAAAACAGGGAAAGGTCAGCATAGGAAATGCTGGAACGGATGGCTATGTGGTTCTGGACGCCGTTCAATGGATTCGACAAGAGGAAAAATGATGCTGCGACTTCGATTAGATAAGTATGAATCAGGATGGCAATCCCGACTGGGGCAAGTGTTGACTGCATTCTTCCTGGCTACGGCTTTGGGCTCAAGCGCTGCTTCAGCGACCGAAGAAACATCCGCACACTGGTGGGCTGTCAAACCGGTGCTTCGACCGGATGTTCCGGTTAGATCCGGCGACGACTGGAGTCAAAACGCGGTGGATCGTTTTGTGGATCGCGCCCTGCATCAAACCGGACTCGCCCCCGGCCCCAAAGCCGACCGACGGGAGCTGATTCGTCGTGTCTATTTTGATTTGATCGGCCTGCCCCCCAGTCCCGAAGCGGTGGAATCATTCGTCCAGGATACCAACCCAAAAGCGTGGTCCAACCTGATTGAGGAATTGCTCAACAGCCCCCATTACGGTGAACGGTGGGGACAGCACTGGTTGGATGTGACTCGTTGGGCGGAATCGGACGGATATCGTCAGGACGCCTTCCGACCGAATGCCTGGCCTTATCGCGACTACGTGGTGAATTCATTCAACCAGGATAAACCCTACGATCAATTCGTGCGCGAACAGTTGGCGGGCGATGAACTGGCGCCGGATGATCCTGAAGTGCTGATTGGGACCGCCTATTTGAGGAATGGCATTTACGAATACAATCAGCGCAACGTGCAGATGCATTGGGAATTGATTGTGGATGAGTTGACATCATTGACAGGGGAAGTGTTCATGGGAGTCGGGATTGGCTGCGCCCAGTGTCACGACCATAAATTCGATCCCATTCCCCAGGAAGATTACTATCGGCTCAAAGCAATGCTGGCGCCCGTCAGTTGGAAGTTTGGAGTCCCGTTGGCGACTCCGGACCAACAGAAGGAGCACGATCGGCAATTGGCTGTCTGGATGGAAGCCACGCGAGAGGTGCGTGAACAGATTGACGCCATTGTTGAGCCCAAGATCAAAGCCAAGCAACATGCTGCGCTCATCATGTTTCCCGAAGCCATCCAAGCCATCTTCGACATGCCAAAGGAAGAGCGGACACCCTATCAGCAGCAATTGATGGATCTGGCGAATATCCAGGTGGAGTATGAACGTGAACGCTTTGATGAAAGCAAATCCATCAAGGGAGAAGAAGCGGAGAAACTCAAGGAACTGCGGAAAGAATTAAAGGCGTTTGATCACCTCAAACCAGCTTCATTGACTCCGGCCTTCATTGCATCCGATGTTGGGAAAAAAGCGCCCAAAGTGCTGTTGAAAAATCGTGCCGGATCGCGGGATATCGATCCTGGATTTTTGAGCGTCCTGGAACCTGCTTCATTGGAGATTGACTCCCCCAAACAAGGCAACACAACCGGTCGCCGCACCAAGCTGGCCGAGTGGTTGACCGACAAGGATCATCCGTTGACACCGCGTGTGATCGTGAATCGCATTTGGCTCAAACATTTCAAAGACGGTCTGGTGGCCTCTCCCAATGATTTCGGCGAACTTGGTAAAGCTCCCAGCCATCCGGAACTGCTCGACTGGCTGGCTTCCGAGTTTCTCGATTCCGGCTGGAGTTTCAAACACATGCATCGCTTGATTCTTCATTCTTCCACCTATCAACAGACCGCTCGACGCGAGCCAGGCACCAGGGAATCCGAAACCGATCCATTGAACCGTTTGTTGTGGCGTTATCCCCCCAAAAGACTGGACGCCGCGCAGGTGCGGGATGCGATGTTGAAGGTTAGTGGTGTCTTGGACCCGTCCCTGGGCGGTCCGTCCGTCAAAGGGAATCAACTGCGACGTAGTATTTATGTGCGCAAGATTCGGAACACACCGGATGAAGTGTTGAAGGGATTCGATTCTCCAACCGGATTCAACAGCACACCGGTTCGGGATGCCACCACCACCCCAGGACAAGCCTTGCTGTTGATGAACGGTGACTGGATGTTGCAGCGTGCCCGGCAATTTGCGGAACAACTTCGCTCGACTCACGGCGATGATTCAACTCCGATGGTGCAGGAAGCCTATCAACGCTGCTACGGGCGGAATCCGAATCCGGAAGAAGCTCAAATGGCGCTGTCTTTTCTAAAGGACCAAAACGCAGAGGGGGACAGTCTGGTGGACATGTGCCAAATGCTCCTCAACTCAAATGAATTCCTCTATCTCCACTGATCATGAAAGAACCACACTTTGAAAACATTCAGACACGTCGAGGATTTCTGCAACGCGCCGGCATGGGGTTCGGCGCGGTGGCCTTGGCCGCCATGTCACGTGACTCTGAGTTAATCGCGGGAATCAGTGATCCATTTGCGGGAGGGAACCCGATGCAGACCAAGGTGCCCCATGCGCCGGGACGCGCCAAGAATGTGATTTTCCTGTTCATGGAAGGCGGCCCAAGTCACATCGATTTATTCGATCCCAAACCATTGCTGAACAAACTCGCCGGACAAAAACTACCCGACAGTTTTCCGAAACCCATCACTGCGATGGGTGAGCAGAATTCGCCCTTGCTGGAATGCAAACGGGAATGGAAACAGCATGGACAGTCTGGCTTGTGGATTTCTGATTGGTTGCCTCATTTATCGCAGAAAGCGGATGAAATGTGCGTGTTGCGTTCCTGTGTGTCGGACGGAATCAATCACGCGGGTGGCGTGTGTCAGATGAACACGGGATCGGTATTTGGTGGCCGTCCTTCTCTGGGGGCTTGGGTTTCCTACGGATTGGGGACCTCCAACCGTAACCTCCCGGGCTTTGTGGTGATCAAGGACAACAAAAACATGGTCGTCAACGGAGTCAGAAGTTGGGGGGCGGGTTTCATGCCATCCGTTTATCAGGGAACCTTGTTTGAACCCGGAGACGAACCCATTCTGAATCTGAAAAACCCCAAGGGCGTCACTGAGTCCCGACAGTCCAGAAAACTGTCCTTCCTGGAACAGCTCAATCGCGCCCATCAGAAAGGGCGCACATCCAACACCGATCTGGATGCGCGGATTCAAAGCTACGAACTGGCGTTCCGCATGCAGGCCGAAGCTCCCGAAGCCATCGACATTGCAGACGAAGACGAAGCCACGCGTCAGATGTATGGTATGGACCAGAAAGAGACGAAGGTATTTGGTCAAAACTGCCTGCTTGCTCGTCGGCTCGTGGAACGCGGGGTGCGGTTTGTTCAGTTATATCATGGAGCCGGTTCCAAGTGGGACAGTCATGATCAGATCGAAAAGAACCACACCCGACTCTGCAAAGAGATGGACCAACCCGTGGCTGCCTTGTTGACCGATCTGAAACAACGAGGCCTGCTCGATGAAACCTTGGTGATCTGGGGGGGGGAATTTGGCCGTACACCGATGTCCGAAAAAGGCGATGGACGTGATCACAATCCCACCGGCTTTACCATGTGGATGGCAGGCGGTGGTGTTCAAGGTGGAACCGTGATCGGAGAAACCGATGAACTCGGCTTGCATGCTGTGACCGAAGTGTCCCATGTGCATGATTTTCACGCCACCATCCTCCACTTGCTGGGTGTTGATCATACCGAACTCATCTATCCTTACAAAGGTCGACCCGAACGCATCGACCAGAATGAGGGGAATGTCATCGGATCGTTCAAGCGCATGCATGCATAAGCAAGATCGAGTGCCTCGATCTGATCAGTTGATTGCTTGGCCCTATCCCCTTGGGGTGCCGACAAGGTGAGACTTGGAATCATGAATGGTGTGGGGTTGACTTTGGTGATGGGGACATGGATGATCGCTGCATGTTTTCAAGAGTTTTGTTCATCGTTGCTATGCTCGTTGCCTTGAATGTTCATGATTCATGTAGCGCCGATCCCTTGCCATTTGCTGCGCCCGGGGATGTTGGCTTGGATGCCTCCAAATTGCGGGGGATCGAGCTGGCGGTGGGGGAGCATCTTGATCGAAAGGAACTCGCAGGTGCGGTGACACTGGTATTGCGCAAGGGTTCGATTGTGCATCTGGAAGCGCATGGGTGGCAGGATATCGAATCTCAAACGCCCATGGCCACCGATACCATATTCCGGATTTATTCAATGACCAAACCGATCGTGAGCACGGCGGTCATGATGCTGGTGGAATCGGGACAGGTCGATTTGGATGATCCTATTGCCGACTACTTGCCGGAATTGTCCAATCTGATGGTGTTGGAAAATGGCAAAAGAATCCCCCCGAAACGACCTCCCTCGGTGCGCGATATATTGCGTCATACGGCCGGATTCACCTACGGGTTTTTCGGGAACTCGGAAGTGGATCAGTTGTATGTCCAGTCGGGTATTTTGGATAAAAAGAATGATACCGCCTCCTTTCTTGAAAAAGTCGCATCACTACCGCTGGCTTACCATCCGGGTGAACAATGGGTTTACAGTATTTCAGTGGATGTTCAGGGGGCATTGGTGGAAGCCGTGTCTGGACAATCGCTCGACCGGTTTTTAAAGGAGCGTATTCTGGAACCGCTGGGGATGAAGGACACCGGATTTTTTGTGCCATCCGGAAAACGTGACCGATTTGCTTCCATTTACAACCACGACCTGGAACCGACCGAATCCAACGACAGCAGTGATTACCGTTTCCCTCCGCGATTCTTTTCAGGAGGTGGTGGCATGGTCTCAACGGTGGGGGATTACGCCCGGTTTCTTCAAATGCTGCTCAATGGCGGTGAATTGTTTGGAAAACGATTGCTCCAGGAATCCACCATTCGGGACATGACACGTGACCAGCTTCCGGAGCAGGCTTTCCCCATTGGCATCGGAGACACGCGTGATGGTTTCGGGTTTGGCCTTGGATTCAACGTGGTCACCCACACCTCGCAATACGACTCCGACGCCCGTGTGGGTGAATACGGCTGGGGCGGTGCGGCGAGTACCCATTTCTGGGTTTCCCCCAAGGACGACCTGGCAGTGATCACCATGGAGCAAACCATGCCTTACACCTGGAATCTGGAGAGGAGTTTAAAAGGTGTCGTGTACGGCGCGGTTGTGGGTGAATAAGAATTGAATGGGTGTCGTCTTCAAAGTTGTTTAGGATTTAAGGAATTGTTAGCTGGAAAGAAAAGCAAACCATATGAGAAATAACATCATTCGTCATTTTGTTCCGTTGTTGGCCGTTTGTGCCGTGTTGTTAAAGGGATCCCTTGCAATGAATGCTGAACCCTGGGTCGTTTATGAGGGCGATTCCGGGCCGGGCAAAGGTAAGCACATTCTTTTTATTGCATCCGATCATGAATACCGAGGTGAAGAGTCCTGTCCGGCAATCGCCCGGATTCTAGCCAAACGCTACGGGTTCAAGTGCACGGTGTTGTTCGGGCAAACCGAGGAAGGTTTGATCAAACCCGGTTCTTCACTGGTCCCGGGGATCGAGGCGATTGATGACGCTGACATGTTGTTTCTCTTCATGCGATTCCTTGCTCCGGATGATGAATGGATGGCGAAATTTGAAGGGTATCTCGATCGCGGGGGACCTCTTTTGGGGCTTCGGACCACGACGCATGCTTTCAATGGTATCAAGGGGAAGTATGCCCATTACAACTATCAGGGAACGAAAGATTATGTGGGTGGTTTTGGGCGCCAGATTCTCGGTGAGACCTGGAATCCAAAGCTGGGGGCAGGGCACTATGGCCGTAATCACAAATACGCCACGGCCATGCATGTGGTTCCTGAGCAAGAAGGTCATCCGGTGATGCGCGGGGTTAAGGACATGCACGCCATGGCAGGCGCTTATTCGGCGGTGCCGATGCCTGGTTCGATCATTCTGGCGACGAATCAAGTGCTTTCCTCCATGGAAGTCGGAGCCGTGCCTCTCGAGAATAAACCGCCCCAGCCTGCCGCTTGGGTGCGGTCCTATACTTCCAAATCCGGAAAGAAGGGGCGTGTGTTTTGTAGCACACAGGGGGCTTCAGAGGACATCCTCAGCGAAGGGGTGCGACGAATGATCGTCAACGCAACTTTGTGGTGCATGGGGATGGAAGATGTGATCAAAGCGGACGCGGATGTGTCCTTCGTGGGACCTTATAATCCGAGCACCTTCAGCTTTAAACCATCCATCACTGACGCCAAGCCCAGCGATATTGAAGGATGGGATACACCTATTTTGAAACCCAAAAAGTAACCGCTTCCGCCCGGTTGCCGCCTCCGCCAGGAGGTGGCGCGTGGGCCACGCTTTGGCAAGCGCGGCTACGTAGCTGCCTCCGCAAGGAGGTGGCGTGTGGGCCACGTTCTGGCGAACGCGGCTACCAGGATTTACGATGAATACGCATTTACTTCGCAGAAGCGTTTTGTTGGTGATTGCCTGTGGGTGTTTGTCATCCACTGGAACGCTCGTTGCCGGTGAGAAATTGAAGGTCTTTATTCTCGCCGGCCAATCAAACATGGTGGGGCATGCCAACCCCCATACGATGGCCACTCTTTATCAGTCGGGAAATGCCAGGGATGCCGAACTTGCCCGGATGGTTTTCAAGCCTGGTAGTGAAATATCCAACGCAAAATTGGAGAATCAGCTCGATCTTGCCCGAAAGATTGACCAACTGACCGGAGGCATTTCGAACGATAAGCTTAAGAACATGTCTGATGGTCCTGAGAAGACAGCTTTGGAAGCGGAGGTGAAACAACTCAAAGAGAGTCATGAAGCTTACAAAGCAGAGATTAAAACTTCATCTGTTGTTTCGGACCGGGTTTATATCCATTCCATTGCGGATCGTTTTGAGAAGTCCGGTAAGCTGTCTGTTGGATACGGTGGCGGCGGTAAAAAGATGGGGCCTGAATATGGTTTTGGGCTTTCCATCGCCAAAGAGATCGACGGCCCCATTCTTCTGATCAAAACTTCGTGGGGAGGGAAGTCCTTGCACTACGATTTTCGACCACCTTCTGCTGGGCCTTATGAACTGAATGATAAGGAAAAGGCAGGCGACAAAGCGGACGAGATCAAAAAGAATGCAGGTTTGTTCTACCGCAAGATGCATGTGTCCGTTCAGGAGGTTCTGGGTAAACTGGATGAAGTGCATCCGGAATATGATGCGGATACGGGTTATGAAATCTCCGGATTCGTTTGGTTCCAGGGATTCAATGATCAGTTCTCGCCTGAATTCCGGGACAACTATGCTTCCAACATGATTTCCTTCATCAAGGATGTGCGCAATACCTTGGAGACTCCCGACATGCCATTTGTCATTGGCGTATTGGGTACGGGTAGGACTGCTGAAAAAGTGGCCGGGAATGCTGTCTCCATCGGTCAGAGAAAAGCCGCTCAGACGCTTGGGATTGTGAACAACGTACTGGCTGTCGAAAGTTATACAGATTACTCATCGTTTTCCCATGAAATCTTCAGCAAAGGATGGCCCGAGCATTATCATGAATGGGATCTCGTTGGAAGTGATCGTCCTTATCATTACCTGGGAAGCGGAACCTTCTTTGTTCGTCTGGGAGATTCCTTTGCGAAAGCCATGATCAGGCTGTTGGGAAGGTGATTGACCTGCTTGCGGTTTAGGGAACTGTTCGAAGCTGCCACCTTCTGGCGAAGGCAGCTACATCGCTGTAGCCGCACTCGCCAGAGTGTGGCGGGTCAACCATCAAACTGAGGACGTGCCGCGTTTTTTTCGAAAATAATTGGAACAAAAATGATTTGATTGTGTATAGGTTGCAATAACTCCACAAACCGCATGCCTGGCATTTTACATTTCATACAAGGTTATCAAAAAAACTGGACGCATATCACAGGCACGATCTTGTCTGCTTTCGCGACTCTTTTGTTTGGCTGTCAGGTGGATTCGGAGGAACACAGCTCCGAACAGTTAAACCTGACTGCCGAAACCCTGACATTGGACGATCTGTTTCCCCGAGACCGTCTTGTGATGGTGGACATCGAGTTGCCCGATGGGGATTGGGACAAGATCCGTCAACAAGGACGATCTATTCAGGAATCTTTGGGGGCCAAAAGAAAGGCCAAAATGCTGGAATTACCCTACACCTATGTCGAAGCCAAGGTGACCATCGATGGTGTCACTTTTCCACGAGTGGGTATTCGCAAAAAGGGTTTCATCGGGTCCTTGAGCCGTACGCGACCCTCTCTGAAGATCAAACTCGATTTTATCGATGAGGAAGGAAATATTGATGGATTGAACACCTTGACCTTCAATAACAATCAGCAGGACGTCAGTCAGATGAGTCAGTTCATCGGGTATTCCTTGTTCAACGCAGCCGGATCACCTGCTCCAAGAAGCGCCTTGGCCAAAGTGAAGGTGAACGGAAGGAATCTCGGTGTCTATTCGCATGTTGAGAGCGTAAAAAAGCCGATGATGCAACGTGCTTTTGGAAACAGCGAAGGAACCTTGTACGAAGGGACCGTGGTGGATTTCTATGAGGATTGGGAAGGGAGTTTTGAACTGAAATTTGGTGATGACACTGCTGGTCGCGAGCACATTATGAAAGTGATTCAAGCTCTCAACGGAGGGGAAGGGGATGTCATTCTCGGGGAGGGTGCGGTCGGAAGAGCCTGGGTGCCAACAAGTGAACGACACGACCGGGAATGGTTCAAAACGGATTTTGATGATTCCCAATGGCAGATGGGACAGAACGGCGCGGGGTATGACCGGGATGAAAGTTTCAAACCCTACATTGGAGACGGATTTGATTTCGAACACCAGCTGCATGGAAAAACGGCGTCCGTTTATGTCCGGTTTCCTTTTGAACTGGTGAACCTTGATGCGATTCATTCTGCCGAAAAATTGTTGCTTCGCATGAGGTGTGACGACGGATTCGTTGCCTACCTCAATGGATTTGAAGTGGCACGCTCCAATGCCCCTTCGCAACCCAATTGGTCCTCACGCGCCAAAAAAAGTGGCGATGACAGGCAGTCCATGAAGTTTGCTCCCTATGATTTATCTGATCACCGGGACCGACTCAAGTATGGGCGGAACGTGCTGGCCATTCATGGACTGAACCATAGCAAAGACAGTTCGGATCTGTTGGTGATGGCTGAGTTGCAAACGAGTGATTTCAAATTTGAAGAGGAAATCTGGAACCTGATAGATGAGGAAAGTTTTTACACGTTTTGGGCAATGGAAGGTTTACTCAGTTTCTGGGATGGGTATTCGGGTAACCATAACAACTTCTTCATCTACTTGAATCCCGAGACCAACAAGCTTCATTTCCTGCCCTGGGGTGCCGATGCCATGTTTGAGAAATACAGTCCATTGGGTGTGGATCGACGGTCACCGAGATCTGTTCGCACGATAGGCATTCTGGCATATAAGCTATATCAAATTCCGGAGGTTCGAAAAAAATATGCCGCCAGGATGAAGCAATTGCTGAACGAACATTGGGATGAAGATAAGCTCCTGGCGGAAACCCTGAGGATTGAGAAAATGGTGGACCCGCACGTTTCCGGTTCCCAGCGAGGATGGTTCTTTGACCGCAAGGTGGACTACGAGTCGATACGTGAATTCATCAGTAAACGTCGGGCCGATATCGAAAGAGAGATCTCCGGAGAGGACATGCCCATCTGGGATACGCCTCCCAAACTGCCGACCATCCTCGGGCGATGATTGGTGGGATTCTGTATCTGGACGTTTTATTGTGGTTATCCGCACCACCCCTGTGCGGGATCCAAGAGATGGACGCAGATGTAGAAGTCTCACTCTCCGGTCATTTCATCCTTTAAACCCTGTTCATCTCGCAGATCCCGCGACTGCGGTGGCTGTCTAAAAAGCAAAATGGGCCACATTCTGGCGAATGCGGCTACTTTCGTGTACAAATGCTTGAAAAATGCGGTGCTCTGAAGTCACTATTGCTTGCATGAAGCATACACCTCTCATCCTGTCTCTATGCGTGTTCGCATGGAACGTGACTTCACAAGTTCATGCAGCTTCTCCGCTCAAATGGCGGGTGCAGCAACTCCATAAAGATAACAACGAAGGGCTTGCCGTTGGGGATATCGATGGGGATGGCAAGTTGGACATTACTTCCGGCGAGTATTGGTATCAGGCTCCCGACTTCAAACAATGCAAGCTCCGCGAGATCCTGCCTTTTGGCGCAGATTATATGCAGAATAATTCCGAGCATTTATTCGATGTCGACGGTGATGGGGATCTGGATGTGATCTCCGGCGGATTCACCTTGAAGAATGTCGATTGGTTTGAGAATCCTGGTGCCGGACATTACGATGAAGGGCTTTGGAATGTTCACCAACTGGTTGATACCGGAACCGGTCACAATGAAGCCACGTTCCTTCACGATATCGACGAAGACGGAATGCCTGAGTACATCGAGAATTCATGGAACGTTCAAAATCCGATGCAGATCTTCCGCTTTGTCAGGGGAAAGAATGGGCTTTTAACTCTCAAGAAGCATCTCGTATCCGGGGAAGGCAATCGAAAAAGCAACGGTCATGGTTTGGGATTTGGAGATCTGAATGGTGATGGTAAGCAGGATATGGTCTACCAACATGGCTGGTATGAACAACCTGCTGCCGGGCCATTCTCCGGGGCTTGGCTGTATCATCATGACTTTGATCTTCCGCACGCGAGCTGTCCCATGCTGATTGTCGATCTGAACCAGGACGGTCGCAACGACATCATCTGGTCAGATGGACATAGCTACGGACTTTACTGGCATGAACAGCTTGAACCACAGTCCAATGGCGCCACCACTTGGCGTCAGCATTTAATTGATAAGAAATTTTCTCAAGGTCACTCGCTTGCCTGGGTAGATATCGACAACGACGATCAACCTGAGCTGATCACCGGAAAACGTTATTACGCCCATTCCGGAAATGATTCAGGCGCACACGATGATATCACCGTCCAATATTACAACTGGGTTCCAAAAAAACAGACTTGGACCAAACACCTTATTTCAACTGCCCCAGCTGGCAAGGGACCGGGCATAGGGCTCCAGATTCGTGTGCATGATCTGGACGGAAACGGGTGGAAGGATGTGATCGTTCCCGGCAAAAGCGGAACCCACATTATCTGGAATGATGGCAAGTGAAACCGAAAGAGGTAGCCGCGCTCGCCAGAGCGTGGCCGAATTCACTTGCGCGTTCGTTTAAGCCGGGAGTCCTGTGGCATTCGAATGACTGAGGTGAGAGAGTCCATTGATTGTGAAAACGACTGCCACCTTTTTGCAAAGGCGGCTACGTGGCCGCTCTCGCTAGAGCGTGGCCGAATTCACTTTGGTTTTTGAATGCCGTGGTTGGGGTTGTTTCTACCTTCGAAGTATTTGTCGCGAATCCATTCTGGTTGCCAGCGGTCGAGGACGCGTTTTGAGTTGTCGTAGTTCGGTTGTTTGGGTTCCGGGTGTTCGACACTCAATGGATAGGGATCTTTGAGTAGATGGCGATGAGATTCCATCAGGGCGAGCATTTGAGAAACTTGTGATTGATAGCGTGTGTCTTCCGCCAGGTTGTTGAGTTCGTGCGGATCGGATGCGAGATCGAATAATAGTCGATGATTGATCTTTGGATAAATGTGCAGTTTCCATCGACCGTTGTTCACCGCGCGTTGATTGTCTTGAAAGGGGAGGAAAACAGTATCCCTCACTTGATCGATGGCGCCGTCCATCATCGGGCGCAGGCTCTTTGAATCGTTATTTTCTGGCTGCTGAATGCCTGCAAAATCGCAAATGGTTGCATACAGATCGTGAACATAGGTGAACGCATCACTCGATTTGCCTGATGGAACTCCAGGCCCCCGGAGAATTAATGGACATCGCATACTCTGTTCGTAAACGTTCTGTTTGCCCAGCAGGCCATGACTCCCCATGGCCAGGCCGTGATCTGCCGTGTAGATGACAATGGTGTTTTTCGCATGCGGACTTTTTTCAAGTGCCTGCATGATGCGACCAACCTGTTCGTCGAGATGCGTGATCAATCCGTAGTATTCGCAGAGTTGATCGCTGATAACCTCCTTGGTCCGCGGCCATGGGGCGAGACTTTCATCCCGACCGGACGTAGCCTGTGGCGCATTTTGAAATGGATGTTTTGGCAGGTAATTGAGCGGAAGCGGCGGTCGGTTTTTGTAATACATCTCGCGATATTTCTCAGGCGGATTGCGTGGATCGTGGGGAGCCGTAAAGGCAACATAGAGGAAGAAGGGTTGTTCATTGTCGCTCTCTTTGATGAACTTAACCGCGTCATCTGCATAGACAGCGCTGGAGAAGCCGCCAGCATCCCGTTTCGCGCTCAGTTCTCCATCGGTCAGATCCTGGACTTGGAAATCCGCATGATTTGCCATACCTCCCATATAGACCGAACGTCCGTTGCGGAAGGATTGGTCGAGTGTGGTTTTGCCATTGTGCCATTTGCCGATGATGAAGGTTTTATAATCGGCTTTTTCATTCAGTAAGGCAGGCAGTGTTATGGCATTTCCCCAATTGGATTGAGGCTTGTTTCTTGGCAAATTCATCCAGTGGCGTCCGGTCATCAACATGGCTCTGCTCGCGACACAAACGGCGCCGCTGAAAGATCCTGCACAATAGTTGCGTCGAAAACTGAATCCCTCATTCGACAATCGGTCCAGGTTCGGGGTTTGGATGTAAGGATTGCCGTGCGCACCGATTGTGTCCGCTCGCTGATCGTCGGCAAACAAAAAGATGATGTTGGGGCGATCCGATGCTGTTGCCTGAATTGCACAGACACACAAGCTGAAAAGGAGGTGAAGGATAGGCTTCATATCGTAGTATGCATTCAATGGGTGAATGGAGTGGGGCCTACGGTCTGTCAATCGGTTCGAAATGGCAATTCCAAAAATGACAAAAGGATCTCTCTTGAAAATGATCAATGGCATCATGTCCTTCTTGGCTCATGGGGGGATTTGGACGTTGCATGGATTCCTTAGCCGTGTCTATGCAGTTTATCCGCAGATGACGCAGATTTACGCAGATATGAAAGGAAGATCCATTCGAATGGGGGCTGAATTTCAGGGCACTATTTGATGAATCATTTTGAAGAGATCAAATCTGACTTTACACCCATTATCTGCGTGCATCTGCGTCATCTGCGGATTCCTCATTGAATGATGACGGCTTTGCGCATTATCATACTGGTATGCATCGCTGTTGGATTCTGTTGACGATTATTCTCAGTTGCCAAGCCGAAAACTGGCCATCCTGGCGTGGACTTGGAAACGACGGCTCGAGCGCCGAAGCACGTGTTCCCACCCAATGGGACTCCAGCAAGAACGTCGCCTGGAAAACTGCTATTCCGGGAACCGGGCATTCGTCTCCTATTGTCTGGGGAAACCAGGTGTTCCTCACTTCGTGCATTGAGGATAAGGGAGATCGTATCCTGATTTCAATCGATCGAATAACGGGCAACATTGAATGGACGCAAACCGTTCTCAATGCCTCGTTGGAATCCATTCACCGACTTAATAGTCGGGCATCGAGTACACCCGCTACCAACGGAAAACAGATATTTGTCTCTTTTTTGAAACCAGAGGGAGAGGAAGTTCTTGCGCCTAATGTCGGCGCGGCACGTATGATCACTCCTGGAAGAATCATCCTTTCGGCTTATGATCTCCAGGGGCAACAACAATGGCAAAGGGATTTGGGTGATTTTCTGAGCGCTCATGGATTCAATAGCTGCCCCGTGCTCTACAAGGATTTGGTCATCATCAATGGCGATCACGATGGCAAGGGCTATCTGGTTGCGATCGATCAGGCAACCGGCAACGAAAGCTGGCGCGTGGACCGTCCGCACAACACCCGCAGCTATGGCACGCCATTCATTCGTCAAATCGGAGCTCGGACACAAATGGTTCTTCCGGGGAGCCATTCCGTTTACAGCTATGATCCGGACAATGGCAAGGTCCATTGGTTTATTGATGGTCCGACGGAACAATTTGTTGCCTCTATGGTTTACGACGAGAAATACTTCTATTTGACCTGCGGATATCCCGAACGCCATATCGTGGCCATTGATCCCGATGGTTCCGGAAATGTCACCGAGACTCACATCGCCTGGAGGGAGCAGCGCGGAGCGGCTTATGTTCCATCCCCGATTGTGGCTGGAGATTTCCTGTTGGTGGTTGCTGACAGTGGTATCCTGAGTTGTTTTGAAGCGCGCACGGGCGAGCGTCTTTGGATGGAACGATTGAAAGGCGGGCACAGCGCCTCTCCAGTGAGCGCGAATGGGTTGGTGTATTACGTCTCAGACCAGGGGATCACCAGTGTCATTCGTCCGGGAAAAGAGTTTCAACTTCTGGAAACCAATGATCTGGAGGAAAAGGTTTCCTCAAGCCCGGCGATCAGCCAGGGCCAGATATTCATTCGCACCCATGATCACCTCTATTGCATTGGTGATCATTAACATCAAAACACATGCATGACCCCAGCATTTTTATGGTTGGGGAAGAGTAGCTTTATTTACGTTAATCCGGGGCAACTCTTTATTGCAGCATACCCGGACGACAAACCAATATTCTTACTGGGTCGATGTGGCTTCGATTCTGTAGAGGTGCACATCCCACTGTTCGAAGGTGTCGTTGAAAACGCCTTTTCGCGCTGTCAAAGTGCGATCTTCACCTAATACGGTGACTGTTCTTTCACCCGCAAGTTTAGCAAGGGTAAACGTCCCGGTCGTTTTTTCTCCGCGCATTCCGACGGCGAATACATAGGTGGCATCGTCATGACGTTTCATCATGGTTGAGATGGGTGCTTCGGAATGTTCGGATTGTACGCTCAACTCGCCTGAGAGGGTGGGGGTGTTCAGGACAGGGGCGAGTTCGGTGATTTGTTGGTTGAGTGCGGTAACAGCCTTGAGCATGTCCGGATCATCCAACAGCGCCGCTTCGCGAAAGGTCGGCTTGAATTGGTGCACAAAATAGATCAGACCACGTGACCCGTGAATGATCGACATCCAGGCTTCACAACGGACTTCATGCGGGGTGGGTTTGCGGTTCACGTTGCTGATACGGGTGCACTCGAGGCAATTCCAAACTGTGCGTGGTTTGCTCCAATCGATGAGACGTTGGACACCTCTCCCAACATACCAAAGATTGCCCGCCACGTCCGGATGGTCGTGCACCGCCGGATAAATATCAAATGAAGCAATGTCGCAACCCTGGACGTATTCCGGGTAATCCTCGGGATGATTGCGCCGGACGCCTCGTCCGATCCATTGGTCCCATGCCACCCCTTGTCCAAGATTCAACAGGATCGGTCTGGTAGGATCCGCCTCCTTTAGCTTCGTATAATCCTCCACGATCTTTTCAGGTGGAACCGGCGGACCATAGCCTTTGCCGCTGCCCAGGGATTGAGCATTGTCCGGTTCGTCGCCGTGCATCCATCCGATGATTGTGTCGTCGTTGAGGTGCTGAAGAGCCACTGCGTTTTGGTGACAGATCACTTTCATGTCCGCTTGGCGCAAAGCAATCAATTGTTCCTCGGTGGGGCCTTTCCAAAGACCGATATACACATTGAACCCCGCCTCACGATACTGCTCCGCACGCACCGGACTCTGCAACCAGACTGCAATAGGGAAAAAGTCCGGATCCGTTGATGGCCCGTGCGTCCATTGTTGATAAGGATTGACTGGTTGCGAATGAACCAACACGGAGCAAAAAGAAAAGAATGCGGTGACGCTCGCAAGCATCCCCAAAGAAAATCGGTCGGAGAAGGTTTTCATTTTCATAGCACTTTACACCCTTCACACAATGCCGGCAACATATGCTATCATTCGTGCTGTAGTTGTTTCTGCAAAAAGGCTCCCCTACAAAGGCGCATTTCATTCAATGCCGCACTTTGATCCAACGTACATGCGTCTCTGGACTGCGGCGAGTCATCGCCGCTTTGGATACGGTTCGTATTACTCATCAAGGCTACAAATACAATATGACTAAACTCTTACCCCGAAGCTGCCATCGTGGAGGAATTGGACAGTATTGGCGTGAGAAAAATTCATTACGTTTCCCTGTCGTATCCAGAGCTCCAATAACTTGGAGCACTCCAAATTGCGCTTGTCCAATCGCAATCTTTTAGAGGGTTTGGTGAATTGCGCTCGGGATGCACGCCTTTTCAATAATTCTGGGTGTTTTGGTCTCTATGTATTAACTTACGGCCCATGATTCGCCGGTTGATGTTAGTTGGAGCTTTTGGGGTGTGCTTTGCTTTGGCTCAAGCTGTTGGTTCTTCAAAACCCAACATCGTTTTCATTTTGGTGGACGACATGGGGTATTCGGACATTGGTTGCTACGGGGGAGAGGTGCAAACACCGCATCTGGATCGATTGGCTGCAAATGGGCTGCGGTTCACGAGCACGTACAATACGTCCAAATGTTTCCCGTCTCGTGCCAGCTTGCTGACCGGTGTCTATGCACAGCAATGCGGGATGGGAAGGAGTTCAAAGGGTGGATTCAGGAATGCCATGACTCTGGCCGAGTTGCTCAAACCCCAAGGTTACCGAACCTTGGCGGTGGGAAAACATCATGCGGCTGAAAGTCTCCATGATCGGGGGTTTGATCGGTTTTATGGGTTTCACTACGGCCCGGGAAAAAGCTGCGCCAATCATTTCAATCCAGGGGAACAACGTCCGGGTGAGGGACTCCCTGCGCGAAAGAATGGTGAAAATCGGGCTTACTGTTTTGATGATCGGAAGATGATTCCCTATTACACGCCTGAAGAAAAAGATTGGTATACCACCGACTCTTTCACCCAATGGGCGATTGATTTTCTGGAAGAATACAAAGAGGAGGATAAACCATACTTTCTTTATGTTTCCTACACGGCCCCTCATGATCCGCTCCATGCCTGGCCGGAGGACATCGCCAGATACGATGGTGTATATGATGTCGGCTATGCTGCCATTCGAGAAGCCAGGCATCGAAAGCAACAGGAGATGGGGCTGTTTGGCCAAGACGTGCGTTTGCCTGCTCCCACTCACCGGGAGTGGGATTCACTCAGCCTCGAGGAGCAAAGAGATCAGGCCCGGCGTATGCAGGTGTATGCGGCGATGATTGATCGGGTGGATCAGAACATTGGCAAGCTTCTGGACAAGATCCGGGAATTGGGAGAAGAAGATAACACCTTGATCATGTTCGCTTCGGACAATGGCAGTTCTGCGGAAAATGTGAATACGGGAAGCGGAGAAATAGGAACCATCACGCGTTGGGCTTCCTTGCAGAAGGATTGGGCCAACGTTTCAAACGCGCCTTTCCGGTTTTGGAAAAATCTAAGTCATGAGGGAGGTGTTCGAACTCCTTTCATTGTTCATTGGCCCAATGTCATTTCTCAACAGGGTAGCATCAATCACCAACCGGTTCATTTTGTTGACATCATGGCGACATTGAAAGATATCACCCGTGCCGATTACCCTGATACGTTCAGGGGAGAATCTCTTGTTCCGCTACAAGGAGAAACCTTGCTCCCTGCGTTCGAAGGAAATGCCCTTCCTGATCGCAAACGCCCTGTTTTCTTCGAATATGCCAAGGGCGGCGCAATCAGGGATGGTCCATGGAAGTTAGTCACGCGATACCTGCCTCGCCCTGCGACCAGTTCTTTCATAGATGGAGCAGGTTGGGAACTGTATGATTTGAACGCGGATTTAACAGAGACGAATGATCTGGCCACGCAATTCCCCGGTCGAGTCCAAAAATTGGGGGAAGCTTGGTTCAGGTGGTATATGGAAGTTTACAGCATGAAATGACTTTGGGTATTCGTTGATTCATTTGGCGATGAGGACCTCGCCCTTTTCAAGAACTCTATTTATGAAAAACATTATTCCAATATTTGTCGGGATTGTCGCAATAACCAATTGGTCAACGGATGCATGGGCGGAAGTCATCCCAGTGCCTGATTCGGTTGTTCCGGTGAAGCGGGAGAACGCCCAACCGCGAAACGTCGTCTTTATCCTTTCGGATGATCATCGCTATGATGCAATGAGTTTTATGGGGCATGCTTTTGCGAAGACCCCACACATGGATGCGATGGCCCGTCATGGTGTGCATCTCAAGAATGCGTTTGTGACGACATCGCTTTGCTCTCCGAGTCGCGCATCGATTTTGACCGGGCTTTACACCTTTCGACATCGGGTGATCGATAATCAACGACCTGTTCCGGAGGGGACGCTCTTTTTTCCGCAATACTTGCAGGCTGCCGGTTATTCCACCGCCTTTATTGGGAAGTGGCACATGGGACATGCCCATGATGATCCTCGTCCCGGATTCGATCATTGGGTCAGCTTCAAAGGGCAGGGGCAGTATTATCCTCCAGGCCCCCATTACACCATCAATGTGAATGGGGATCGTGTGAAACAAGATGGGTATATCACGACGCTGTTGACGCGGTATGCGGTGGAATGGCTTGAAGAACAGGTGCATCTTGATCAACCCTTCTTTTTATACCTGTCTCATAAAGCGGTCCACGGGCCTTTTACCCCGGAGCCGAAATACAAAGATTCCCTGGCGGACGAACCATACACTCTGCCGGAAAGCAGTGTTCCACATTCGACCAATCAAGCCAATCGACCTCGTTGGTTGTTGGACCAACGTAACAGTTGGCACGGAATGGATTTCCCGTTGCATACCGATTCCACTGCCGAAGCTTTTTACAAGAGCTATTGTGAGGCTCTGCGTTCCGTTGATGACAGTATCGGAGCGGTCATGGCCCAATTGAAAAAAATGGGGATACAGGATCAAACACTGGTCATCTATATGGGAGATAATGGATACATGTTTGGCGAACATGGTTTGATCGATAAACGAGTTGCCTACGAAACATCCAGCCGTGTTCCAATGTTGATGCAATGCCCGGAAATGTTCCAGGGCAGTTCGGTTGTGGAGGAGGTGGTTGCCAACATCGACATTGCCCCCACCATTATGGAGGTGATGGGCTTGCAACGTCCGCCTCACATGGATGGGCGAAGTTTTCTTCCTCTGGCGCGTGGCGAGAAAGTTCCATGGCGCGATTATTTTCTTTATGCCTATTACTGGGAACAGAATTACCCGCAGACACCCACCCATTTCTCTCTGCGGGGGCACCAATACAAGTACACAACCTACTATGGTGTCTGGGATACGGATGAATTATTTGACATCAAAGCCGATCCCATGGAGCAGAAGAATCTGATCCATGATTTGGAGTTCGCAGACATCAAGACGAAGATGCAGACTCGTCTTTACGATATGATGGATGAGTTGGGGGGGATGATGATACCGATGAATCCTCCCCGTGGTCGTCAGCAAAACAAGCGGCTTCGTCATCGTGGGGGTGTTCAGTCTGCGGATTTTCCCGAAGCATTCATCGTCGACGAAGCTTTGAGAAAAGAACTGCGATAGTCGGCGCCAAGCCGATGGATTTCTTGGGTGTCAGTGAGTTGTTTTAATCCCGTAGCTCGCCCTTACGGTCTGCCATTGCTTCATGATTTTTTTCACTTTGTCAGGCATGCTTTGGGCGATGTTGTTCGATTCGCTGATGTCTGCTGTCAGGTCAAAAAGCAAAGGGGGATCATGCGTCACTTTGGGCGTTCGTTTTCGAGCGATTGGGTCAGTAGGAGAGTGGGTAAGCGTATGGACTTTGTAGTTTCCTGAGCGGAACGCCGATTGGTGAAACACCCACCAGGTGCGGGGGCTTGATTGTCCATTCAGTAGGGTGCCTGTTAAATCCATGGACATGAATCCTGGTTTTTCATTTGGCAAATTGCCCCCTGCAAGTTTGGCAAAAGTGGAGTACAGATCCAGGTTGGCGGCAATGCCGTCGACGGTGTCGGGTTGTATTTTACCTGGCCATCGGAAGATTCCCGGAACACGCAGGCCTCCTTCCCAAGTGGTTGCTTTTTCACCGCGTAATGGATGAGCGGTTCCTCCGTGGGGACCGAATACGCTCCAAGGCCCGTTGTCGCTGGTAAAGACAATCAATGTATCCTTGTCGAGTCCGGCATCTTTCACTGCTTTCATGACTTGTCCAACCGACCAGTCTATTTCCACCACCACATCGCCAAAGCGTCCACCTTTACTGCGTCCCTGAAAATCGGGTGAGGCGAAGACAGGGGCATGGGGCATGTTGTGGGCAAGGTAGAGAAAGAAAGGCTCTCGGTTGTCGGTATCGCGCTGAGCAGCTTTGGCATGGCGTTCAATAAAGGATACGGCTTCTTTTGTGTAGCGTTGGGTGAAGTATTCCTGATTGGCCGGCATCTCGACAATCTCGCGTCCGCGGATCAATGGAATTTTCCAAGTGTGAGGCGTGGCATTGTCGAAGGCTTCGCGTGTTTGCAGCGGTGGACCGGGTGCGTCATTACTGCCCGGAGTGCCAAGGTGTTCGTCGAATCCACATTCCAGCGGGTGCATGGGAGACTGGGTGAAATCTTTGGGATAACCGGCAAGGTGCCATTTGCCGAGCATGCCGGTTGCATAGCCTTGTCTTTTAAACATCGCCGGCATGAGCGCTTTCGGATCGTTTCGCAGAGGTTGCTTGCCGAGGAAGTTTGGGTGGCGTCCGCTCATCAATCCGGTGCGGCTTCCGACACAGGTCGATCCAGACGAATAAAAGGATGTCCAACGTTGCCCTTCGGCCGCGAGTCGGTCGATGTTGGGCGTCTTGATCTGTTGATTGCCATAGCAAGCCAGGTCGCCATACCCCATGTCATCAACGAAGATGAGAATGATGTTGGGCTTTTCCTGGGCCAATGCAAAAATCGGCATCAACATCAGACTGATGGCCCAAATGCTTGTCCATAGCCGACGTTTGGCATTCGGGGGTAAATGCATGACTGGGGAACTCATGCCTGAAGAGTGTAGGGCAAGAATCGGTTATTACAAGTTTTTGAAACAGCATCGGTTTTGGATGGCTTTGAAATCGATCCACTTCAGAGGGAATACGAACATGCGGTATTACATGGAACTGGTGGATCAGGATGACTGGGTATATCCGGATTCAGGTTACCATGCGTTTTTCTGGCAAAACGTGGTTCCCAACATGGGAGTGGGAGCTTTTCAAAATTTTCCAAGAAATGAGCCAGAATTGAATTTGCGAGTGTATCATGATCAAGGCGAGTTCCTCGGGGCGTTTACTCTTGAAATCCCCGGTGCCACCGAAGCGCCGGTGGTCGAACCCGCAGCCAAGCTTCCGCAGAGCCAAATGCTCGGAGCTTCCAAAGACATACTGGAAGGCATTGAATTGTTGGGTATGGAAAGCCCTGCTTTTCTTGGGTAGGTGGCTGGTCATTTTATCTGGCGATTTCCTTTGATTCATGATTCAGGAATGCTATGGATGGGTTCATACCATGAGCAAGATCACACGACGAAGGTTTATGGCGGCGACCTCTTCTCTGGCATTTTTGCCATCCGTACACGGACAGGAAACCGAACCATTGACCGGATACAGCCCGGGAAATGTCCTGAGCAAAATTGATGGATTGGATCTCCTGAATCTTTGGGGGAAGCAGCCTGAGGTCAAGCAGGAGCTTTATACCTTGATTGAAGCGGTACTTTCGAAATCAACTCGCAACACGTTTGCCGATGTCAGTCGTGATTCAAAAGTTCAGAAGTTTTGTGAACGACACCGGATTCGACACCTCGGGGGGCCGATGTTGGGTTGTGTCACGGAATCCGGAGCCAAGGTGTGGATTCGGACTATCAAGCCTGCTGACGTCGATGTGCGTGTGATATTGGATGGAAAGGAAAGGGTTTTTGGTCCGGTTCGGAGCAGCGAAGCAAGTGATCTGGTCGCTTGTGTACCGGTAACAGGGCTGCAAGCAGGTTGGTCATACAGTTACCATGTGTTTGTGGATGGTTCTCCCATTTCCATTCCTCGAGATGCGAGCATTACGACGGTTCCGGATACAAATTGGTTGCGCCTGGCATTCGGAACCTGTCCGCATCGATGGGGCCTTGGCAACATGCAACAGGCCCGGAGAATTCTCAGACGGAAACCTTCGGCACTGTTGATGTATGGCGATCTAGGTTCGCAGGACAAGAACAATCATGTTGGAAAACATCGTTGTGATTACCAGATCCGTGATCTCTTCCCCGCATGGCAAACATTGTCCGCATCCATACCGACCTACGGAACATGGGACGACCACGACTATTTCGATAATGATCGGGCAGGGATACCCAAAGGTTATACCGAGGATGATCGTCAGGCGGTGCGGACCGTGTTCAGTCAGGCCTGGAACAACCCCAGCTATGGTTTTAACGATGAACGCGGTGGTGTTTTCCTGCGCACCCGGTTTGGGCCATGTGATGTGATCATGCTCGACAACCGGTATTTCCGAACAGGTGAAGAACGCGCCTTTTTGGGGAACGGGCAAACTGAATGGCTCAAGGAACAACTGCTCGATTGCAAAGGCCCCTTTATCGTGATCACATGTGGAACGATGTGGACAGATCACGTCAGCAAGGGGAAGGATTCCTGGGGGCGATTCGATCCGGAAGGTCGGGAGCAATTGTTTCAGTTCATTGAAAAAAACCGCATACCGGGCGTGTTGTTGCTTTCTGGTGATCGTCATGGCGCTTGTGGATTTCGGATTCCACGCAAGTCCGGACACACGTTTTATGAATTTGAAGCCGCCACGTTGGGGGGGAGGAGTGGTCCTGCAGCCAGTGCTTCCGGACACCCTGATGTCCTGTATGCTTTTACGAAGCAGTATGCCTTCGGTGAATTGACCTTTGATGCTCGCCAAGCGGATCCTGAAGTTCATTACCGACTGATTCATGAAAGCGGAGAAACACTTTACGAACTGGTATTGAAACGAAGTGAATTGACACCGCCAGCGTAAAGATAAACTGTAGCCGCGCCTGCAATGGCGTGGTCACTCGAAAGATATCTTGTGAAAATCATCTACTTACTAAGTGCTCTAGGTGCCTCGATCGCGATGGGGGATGGATTACGAATCCATCGCATCGATAAACTGGGAGCACATCACCCACGGTCACCACGTTTTGATCATGTCGAAGCGCGGGCAGAAGCCAAGAAAGTGTTCCTTCAGTTGGCGAGCCTCCACAATTGGAACTTTACCCAATCCAGCGATAGCGAGATCTTCACAGAAGAAGGGCTTCGGGAAATTGACGTGATTGTTTTCGATAACAATTCAGGGCTCCTGTTGAACGACGTGGAGAAACAATGTTTTGAAAACTGGTTGCGCAACGGTGGAGGCGTGGTGGGTATTCACGGGGTCTGTCATGCCCACAAAGGTGTCAACGACCAGAATGAAGCGGATTGGCCCTTCTGGTATGGTCTTTGGGGTGTGCTTCACAAAAGTGGACCCAAGGAAGGGCCGATGGGACGAAGGGGGTATGCCGATTGGGTCCGGATGGTGTCAGATCAGGACGAATGGACGCGTCACTTACCTGAACGCTGGCAGTTCGAAAAAGTGGAATGGTACTTTTATCATTATCATGCCAACTTTGAGCAGGTGCATGTCATCGCCACCGCCGACGTAAAGCAAAACCAACCCGAACTGCCCGGGTATTACCCGGTATCATGGTGCCAAGACTATGAAGGAGGAAGGATTTGGTATACCAATATGGGGCATTACGCCGAAAACTTTCATCAAAAGGAATTCATTCAACACGTGGTCGATGGAATCGAATGGGCAGGACGAAGTGGGGAGTGAACGCGGGGCCACGCTCTGGCGAGCGCCGCTACGTAGCCGCCTTTGCAAAAAGGTGGCCGTCCGCCCGGGGAACTTGTCAGTTTCAGGAAGTGGTTGTGCGGGTCGTGGTGATGGATGTTTTTGCCACGCTTTGGCAAGCGCGGCTACGTTGTTGGCCTGCCTGCCATCAATCGACCTTTTGACTTAATATCCATTTCGGGTCGACCCGGTAATGGGCGATGCCTTTTTTACCATCCGATTTCACACTGCAGGATATGTGGAGCCATCCATCGCGCGTTTCTATCATGGAAGGGTAGGAGCCATCTGATCTTTGTGAAATGACTCGTTTGTAGGGCCATGTGATTCCTTCATCCAACGATATCGCGACAGACAATTTTTCGCGCCTTTGATCGGAATCATTGAAGATCATCGCCCATCCATTGGATTTAGTCAGACGCAAAACCTGCAGGCTAGCGCTTGGATTGGGGATGTCGGTTTCGGTCATGGCACTCCACGTCTCGCCTTGATCGTGTGAAATGGACTGTTGCACACGATAGGGAGGGCGTCCCGTTTCGCGCAGGTAAGCGACCAGATCGCCGTTTGACCTTTCCGCGACCGAAGGTTGGATGCCGGCCACACCCACCATGGGCCCGCTGGCGCGCCATGTTTCTCCTTCATCATCGGACAAGGCAGCGAGCCCCATGTTGTATCCATCCGAATACAAAGGCAACAGGAGACGTCCTGACGAAAGTATTATAGGATGATTGCGTGTCATCCATCCTTCTCGCCGCTTGACGGGATTCTTCGCTGCCTCACTGATCAGTTGATCATAAGGCCGCGCATACTCCGCCCACATCGATTCATCAAAACCAGTCGCCTTGAAACCCTGCGCCACCTTTTCCGGGAAATCGGTGCCGGGTTTGAGCAGGATGATATCCTGCCAGGTCCATTGAGGAGGGCCCGGGGTGAGGTAATCTTTTGTGCGCCGGTATTTGAGGACACTGGTTTCCCAACGATTGGCGCGCACGACAATCCACGTCAACCACAACCGTTGCCTGGCATCAAGAAACAGAACAGGATTGCAGTCCGGGAAACCGGGTGTATCGGTCATGAGGAAAGGGGAACTCCATATTGCTGCGCCTGCCGTCAGGCGTGCACCCATAACGCGCACGTCATCCGCTGTTCGTTCACCGGAGCCCTGGAACCAACAAGCGAGGAGATCGCCGTTGGGCAATTCTACCAGGCTGCTGGCGTGGGCGTGTTCTGGCTGCCAATTCAGGATAAGACGTTCTTGCGGCCAGGAAGTTTCAGCGCTGCAAGTAATGACCACCCAAAATGCCAGGATCCATCCAAGAAATTTTTTTGCCAAATGCATGATCCAAAGCATGCCTGGGTGTGCGGAGAATGCAAGAGTAGCCGCGCTCGCCAGAGCGTGGCGCATCCGTCAACCCTTCGAATAATAGATTCGCCAGAATCGTTCCCAGTAATCTTCATCCCGTAAGGATACTTCAGGGTATCCTGGTATCATAGAATCCAGGTAAGTCCATTTTTCCCATCGTTCAACGAGTTTTTTCCTGACTGGATTCAGAAGCACATAAGCGACCAGTTTTTGAAATGCATCTCTTTTCACGATCCTTTGGACGCAGCACATTGTCGTATGGTTGCTTCTGCCATTCATAACCCAGAGTTCTGAGATGGGCATTGGTGTGTTTTCTCAAGAATCGAACCAATACTTTCTGATCGCATGATTCTTCCCAACCGAGCATAAGCAGATGGACATGGTCTGGCATAAGACAATAAGCCGGACAAACTGCATTATATCTTCCAAGTGCATGGAGCAAGATTTCCCGGAATTGAATGTGGAACGAATCTTTTAACCAACCGGTCTTGCGGAACTTCATGGAAAAGTTCCAATGAACGAAGGCCAATCCTTGATATGCTGAATCTGTTAAACGTGGGAGATGGGAATGTTTTGTTCCAAATCTCACGTGCTTAATCGTAGGGGGTGGGGGTGATTTTGCAAGTTTGTTTACGTAAGGGTGGCCACCTTCTGGCGAAGGCAGCTACTTGGCCGTGCTCATTTCAGCGCATTTTTTTCTCTTTTTCGTGCAAAGGATGATCGATCGGGAATTCAGGATAACCCATTTCATTGACCAAATCCCAATAGCCGGGATGATCCGCCAATCGATCAACGAGGTAAGGGTAGCGCATGGTGTAAAGGAAGGACCAACCTTCGTTGTTTTGATAAGCTGTGCGCAGTGTTTTGACGGCTGCGTCGATATCCCCCAGTTCAATCAGCACGCGCGCGCTCCAGTTGTGGGGGATGGGTTTGCCTGTATCCCGGATCGTATCCACTTGGCTCAACAAGTTTCGTGCTTCGGATGCCTTCCCCATCGCTGCGAGAATTTCCGCTTCGATTGCCATAGCGGCTGGATGATTGTCGGAAACCCTTCGAGCTTCCTGCGCGGACTGAAGAGCCAGCGCGTGGTTTCCAAGATTCTTGTAGCTGAAAGCGTTGTTGCACAATCGGTCAAAATCATGGGCGTTTTCATCAGAGATGCCGGTGTTGATCTCGATGGCCATCTCTTCGTTCCCCATGAAGGAATAGATTTCGCCCAGGGCATCCTGAAACGCAACCCGTCGGTGAGGAGCTTCGGATATGGCCAACTGAACATCACGGTATGCCTCTCCATAGCGAGACTCGATGAGCAGGAGGTACCATATTCGCATATAAAGCAAATCCGGATCATTTGGATGGGCGTTCAAAGAAGATTCCAATGCTTGCTTGGTCGCAAGGAAATTAAAGTGGGATGTCATCAGGAAGAAATCCCGTGTCACCCCTATGATTGGGTTGTCGGAAAAGGCGTCTCGGCTTTGCGCGCTCTGCAACACATTAAATGCCTTGTCGAAGGCCTGACTGGAAGTGAGTGTCTCGGAACCATAAATGGTCGGCCACCAGGTCGCCCAAGCCTGCTGGATATAGGGAGGGAGGAATTCCGGGTCCAATCGCCTTGCCTCTTCAAAGTGAGCGATACCTTCTTCGGCACGGGCAAAACCCAGTACGTCCAGTGCGTCGATGCCTTTCCTGAATTCAATATAGGCGTCGGGATCCACATTCAGGTCGAGAGCGATCAAGGCCAGGTCTTCCGAGCTCAGATCATCCCGGATTTGTTTTGCAACAGCGATGGCGATTTTGTTTTGCAGCCCTAGAATATCATTGGCTACGTAGGTCTCGCTCAATAACCCATCCTCAGTTTCTTTCAGGTGGTTCTTCAGCATGACGCTCACATAAAGTTGATTGCCTTCCGTCACGAAGGTTCCTTCGACCGTGGCGTCCACATCGGTGGATTCCACTGGTTTGATCGTCAACTGCCGGATGGGTTTTAATTGTCTGATAAGAGCATCGTGTAAGGTGGCGGATAGCCAGCCGTAGTCATCCTGCTCCTTCGCGCTGTCAAAGGGAAATACTCTCAATGTTTTGATTTGAAAGGAGTCAGGCGTCGTGTCGGGTTGCTGTGAATAACGCATCCTCTGCTCCGCTTCGAAATATGGATGCCCCGGTAGAAGCGGGGGAAACTTCATTTCTGTGATCACTTCCCAATAGGCAGGTTGATCTGAAAAAAGTTTGAGCATGTCGGCCGCACGGATGGCGAGCATGCTGAAATCCCCCCGGCCTTGTTCCTCTCCTTTCTGGAGCCATTGTATCGCCTTTTCCATGTTTCCCTGGTAAGCATAACCCTTGGCCATCCAGCCGCAGGGGAGGTAGTCACCTCCGGAAGCTCTTGTTTCCAGTGCCTCCATGATTTCCTTCGCTTTGTCCGGTTCATTTCGCAGGGCGTGAATGGTGGCAATGCTTATGGTCGTAAAGGGGCTTGGATCCGTGCTGTCAATGTGCTCGGCCCAGGCCATGGCTTTGTCCAATTGATTTTTTTCAATATAAATCCAATGAAAAGGATCCAGTTCCAATTCTTCCCTGGAGATCGTCAACAATGATTCCAGCAATCGAAGCGCCTCGTCGAAGTCGCCCTGGGCCATCTGACGGAATATCTGGTCCTTCCTGAAAAACAATCGTTCCGGATCCTGTTCCAAGGCTTCATCAATGAGTCGAAGGCTCTCATTGAGGTCTCCGCGAATCAGTGAGTAATAGTTGGAAATCAGCGAGAGATCGTCGCCAGTCAATTTGCCGGCACGCCGGGTCTCCCAATAGATTTTTTCCACCTGCTGCCAAGTCCCGACGATACATCCATTCCCACCACAATTGATTCAGTCGGATGGTTGGGTTGTCTGCGCCTGTTTTCGGAAGGCTGTTCAATTCAGTTGACTTTGATTCGAACAGGTCGGCGGGGTGATCGCCTTCATTACCGAAAATGGTTTGCAGGATCTCGGCATTGAATGCATATGCCTGCGCATCGATGAAATCGGAATCTTTCCTGAAGGCTTCATCAAACAGCACCTTTGCGGTTGTCAGATCGCGTCTGTCAAATAAATCCAGTCCCCGTTGGAAGGCCAAAAAAGCGGTGGACACCGAAGTGATTGGTTTGGCAATGGCATCCCGTTGGGTGGCGCTTACCTCGATACCCAAGTCGTCGATAATGGCCAGGGCCAACTCACCGGAGAACTCCGAAATCTCATTGGTCAACTTGCTTAAGGTACGCCCACCCTGATCAAAGCCACCACGATCCATCATCTCGATAGATGCCTGGATATCCTTTCCCCGCTGGGATATGGCGCCAAAAACCAGCGTGTCCACATTCAATTCCTCGGCGAGCAATCGTTCGGTCTTATTGGTGCTGAGTAGTAGACGGCGGGTCGTGAGCGGCATGTTGACGATTTTTAATCCGCGCACATCCCTGAGCTTGTTCCGAATGGCGTCGTGCATGGTGCGACCCAAATCAGCCAATTCGGTGCCTTCCTCGATCTCATCAGCAAGGTCAAACGGCAAAATGGCCGCCGATTTCATGGTGGAAGCAGCGGGCTTTGGTTGCAGAAGTGCGTAGACCAATGCCAGCACGAATACCAGGCCTCCGATACTCGCCCACTTCCAAATAGATATGGGATTTGTCCGAGGGGGAAGAGGGGCAGGTTCTGTTCGTTCCGGGACAGAGGTGGTCCATCGTATGCGTGACGTTTCAGACACATCTTCGAGGGTGATCGCGATGTCTCCCAGATCGCGCAGCCGTTTTCTCGGATCTTTTTCCAGCGAACGTCGCAGGAGTGTCATGACTTCGCTCGGAGTTTCTGGCGGAATGACCGTAAAGTCGGGGTCGGTTTTCAATATCTCGGCCAAAAGATCCGAACTGGTCTTGCCGATGAACGGTTTCTTACCGGTCAATGCCTCATAAAGACAGCACCCAAACGCCCAGACATCTGTCCGGCGATCGACTTCCATTCCCCTGGATTGTTCCGGACTCATGTAGGCGGCTGTGCCCATCACACGTCCCGGCAGGGTGAATTCGCTCGTGATATTCGGCGCAGTTGTGTTGGGCGACGTTTCATCGTCATCAAAGGCACCCTCCTGAGTGGAGGTTAACCTGGCCTTGGCCAGCCCGAAATCCAGCACTTTAACCCGCCCTCTGGGATCGATCTTGATGTTCGCTGGTTTTAAGTCCCGATGTACAATGTTTTGCTCGTGTGCCGATTCCAAGGCTTCCGCGATCTGCTGGAAAATCTGTAGTGATTCTTCCACCGACATCGGGCCCCGCTGGATACGTTCCTGCAGCGTTTCGCCTTCAATCAGTTCAAGCACCAGAAAATACAATCCATCCTGTTGATCAAATCCATGGATGGCTGCGACATTGGGATGATTCAACCTGGCCAAAGCCTTGGCTTCGCGTTCAAAACGCGCCATGCGTTCGGGGTGAGCGGCAAAATCCTTTGGAAGCACCTTGATGGCTACCTCGCGGTCCAGTTTGGTATCCTTCGCCCGATACACCTCACCCATCCCACCGACGCCCAGGCGTCCGGAGATTTCATAATGGGTTAGCTTTTGGCCGAGCACGCAATGATGCTAATACCCGATCCAAATCTGTCGAGCAGAATGCCAGGGGAAGTGTTGTGGGCCATGCTTGACAGGAGCGGATACGGGAGTCTTGCCTTGATTCGGGCAGTAAGAGGTTTTCTACTCTATTGAGAGAATACGGGGTCGTGTTGGTAAGCTCTCAGGAAGGGGGGGAACAGAGGTGCAGCCAGGGCGGCCACTGCCTTCGCGCCTGCTTCGTTAAAATGAAGCTGATCGTTTTCCCCTCCCTGATATCGCAGGGTGCCTTGGGGACCCAGTTCCTGGAACAGTTTAAAACTCACCTCGTAGACATCCATGAGCGAACACTCGAGTTCGGCTGCCAGTTGTCGAATGGTTTCACTGTGTTCTGAAAGGAGAGGTCTCAGGTTTTCCCTGCTAAAGGCAGTCGTTGTCACCGGGGTGCATAGGATGGGCGTTCCCCCGATGTCTCGAATTTCTTCTACCAAGGTTGTGATGTTTTCCCTGAATTCTTCAGGTGTCGTTCGAATGTGATCACGCTGGGAGTGTGCATCCATATATCCAAAATGTAGGAGGACAAAGTCGGGTTTCGACAAGAGGAGATTGTGGAGGAAAATCGGGGTCTCCATAAATACTTTGGTGCTCACTCCGGGTTGGGCCTGGTTGGCGATGGTGATATCCTGGGTGAACAAATCCGGTAGTGCCTGGCCCCATCCACCGGAGTTCCCATAAACGACGTTGAAATTGGCGATGGTGGAATCTCCGATGATGACAAGTCTGATCGGATCCCATGGAAGTTCCCAAATTTTCAATCGATACATGGCGTGAGGTTGAGACTCTGTAGACAGTGGGAAAACGTGATGGCCCACCGCATGATCACTTGCCCGTCTCCATTTGATTCCATCGGTGCTGGACTCCAATTGAAAACCAAAATTCTCTGAACCTTTGGCTGTGATTTTAATGATGTTATTCGGTCCGGAATCGATGCTTAAATCCTGCGCCAATGCAAGCGGGCTGCAGCACATGATCAGAGCAAACCACCAAACCGAGCATAAACCCTTGTCCATTCGGAAATAGTGATCGGTAAAAGCCATGGTATTGTGTTTGTGATCTTGAAGTTGAGATGGTTGTAGGACCAATATGCAAAGATATCAATACCAATCGCGAAATAGCAATGGATTCATCAAACCAATCAAGGGGCAGGACAAGGATCACAAAAATCTTGTTTGTCTGTAGTCTGAACAAATTTCGCAGTCTGACTGCCGAGAAAATGTATGATCGGTTTGATTGGTATCAAGTCCGTTCACGCGGCACTGAAAAAGGCGCGCGCATCAAGATTACCGAAGGCGATGTGGGGTGGGCGGATATCATCTTCACCATGGAAAAACGTCACACGAATCGGTTGCGCAAAAAATTCCGTGAATCGATGATGGGCAAGAAGGTGGTTACTTTGTTCATTGAAGACATCTATGAACCGATGGAACCAGCATTGATCCAGGTGCTTTCTCAAAAGTTGAGACGGTATATTGAATTGCCTCCGGAGTTCGTGAAATCAGATGATAGACTCGCTTGAGATCCTCGTATGTTTAATGGGGAGGGTGGGTGCATCCGGTGCTCGTGGGGCCACGCTTTGGCAAGCGCGGCTACAGGGTTAGGTCAATATTTCTTTGATGACGCGGCCGTGGACGTTGGTGAGGCGGCGGTCGATGCCCCCGTGGCGGAGGGTGAGCTTTTCGTGGTCAATTCCCAGCAGGTGGAGGATGGTGGCGTGGAAGTCGTGGTTGGTGGTGACGTCACGCTGGGCTTTCCAGGACCATTCATCGCTTTGGCCGAGTGAGGCGCCGGGCTTGATGCCCGCGCCGGCAAACCAGGATACAAAGGTGCCGCCGTTGTGATCCCGTCCCTTGCTTCCCTGACTAAATGGCATTCTGCCGAATTCAGTTGTCCAGATCAACAGAGTGTCGTCGAGTAGTCCCCGGGATTTTAGATCTTTTAATAATCCGGCTGCAGGCAGGTCCATTTTAATTGCCGCAGCAGGGAGTTCTTTTTCGATATCGGCGTGGTTGTCCCAGTTATCCGCTCCGCCTCCGTGGCCGCTCCATACCTGCACGAATCGCACGCCGCGTTCGATCATGCGACGTGCGAGCAGGCATCGTTTTCCGAAGTCGGCGGTATTCGGTTCATCCAATCCGTAGAGTTGTTGGGTGGTGGGTGTTTCGCTGCTGATGTCCAGGAGTTCGGGTGCCGAGAGTTGTAGTCGCGCTGCCAGTTCGTAGCTTTCAATACGTGCCTGAAGCCTGTTGTCGCCGGCTCGGTCCAGCGCGTGGGCTTCATTAAATGTGCCCAGCAGTTTTAAACCCTGTTCACGACTTGCCGCTGTGATGTGTGTTGCATTTTCAGGTGGATGAAGGTGCGTGATCGGTTCATCGGCGGAGGCGCGTATGATCGTGCCCTGGTGGTTGGATGGCAAAAAGCCGGAAGTAAACGCGCTGCTTCCGTTGTAGGGCAGGCCGCGCGCATCAGGCAGCGCGACAAATGCCGGGACATTTTCGCTCTGACTTCCCAAGGCATAGGATATCCACGCCCCAGCACAGGGGAAGCCGGGCAGTTCAAAACCGCTCGTCTGCAGGTAAGCCGCGGGGCCATGGACATTGGATGGGGATTGCATCGCCATCAAGAAAGCCATGTTGTCCACATGTTTTGCCAGGTGCGGCAGCACGTTGCTAACCCACCGGCCGCTTTGTCCGTGTTGGCTCCATGTGAATGGACTTTTCATGATGGCCCCCGGAACGCTCACGCTTGCCTCGACACGTTCGCCGGTGCCGGGATCAAATGGCTGTCCGTGACGGGCAATCAATTGTGGTTTGTAGTCGAACAGATCGCACTGACTGGCACCGCCGTTCATGAAGAGTTGGATGACCCGTTGTGCCTTCGGCGCAAAGGGTGGAGGATTGGCCGCCAAGGTGTCGCGTGAGATCAATGAACTCAGGGCGATGCCACCCAATCCGGTGCCCAGGTGGCTGAGGAAATCACGACGGTTTTGGAAGAGGTTCATATGATATCAGTCCAGATAAAGAAAGGTGTTGCTGTTCAGCAGTAATTGACAGGTGTTGGCCAGTCCGTGTTCTTCCGCATAGGCCGCGAAGGATTCGATTTCAGATGCGCTCGGATATCGAAGCAGAATGTGGCGAAACGCGGATTGAATCTGGTCTCGTGTGGTGTTTGATTCGTTGGAAAAGCGTGTGGCAATGTGTTCGCATTGTCGGATGGCAAAGGGATCATTGAGCATGGCCAATGCTTGTTGGGGCGTGGTGGATTCGTTTCGTGTCGGCGAAGGGGTGGAACCGTCCGGACAATCCAGCGCCGCCATGAACGGGTCAGTCACGGTGCGAAAAACGAAACGATAGATCGCGCGCCGGCGAGCGGCAGGGGCATCCGGATCAAAACCCGCATAGTCGAGATACGGTGGGTTTCCGCCGGACATGAAGGTGGCATCGCCTTTGGTGTTGAATTGTACGGCCGGAGGTCCGCCTTGTGTGTGGTCCAGCTTGCCACTCAACGTCAGTAATGTGTCGCGCACTTCCTCGCCGGAAAGGCGATGCCTGTTGCCTCTCCAAAGCAATCGGTTTTCGGGGTCCATTGCAGTTCCCTGGTTCGACATGGAAGTTTGTTTCCATGTTTCACTCGTAACAATCAGACGATGCAAAGCTTTCAACGATCCTTTCGCCTCGTCTCGAAACCAGACGGCCAACCAATCCAGCAGCTCAGGGTGGCTCGGCTGGCCTCCGAGCGCTCCGAAATCGTTGGGGGTGTCGCACAAACCACGTCCAAAATGCCAGGCCCAAACCCGATTCACAATGCTTCGCCAGGTGAGGACATTATGGGGATCGGCCAGCCAGCGTGCCAGGGCTGCTCGTCGTTGGGATTCGTTTTCCGGATGTTCGATGGCCAGATCGGATGTCAGGTTCGGAATGCACGATAAGGTGCCGGGTCCAATCAATTCTCCGGGTTTACTCAATTCACCTCGAGCAAGCACATGAATAGGGCGTGGTCCATCGGGTGGCGTGAAGTTGGGGCCATCCGCTGGAAAGTCGTGGGTGATGGCATACACTTGTTGCGGTGGCGGAAGTGATTCAAGCGCTCGCGTGTTTTTCCTTTTCAGGACAGCCAGGGCCAATGTGTGACGTTGTTCCTGCGATCGTTTGTCCCGGGGAAGTTTCAGTATCGCATCAATCTCCGGCGAAACAGGCGAAAGGATGCTTGCCGCCTTGTCGCTGTCGGTTGCCAGGAGTCTGAACCGGCCGATGCCATGGCCCGGGGCGCCTGCTTTGTTTTCCAGCGAAAGGGTGATGAGGGTGCCGTCGGGAAAATGTCTGGGGTCTCTGACTTCAAATACCGCTTCGTGGGTTTCGCCGTAGCGGGGGTGAATGCCCCAGTGGGTGGCGTCATTTCCGTCGATGGTTTGCTCGGCTGAAATGGTTGGACCTTCGTTATAGTCGGCCATTGCCCGGGCGAATTCAATCGGTCGTGCGCCTTCGCTTGAGTCGGGGGGCATGGCCCAGGCACGCAATTCGCTGAGATGAAAATTACCGTTGTCCCATCGGCCGGGACCGTTTTGGGGAAGTCGTGGATCGGGCATTACTTCGAGCCTTATTCCTCGCAAGGTTTCGCCGGGCCACCGCGCAGTGATCTGGTAGCTGTCCCGATCCGGACGCACGCCACTGGCGAACCAGGAACCGTCGGATTGGCGGGTCAAGGTTGCGCCACCTGTCGATAGCACACTCACGATATCCAAACGTTTCCAGGCTGCTTCCTGACCTTGGCGTTCAGTTTCCCAAGTGGCGACGGCCTGTATGGTTTCCGGTTTGGTCAGTTGCTCGATAACGGTGGTGCCGGGCTTTTCCAAGGCACGTTTTTCTTTCAGCAACACTTGGCGTTTCAAGTGGGTATCCGGATCGAGGTCGTAGGGTCTGTCGGCTCTATCCACGCCCGCAAAGACCGATTGCAGGGAATAGTATTCGCGCAGGGTGACGGGATCGAATTTATGGTCATGACAACGCGCGCAATGAACGGTGAGACTTTGAAATGTCCCCATTACTTTGCTCACCATGTTGTCCCGATCGAGGTTTTGGGCGATCCGATGATCGATGGTGTCTGCGCGTACGGTGACCATCAGTGTGTGATCCCATGGACCAGCCGCCACAAAACCAAGAGCAACGGTGGCCCAGGGATCTTCGGGGTAGAGAGCGTCTCCTGCGACCTGTTCCTTTACGAAGCGCGCATAGGGTTTGTCATTGTTGAAAGCGTGGATGACGTAATCCCGATAGGGCCACGCATTGGGGCGTTGGTAGTCGTGATCATTGCCGTGAGTGTCGGCGTAATTCGCCACGTCGAGCCAGTGTCGGGCAAAGTGTTCACCATGTTGGGTTGATGCCAGTAATTGATCGACCTGCGTTTCATAAGCTTTGGGGGTGGAATTCGATTCGAAGGCGTCAACTGCCTCGGGTGTGGGAGGTAAACCGGTCAGGTCGTAAGTCAAACGGCGGAGGAGTGAGCGTGGTTTGGCGGGCGCGGAGTGTGAAAGCTGCCTGTCGGTGAGGTTGCTGCGAATGAAGGCGTCAATGGGGTTGTTCGCCTTGCTCGGAAGGGCGGGCTTTGTCAATGGCCTCAGTGACCAGGGGGTGTGCTGTTCGGAGCGATTGTCTTTGGCTTCCGATGCGGTCAGGGTATATGAGAATAGGCAGCACAGAACTTTCACCACAAAAGTCAACCCTGTTCCATACATGAACCTGAGCACATTTGTTTTCATGGTGAGGGGAAATTCGGTTTCAATGCACCGTGAACGAAACAGATATGGCAATCAAAGGGAAAAACATTGTTTGCATGTTGCTTTGCTGTGGCTCTCTCAACAAGCTTTTTGTTCCTGCCTTACCTCGATTAGCATGTGTCTCCATAGAGGGCAATGAGCAGGGGGAAGTGTGGGGAAGAGGATGGCGTGGCGTTTCTCTGGATACCTTCGGGATACCCTTTTGCATCCTTTTCCTTGTATCTTCCATCGGCTGAAGCCACAAGCTTTCGGAGCCGCCGGTGGAAGCGATGGGATGAAAATTCGATTTGGAGTTTTGGAGGAATTGAATGCCTCTGCTGAAATGCCAAACTTCCATTGACACTCTGGCTGGTATCCTCAAGAATGTCAGCATTCCGAATATGAGACGACACGTGAAATATGTATGGATGCTTTGCTGCCTTTTCTGGGGGAGTGTTGTTTCCCAATCAGCCGCTTTGGACGGGCTTATTCGTGATTATTGTTTCGATTGTCATGATGGGGATGTCGATAAGGGAGGGTTGAATTTGGAAGCTCTTCAAGAGATGCCTTTCCATGAGCAAACGGAGGTTTGGGAAAAGGTGGTTCGCAAGTTGGATGGCCGCCAGATGCCTCCCATTGGGGAAGACCGACCGAGTGAGACTCTGTTCAATCAGATGTCTTCCGAGCTGGCTGCTGCATTGGACAAGATTGCCCGTGAACATCCGAATCCCGGACGCACCGAAACGTTCCGCCGGCTGACGCGCACCGAATATCAAAATGCGATCCGGGATTTGTTGTCGGTGCAGATCGATGGCAGGGCCTGGTTGCCCAAGGATGAATCGAGCCATGGCTTCGACAACATCACAGTGGGGTCTCTTTCTCCGACCTTGTTGAATCGTTATATCACCGCCGCCCAGCGCATCAGTCGACTGGCCGTGGGGGTTTCCAAGGTCAAGCCGGGCGGTGAAACGTATCGGATTCCGGCGGATGTGACCCAAGAGAATCACGTGGAGGGTTTGCCTTTGGGGACTCGTGGAGGGATGTTGATCTCGCACACTTTTTCGCATGATGCCGAATACGAAATAAAAGTGCGCCTGGCTCGTGACCGCAATGAGGAGATTGAGGGGTTGCGGGGTAAATATGAGTTGGACCTTTTGTTGGACAATCAACGCATCCAGCGGTTCACCGTGGAACCGCCGAAGATTTCCAAGGATTACGAGAGTGTGGACCGCAATCTGGTGGCTCGGATTCCGGTCAAGGCTGGACTGCACAAAGTGGGTGTGACTTTCGTGGATCATTCCGATGCTTTGCTGGAGCGTAAAAGGCAACCTTACACGGTGGCATTCAATATGCACCGGCATCCCCGTTTGAGTCCCGCCGTTTATCAGGTGAACATCAACGGACCTTTTGACATTGAAGGTGCAGGGGAATCGGAAAGCCGTCGCAAGATTTTTATCACCCGGCCAGACACTCCTTCTCAAGAGGAGGCGTGCGCCGAGATGATTCTTTCCAACCTGATGCGACGCGCTTATCGGCGGCCCGTCGATGCGGAAGATCTGGTTCAACCCATGGCCTTTTATCGACGTCAACATGCCGAGGGCGGATTTGAGGCGGGAATTGAAGCCGCTTTGGGCGCGATATTGATCAGTCCGGAATTCCTGTTCCGGGTGGAAGAGGATCCGGCGAATATCGGCCCGAATACAGTTTACAACATTTCCGACATTCAATTGGCTTCCAGGTTGTCCTTCTTTTTATGGAGCAGTATTCCGGACGAAGAGCTGCTTGATCTCGCCATGCGCGGTGACTTGAGCCAAGGAAACCATTTGGAAGAACAAACTCTGCGGATGCTGGCTGATCCCCGCGCCCAGAGTCTGGTGACCAATTTTGCCGACCAATGGCTCTACCTGAGGAATCTGGATGGCTTGACTCCGGACGCTCGATTATTCCCTGATTTTGATGAAAATTTGAGACAAGCTTTTCGAAAGGAAACGAGTTTGTTTTTCGAACACGTTTTATCAGAAAACCGGAGTGCTCTTGAATTGTTGAAGTGTGATTACACGTACCTGAACGAACGACTGGCCAGACACTATGGCATCAAGGGGGTTCACGGAAACCATTTCCGTAAAGTGTCCCTGACGCCTGAACTTCACCGCGGTGGTTTGTTGCGACAGGGAAGTATCCTTTCCGTGACCTCCTACGCAACGCGCACATCACCTGTGATTCGTGGAAACTGGATCCTCAGCAACCTTTTGAGCGTTCCTCCACCTCCGCCTCCGCCTGATGTGCCCGCTTTGGATGAGAATACGGTGGACTCCAGTCTATCCATGCGAGAGAGACTGGCGGAACATCGGGCGAATGTCGCCTGTGCCAGTTGCCATAATATCCTGGATCCGGTGGGATTTTCGCTCGAAAATTTCGATGCCGTCGGGCGTTGGCGTGAGATGGAAAAGGGGCAGCCCGTGGATGCTTCAGGAGGATTCCCTGACGGCCGGGAGTTCGTGGGAGTGGACGCATTGGAAGAGGCCTTGTTGGATCGACCTGATCTGTTTGTTGGAACTCTTGCCGAAAAGATGCTGACTTTTGCACTTGGACGGGGCATTGAATCTTATGATGCGCCTGCGATCCGGCAGATCCTTCGTGAAGCAAAAAAAGATGACTTTAAAATGCATTCCGTTATTTTAGCTGTTGTGAACAGTCAACCCTTTCAGAAAAGAAAGACATTACGATGATCATTACCAAGAAAGCACTTCCGCGACGTACGTTTTTGAGAACTGTTGGAGCCTCCATGGCTCTGCCCATGCTGGATGCCATGATTCCTGCCGCCACGGCATCTTCCAAGCTGCCCGGAGCTCAAGCGAAACGGGTGGGGTTTGTGTTCATGCCGATGGGGTGCGATCAGTCACGATGGTTTCCTCAAAACGAAGGAAAACTTCAGGAACTGTCACCCATTCTGAGTTCACTGGAACCCGTGAAGGAAGATCTGACTGTGCTGGGCAACATGGAACTGGCCAACGCCTACCCGGGATCGCACGCCACTTCCAACTCTTCCTTTTTGAGCGCCGCCGAGGCGCGGCATACCGAAGGGAACGACTACTACCTTGGGACGACGGTTGACCAGGTGGCGGCCAAACAACTTGGTCTTGAGACACAGTTGCCTTCGCTGGAATTGTCGATGGATTTGATGCAGACGGTTGGTCAGTGTGACAACGGTTACGCCTGCGTCTATCAGAACAACCTTTCATGGTCCACCCCCACCACACCGCTCCCTGCCGAAGCACATCCGCGCATCGTGTTTGAATCGCTGTTCGGTGATGGTGGAAATGCCGCCGAGAGACAGGCCGCCTTGCGTCATCGGGCCAGTCTGCTGGATGCTTTCAATCAGGACATCTCCCGTTTGAAACGTAAATTGGGTGCGGGTGACCGGGCTCGTGTGGATGCCTACCTGGAAACGATTCGTGAGGTGGAACGCCGCATTCAACGCGCCGAATCAAATGCCGAGGACAATCCTTTGCCCGACCTGGATCGCCCCGTCGGTGTTCCGGCAGCTTACGCGGATCATGCACGGTTGATGTTCGATCTACAGGTGCTGGCTTTTCAGGGTGATGTGACCCGGGTGATCACTTTCCAGCTTGCCCGTGAAACAAGTAACCGCACGTATCCCGAAATCGGCGTTCCCGATCCGCATCATCCGCTATCGCATCATGGGAACGACCCGGACAAGATCGAGCGCATGTCCCGCATCAACGCCTTTCACGTTTCACTCTTTGCGGAATACGTTCAGAAATTGAAAGACACACCCGAAGGCGAGGGTTCGTTATTGGACAATACCTTGCTCCTTTATGGAAGTGGAATTGGAAATCCCAATATTCACGATCACACCAACCTGCCGACCCTGGTCGCGGGTGGGGGAGCCACTGGACACAAGGGAGGGCGGTATCTTCGATATAACAAACCGACTCCGTTGGCCAATCTGCACTTGTCCCTGCTGGACAAGGTTGGTGTGCGATTGGATTCCTTTGCCGACAGTACCGGTAAATTGAATGAACTGTTTCCGCTTTCAGTGTGATGAAATACATACTTCTGGCGCTTGTCTTGTTCGCTGGTTCCTTGCATGGAGCCAATACCTTGCTGGACGCCATCCAACAGGGGGATCAGCAACGATTAGGCACGCTTCTTTCTCGGAAGGTGAATGTGAATTTGGCGGAGCCCGATGGGATGACGGCACTTCACTATGCCGTTTTCAAAGACAATACCGAAGCGGCGCTCATGTTGCTGAAAGCCGAAGCTGATCCGAAAGTCAAAAACGCCTACGGTATCACACCGCTTTGGCTGGCATGTCAGAATGGGAATGCGGAGCTGGTGCGTGCGTTGCTGGAGGCTGGAGCGAATGCCAATGACCAGCAAACCGGAGGACAAACGGTGTTGATGACAGCGGCCCGGAGTGGAAGTCTGGGTGCGGTAAAAGCTCTGGTTCAAAAGGGGGCTGACCTGAATGCCAGAGAAAACCGAGGACAGACCGCCATGATGTGGGCTTCTGCGGAGGGGCATGCTGATGTGGTGGCCTGGTTGATTGAGCAGGGAGCCGATTTCAAGACACCGCTGAAAGGAGGCTTTACACCCTTCTTTTTTGCCATTCGCGAAGGAAGGTTCGATGTCGTTAAAGTGCTGCTGAGCGCTGGGGTGGACGTCAATGAGGCCATGGACCCGGAACGTCGGGCCAGTCGCGGACCGCAAAATGGCATGACTCCGCTACTGATGGCAGTCGAGAACGGTCATTTTGAGATGGCCATTCATCTGGTGAATGCAGGAGCGAATCCCAATGACCTGGGCGCCGGTTACGCGGCACTGCATGCGATTTCCTGGGTGCGCAAACCCGACAGTGGTGAAGGAGTCAATGGCCAACCTCCGCCCGATGTTACCGGTAGCTTGACCTCGCTGGATTTCGTCAGGCAGATCGTTGCGCTGGGTGCTGATGTGAACCTGCCTCTGCAAAGAGGAAGCGGCGGTCGCGGAAAATTCAATCAAAAAAGAGCGACGCCTTTTATGATGGCCGCCAAAACAGCGGATTTGCAATTGCTTCAGCTTTTACATGAGCTGGGAGCTGATCCAAATATCAAAACCGTCGATGAGGTTACTCCCATTATTGTGGCTGCCGGTCTCGGTACTGTGGCTGCCGGCGAGGTGGCTGGCACTGAAGAAGAGGTGCTCGAAACGGTGGCCTGGTTGATCGATATCGGGCAGGACATCAATGCTGTCGATGTGCACGGAGAAACGGCCATGCATTCCGCGGCATACAAAAACCTTCCCAAAGTCGTTGCGTATCTGGTGGAACGAGGCGCTGATGTGAATGTGTGGAACAGTAAGAATGAATATGGTTGGACTCCGCTATTGATTGCGGAAGGTTTCCGACCCGGTAATTTTAAACCGTCCTTCGAAACCATCGATGCCATCCATCAAGTCTTGTTGGCTTCAGGGGTCACACCTCCGCCATTGACACCTGCCGATGGGGTGAACAACAGCGATTTCGGTCCCGCCAATCGGAAGTACAACGACAAGGATCTTTGGAAAGACAAACAATAGAATAGTAAATTTAAAATAGTGAATAGTAAATTATTTGGTGAGATTTAACATATTCCAGGATTACTTTCGGTTTTTTTATAACCTCCATTTACCATATAAAATTGACTACTCCAAATTCAACCGGTAGATCATGCCTTCGTATCCTACCACGTAGATGTTGCCGGTATGATCTATGCCGAAAGAAGCGATGCCTTGAGGGGAGGTGGCGATTTGGATGACACTTTCAAGTTTTCGATCGGTTTGTCGGATGGCCCAGATGCGGCGTGAGGTGTAGTCGCCACAGATATACATCCCATAATGCGGGCTTTGTTTGTCACCTCGATAGACATGGCCGCCGGTGATGGAATTGCCATACTTGCGTTGATAGGCAAACACAGGAGGGGTGTAAGTTTCCCCGGACTTGCGATACTGGTCGGAGAACCCTTCAAATCCTTCCATGACATTCCATCCGTGGTTTTCTCCCCGGCGCACGATGGCGACTTCTTCCACTTTGTCCTGACCGACATCGCCCACCCACATGTCGCCGGTGAGAGAATCGAAACTAAATCGCCATGGTTCACGAAAACCAAGTGCCCAAATCTCAGGAAGAGCACCTTTCCGATTCAGGAATGGGTTGTCCGAAGGAATGGCATATGGGAGGTCGCCCGTGCGATGATCGACATCGATTCGCATGATTTTACCGAGTCGTGTCCCCATGTTCTGGCCGTGGCCGAGCGGATCGCGCTGTGGGCCGGTGTCACCCATACCAATGTATAGATAACCATCCGGGCCAAACTGAATGCACCCGCCGGTGTGATTCTGTGTTGAACTGCCCATTTGAATCAATCGACGTGAGGATTTTCCGGAGTCTGATTTGAAATCCGCTCCAGCTTCTTTCTCCACCACGATCGTGACGATGTTGTCATTTTCGTAAACCTGGTGCTTGAGATAGTATTTTTTATTTTCGGTGAAATTCGGGTGAAACGTCAATCCCAGGAGACCATTGGGTCCGCGTTCATAAAACAGCTCATCAGAAAAATCAGCGAATAGGGTCTTTGAATCACCTTTTGGATTCTTTTCGAGCAACCATAACTCGCCCGATTGACTTGCGACCAAATAATGATCGCGTATGCCGGGAATCGCCTCAAACCAGGTCAATCCAAAGCGAACATCGCCGGGTTTTTTCACAAAAGCATGTGGAAATCTCAATTCCTCGCTGATGAAAGGTTCCAATCTCACGGGGGTTGGTAATACGGGAATCTCACTTGGCATGCCACGCCGGATGGTTTGTTTGTTTTGAGGCAATTTAAGCGAAGTCAGGTAAGCAATCAGATCGGAGAAAGCTTCCAGTGACAATCCTGCATGTAAACCTTCAGGCATGAGGCTGATGTTGCTGCTTCGTTGCTCGGTAATGGTTGTTTTGGGAATGTCGATGCGCTTGCCATCCGCCCCAATTAGAACGGTTGAGTCCGCTGAAATGTCTTTCAGGGTACCTGTGAGTTCCTCTCCGTTGGTCGTGACGATGGAAACGTTGGCGAAACCAATGGCGATGGATGCGGATGGTTCGAGCACGGCCTGGATGAGGTCTTCGACGGAAAAAACATCACCGATATCCATTAAGTCGGGACCGGCAAGTTGACCGGATCCGTCGACGGTATGGCATTGACTGCAGGCAAGGCGTTCGGGGGAGTGAAACAGTTCTTTTCCACGTGCGGAATCACCTGGTTGCTTGAGCGCGTGATCTCGATAATCTTCTTTGCTGACGGGTTGATTGGGTGTTGTTTGTCCATAGGATGGGTCACTGGTCATGCCAACTGCCAGCAGGCCGAGGAGAACTTGTATTAATGGTTGCTTGATCACAATGATTAAAAGATGTTGTTGCTTGGGGATGACCCACAGCATGTTTCCCAGACCTTGAAACGTCAATCAGGAAGCCATTGGAAATATTCGGCATCCGTCGTGTCACAAATCATTTGACGATTGCCAGGATGACATCTTGGCTCCGAGATATCGGAGCTCTGGATACGGTGCGCATTCACTGGGAGTGTTAAATTTCACAAGAAACGTGCTTCACCTTAAACTGTCTTTCACATCCCATCGAGCCACATGCCGCAGCTGTGGGCTTCCGTCTGTGGGGTAGGTGTAGAGTCATTGGACCCTGAGACGCTTCCCTGAGGTATCCAAAGTTGCATCAAGCTACAGCACTCCAAATATTACTTGGATGCGATGAGGCGGCTGGGGGAAATGGTATGCGATTCGGCCGAGCAACACTGTTTGGGAGACGTTTTCAGTGTTAATCGATTTTCTGCAGCTGTTCGATCAGTGTTTCCGGGCGGACACGTACGCGCCAGTTGTCCGGCAAGATTCTCCAGGTGATGTTCCCCTCTCGATCCAGAACGAAAGTGGCCGGTCGGGCGATGTCCTGGTCACCCATGGGGTTGGCATTGGCATGTCTAAGGCCGAACGCCTCGATTGCCTCGCCATTTTGATCAGAGAGTAATTGAAAATCGAAACGCTGTTTGGCTGCCAGTTTGCGATTGGCTTCCACCGAGTCGACACTGATGGCCAGCACTTCTGCGTCCAGAGCTTTGATTTCTTCGATGCGTGACTGCAAACCTTGCAGTTCTGATACACAGAATGGTCACCAATAGCCGCGATAAAAGGTAACGATCAACTTCTTTCCATTGAAGTCCGAAGGACTGACCGGGTTGCCTTTTTGATCGTTCAGTGTGAAATCGGTTACGGCGTTCAGGTTGTTTGTGATTTCGGTAGGAGCTGGGACTTGATAGGAAATGTAAACAATGTAAACGCTGAAAAGTCCCGACAGAAAAAGGGAGAAAGCCAGCGAAATGGAACCCATTATCTTGCCCCGGTAGATGTTCGATCTGAAAAAGGCCCGCCACGCTCCCAGGCATGAAATGAAAGCCCCTATCAGCACCAATGGAAGATTGATGAGAGGCGTGTCGCGAAGGTCCGGGTAACGAACAAAGAAAGTGAAGTAGCTGACAGCACCGATAAACACAATTAACGGTCCCAGCCAAATGGCATGGTTCCGTAACCTTTTTCCTGAAGGCACAGGTTCAGGGCTTGTATGGTTTTCGTTGTCCGTCATTGGTTACCTACTGTGCCCGGGTTTGGGGAAAACGCAAGAGTGGAGAGGAGAATGCAGTTTTTTTGATAGATGGGCTGGATACTGATGGAGTTGGCCCTTTATGGACTTTGGAGTGCAGGCCCCTCATGGTATGTGCGCCAGGGGGCCTCTCCTTTTCGCCCAGAGCACCCCGCTGGTAGAGCGTGTCGTCCCCGACGCGCCCCTCGTGGCTCACGAACTTGATTTGCTTTACAAAGGGCTGCCGAGGGCATTCAAACACCAACTGTTGGAAGAATGTTGCCCATTGACAATGGAAACTGTTGCCAGAAAAGAAACGGGCCCGTCCCTATCCATTTGGAAAGGAGCAGGCCCGTTTGTGAGCGTTGAATGATCTACCACCAGAAGGTGGGCTGACCGGTGGTTCTGACCACCATCTTGTCAAAGGTCCGCCAGCTGGCGTGCGAGTCCATGAACAACACATTGCCACCTGCCGGTAGTTGTCCTTGCAGGTGAGGGGCGCGATGTGCTTCTTCCCAGCCACCGCGTACTTCCGTGAAGTCATTGCGGGTGCGGTCGGTCATGTTCTCTCCAACTGAGAGAGTGGCGTCCGCTGCAATGGCCGCTTCGGTGGGGCCGATGGCATATTCGGATCCGTCCGGGTTTTTCACCACTTTTTGTTGGATTTTCACGAACGTGTTGGTCGCGATCACACGAGGTGAATCCTTGGTGGCAAAGGCAAATCCCAGCACTTTGAAGTTGGGGGTGAATGCCCACAACTCGTCCGAGTTCTGCTTGGCGAACGAAGGACAATACAGGATGTTGCGTTCAAATCCGTATCCCAGCATGTTGGTGACAACTTGGGCCGGCATATCCCATGGCCAGTTGCCACGCACATTGTCATAAGACATCGGCGGCAGATTGTCATCCCAATCTCCTGCATACATGTGACTGGCGATGCCCACCTGTCGGAGGTTGCTCATGCAGGCGGTACGTTTGGCTTTTTGTTTGGCCTTGGATAGAGCCGGAAGCAGCATGCCCGCCAGGATGGCGATGATGGCAATGACAACCAGTAGCTCGATCAAGGTAAACGCCTTCTCTTTATCGAATGTTTTCATAATCGTTGGCTTTGAGTTGATGATGAAATGTTTGTGACTTCGAACCCTGATAAGGAAACATTCCAGGGGCAGGGCCCCTGGAATGCCATGTGTTGTTCTTGTTGTTACTTACTCAAGTAAACTTAAGAATCCTTATTCTAGGAACGATATGATTGCTTATTCAGCGATGAAGAACTGGGCTGCCTGGTCGGCTGCAACGGTGTAAGGAG
>CAYPZD010000037.1:30191-47820 GCA_964415055.1 uncultured Verrucomicrobiota bacterium | reverse complement strand
TTCCGTTGGGAGTCCAGTTGTGGATGATATTCAATCCGACTTCGGCCAGACTTGGAACAGATGCGGGAGCGGCCTGCCAGTAGCGGCCGTCGAGACCTGAACCTGCGTCCGGGAGACCATCCAGAGGTAGGATAACCGCTGAAGGTCCAGGGGAAGGACGTGCGTCAAACAGAGATTGAACATCCGATGCATTTGCGGCCCCGGTGTAGGTAGCCCACTTATACATCATACTTCCAGCTCCCATGTGATCGGTGGCTTGTTCCAAGCGGGCACCCATCACTTTGGTGTCTCCGGAGAGAGTGAAGTTGCCACCCCAAGTTCCGGACAGAACTCCATTGATGTAGAGGTTGCTGCCATCGGCATTCGTGGTGATCACAACATGCACAGCTTCTCCGAATACGGAAGCGACACTTTGACCATCCACCGCTTCAAACAAGTTGTCAGCCACGCCGAACTCGGTCGTGCCGAACACGCCCTGGTTGTTCCATTGGTCCAACTTGATGGCAAAGGCGTTGTTTCCTGCGATCGCAGTGGAAGCTCCGTCCATGACGGCGTTGAAGAAGAACTCATAGGTGGCTTGATTGTCCAATTCACCGAAGTTCACAACCGTTGGCTCGGAGAGGTCTCCGCCTTGTGCAACAGGTGTGCTGTTGAATTCTTTATCCGGTGGGATGAAACCATTTACTACTCCGACACGGTATGCTTTTAAACCTCCATCAGCGTTTACCAAGGTTTTCTCGCCATTTTCATCTTCGGTGTAGAGTTCAATGCCGGCATCGCCGCCCTGACTGTAATAAACGATACGCACAGGGTAGATACCTGGTTCGCGCACATCGACAATGAAGGTGGTGTCACTCACGCCTGCCGCTTTGGCTGCTATCGTGGCATTTACTTTGTCATTGATAGCGCCCATGGTCAGTTGGAACCCGTCATCGCTGTTCACACCCATGGTGACGAGGCCTTCGGTTGGGAACTCAATGAAGGTGGTGATTTCAGCGGCAATACCATCGTAGTAACCAAAGTTACCAGGGATGCCTGGCATGACATCATCCGGCTGGAAATTGCCGAGATCCACCTGGTTGGCGTAGCCATTCAGGTTGATGACGGTCGGGATTTCGTAGTGCATCATGTGTCCAACAAGGTCGCCTGCACCGCTGGCTGGGCCAGCCTCATCAGAATACGCATCATTGTCGATGGTGGCGCCATCCACTTCTGGTGCGGCATCCAGGAGGGCTTCAACGTTTACCAGATTGTTTCCGTGGTTATACTGGTCGCTTTGCCAGACCTTGAAGTTGAATCCTGGTTTGGAGGTATCCACATCAGATGCCAACATAGTGGCAAGCAGTAATCCGTAGGCCGGAGTGGTGATGGAACCCGAATCGGAAACTTTTTTTCCTAATGTATCCGAGACCTCGATCACATAATTCAACGTTGTGCCTGGATCGAATCGGCCGTCTACCGAGTAGGTGAAATCATATGCGTCCACCTTTTTATCGCTGACTTCCAGCGCGACTTCCTGACCGTTAAGGATCAGTTTGCCGGAGGCGGGGTCAACGACTGAGTCACCATTGTCATTTGCGCGGAAGAAGAAAGAATCAATGTCAGCACCAGGGGCAGAAATGAAGATTCCGCCAGGGTTGCCGCTTCCAACGCCCAAAGTGACCAATGCGGTTTCTTCCGGGCTTTTGCCAAAGACAATGGAGTGAGCACCTAGACCACCCCAACCTTTTTGTCCGGGCGTGTCCTCGTCACCATCATTGATGGCCATACCCAATCCGAACTGTGTGCCGAGTTCGAGCGTTTCCAGTCCCAAAGATGATTTGGGCAGTTTGATTTCGTAAGTGGTACGCTTGGTGCGCTCATCGCGCACGACAACTGCTTCGGTTGGTTCCGCATCGGCGGCAGCAGCGGGGCCTGCTTCGTGATTGACGATGATGTCGCCTGTTTCGTTTTCGATGCCACCCAGAGCATAGTTGTAAAGAGCCACTTGCTGATCTTGATTGGCGTTGGCAATCATCAACTGAATGGAGTCGCCGTTCCAGGCGCTGTTCGCTGCATTTTCGTGGTAATCGTCGGTTACTACGAATCCGAAGTAAACGTTGTCGGCGTCGTAGGCGATTCGAACGGCAGATGTCTGGTCGTCCGGTCCGGTCCATGAACCTCCGTTGTACTCTTCAAAGAGCACGGCGTCTCCATCGCGTTTGCTTCCTTTTGGAATACTGAAACGAGGATCTGCTAAAACAGGGACGCCAGTCCATTCACCCAAATCACCGTCGAGGACGATGGGATTCTCAGCGCTTGTGCCGAGCGTTCCGGTTTTTGTGTCCAATGCGCCGGGAACCGGGTTTGCGATGTAGAATTCCTTGCCAGGCTCAATGTCGTTGGAGGTCGCCAATGTGACGACGGCTGTTTCTTCAGGTGATTTCCCGAATACAATTGAGTGTGCTCCCAGACCGCCCCAGCCCTTTTGTCCGGGGGTGTCTTCGTCACCATCGTTAATGGCCATTCCGAGACCGAAACGCACGCCGCCCTTCAACTCATCCAAGCCAAGTGTGGATTTGGGGAGTTTGATTTCGTAGTAGGTGCGCTTGGTTTCCTCGTTACGAACGATCACCGCTTCGGTTTGGTCTGCATCGGCTGCAGCCGCGGGGCCGGCTTCATGGTTGACAATGATGTCACCCGTTTCACCTTCGATGCCGCCCAATGCATAGTTGTAAAGGGCGATTTGCTGGTCGCGGGTTTCGTTGGCGATCATCAACTGAACAGAGTCACCGTTCCAGGCGCTGTTGGCAGCATTTTCGTGATAATCGTCAGTCACGGTGAAACCGAAATAGACGTTGTCATCATCGTAAACGACCTGGACAGCAGAGGTCTGATCGTCCGGATCTGTCCAACTGCCACCGTTGTATTCTTCGAAGAATACCAAGTCGCCATCACGGGCAGATCCCTTGGGGATTGCGAATCTTGGATCTGCGAGTAGTTGCGCTCCTTCCCATTCGGAAAGGTCTCCGTCCAGAACGATCGGGTTGGGTGCCTTGATCGCTGTGTAGTATTCTTTGCCGGGTTCGATATCATTGGCTTTCGCCGTGAATTGAAGGGCAAATGCAGCGGTTGCCGCTAGCAATAGGTTTCGTTTTTTGAGCATAACTCAGTTGTGTTTGTTACAATAATGTTACAACGCGTGCCTGCGCGTTATGACGTTTGGAAAGCGGAATACTATTTTCTTAGCCGAGGGGTGTAAAGGTAATACTTGAAAGAATCAAATATTATGTATAGTGAAGATTTGACGCTAAAGTGAGCTTGTTTTAAGAAAACTGTAACGATATAGTGGTTTTAATTGCGCTTGATCAACATTGGGCCATGACGCTGAATCGTCAGGATCATGTCCTGCTTGCCGTCTTGATTGAAATCCAATATGCGAACATGCCGTTGCTCGCCGTTAAGCTGAAAACCGGTTCGCTGAGCGCTTGAAGCCCTGAATGAACCGTCTCCATTGCCGAACAAGATCCATCCTTTCCCGGCATCATGGCGAGTCAGCTCTGAGTGTTGATTAAAATGGTTCTGGCCAAGAAACAAATCCAAATGCTGGTCGCCGTTGGCATCCAGTACCTGGACGCTGTATGAGGGCGACCATTGTGCTTGCGCAGGGAGAGGGATGCGGTCAAATCCTGATTCGGTTCGAAGAAAGATACTCGTATCTTCGATGGAAGCGTCAAGCCACCGATATTGTGGAAAAGCGTCCCCTAATATTTCCTCTATAGAGGCTTTCGCATACTGAGAGTGCGAGGGGATACGTTTAGAGAGGGCAGGGATGATTCTGGACAGGGTTGTTCGGCTGGATAGTGGATGCCATTTGTTATTTGATTTCCAGGTAGGAACCACTTCCAGTCGTTCGTCTCCGTCGGCATCGCCATACCAGATGCGGAAGGAGGCCTTGGGAATCAGGGCCATTTCGGTGTTGCGCCCGCGATTGGTAGCCACCAGATCTTTGCGGCCGTCATCATTGAAGTCTCCCGCAGCAATGTCGGTCCACCAACCTTGGTCTGAGGACAGACCCTGTTGTTCGGTGACTTGCGAAAACCCCTTTCCCGTGTTTCGAAAGATTTTGACGGGCCCCCATTCGGTTGCCAGAGCCAGGTCTGGAAGGGGATCCGTATCCAGGTGGAATGCGGTGGCTCCATGCACGATGCCAGCGGCTTTGAATGCCCGGCTCCAGGTGGTGTTGAGTTTCAGTGTGCCCTGGTCATTGATCCATACCTGGGAGTCGGCAGGTTCCGGGTAGCGACCCCACGCCGGTGTGGTTGCGACAAACAAATCTTCATCCCCATCGCCGTCCATGTCCAGTACCTCCAGGTCTCCGATGCCGAATTTTCCAACGTTCAATGTCTTCAGGTTTTCTCCTGTTCCACTCTTGAATACGTCAATGGCACTTTCGCGTTGTGGATGAGAGGCGCGGTAAGGCGTTGCTACCAGCCAAAAGACTCCTCCTATGCCGTCTTTCCACCCGATGGCGGTTCCCTGGTCGTCCTTTGCTGGCTTAATGGTTGGGTGTTTTTCAAAGGCTTTTCCTTCTTGATTCAGGTAGATCGTAGGCTGTTGACCTCGTTCAGCGGAAACCCATAAGTCGGGCCAGCCATCACCATTGACGTCCTGCCAGGCCAGTCCTTGAGTGACTGAATCAACCATTTGGAATGGGTGGGCAATGGTCGAATCCCTCTGCAATGTCTGGGCAACAGGGCGGTGATCCATCAGGTGACTGACATTGCTGAAGAGAGGAGGTTCCGAAACTTCATTGACTTCTTGAGGAAGTTTTTCTGCTCCGGTTTGGTGGATGGTGTAGTGGTGATTGGGTTTGACGTTTTCGATCCTGGAGATCGATTGATCCGGCCATTGAACTTCCAATACATGGGGGGCGTTCGCCTCGTTTGAAAAACTGAACACCCGGCACGCTTCGTCACCCGACAGGTATCTGCCGCCGCCGATGATGACCTGACTTTGTTTTGTTGTTCGCTGATCGAACTGAATGCGGGCTCCGATTCCTCCGGTATTGTGCGTGCTGCCCGACAGTGAGACCTTGATCCGTGGCTTATCAATGGTATTGCGTAGCAGGATCGCCTGATCATTCAGCTGGTTGATGACCACATCCTGGTCGCCATCGTTATCAAGATCACCCAACGCCATTCCGTTTGAAATGCCCGAAATATCGAATCCCCAATCCTCGTCGGCCGGTTCAAAGATGCCATGACCCACGTTCCGAAACGCGGCGTTGGGGGTGACAAACGGGGGATGAAACTGACGGGATCGTTGGCGTTCGTGTTTGGTGATCTGCATGGTACGCAGTTGGTCCTGGCTGTCCTGATCCATGACGTCGAAGCTGAATCCGTTCGTGACCAGCAGGTCCTCGAATCCGTCCAGATCCACATCCATGAAAACAGGGCACCACGACCAATCCGAAGCGGCGACTCCTGCCATCAGGGCTGTTTCCACGAATGAATGATCTGTTTGTCCCATGAAAAGTGTGTTGCGATTGTAGCGTGGGCGACCATTGGGGTGCAGGATTTCCTGTGGATCAGAATATTGCTTGGCCAACTGCGTCATGCGTTTTTCATGTTGGCGCGCAAACATGTCCGCCACGAAGAAATCATCCAGGCCATCCCGGTTGATATCCGCGAAATCAATGCCCATGGAGGATCGGCTGGTGTGTCCGATCGCCGTGGCTTCCTGCATGCGAAAGGTTCCGCTGCCATAGTTGATCCAGACCCGGTCCGGAGAAGCATTGTCGGTGCACACATACAAATCCGGATAAGCATCGCCATTCAGATCACGAAACATCACCGCCAGGCTCCAATCTCGGGGGGGCATCACGGGGCGACCGGCCTGATTGTTGAAGGTGCCTTTTTCAAACTGGATCGCTTTGAATTGAGCGTTTCCCAAGTTGAGATACAGCGCGTCAAACTCGGGTAATTCCTTGAGCCGACCGGTCGGGGAGACCACAAATCGATTGCGCAATCCAGGCGAGGTGGTTGGTTCACCGTTGACGTGGGACACCACGTATTGGCCATTTTGACGGGCCAGTGCGTAATGAGTGGTTGGATCGGCCGTATACATCACGTCAACGTAATGAGCGCAGTAGAGATCCAGGTCTCCATCCAGATCGATGTCGGCAAGTGCCATGGAAGTGGCGGAGGAGGATTTGGAAAGTCCACTTTCTTTCGATTCGCTGAAGTGTCCCGTGCCATCGTTGAGGAACAGTCTGGTCCCCGCGGCAATCCCATTGACCAGCAGATCCAGGTCCGAATCCCCGTCAATATCGATCAAAGCAGCCCCTGTCGAACGTTGTCCCTGACATGCTGCTGCTCCGATCTCCTGTTCCTGAAATTTCCAGTTTCCCAGGTTCCTGAACAATTTATTGGGAGACTGAAGCCCGCAGAAATAGATGTCCACCCGTTGATCCCCATCCACATCCCCCAAAGCCAAACCCGAACCATTGTGCGCCACCGCATCGGTCAGGAACGCATCACCTGCCAGGATGTTTTTGAAATCAATACCTGTCGCTCCGGCATCAAGTCGCTTGAATCCGGCGGATGAGGTTTTCTCAATGTCAAGCGGGACCGCTGAAAAGGAAGAGGCTGGACTCGTCGCCGCGTAGCTTGTTTGACAAGTGAAAAGGAAAATCGAAACAAAAAAGAAAACAAAACCGGTCAGAATCGGACCGGGAGTCAAAGTAGTCGATTGCCATCGACATCTTTCCCGTTTTTCACCATTCACCATTCACCATTCACTATTCAAAATTCACCATTCACAAGCACATCCGTGATATTGCGTGCCAGGTCTTCCATGAGCAGTGGCAATGCGATGCGTTCGGCTTCAGTCAGGTCCATCTGCCCGCGGACGAGTGTGCGGCCGGTCATTTTACGGTCCAGAATCCATTCACCGGAATTGCGGTCGAGAGCCTTGACCTGTGCTTCCACGCTGACTTGGAAATCCCTTACCGTGAGGATGTCCTGTGGCTGCAGAGTGATGCCATCTCTCAAGTAGGTTTGAATGGTTCCCTGCAGCAGGATGTCACCTCGGTCACGGGTTTCCAGGAAGAGTGTTCCGTCGCGCTGGATTTCCTTGCGGATGGCAAAAGAAAGGGCCTCGGTCAGTCCGGGCTCGGTGGTTTGGTTGGGGAAAGGCGTGATTTCAATGGATCGGGCGCCCGCCTGGAATCCCCCGGTCGATCCCAGTTTGTAGCCCGCGCAGCCGGAAGATAAGAGGCAGATGACGAGCCATGCGTTCAGCCAGCCCAGTTTTTTCAGGGGGAAATTCATGAACGCGTGGTGGCGGAGGCCTCGCTTGATTCCGTCTGGGCCGGTTGCGGAGCGTCTTTTCTGAGTTCGGTGATGCGTTCGCGTGCTTCCACGGCAAATGGATGATCCGGATTGTTCAACAGGCGGTTGAGGATGTCGACCACATCATTGTAGTAGGTGAGTGCGCCGTCGGTTTGATTCTTTTTGTCGTAAAAACGGGCAACCATCAGGCTGCCGCGCGCTTGTTCGATGCGGAGTTCATCAATGTGACCTCTGGCGTCTTCCACGCGATTGTCATCGGGGAACAATGCGATGAAATCGGTGAACACATCCACCGCCTTGGACGCTGCGCCCTGATCGTATTCGGCGGTTTTGGCTTCCTGAAGCAAGGCCATGCCCGCTTTGTAAAGCGCGTTGGAAACGACGTCCGGTTGTTTATGGTATTTGTCGGCGGCCTTTTCGTAGGCTTTGACCGCTTCGGCGAATTTCTTTTGCTTTTCCTTGGCTGCTCCGATGTTCATTTGAGCGTCCGGGGCGACCTCACTGAATGGACCGTTATCGATCAGGTTTTCATACATCTCGGTTGTCTTGGCCATGGATCTGTAAAGAGGGAATAGTCCCCATAATCGAAACCGTTTGCCTTGAAGGTATTTGTTGGTGATCTTGAACTGGCGGTCCAATGATTCTTCGTAATGTTTGGAGGTCGGGTAGCTGTCGAGGAGTTGCTGGTATTCCTTGAAGGCTTTTTCATCCCGGTTCATGGCCTCATAGGTCAACCCGGAGAGGTATTGGGCATCGGGCGCGAAATCAGAGAAGGGCCATTGACGGATGACTCGTTTGGATGCTTTCAGGGCGGTCTTGTAATCTTGTTGATCATAAAACTCCTGAGCCGCATTCAACTGGTCTTCCGCGCGGTCACGCATCCACTCCCCGGCGCTGCCTGGAGTTTCGTAACTCCAGCCTTCACCCGGGGTGAAGATCAGGGGCGCAGGGCAACGGTAAGGGATGCCGGCGGTTAGGAATGCCGTGAGACACATTATGATCCATCTCTTCTTCATGTAACTGCGAGGCTAGGAAAGCCCTGACGCCAAGTCAAGCGGCTCTGTCATCGTATTGCTTTAAAGTCGGATGCAAGGCTGGATTTGGCTCCGTTCACCTTTTTTGTGCGCGGACCTTGATTTGTCCAACATGTGCGTTAAGATGCCCGCCTGATTGACAAGGCGATATGCAATTGACAAACGACGAAATACGACGTTATTCGCGCCATCTCATCCTGCCTGAGGTCGGGATGGCTGGGCAGAAGAAACTCAAAGGTTCCTCCGTGCTGTGCATCGGCGCGGGCGGATTGGGCTCTCCCATTGCCATGTATCTGGCTGCCGCAGGTATCGGCAAGATTGGGATAGTGGATTTTGACGTGGTTGATTTTTCGAATTTGCAGCGTCAGATCATCCATGGAACAAAGGACGTTGACCGCCCCAAGGCTGTTTCCGCCCAGGAAACACTCGCCGAGATCAATCCCAACACCGAAGTCGTCATCCATAACACCCGCCTTTCCAGTGAAAACGCTCTGGATATCATCAAGGATTACGACATTGTGGTGGATGGGACCGATAATTTCCCAACCCGCTACCTCACCAATGACGCCTGTGTGCTGCTCAAAAAGCCTAATGTTTACGGAAGTATCTTTCGATTCGAAGGGCAGTTGAGTGTGTTTGCACCTCATTTAGGCGGGCCCTGTTACCGCTGTTTGTATCCTGAACCACCGCCTCCCGGAATGGTTCCCAGCTGTGCGGAAGGCGGCGTATTGGGGGTTCTGCCCGGTGTGATTGGTTGTTTGCAATCGACCGAAATCATCAAGCTGGCTTTGGATGCCGGTGAGAAGATGATTGGACGCCTGATGACTTACAACGCTCTGGACATGAAGTTTCGCGAATTGAAATTGCGCCGGGATCCGAAGTGTCCGATCTGTGGCGACAATCCAAGCATCACAGAATTGATCGATTACGACCAGTTTTGCGGCATTCCGGACGAGCCCGAAGATCCGGGCGCGCATCCTGACGAAGTCACGGTTCAGGACATGAAGAAAGCTTTGGATGATGCATCGCTGAACATCAAAGTCATCGATGTTCGCGAACAGGACGAATATCAGATCGCCTGTGTGAACGATGTGCCATTGGTGCCTTTGAGCACCTTGCATGAGAAATTTACAGAACTGGACCCGAACCAGAGTTATTACATCCACTGCAAAGCGGGTGTGCGATCCATGAAAGCGCTGATGTTCCTGCGTCAACAGGGATTCAAACATCTCAAGAGTGTCAAAGGCGGCATCACTGCGTGGTCCGAAGAAATTGATGCCTCGGTTCCCAAGTATTGAGGACGGGTTCAAGCATGTCTTGGATGAAGGTGATTGTCCTGCTGGTAAGGCGGGGACAAGCTGCCGGGTCTTGTATCAGTCGACACGGGGTCATGACGGCATGAAGAATCGCAAATTATCATGGGCTTAAGAAGAGAAGCGCGCGAACGGGCTATTCAATTCCTGTTTCAATACGATTTGAATCCGGGCGATGAACAAGAGCTGGCTCAAACTCTGAATCAGTTTTGGGATACGCATCGGCTTTCCGAATCGGGTTATGAGCGCGGCAAAGCAACTTGGGGCAAGGAAATTGAACTTCCTCCGCCATCCACAAGAGATGCATCACTCAGGGTTTTCGCGGAGACCTTGATTCGCGGGGTGCTGGAGCATCGCGAGGAGCTGGACCTCAAATTGCAGAAATATATTCGCAACTGGGACATGAGCCGTATGGCGGTGGTCGATCGGAATGTCTTGCGCATGGCGGTTTACGAGTTGTTTTTCCGGGAAGACATCCCTCCGGTGGTCAGCTTGAATGAAGCCATCGAGATCGCGAAACGGTTCTCGACCAAGGACAGTGGCAAGTTCGTCAACGGCATCCTTGATCGTGTGCGTCAGGACATCCTGCGTCCATCACGCACTCCAATCAAAAAGCCCGACACTCCTTGATGTTTGCGGACCTCCATTTGCACAGTCATTTTTCGGACGGCACCTTTTCGCCTGAAGAGATTGTAGGTTGCGCATCGGAATTGGGACTGCGCGCACTGGCTCTGACCGATCACGACACGACGGACGGCTGGGAGGAGATGGGGCGGCATTGTCAACAGCAGGGGATTCGCTGGGTTCCTGGCATCGAGTTGTCCACCCGGCATCAAGGCCAGGAGGTGCATCTGCTGGGTTATTTTCCGCATGCGGAATTGAATGTCCTGAAGAGAAAGGTAAAGGAATTTCAAGAACGCCGTCAAAACCGGGTGCGCCAGATGGTGCACCGCCTGACTGAACATGGTATTGACTGGGATGCTGAATCCGTGTTGGCAGGCATCCAATGTGACGCGCCGGGAAGGCCGCATGTGGCGCGTGCGTTGGTAGAACATGGGGTGGTCAGCAATGTCAGCAATGCTTTTCGCAAGTTTTTACGGGATGGCAAACCCGGGTGGGTTCCCTCGGAATATCCATCCACGTCTGAGATGATCCGAGCCATTCATGCCGATCACGGGATGGCGGTGTTGGCGCATCCCGGGCTGGGGATATCCAATGAGTTCGTGGTGGATCTGTCCAGTCAGGGTCTGGACGGATTGGAAGTGTATCACACGGCTCACAAACCGAGTCTGGTGAAGAAATATCGGCATTTTGCGACCAAATATCGATTGGTGGCGACTGGAGGTTCGGATTGTCATGGCCACATTTCAGGTGGTCCCCGCATGGGGAAAACCATGTTGCCGGCTGCAGAGTTCGAGTCGTTTGCGGAAGCGCTCGGGAAGAAAGAACATGGACAATCCGCCGTCGCTTGCGTTATTTAAGCGCTGTTGACGATACAATCAGCAATAAGATGGGATTTTTTCAAAAACTAAAGGAGCGTCTGGGCAAGACCCAGAACAAGCTGGTCCACGAGATCAAACGCATTGTCACGCGGTCGCCGAAATTGACGGCGGACAGCGCCGAGGAGCTGGAGGCCGCCCTGCTTTCGGCCGATTTTGGCATGACCATGACGCTCAGGATTATCGAAGCCACCCGCAAGGCTTACGAATCCAAAGGGAAGGGTGAATTTGATTTTGTCAAAGTGGCAGCGGATGAAGTGGAGAAAGCCCTGTCTTCCGGTGATCCTTCTTTGTTGGATCAGGGCGACGATCTTACGGTTATTTCCATGGTCGGTGTAAACGGAACTGGTAAAACCACCACCTGCGCCAAACTGGCCAACCGCTTGAAGCAACAGGGCAAAACCGTCAATCTGGCAGCTTGTGACACGTTCCGGGCAGCTGCCATCGATCAGTTGAAGGTCTGGAGTGAGCGCCTCGACGTGCCTCTCACGATGGGGGATTATGGCGCCGACCCTGCCGCGGTGGCTCATGACGCTGTTTCTTCATCACTTTCCAAAAAGGCGCATTACCTGCTCATCGATACGGCCGGGCGCTTGCATACGAAGCACAATCTGATGCAGGAATTGCAAAAGGTGCACCGTGTGATGGGGAAGAAACTCGAAAGTGCGCCTCATGAAACATTGCTCGTTCTGGATGCCACAACCGGGATGAACGCCTTGAATCAAGCCCGTGAATTCAATAAAGCGGTTCCCTTGACCGGATTGGTCATCACCAAACTGGATGGCACCAGCAAAGCAGGCATGGTGGTTGCCATCCAAAACGAACTGAAAATCCCGGTCAAATTCATTGGAGTGGGTGAGCAACCGGACGATCTTCAACCCTTCGTGGCTCGCGAGTTTGCACACGCAATCTTTGGTCTGGATGAATAGTTGATCATGGATGCTGTTTATCAGGATCTTTCCGGCAAAGTGGTGCTCATCACCGGGGGAGCCAATGGTATCGGAGCTTCCATGGTCGAGTCGTTCTGCCAACAGGGTGCCAAGGTTTACTTTTGTGATCTGGATGAAGCGGCCGGCAAAAAACTTGCCCAATCCCTCAGTGGTCGTGCTGGATTTCGAAAGCTGAATCTTGAGCGGGAAGCGTCGATTCGATCCTGGGTGAAACAGGTGGGGAAAATGGAAGGAAGGATCGATGTGATCATCAACAATGCCGCTTCCGATCCGAGGATTGAGTTCGAATCCATGACCAGCAAGCAGTGGGATGATTTGTTCGCACGCAATTTGAGGGCCTACTTTTTGACCGTGCAATCGGCATTACCCTGGTTGAAGAAAGGGGCTTCGATTGTCAACTTTGCCAGCATCACCTTTCACATCGGCCCCACGCCCATGACCGCTTATGTGTCCACCAAAGGCGGCATCATCGGTTTCACCCGGTCTTTGGCGCGTGAGCTGGGCCCCAAAGGGATTCGGGTAAACACCCTTTCACCCGGCTGGATCATGACAGAGCGTCAGCTCAAACAATTCGTGGATGCCTCGGTCAAGAAAATGATCCGAAAAGCGCAATGCATGCCGGAGCTTCTGCAGCCCGCTGAAATCGCCCAGGTGGCCATGTTCCTGGCCTCGGAAGCCAGCAGCGCATTGACGGGGCAGGAGATTCTCGCTGATCGCGGGTGGTCTTATTCTTAGGTTTGAACCGCAGATTGCGCAGATTGACGCAGATTTTTTAGAGTCGCTTTGCTTTATTCAGGGGTAAATCAGTACCTGGGGATCAATCGCATTGAGTCAGTCATTTTGCTTGTTCCGCACATCTGCGTTCATCTGCACCATCCGCAGTTAATACAACAAAACACCCTGGTAGTTTATCGTCACGGATGAAACGGGGGGACGGGTTGAACGCGTTTGCCGTCGATCATGTCATTGAGATAATCCGTTAAGCGGTCCACAATCCTTTGGGTGAATGCTTCGCCTTTTTCCATTGTGGCTTCGGCTGGGGTGTGATCCTGCTGATCGGTCAGAGCGTCTTGCCTGACATTTTCAGGAAACCATTTCAGCGCCACCGATGTTTCAAACTCCTGGGCATGACCGGGCAAATCCTCCGGAAGCCGATGGCCGGATGTGAGGAGTTCTTCAGCGTCCTGCTGTGTTAATACGTCCCAATAGGACATGAAATGCAGGTTGACCTGAAAGTAGCGCAGAAACTGGTCCCAGGTTTGTTGGCAGGGGATGACATTGCCGCCATGCCCGTTCAGAACAAGGATGTTTTGAAAGCCGGCCCGGACCAGGCTTTCGATCAGATCTGAGACCACCGACAAAAAAACGCCTGGTTTGAGGGTCAAGGTACCCGGATGCCTCATATGGTGTTCGCTGATTCCAGCCATCAGGCCTTCGGCAACCAGAACATGGGGGGACAAACGGGCTGCCGTCTGTTCCGCCATGACATTCACACTGCGCCAGTCATGTTCCATGGCCATGTGTTCCAGGTGTTGTTCAATGGCCGCCACGGGAAGAATGCAGGCCTTGAGTTCTCCATTCTGCATGCGGTTTCGGAACTCTCTCCGCGTCAGTTTACCCAGACGAACGGTGGGTGTGCTTGATTGGTTCATGTGTGTGGTCGGGTGCATTTCGCTCAATTGGACGGGATGGAATCTATGGAAAAACGGGATTTCATAAAGATTTTTCCGTTTTAAGTCCATTTTTATGCATTTTGCATTTGTCGGGGCATTGGGAATCGTGCAATTTCATTCCCTTTGTTTTATGGGACAAATCAATGTTGCAATCATCGGCGGAGGAACGGTCGGCGGCGGCGTTTACCAGGCGTTGAAACGAAACGGTCGCCTGATCGCTTCACGTCTTGGTGTCGGCTTGTCGATCCGCAACGTGGTCGTGCGTGATCTTAAAAAGAAGCGCAACGTCCAGATCGCCAGGAAACACCTCTCCACCGAATGGAAACCCGTCGTGGACAATCCGAAGACCGATCTGATCGTTGAGCTGGTCGGTGGGGTTAAAATCGCCCGACAGATTGTCAAACGCGCCTTGTCGCAGGGGAAACCTGTGGTGACCGCCAACAAAGCTCTGTTGTCGGAGCACGGGGAGGAATTGTTCTCTCTGGCTACAAAAAACGGCACAAACCTTTATTATGAAGCCAGTGTGGCGGGCGGCATACCGATCATTAAAGTCCTGCGCGAAGGATTGATAGGAAATCAGTTTCCCTACATCTACGGTATCCTTAATGGCACTTGTAACTACATCCTCACCCGCATGAAGCGTGAGGGGTGTGATTTTGAAAGTGTGCTGGAAGACGCCCAACGTCTGGGATACGCCGAAGCCGAACCTTCGCTGGATGTCGACGGATTGGATGCGATGCATAAAGCGGGCATTCTGGGATCACTGGCTCATGGCTTCTGGATCCCGCCGGAGCAGATTCACGTCGAAGGCATTCGGGACATTTCCCAACTCGATATCCAATTTGCCAAGCAGCTTGGCTATGACATCAAGTTGCTGGCCAGCATCAAACCGGCGCCTGGTAAAAAGTCCGCGAATGCGGTTCAGATTTCAGTTTGCCCCACCCTGGTGCCCAACGGACATGTGTTGGCGGGCGTGCAGGATGTGTTCAATGCCGTCTACATCGGTGGGGATATCGTCGGCGAAACGCTCTACTATGGACGCGGGGCAGGGCAGGACGCCACAGCCAGCGCTGTGGTCAGTGATTTGGCGGACGCCGCGCTGGATCTGAAACACCAGACCCACAATCGTATCCCTCCATTCAGCCCACATGCCGAAGATGGGAGTGTTTCTCCGTGGGAAGATACTGTGTCACCATTTTATCTGCGATTGAATGTCGTGGACCGTCCTGGTACCATGTCTCAGATCACAGCCATTCTGGCCAAAGCCAAGATCGGTATTTCATCCATCATCCAGCCGGAAGGGCACGAAGGGAACATGGTTCCCCTGATATTGATGGTGCATGATGCCAAGGTCGGCGCCATGGAGACTGCCGTGAAGCAAATCCGGAAACTCAAAGTTGTGCGGGGTCAGCCCAAGGTCATCCGGGTCGAGAATTTTGAAGAATAATTGCATGCAAACGCCATCCGCACACCCATCCATACCCTATTGGCAAGGACTCATCCGGCAATACGCAACTCATCTGCCGGTCAGTGAATCCACTCCGGTGATTTCCTTGAACGAAGGCAACACGCCGTTGATCAAAGTCGACAACTTCGTGCGCGCCATCGGAGGTGAGTTTGATCTCTACCTGAAATATGAAGGATTGAATCCGACATCTTCCTTCAAGGATCGAGGCATGACCATGGCCATCAGCAAGGCCAAGGAAAAAGGGGCCGAAGTCGTGATTTGCGCCAGCACGGGCAACACCTCCGCTTCCGCAGCCGCGTATGCCGCAAGAGCCAACCTCAAATGCGTGGTGCTGCTGCCGGATGGCAACATCGCCATGGGCAAACTGGCCCAGGCCCTGATGTATGGGGCTCAAACCATCGCGATCAATGGCAACTTCGACGACGCCCTCCGCATCGTTCGCGAATTGGGCGAAACGGGCAAGGTGGAGGTGGTCAACAGCATCAATCCCGTCCGTATCGAAGGACAGAAAACGGCCTCTTTCGAAATCTGCGATCAATTGGACCGCGCACCGGATTTTCACTTTCTACCTGTTGGCAACGCCGGGAACATCACCGCTTACTGGAGGGGATACAGGGAATTTCATGAAGCGGGTATCGTTTCGAAAACACCGAAGATGTGTGGTTATCAGGCCGCAGGCGCTGCACCCATCGTGGACGGCCACCCCTACGACAACCCCGAAACCCTGGCCACGGCCATTCGCATCGGAAACCCCGCCAGCTGGGAAGCCGCCAATGCCGCGATCAAGGATTCCGAGGGCTGGATCGATAAGGTGACGGATGAAGAAATTGTAGAGGCGTATCAAATGGTTGCCCGCACCGAGGGTGTTTTTGTGGAACCGGCCAGCGCCGCTCCTTTGGCCGGATTGATCAAGTGCGTCAAGGCGAACAAAATCCCCGAAGGCAGTGTCATTACCGCAACCATGACCGGACACGGGCTGAAAGATCCCGACCGGGCCATCAAGTGTTCGGCCAGGCAACCGGATGTTTGCGAAGCGAATTTGCAGGCCGTTACCAAGTTGATCGGATTATAGAGAAGAAGACTGAGCATGGCATTGATTGTCCAGAAATATGGTGGCACCTCGGTCGCCAACCCGGAACGGATCAAAGCGGTCGCCGAACGGGTGGCCTCATACCGACGCAAAGGAGATCAGGTCGTCGTGGTCGTTTCCGCGATGAGCGGTGTGACCGATAAACTGATTGGACTGGCCAGGGAGATGACAGACACTCCTGCCGAGCGCGAAATGGACATGTTGCTGGCGACCGGCGAGCAGACGACCATTGCGCTGATGGCGATGGCGCTGCATGCGTTGGACATCCCGGCCGCATCCCTCACCGGAGCCCAGGCAGGCATCACCACAGACGGCATCCACTCCAAGGCAAAAATCAAAAACATCACTCCTGAACAGGTACACAAACTGTTGGACCTGGGGAATGTGGTCATCGTGGCGGGCTTTCAGGGCCGCACGACAGAAGGCCAGATCACGACATTGGGTCGTGGGGGATCGGATCTGACGGCCATAGCGATGGCAGCCGCTTTGAAAGCCGACCTTTGCCAGATTTATACCGATGTGGACGGCGTTTACTCCGCCGATCCCCGCATCGTAAAGGATGCCAAAAAAATGAACCTCATCTCCTACGATGAAATGCTCGAACTTGCCAGTTCCGGAGCCAAGGTGATGCAGTCCAGATCCGTTGAGTTTGCCAAGAAATTTGGAGTCGTTTTTGAAGTGAGATCGAGTTTGAACGATAATCCAGGAACCATTGTGAAAGAATCCACTCCCGACATGGAAAATGTGGTCGTGCGCGGCGTGTCGCTCGACAAGAATCAGGCCAAGGTAACACTGGAAACTGTTCCCGATCACCCGGGCGTGGCCGCCTCCATCTTCAAACCCCTCAGCGAGGCCGCCGTGAATGTGGATGTCATCGTGCAGAACGTCAGTCACGAAAGCGGCAAACGTGCGACGGACCTTTCCTTCACCGTCGAGAAAACCGATTTAAGCAAGGCGCGCCGGGTCTTGTCGGACCTTAAAGAAAAGATCGGTTTTGAAAACCTCCGCGATGACGAAAACATTTGCAAACTATCGGTCGTAGGGGTTGGCATGCGCAGTCACTCAGGTGTGGCAGCCAAACTTTTCGAAGTGCTTTCCGAGGCAGGAGTGAACATCCTGATGATCTCGACCAGCGAGATCAAAATCTCCGTGGTAATCGGCAGCGAAAAAGCGGAACAAGCCCTGCAAGCAGCCCACCAGGCCTTCGTCGGCGATTAGCCGACAGGGTGATCGGTCCGATCCGACCGATCAGACAGATCGGTCTGATC
>CAYPZD010000037.1:18978-30091 GCA_964415055.1 uncultured Verrucomicrobiota bacterium | reverse complement strand
GATCCGACCGATCAGACAGATCGGTCTGATCAAACAGCTTCGGTCTCAGACCGAAGCCAGTTCAGGTAGGGCGGATGCCCCTCCACAATCGGAACCGCCACGCACTCGGGAACTTCATACGGGTGCTGCTCAACCACCCAATCCGTCAACTGCTGCAAGCGGTTTTGGGCTGTTTTAAACACCAACTGGTATTCCTGACCGCATTCCAAGTTGCCGTCCCACCAGTAGTGGGATTCGACTTGCGAGAGCACCTTTCCGCAGGCCGCCAGTCGGCGTTCCACCGCACCTTTCACCAAATGACGCGCGGTCTCCAGATCGGGAGCGGTCACCCATACCATACGATACCTGGTTTCTTTCATTTGGCTGAGAGTTTGGACAATGCTGTATTCAAAAGCAATCGTTCCGATGGTTCCGGACTTTCAATACTCAAGATTCTATGGTTTTTGCTTTGATTTATCCCGAAATGCGGTAAAACAGTCCGCTCGATTGGGTGTCCTGTTGAATGGCCCATCGGTTTAGGTTCCATGAAGAAACGCACGATTCATTGCAACGAAATCAGAACGCAACACATTGATCAGATCGTCACCCTTAATGGCTGGGTGCACTCACGACGTGATCTGGGGGGTGTGTTGTTTATCGACATTCGCGACCGTGAAGGTCGTACTCAGACTGTTTTTGATCCATCGGATCTTCCCGCTGATCTGTTCGACGCCGCCGCGTCTCTGCACAGTGAAAGTGTCATCTCCGTCACCGGTAAAGTCCGGAAACGTCCGGAGGGCACTGATAATTCCAAAATCCCCACCGGCGAAGTCGAAGTCATGGTGGAATCCATGGAAGTGCTCAATGCCGCCGATGTTCTGCCTTTTCCCGTGGACGATCCGGAAACGGCTTCCAAGGTCAACGAAGAGCTGCGATTGAAATACCGCTACCTGGATCTGCGCCGCCCGGAGATGATCCACAATCTGCGTTTACGCAGTAAAGTCGCTACCGCTTCCCGTGTGTTTTTGGATGAAGAAGGCTTTCTGGAAGTGGAAACGCCCACCTTGTTCAAGTCCACCCCCGAAGGCGCCCGCGAATTTCTGGTGCCGAGCCGCCTGCACCCCTCCCATTTTTACGCGCTGCCGCAATCCCCTCAGCAATTCAAACAGATTCTGATGGTGTCCGGTGTGGAGAAATATTTCCAATTGGCCCGCTGCTATCGTGACGAGGATTTGCGCGCCGATCGCCAGCCTGAGTTCACCCAGGTCGACATTGAAATGTCCTTTATTGATCGAGAGGATATCTACAGCCTGATCGAAGGCTTGATGGGGCGCATCTGGAAAAGCGCTTTGAACATGGATATCCCAACTTCTTTCAAACGCATCACGTTTGAAGAGGCGATGAACACCTACGGTATCGACAAGCCCGACACCCGTTTCGGTTTGGAGATGCATGATTTTTCCGAAACGTTCAAAACGAGTTCTTTCAAAGTGTTCAGCGGCACCATCGAGCGCGGTGGCGTGATCAAGGCCATGAACGCCAAGGGACTCGCCGATGTGACTCAGGGCCAGATGGAAGGGCTGACCCAGTTGGCGATCAGTCATGGCGCCAAGGGGCTTGCTTACATCAAGGTCGAAAATGGAGAATGGAAGTCACCGATTGTCAAATTCTTCAGCGACCAAGAAAAAGCGGCTCTTCAGGAAACCCTGAAAATTGAGGATGGTGATTTGATTCTTTTTGCCGCTGACGAATGGTTGGCTGCCTGTGAAGTATTGGGTCGCATTCGCCTGCAATGTGCGGATTTGCTACAGCAGAAAGGCAAGTTGACTATTGATCCCAACCGTTTTGATTTTCTGTGGGTGATTGAGTTCCCGTTGTTGAGTTTCGACAAGGAAATGAACCGCTGGTATTCCAGCCACCATCCTTTCACCGCGCCTGTTGAGGAAGATATTCCGTTCCTGGAATCCGATCCGAAGAAAGTGCGCGGTCAACACTATGACCTGGTGGTCAACGGCGTGGAGTTGGGTGGGGGATCGATTCGTATTCATCAACCAGAGGTCCAGCGCACCATCTTTGAAAAAGTGCTGCAGTTGCCGGAAGACCTGATCAAGGCACGTTTTGGATATATGCTGGAGGCATTCCGTTTCGGGTGTCCCCCGCACGGCGGGATTGCCCTTGGCTTTGATCGCCTGATCGCCATTCTTTGCGGCACCCACAGTATCCGTGACGTCATCGCGTTTCCAAAGACGGCCAAAGGTACCTGCTTGATGACCGATTCACCTGGGACCGCCGAAAACCGGCAACTGAGGGATCTGCACATCCAGCTCCGAGCCCCTCAAAAAGAGCAGAAGAGCGAGTAGTTCATTCGGTTGGAATTTAAACCCATCATCAGGTGAAACTTTCATTTGATGATGGGTGTTTTTTTGTTCTCACACAAAGTCACGAAGCCACGAAGCCACGAAGGGATTCAGCTGTTTCGTTTAGTTCAGGGGGATATTATCACGGGTTTCATACCTTTTTCCTCGAATAGCTCGGTTGCTTCCCGCAGTAGTGCCTGGGCGTGGTAGGATTCATACCAATGATAACCTCGGTCAGGCCCTAAAGTGGCATTCAAATGGGTGTGGGCTTTGTTGAAATCCTCCAATGCTTGCCGATGATGGTCTTGATGTGCTTCTGCGATGGCTCGGATGAAGTTGGCGCTGGCAGAGAATGCTTCCGAAGAAGCATAACGGGAACCATATCCGGTTGAGGATTCTTCGAGATAGCGCGTGGCTTCCTTTGCTGCTTCCGGGTAATTTCCCAAGCGCAGTTCGAGTTCTGCTTTGACAAAATGGAATGTCATTCTGCTCACCCAATCCAAACTGCCACCTGCCTGATCAACAAGTTTTTTGGCTATGGCCAGTTTCAACCGATCCGGAGATAGTTGTAGGAGTCCCTTCGCAATCCAAAGGCTCCCTCTGCCATCGGTTGAAGAAGCGAAGCGAATTATTGCCAAGCTGCTTAAACGATCGTGGGCTTCGTGGTCTCCGATGCCCGCCGCCACCAAGGCCGCTCGAAGCCAATAGGCGGGGTGAGAATCTTGGTTTTCCGCGACATCTTCCAATATTTCCAGCGCTCGGTCACTTTGTCCAGAGCGTGCATACACCTCGCCTTCCAAATGCTGTAGCCTGATCAAGCGTTGGTCTTTTTCTTCCTGATCGATGGAGCTGCCCTTTACGGCGGCGATCTGCATCTGTAATATTTGGAATGCTTCACCAAATTTTTCCTGAGGACAGAGAGCCATGATAAGGAGGCCTGCCAACTTCATGTGCGAGTCCCGTTCTCCGGCATTGGATCGCTTCGAAAATGAATGCTTCAGCTCCTCTGTTATCAAAGATTCCATTTCGCTATATTTCTGTTGATCCAGCAGCGCTTCGCAGCGCAAGGTCATTGCTGCTAGCGCGAACCATTCTCTTTTCAAAGGTTCAGGAATTTGATCGTATGCTTCTTTTATGATTTGCTCGATTTCCTCGGACTTTTGGCTTCCGGATAGCAGGAGTGTCCATCCTCGAAAAACTTTTGCAACAGCAGCTAGCAGGGGGGCAGGTGGTTTACTGTTGGTGAATTCCTGCTCTAAATCAATCAGAGGCTTGAGGTCGGGTGGAGTGTTTGGGTCGGTGGCTGTTTGGCTGTTTGCCTGATTGTATGCCACGACGATACGCCACCATGGTCGAGGTGGTAAAGCACGCGAATCACCCCACCAGTGTGGGATGGGGATTTCCTCATCTGAGACTTGATCCAGGAGAGCCTTGATATGTGCGCCCTGATGAGCCGCTCCTTTGAAATTTCTCAACCGTTCTGCTTGGGCATTCATGAGTGGGATGCGGAGCATTAATTCCGTGCTCGGGGAATGAGTGAGAGCGGAGGAAATTAGTCCATCTGCTCGGTCGATCAGTGCAATGGCTCCCTGAGTGTTTCCCCTGAGATGCATGTCCGGAATGGTTTTGGTAACCAACGCCTCCAGCAGTTTAGCGACTTGACTGGCTTGTAGGGATTTATTGAGTAATAAACTCTTTGTCTGGTTTTCCCTCCAGAATCCAAGCGTTGCCAGGGATAGACCTCCAATGACCGACAGGATAACGAGGGCGGTCGCCGAGTAGATCACATTGTTGCGTTTCCAGGCTTTCTGAAAACGGTAAATACCTGAAGGGGGACGTGCGATGATGGGTTCATTGCTCAAGTGCCGTTTGATATCCGCTGCGAGGGCATTGGCCGTATCGTACCGACGCTGCCGATCCTTCTCCAGACACTTCATCACGATCCAGTCCAGATCGCCTTTCAGCAAGTGCGCCAAGGTAGAAATTTCAGATGCTCGACTCGTTGCAGTTGAAGTCAACTCTTCTCCCTGCAATGTGGCAAGCCGTGTGGATGGTCTGGCCGGTTCGGATTCACGAATGGTCTTGTGCATGGCATCGATGCCCATGGACACTAACTCCTTGCCGTCGAAAGGCGTTTTGCCAATGAGCATTTCATAGAGTAGTACCCCGAGGCTGTAAATATCGGAGCGCGTGTCGATGTCCAGTCCGCTCATCTCCGCCTGTTCGGGGCTCATATAGGAGGAGTGCCGATGAACTGGTGGAGTTGTGTGTAAACGGTGGCGTCCGTTAAACGACCTTCGGTTGCCTTGGCGATGCCGAAATCGATGACTTTGGGAACGGGAACGCCGTCGTGGAGCGTGACCAGGATGTTGGAAGGTTTGATGTCGCGGTGGATGATGCCCTTTTGGTGAGCGTGCTGGATCGCATGGCAGACTTTGATGAAGAGGTCGAGGCGTTCTTTCGTGGGCATCTTTTCCTGGTCGCAATAGTCCGTGATTTTGATTCCTCGCACCAGTTCCATCACGAAGTAGAGGCGTCCTTGTTCGGTAGTGCCCGCGTCCAGCACCTTGGCGATGTTGGGATGATCCATCAGCGCCAAGGCCTGGCGTTCGGCTTCGAATCGGGCGACGACCTGTTTGGTGTCCATGCCTAGTTTGATGACCTTGAGCGCGACACGGCGGCGGACGGGTTCGGTTTGTTCGGCGACGTAGACCACGCCGTAGCCCCCTTCACCGACGCGTTCTAGTAGCTTATACCTGCCCAATGTCTGGCCGACGGCTTCGTCGTGGAAGGGGCTTTCGTGGGTAGCGTCTGCTGTCAAATCCTCTGGGAGCAGGGAATCAGGATCATCATTGGCAGCCAGGAGAGTTTCCAAGCGTTGGCGCAGCTCCGGATCGTCATGGCAGGCGCCGTCCAGGAAAGTGGCCCGGTCTTCCGAGGCACGTTCCAGCGCAGCGGCGAACAGGGCTTGTTCCCGCTGGATCGGATCCGGTGGAGTGGATGGTTGTTGGTCCATATACTTTCAATGCGTTATCAGGATGGGAAAAGTATATCGGAAAGTGAATTTTTTTGGACAGGATGAACTGGATTTACAGGATTTCATTTATTGCATCTCTGTACAGGCGGTATCTATGAGATTTTCGAAGATGAAGCCTTTGACAGTTAATTGGTAAAAATGCATAGCTTGGGATCAAATTTACCGTCAATATGCTGGTAATGTTTACACGTAGGTTCAAAGTGCCGGATCATTCGTCTTTCTTGTTCGGTCCGCGTGGTACGGGGAAATCCACCTGGTTGCGCCAAGTTTTGCCAGGGGCTTTGTGGTTTGATCTGCTACGTATGCAGACACTTTTGGAGTTAATGCGTCAGCCGGAGTCGTTTCGTCAGCATGTGGAAGTGCACCCCAAAGACGACTGGATTGTGGTGGTTGAAATGCAGCGACTACCGATGCTTCTAAATGAAGTCCACGCATTAATAGCCGAGACCGGGCGTAAATATCGGTTTGTGTTCAGTGGTTCCAGTGCCCTGAAATTTAAGCGCATGGACGTAAATTTGTTGGCTGACAGGGCCGTTAACCGGTCTTTTTCCCAATGACATCCGGGGAACTTAACGATATTTTTTTATGTGACTTGGATCGTTTATGATGCTTTTTTATGCGGTTGACATCAATTTTAGTTAACTGCATCATTTTCATATGAGGACGACCTTGAGTATTGATGATGATTTGATGGAGATTGTCTCCCAGCAGGCAAAATTGCGGGGAACATCCTTGGGGAGGGCCGTTTCTGATTATTTGCGTAAAGGATTGGCTGCACCTGCATCCAAGACTGAACAGGATGGATTGTTGATGTTCGCATTACCTCATGACACTCCAACCGTGACGACGGATGATGTGCGTCGTCTTGAATCGGAAGGTTTATGACCGGTTTTCTGTTGGATACCAATATGTTGATTGCGTTGCTGTGGCCGAGCCATGCGCATCATCAACTGGCGGTTGATTGGTTCCTACAGAATCGACGCAAGGGCTGGGCGACCTGCCCGCTGACTCAGGCTGGTTTTATCCGGATAGTTTCCAATCCCGCTTTTTCGCGTGACGCCGTGCGCCCATTGGAAGCGGTCGAATTGCTGGAGGCGAATACTTCGACCAAGGAACACTCATTTTGGCAATGTGATCAAACGATGTCAGGGGCAGTTTCCATCACGGGTGTCCGTTTGGTGGGGCATCAGCAAATCACCGATGCATACTTATTGGGCCTGGCTATGATTCGGGGGGGGAAACTTGCCACGCTGGATCGACGTATCGAGAAAATGATGCCTGCTGACTCAGGGGGCGTGAAATATCTTGAGTTGGTTGAATGATACTTTTCAAATTCATCCACCGTCTGGAGTCATGAGGCTACTAGCTTGAGACGACACGTTCTACCTGTGGTGGTTGAGTTCCACGGACAGCCAGGCGCGGGCGTAGGCCCACCATTGTTTGGCGGTGGGGATGGCGATGCCGAGAGCGGTGGCGGCTTCTTTGTAGTTCATTCCCATGAAATAGCGGAGCTTGACCAATTCTGCCTTTTGTGGATCCGCTTGGGACAACTTTTCCAGGGCTTCGTGGATGCGCAGGAGTCCATCGTCGTCCTGTGTGGGGATGGGGATTTCAATCTCATGCAGGTCGACTGGTATTTGGCCTTCGCCTCGTTTTGCAGCGAGGCGACGCCTGGCTCGTTCGACAAGGATCCGGCGCATGGCTTCGGCGGCGGCGGAAAAGAAATGGCTGCGGTTCTTCCACTCAGGTTGATCGTCACCTCCCAGGCGCAACCAGGCTTCATGCACGAGTGCGGTGGGTTGAAGGGTGTTTCCCGGGCGTTCTTGTGCCATGCGGGAAGAGGCCAGTTTGCGCAGCTCTTCATAGACCAACGGCAACAGACGCTCTGCCGCCTTGGCATTGCCTTCGGCGATTTCTTCCAGAATCAGCGTGACTTCGCTCATGGTGCGGGGCGTGGAATTACTTTCCTTCTGATGCCCATTGCTTCATTTGTGCGATGTTTTTTTCGAGGGTTTTCAGTTGTGTTTGATCTGCATTTTGCCTGTTTTTCTGAAGATATACCTCCATGTCGCTGTCATACTTCTCGGGGCTTTCCGGGGTGCGGCCCTGATCGTTCGTGCGGCGCATCCAGCGGTTGAGGCGTCGTCGCATTTCCTTCAGCTTGGTTTTATATTCGGGATGACTTGCCAGATTGGTGATTTCGTGGGGATCTTTGCTCAGGTCGTAGAGTTCTTCGCTTGGACGTGTTTCGCGGAACAGGAGGACTTGAGTGTTGTTTAATTTGCCTTGTACATTCCAATCTCTCAGTGCCATCAGGATGCTTTTGGCATCTTTGTAGCGGCAGGGTTGCAGGTAGGGGCGTTCCGGGAGGAAGTTGCGGATGTATTTGAAGGATTCGGTTCGGACGGATCGGATGTGGTCCACTGTTTCATCGCATCGATCCCTGGCGGAAAAGACTGCTTTGCGTGGGGAGTAGTCGTCGGCCAAAATATCTCGTGCCTGCATGTGTTCCGGGATCTTGATTCCTGCAGCAGCCAGGGAAATCGCCGAGATATCGATGTGTTCGACGACATCCGTTCGGGTACTGCCGGCTTCGATGCCGGGGCCACTGATCACCAGGGGAACATGCGTGCCTTCATCATAGAGGAACTGTTTGCCTCTGGCATGGCTGATACCGTGATCGGTCATGAAGATGACCAGGGTGTTTTCCCTGATGCCTTCTTTTTCCAATCGATCAATCACTTCCCCGACCATGACATCGGTCATGCGCACGGAATCAAGATAAGCCGCCCAGTCCCGAAGGATATCCGGGTGGTTCGGGTAGTAGGGCGGCAATGTGACCTTGTCGACCGGGGTGCGGGATCCGAGTTTCTTTTCCGCGGAGGAGGACACCTTCTCCCATCCCGACGCATCTTTGCCACGGAGTTTTCCTCCGGGTGTGTGGATTTGGGCGAAGAAGGGTTGTCCTTCTTTGCGATCGGCCCAGTCGGTGCCGTTGTAAACCGATTTGTCCCACTCGAAATTATAGTCCGTTTTTCCGAAGCGTCCCTTGCGGATGGGCCAGCCGCTGATGGTGGTGTAGTAACCAGCTTCCTGAAACAGTTGGGGAACGAGTTTGATATGAGATGGCAGATGGATTTTTTTGGTGCCGCGACCACTTCGGTGGTGATGTGCTCCGATGCTGGTCTGGTACATGCCGGTGATCAATGCCGAGCGGCAGGTGGAACAGACTGGAGCAGTGACGTGGGCTTGAGTGAAACGTACTCCCTGTTCGGCCAGGCGATCAAGGTGAGGGGTTTCAATGGTCTTTTCGCCGTAGCATGAAAAGTTGGCGGACATGTCGTCAGGAATGATCCAGACAATGTTTGGACGTTTGTCGGCAAAGCAACAGAGTGCATGCCAAAGGCTGAGCAGGCAGATTAATTGTTTCATGGTTTTAGGGATTGGCGATGATTATGTGTCTTATGAAGCTGCTTGGAAAGTCTCATTCTCTCCCAGTGCGATATGGTACAAGAAAGGGCTGATCGGTAGAGCGTGTCGTCCCCGCGCGCACCCTTGTGGTCTTCATAAGCAATGGTGATTTTCAAAGGTTGGCCAAGACCTGTTCGAAGACCATTCGTTTGGGGAAGTTAATTCGAGCAGTTCTATGTCCCAGGTTCTTTGAGTGGTCCGGGTTTCAACCGGGGGTGGCCGGGCCAGGCGGGCGCCTGGGGGGTGGCCATTTGCCGGAAGGATTCCAGAAAGCCGCGACTGATGTCGGTTCCCGCCGGGGTCAGGGCTTGATGGGCTTCTTTCAATTTGTAGAAGGGGACGGACGGATAGCGGTGGTGGATCCAGTGGTAACCCTCGTTGTGTTTGAAAAAGTTGTCGAACCAGGAAACGTTGGACCGGGCGCCGCTGCGGGTGTTGTAATGTTCCTCGATTTCGGACCAGTATTGAAAAATTGGGAAGGGCCACACCAACGGCGCGAACCAATACAGCAAAAGCAAATGCAAAGCCCCCAGCCATGCGAAAACGGTGATCACCGGGATCCAGAAAAGTGCCAATTGCCATCGGCTGGAAGGGGTGTCAAAGTCCGGGCCACTCTTTATATAGTACCAAGTGGGACCGCCCAGGAAGGGTTTGATGAACCAGATGAAAAATACATTGGGGCATTCTTTCGCGAGTCCATAGCGGACGTAGTCGTTCATGGTTTCGTCCGCGGAACCCATCAAATCGACATGATGCAGGTGGTGTTCTGATTGGAACCCTTTCAATGTCTGAAAAAACGGATAAGCAAACAAGGGCTGGAGGATGTAGTGTAATCGCCGGGATTCAAAGAGGTTGTAATGGGATGCTTCATGCAGCAGGGCTTCACCCAGGCAGAACTGGATATAGCCTATGAACCAGATTGAAAGCAAGGTGAACCACCATTGGTCAACCCAGATGGCCGTTGAAGCCGCCGAGATGATGAAAATCCAATCCCGCAACACGGCCCTCATACCCCGGTATGTGCTTCGGACACAGAAGTTCTTAGGATTCGTTTTCTTCTCCACGTTGGCAGTCCGTATTGCTGATCGTTTCAGGTTCCTTTTGTAAGTGTGTGTTTTCCGCTTGATGGAACAGCGGAGAAGGGTTCATAAGAAATGAAACTGATTTTGACAAGATTCGATCTGATGAAATTACCTTTGGTTTCCGTTGGTTTCAGGCAGCTTTTTACAGGGTTGTCCTGCTTGTGTTCTTTGTTGTTGATCCTTCCGGGGTGCAAACCAGCGGGTGAAACCGGCACTCAGGACGCTGCCGCTACCGATAGTGGGACAATCACGATTTATACAGTCAACGAGCCATTGAGGTATATGGCTGAAAGACTGGTTGATTCTTCCTGGGCAAAAGTTGTCTTTCCAGCGCCTGACGATGTGTCGGATCCCGCTTATTGGGAACCGGACGCGGACCTGATCACCGCTTATCAACAGGCTGATCTCATTCTGCTGAACGGAGCTGATTATGCCGGGTGGATCCAGACAGTCAGTTTGCCTGCTTCGCGAATGGTGGACACTTCGCAAAATTACCAAGACCGATTGATCATGGAGGAGGACGGCCCCACGCATCAGCACGGACCGGAAGGGGAGCATTCCCATGCGGGGGTGGCTTTTACGACGTGGTTGGACTTTGGATTGGCTCAGCAGCAGGCAAAAGCCATTTTTGAAGCCCTGCAAAAACGTTGGCCGGAACATAAGGAAGATTTGGCCCGAAATTTGAGTTTGCTCGCGGCCGACCTTCAGTCACTGAATGCCGCGATGAAAAAGCTGGGGCAGCAATTCGGGGATACACCGGTGTTGGGGTCCCATCCCGTCTATCAATACCTGGCACGCGCGTATGACCTACAGTTGCATTTCCTCCATTGGGAACCGGATGACATGCCTGATGAGGCTTCCTGGCAGGCTTTGGACAATTACCTCAGGGAGACGCCGACTCAATGGATGTTGTGGGAGGGGACTCCCAATACCGATATCCAGAAAGCACTGGACGATCGCCAAATCAAGTGGACCGTTTTCCGGCCTCAGGGCGGTAAGGTTTCCCAAGGCGATTTCCTTTCGGTCATGGAGACCAATATCGAGTCCTGGCAACAACGATTGGAATAACGCCTGAGCGGTCGTGCTCAGAGGATTCATTGGGGATTACACATGACTGATGAATCAGTCTGCTTTTTCTGTTCACGTATCTTTTCAATGGAATCACTGACTTTGGCTCCCGCAAACAG
>CAYPZD010000037.1:0-18878 GCA_964415055.1 uncultured Verrucomicrobiota bacterium | reverse complement strand
TTTTCTGTTCACGTATCTTTTCAATGGAATCACTGACTTTGGCTCCCGCAAACAGTGGCAGTTGGTCGGGACTCAAGTCATCCAGAAAACGTTGAGTCACCAGCAAAGGGTATCTGCCGGATGACGGATTGTAGTTACAACGGTCTTCAAACCATGTGCGTGTCACCGAAAGATAGATGAGTGGTCTCTCTGTATGAGTCAAATTAGAGGTTCCGCAGTGCCAGGTCCTGAAATCCCAAAGCATACAGTCTCCGGCTGAGGGCGACGGCATGGCGGCGTTTTCAAAGGTAAAGTTCTCATCTGAATCCGGAACATTTGCCGGGTTCATGTGGCTCCCTGGCCAGATGGCGGTGGTTCCTGTCTGGTTGTTGAAATCAATCAGCGGAATGGCAACGGTGATGGCATAGCTTGGCAGCATGCGTCCCAGGCCGGGCATTTCTTCAAACAACTCTATGTGGTCAACATGCAATGGTTGTCGTTTACTTCCGGGTCTTGCGGAGACGATGCCGAAGCTTTGAATCAAAAGTTGTTCGTGCAGCAGGGTTTTTAGGATGGGTAAAAGTTTTGAGGATCCATACAGGTCTGGGTGATCGAAGGGAGGTTCCAGAACCACAGTGTAAAGATTCCGATCTCCCTGCCCCACATCCTGGCATAGCTCCGGATGTTCCTTCTCACTGAGCGAAGCATACTTTTCCAGGAAAGCCCTGGTCAGTGATTGCATGAGTTCAGGATTAAATACGCCTTGCAACCACAGGGCACCCGATTTTCTGAATCGTTTGCCGATGTCGTTAAGAAAATTTCGATCATTTTTAGGATCCAACCGGTCGATGTCGGTCAGATCAATACGAAAGGAGTCATCTTCCATAAAGGAGCAGGTTTGTTACCGATCGATTACTCCTTTCACAAAGATTTTGCAAATGAAAGCAAATAATGACGGTTCCAGGTCTTTTATATCTGATGTGGCAGCAAATTTTGCACTTTCAATGGCAATTGATGAGTGGGCAAGATGGGGGGGATCAAGCAGGATGTTCTACGGTAGGAATGGACGTGTCATGCTCATCACAACCAAAAGAGCATTTCCTGCATGATGAATGTGTTGACAACAAAGAATGGATAACCCTATGGGAAGCACTTCGGCAGGATTTATCAGGAAACGGTTTTTAATCCGTGGAAATCTCCACGGAACGGCAGTGCAGCCTGCCACCTACCGCATTGTGCGGTCATTGAATTTGAGGGGGTGGATGCAGCCCGATGCAAGAGGGTTTGAGGTGCAATTGGAGGGGGATCGTGGAACTTTGAGGGCCTTTGAGCGTCAGCTTTCCGATCGCATTCGAAAAGCCAGCCCGGGATTCGACCTGGCGGTCAGTTCGGTCGCAACGGTGGGTGATTCTTCGTTTAAGATGCTTCCTCCTCAACAGGACCAGGAGAAGGGGCGTTGGGTGCAGCCTGACCGGGCTCAGTGCCCGGAATGCATTGCCGATATGCTGAATCCCGCCAATCGACGTTTTTTCTTTCCGTTCACCTTCTGCACTGAATGTGGTCCGAGGTACTCTGTTGGGCATAAGGGCTTGTTGAGTCGGGAGGATTCGGCTTTTGCGGAGTATGGAATGTGCGAGCAGTGTCAGGCCGAAGTGGACAATTCTCGTGACCGGCGGTTCCTGCATCATTTGAATACTTGCCCGATTTGTGGTCCCCACGTGGAATTGTTGAATCACCAGGGGGGGAAACTCAGTCAGCATCGGGAAGCTTTGATCCAGGCGGCTGCGGCTTTGGATCAGGGGCGTCTTCTGGCTGTCAAGGATGTCTCGGGATTCAGGCTTGTCTGCGCGGGGACTTCCGATGAAGCCATTCGCCGCATGCGTGCCTTGCTGGGGCAACCTCACGTTCCATTGGCCCTGATGTTGTCAACACCCGATGCCGCGGATGCTTTTGCCCTGATGGAGTCGGAAGAACGGAATTGGGTTTTGTCCCCCGCTGCTCCTTGTGTCCGATTGCCCAGACGCCCTGGCGTGCGGAGTTTGTCTGAGCTGCTGTCGCCTGACAGTTCGGTGTTGGATGTTTGCCTTCCCGAGTCCGGTATTTTTCAACTGCTGCTCAACTTGCTGAACATGCCATTGGCAGTAGCATACGAATTGCAGCACAAGTTGCCCTATGCCTGCCGGGTAAACGAAGCGGTTCAGGCGTTTGAGGGGATGGTTGATTGCATTCTGGTGACCGACATGCCTGTACTCCGCCCCTCTGCAAGAACAGTGGTTCAACGGTTGGGAGGTGTCAAACAGGCACTCCAACTGGGATTTGGAACGGCTCCGTTTGAAATTCCACTGGGATGCGATGCTCATCATCTCATGGCTCTTGGGGGGCGTAATGATACGGCCATCGGGTTCGGGGTGGATGATCGTTTCTATTTGAATCCTTCCTTTGGAGCGTTGAAAGAGAATGGAAATCTTGATCACTTCTTTGACGCCATTCAGGATGGAAAACGACTTTTTGATATTCAGCAGACCAAGTTTCTGACGGATGGGGATCCACAGGGATTGACCACCCAATATGCCCTTTCAACAGGATTGCCCCAGGAACAGATTGATCATGAGCTGGCGCATGTGATGACAGCGCTTCATGGTGCCGATACGGATGCGAACGTGATGGGGGTGTGCTTTGACGAAGGGCGCGGTGGTCAGTCGGATGCCATTGGGGGAGGGGATGTGCTTTGGATTGAAAAGAAATCCTGGCAACGAGTGGCGACTTTTTCGCCGTTCTGGATGCCGGGTGGTGATTACGCAACGGGTGATAACCGGGGTTGCCTTTACGGTATGCTGTATGAAGTGTTCGGCAAGGATATGTGGGATACCTTGCCTTTGCGGTTGCGTGCCCAGTTGAATCTTCAGGATCTGGAGCATTGGAACCGTGTGTTTGATCTCAAATTGCAATGTCGCAGGGCACGCAGTGTGGGGCGTTGGTGGCAGGGCGTGTCTGCGTTGTTGAGTCATTCCGTTCGCAATCGGTTTCATGGAGATTCATGGGCTGTGCTCAATCAGATGATCGATCGTGATTCGTTTCATTCCATGTCCGTCAACCCATATGACCGTCCGATGTTGGAATCCGATCAGAATCTCAACTCCTTGACCCTTGAGTGGAAACCCATGCTTCGCGGGATGATTCACGATTTGGATCAGGGTATTCGTCCCGAAACGATTCTTTGCAAGGTGTGTGATACATTTGGCCGTTGGATGCTGAATCTTGCCACCGCCATGCACCCGCGTTTGATTGTGTTGTGTGGTGTTGCATTTGAAAATGGCATGTTCACTGATTGGATAGCTCACCAGTTGCAGTCGCATGGCTTCCAGGTCCTGCTGCCGGGGGACTTGCCGTTACACGATGGAGGGCTGGCTGCGGGGCAAATCATGGCGCATGTCCGGGGGATGGACGCACAGCCCAGTAGTGTGCCATCCATCAAGCACTCACTTTCACGACTGACACAGTCCTCTTCCAAACCTTTTTCCGATCCATTTAACCCTACTTAACAACCCAAAGATAATCATATGATTCAAAACCCTGTTTTTTGGTTAACTCCGTGTGCCGCCCTGTTGGCTTTAGGATCCGCTTGGTATTATTACCGGCAAATCATGACTTACGACGAAGGGACGGATAAGATGAAAGCCATCGCGTTGCATGTTCGCAAAGGGGCTATGGCATACCTCAAACAACAGTACAAGGTGGTTGGGATCATATTTATTGCTTTGGCGTTGGTCTTTGCCATTTTGGCTTACGGAGTGGGATTGTTGAATCCCTGGGTGCCATTTTCCTTTTTGACCGGTGGCTTTCTGTCCGCTTTGGCCGGATTTTTTGGTATGAAAACCGCCACTCAGGCCGCGGCACGCACCGCGCAGGCTTGCCGGGAATCGCTCAATGGCGGACTGCGCATTGCTTTCCGGAGTGGTGCCGTGATGGGATTGGTGGTCGTTGGGTTGGCGTTGCTCGATATCAGTTTCTGGATGATTGTGCTCAATCTGGTGTATCCGGACCGCACAGGTGACGGCCAGGCCATGGTGCTCATCACCACCACCATGTTGACCTTCGTGATGGGGGCCTCGGCGCAGGCCCTGTTTGCCCGCCTGGGGGGGGGCATCTTCACCAAGGCAGCCGATGTCGGCGCTGATTTGGTTGGCAAAGTAGAAGCAGGTATTCCCGAAGATGATCCGCGGAATCCAGCCACCATCGCCGATAATGTCGGTGACAACGTGGGGGACATCGCCGGCATGGGCGCGGACCTTTACGAATCTTATTATGGATCCATCCTCGCCACTGCAGCATTGGGCGCGGCTGCATTTTTGTCCAATCCGGCGGTTCAAACCAAGGCGGTGCTTGCTCCGTTGCTGCTGGCTGCTTTGGGGATTGTGGCATCCGTGATCGGTGTGCAGTTGGTCAAGACTCGGGAAAAGGCGACACAACGTGATTTGCTTAAATCTCTGGATCGCGCCATTCTCACCACCACTTTTCTGAATTTATTGGGAGCATGGATCGTTCTAAAAATCCTGGATTTTCCTTCCATGTGGGGCATTTGGGGCGCGATTGCCACGGGTATCCTAACCGGGACCGTGATCGGTAAATCCATTGAATATTTTACATCATCCTCCTACGCGCCAACACAGCGTATTGCTGCCAATGGAGAAACCGGTCCCGCTACCGTGATTATTTCCGGATTGGGGACCGGGATGATTTCAACCGTGATTCCGGTGCTTTCCATTGCCGTTGCGATTCTGCTGGCTTTCTTGTTTGCGTCCGGATGGAATTTTGATGCCTTGAATTTGGGTTTATACGGGATTGGTATCGCAGCCGTCGGGATGCTTTCCACTCTTGGGATCACCCTGTCAACAGATGCCTATGGTCCGATTGCCGACAATGCGGGTGGGAATGCCGAAATGTGCCAGCTCGGGGAATCTGTTCGGGATCGGACTGATGCGCTGGATTCGCTGGGCAATACCACAGCCGCCACAGGGAAAGGGTACGCCATAGGATCGGCCGCTTTGACTGCTTTGGCCCTTCTGGCGTCCTATCTCGAGCAAGTCAAAGTGGGGTTGATTCGCACCGGACGCGATACATTGGAATTGGCATCGGGAACCACCGTGCAGGTTAAAGATCTGGATTTGGCCACGCTGATCGACCATTTCGAGCTGACCATTATGAATCCCCGATTGCTGGTGGGTATTTTTCTGGGAGCGGTCATTTCGTTTCTTTTCTGCGGGTTAACGATGAACGCCGTGGGGCGCGCCGCTTATAAAATGGTGGCTGAAGTGCGGCGTCAGTTCAAAGAAATCAAGGGAATCCTGGAAGGTAAGGCCGAACCCGATTACGAGCGATGCGTGGAGATCTCGACCCGTGCCGCGCAGTTGGAGATGGTGATACCATCCTTTATCGCGATTCTTGCTCCCGTTTTGGTGGGGATAGCTATGGGCGTGCCGGGTGTGATGGGATTGCTTGTCGGGGGTGTGTCCACCGGCTTTGTGCTCGCTATCTTCATGGCAAACTCCGGTGGCGCCTGGGATAATGCCAAGAAATATATTGAAGAAGGTCATCAGGGAGGAAAAGGCAGTGACGCACACAAAGCCACTGTGATTGGGGATACAGTAGGGGATCCTTTCAAGGATACCTCCGGTCCAAGTCTAAATATTTTAATTAAGTTGATGAGTATGGTGGCTATTGTGATGGCTGCACTGGCGGCGACTTTTAGCATTTTCTGAGTCATATAATTATTCTGAAACCATCAGACAACCAATGAAAAGGACCTGAATCGATGTTTTTGACAAATTATAATATTAGTGGAGTTGATAACTAACTAACCTGAAGAGTGTATTCGTTTTAGTGCTTGCAAGATTTTTTGGGTTGCTTATGAATGGCGCCTAGAAATGGTTGAGCAACATGATTCAAGGAATAAAAATAGCTCAGAAGCCAGTCCAAGACCCAAATGGATTTGGGTGATATCTGTTTCTCTCGTCCTGATTGGGTTATGGGGCTTTCCTGCTCTGTGGTACACCCAGTCAGTCGCGTCGGGGGAGCAGTTCTGGTTTTCCCCACGTCAGGATGTGGAAGGTTACCACTATGTAGACCAACCAATCGGTGAGGCGCTGGAACGTCAGTTGGTGGCGGATGAGACGTTCAATGGAGTGTTCTCAGACGTGAACCAGCAAACGGTGTTGGCGTTCATGGCTAAACGGTATAGCGAATCGATGAATGAGATTGGTTTGTTTGTCCACACGCCCGACCGCTGCTGGACCGAGGGCGGTTGGAAGATACAGCCCATTCAGCCTGATTACATTGAAATGGAATTTCATGGGCAGACGCTGGGGTTCGAACGCCGTTTGTTTGTCAACGGAAACCACTATGAATTGGTATACTTCCTGGGCTTGGTTGGCGGACAGACCTTACCCTACCGATTGGATCACAATTTATCGGTAGCCATGAAATACCAATTACGAGCCGATGCCTCAACGGGGACCTCGCAGCGATTGGTCGATCAAAAGCTCTGGGGACGTGTGTTCGATGCCTTCATGAGCCGAAGTCCGTTACTTGGCCCCAAGCAATTTGTGCGTGTTTCAACTCAGGTGGAACCCAATGATCCGGAAGAAGGGGATCAACGGCTTCAACAGTTTCTTAAACGATGGTTGTCACGTGTGGATTATCAGGCCGATCTCAATGCCTGGCATGAACGCCAAAGCCTAACTGGGACGCCGGACGAAATCAGCCATGAGTAATTCCGGGTGACTACATTATGCAACGTAAACCTTCATTATCAAACCGAACCCTTCTCCTGCATTTGTTACCCAGCTTTGTCGCCATGGCATGGCTGGGGAGCAAGGCATCCTGGTTTTGGAATCATCAACAGGATCTCCAATTCGGGTGGGTGGTGGCCTTGTTGTGCGGTTTTATCTTTTGGGAATCCTGGCAACAAAAACCTGAAATTCAGTTCAAGCATTCATGGTTTTCCGGGATGACTGGATTGGCTGGTTTCGGATTCTTTTTCGTGTTCCAGATCTATCAGGCTGCATTTGGCCTTAAACCGGCGTCCATGTTGGGGCTGGCCCTTGCCGCCATGTTGATGGTGGTTGCCAATTTACATTTTGTTTTTGGCTGGAAGGGTCTTTCACGATTCTCGTTTGCCTATGCTTTTATCCTGATTGCTCTCCCGATGCCGTCCATAGTACAGGGCATTTTGGTCAATGGGCTCCAGCATCAGGTGGCTTCAGTCACTGTCGAGCTGCTAACGTTGTTTGGGATTCCGGCCAATTTGGCGGGAAGCATTATCCATCTTTCAACAGGGCCTGTGGGCGTGGATGATGCGTGCAGTGGAATTCGGAGTTTACAGAGTTCGGTCATGGCCACTCTGTTTATTGGTTTCATCAGTCTCCGGCATTTTTCACTGAGATGTTTGCTTCTTATCGCCGGAATCATGCTGGCGCTTTTTGGTAATTTGGTGCGCGTTTTCTTTCTCAGTTATCAAGCGCATGCACATGGTGTCGAAGCCATCGAAGCCAGCCATGATGCGGCTGGATGGTCCATTCTAATATTCACCGTGGCAGGTGTTGTCGTTTCTTCGTGGGGCTTGAGCAAAATACAAGCACGATTGGATCGATTACCTCCTTCCAACCGGGTGGTCGCCTCTTGAAAGTTGCCCTTTTGGGTGGCAACGGAAAAAGATGTCTTTGAAAACGATTCCATTCGTAGTAACTATAGACGTGTACCGAATCCGGAGGTATTCCCAAAGTCATCCCCACACTCTGGAGGTGCGTCAGCAGGTCTTGACTTGGTGAATTTTGTCTGGTTTTCTGGCCGGCCATTTGGCGATCGCCATTCCGGGAAGCAAAAAAAAACATTGCTCCCATTCTGGTAACAAGCAAATGGCCAAGGTCTTTTGTGAATTGATTGATGTTTGCCTATGTTTCCGAAAGTAAAGAATTCTCTCTATAACTCAAAATTTGAACACGATGCCTGCGGGGTTGGATTTGTTGCCAACACGAACGGTAAGAAAGAGCGTCGCATTCTGGATCATGCCTTGGAGGCTCTTTGTAATTTGGCTCATCGGGGCGCTCTGGATGCTGATGCCAAGACCGGTGATGGTGCCGGTGTATTGATTCAACTGCCACAACCCTTTTTTCAAGCAGAGGCTGCTCGCATCAGTAATCAGGATGCCCTCGAAGATGAAATAGCGGTTGGATTTGTATTTCTTCCAGCCAAACGCAAGAAGCAGGCTCTCCATTGTCTTGAATTACTGGAAAAAGCGACCGAGGAATTCGGGATGAAAGTCCTCGGCTGGCGTGATGTGCCCACAAATTCGAAGTGCCTTGGGGACAAAGCGATCACAACACTGCCTTCCATGAAACAAATTTTGGTGGCGCGAGCGGATGGTTGGGATAATGATACCTTCGAACGCCATTTATTTCTTGCCCGTAAAGTGGCGGGGCAGCGCGCACTGGATGAGGGGATCGAGGATTTCTATGTCGTCTCTTTTTCCTCGCAAACCATTGTTTACAAGGGGCTCTTCAACGCTCCTCAGTTGGCTCAGTTCTTCCCAGACCTGCAAAGCCCCTTGTTCGAAACATCCCTTGCAGTGTTCCATCAACGTTACAGCACGAATACCTTTCCAACCTGGCGTCTGGCACATCCTTACCGGACCATGGCTCATAATGGCGAAATCAACACGTTCCTGGGTAACAGAAACTGGACCCGGGCGCGTGAACAGGAAATCACTTCTCCGATTTGGGGCGAGAACATCAAGCACTTGCGCCAGATGATTCAGCCGGAAAGTTCGGATTCAGCCGCCCTGGACAATGCCCTGGAAATATTGCGGCTCAGTGGTCGGAACATCCTCCACAGCGTGCTGATGCTGGCCCCTGAAGCCTGGGAAAAGATGGACGACATGGACCAGGATGTCCGCGATTTTTACCGTTACCACGCCTGCCTCAACGAACCGTGGGACGGACCTGCTGCGGTGGTTTTCACAGACGGTCGTTATGTCGGAGCCACCCTGGACCGTAACGGGCTGCGTCCGGCTCGTTACAAACTTTATAAAGATGGGTTGATCGTGTTTGGCAGTGAAGCCGGGATGGTGGAACTGGATGAAAAGGATATCCAAAGTAAAGGCCGCTTGGGGCCTGGCAAGATCATGGCTATCGACACCGTTGAAGGTCGTCTGATGGACAATGACGAAGTCAAGAAGACCGTAGCGGGTCAACAGCCCTACGGTTCCTGGTGTGAAGAAAACATGGTGAACCTTCGGGATCACGCTCAACCCATCCAATCATCCGAAAAACCGATTAACATACTCGACCTGAGGCTCCAGAAAATTGCCTTTGGTTGGGACGCCGAAGAGTTGGATGTGATTTTCCGTCCGATGCTTACCAGCGGTGCTGAAGCGGTCGGGTCCATGGGGGATGATACCCCTCTGTCAGTGTTGAGCAAAAAGCCCCGCTTGCTCTATTCCTACTTCAAACAATTGTTTGCACAGGTCACCAACCCGGCTATTGACAGTATCCGTGAGAAAATTGTCATGTCCCTCTCCACTTGCATGGGACACCGCCGATCCTGGCTTGAGGAATCACCTCAACATGCAAGCCTTGTCCGTCTGGATACGCCTTTCCTGCTGGAATATGAGCTGGCAGCTTTGGCGAACATGGATCATCCGCATGTCAACGCACAGACCTTTCCATGCCATTTTCCTGCGGGAGGGGACGGGGATGCGTTGCTTTCCAGCCTGAAAGGTGTTTGTCAGAAAGCCTCGGAAGCTGTTGATCAAGGTTGCACTGTGATCATTCTCAGCGATCGTGGAACCGATGAAAACAAGGTGCCGATTCCAATGCTGCTTGCTGTTGGTGCGATTCATCATCATCTGATCCGGGAAGGCAAACGGCTGAAGGCCTCGATTGTCTGCGAAACGGGTGAAGCGCGTGATGTACATCATTTTGCCTGTTTGGTGGGATGCGGCGCTTCGGCAGTGAATCCTTATGTCGCCATCGATCTGATTCGACAGTGGGCTGAAGACGGGAGTTTGGATGGCGTGACGATCGACGAAGCCATCGCCAATTACCGCACCGCCATTGAAAACGGCATGCTCAAAATCATGGCCAAAATGGGGATCTCAACCATGAGCAGTTACCGTGGTGGCCAGGTGTTTGAGGCAGTCGGATTGTCTGACGAGGTGATCGAAGAATGTTTCTTCGGCACGACATCGCAAATTGGCGGCCTCGGATTTGATCATATTGCCACCGATTCAAACCGCCGTCATCAGCAAGGGTATGGAAATCCCGAAGAAGCCGCACTGGATGAAGGTGGCAATTACAAGGTATTGCCCGGTGGACGCGGTGAACTCCACGCCTACAACAAGAAAGTGGTGCAGACCATGCACAAGTTCCTGCGTAATCAGGATCGTGAATCCTTCCAGACCTATCTGGAAACCGCGGAGAAACGTGAGCCCATTCATTTGCGTGATTTGTTCCAGTTTAAGTCCGGACTCGAGCCCATACCGTTGGAAAAGGTCGAGCCCATTGAAAACATTCGCCAACGTTTCACCACAGCGGCCATGAGTATGGGGGCGCTGTCTCCTGAAGCGCATGAATGTCTGGCGATCGCGATGAACCGAATTGGAGGTAAATCCAACTCAGGTGAAGGAGGTGAAGACGCCGAACGATTCACACCGCGTGAAAACGGGGACAATGCCTGCTCGGCCATCAAGCAGGTGGCTTCCGGACGCTTTGGTGTGACACCGGAGTATCTGGCCAGCGCGCAGGAAATTGAAATTAAAGTCGCTCAGGGAGCCAAGCCCGGAGAAGGCGGGCAGTTGCCCGGACACAAAGTGACGCCTTTGATTGCAACACTGCGACATAGCACCCCCGGAGTGCCTCTGATTTCGCCTCCGCCTCATCATGACATTTACTCCATTGAAGATTTGTCACAGTTGATTTACGACCTCAAACAGGTCAATCCGCATGCCAAAGTCTGTGTGAAACTCGTTGCCTGTGCCGGGGTGGGCACGGTGGCGGCGGGTGTGGCCAAGGCGTTTGCCGATGTGATTTTGATCAGTGGCAACGACGGAGGCACCGGGGCTTCCCCTCAAAGTTCCATTAAGAACGCCGGGGTGCCATTCGAACTCGGTATCGCCGAGGCTCATCAGACACTGATGTTGAATGATCTCCGCTCCCGTGTCGTGCTTCGTACCGACGGGTGCTTGAAAACCGGTTTGGACATCGTCATGGGTGCCTTGCTCGGGGCTGAGGAATTCAATTTTGGAACGGCAGCATTGATTGCCGCCGGCTGCGCGATGTTCCGTGTTTGCCATCTCAATACCTGTCCCGTGGGTGTTGCAACCCAACGCGATGATTTACGACTCAAGTTCCGCGGCAAACCCGAGAATGTGGTCGCCTTCTTCGACGCCGTGGCGGAAGAGGTCCGTGAGATCATGGCTTCGCTGGGGATTCGCAAGTTCAATGATCTGGTCGGGCGTACCGAACTGTTGGACGTCAGGCCCGCTGATCAGTTTGACGAATCGATTCGCTCCAAAGTGGCATCATTGAAAATGAATCGGTTGCTCTGGCAGGCTGATGAAACCGGTACCATGCCCCGCATCCACACCCGTGAGCGTAACGAGCGATTCGGCGACAGTTCACTGGATGACCGGGTTTTGAACGATGCCAAATATGCGTTGCAGGGCAAGGGCAAGGTCAAGTTGAGCTATAAGATCAACAACATCTGCCGCAACATCGGAACACAGGTTTCAGGGATGATCGGATATACTTACGGAGACACCGGGCTGCCTGAAGGTTCGGTTGACCTGACCCTGACGGGAAGCGCCGGACAAAGCTTCGGAACCTTCCTGGCGAAGGGCATCGTGCTGCGCTTGTTTGGGGAAGCCAATGATTACGTTGGCAAAGGGATGAATGGTGGTGAGATCATCGTTCGACCTCAAGACGGTGTCAGTTTCGATTGGTCGAAAAATGTGATCATTGGCAACACCTGTCTTTATGGCGCAACGGGCGGACGCTTGTTTGTCGCCGGTACGGCAGGCGAACGTTTCGGTGTGCGTAATTCGGGTTCCGTTTCTGTCGTTGAAGGCGTCGGGGATCATGGATGTGAATACATGACCGGGGGCGTGACCGTTGTGCTGGGTGATACAGGTCGCAATTTTGCCGCCGGCATGAGTGGCGGGATTGCTTATGTCTATGATGAAAACGATCAATTTTCGAACCGCTACAATCATTCCATGGTCGATATCGAACGTTTGACCGAATCGGAAGATGTCGAAATGTTGAAGCAACTCGTTCAGGACCATTTGGATCGTACAACATCCCCCAAAGCGGCCGCCTTGTTACAGCATTGGGATTCCGAGCTGGCCAGATTCTGGAAAGTGGTGCCGCATCCGCCCGAGGCCAAACCGGCTTCCAAGCCGGTTCACGAGTTAAATCCGGACATCCCGGAACCGGCCCCATCGGGCAGCTTCTAGGTCAGATTGATCCTTTTTTGGCACAAGCGATTCTCTCCCAGACGGAGGGAATCGTTTTTTTTGGGGGGGGAAACAGGTAGGGCGGGACAGGCAGGCACGATCTACCTTCGGTGACGGAATCCCGGGTAACTGTAAAAAATTTGTTTCCAATTTGGTTGTTTGCTTTAGCCTTGGTCCATCCAATTGTAATATGAAAATGATGAATGCTTTCCATTCCACCCTCCGCGCAGATCTGCGATGGTCATCCGTCGCGCTACTCGCACTGATCGCGATGATTCAAGTTGGCTCCGGGCTGGCCGAGTCGGTGAAACCTATTCGAGCCCTGATGATTTCGGGCGGATGCTGCCATGATTACCCGAACCAGAATCTGATCCTTTCCGAAGGCATCTCTTCCAGAGCCAATGTCGAATGGACTTTGGTGAATCAGGGGGGGACCGCTCGTGATGTCCAGATTCCCATCTATGATGATCCTCAGTGGGCGGACGGATATGATGTGGTGGTGCATAATGAGTGTTTTGGAGGGGTGACCGATGTCGATTGGTTGGAATCCATTGTGGACACTCACACGGAGAAGGGCATTCCGGCTGTCTTTATTCACTGTTCACTCCATAGCTATCGTGCCGCCAAAACGGATGCCTGGCGCTCATTGATGGGGGCTCGTTCGATGAGTCATGAGGGCCATCGCCCCTTGGACGTCGAAAACCTGCGTCCGAACCATCCCATTATGAAAACGTTCCCTCCCGTTTGGCACACGCCCAATGGAGAGTTGTATAAGATCGAAAAAATGTGGCCTGACGCCATCCCTCTGGCCAAAGCGTTCGGCAAGGATACCCAGAAGGACCATGTTTGTGTCTGGTTGAATCATTTGGGCGACGCCCGTGTCTTTACCACAACCCTGGGGCATCACAACCAAACCATGCAATCCCCCATCTATCTGGACATGGTTTCACGAGGCGTGCTTTGGGCGGTGGGTGAACTGGATGCCGATGGCTCTCCTTCGGCGGGCTATGGGCCAGCCAAGCCAACGGCACTCAAGGGGCGTAAAATTCTTGCCGGTGATTATTCCAGGAAACGTATCGCTGTCGTCGATGAGTCCGGAAATATCGAGTGGGAACATCGTATTCGTGATATTCACGATCTGAGTGTGCTGCCCAATGGGAACATCCTGTTCCAAACCAGCTGGACCAAGCTCGTTGAAATGAACTCCGATGAAGAAGTGGTCTGGAGTTATGATGCCGCCGAGATGAATGGCAACAAGGGACAGCGTGTCGAGGTGCACGCTTTTCAACGTTTGCCCAACGGGCTGACCATGATCGCTGAGAGCGGACCAGCCCGTATCATTGAGGTGGATCGCAACGGTGTTGTGCATCGTGAAATCTCCTTGAAAGTTGATAACCGAAATGTTCATCGCGACACACGTATGGCCCGGAAATTGGACAACGGAAACTACCTGGTCTGTCATGAAGCCGATCACACCGTGCGGGAGTATGATATGACCGGTAAAGTAGTCTGGGAATTTGTCACCGGTGGTGAGGTTTATGGCGCCACTCGACTGAAGAATGGCAATACCCTGATCGGAAACGGCAGCGGACACAACGTGCTCGAAGTGGACCGCGACGGGACCGTGGTTTGGTCCATCGAGGAAAACGAGTTGCCGGGTATCAAACTGGTATGGGTGACCACCGTGGAGGAATTGCCCAACGGAAACTACATGATCGGCAACTGTCATGCCGGTCCGGACAATCCACAGATCATTGAAGTGAACAAGGACAAACAAGTGGTCTGGAGTTTCAAGAACTTTGACGTGTTTGGAAACGCCATGCCTTGTTCCAAAGTATTCTAAACAGGTGCCAACAGAACCTCATTGAACAAACCATCGATAGAAAACTGATATGAAGAATTGTAAACACACCCTTTGCCTTGCCGGTTCTTTGGCCATTTTGTTCATCGCAACCGGATGTCAAACGACTCCTCGCCAGGCAGCACAGCCGGCTTCTTACCTGAGCTTGACCGAAAACATTCATCAGTGGCGTTTGCCACAAGGACGTTGGCAGGAAATTGGAGGTGTTCATTTGGCCGGGGACAACGAGAAAGCCTTTGTGATCGAAGGTGGACAAGGTGTGCTCCTGAACGATCCAAGTCAAAACACCGTCAATCTCATTTCACACAAAGAACACGGAGACGTTTCGTTGCATGTTGAGTTTGCAGTCCCCAAGGGGTCCAATTCCGGAGTCTACCTGCAGGCACGCTACGAAGTACAGGTGCTGGACAGTTGGGGCAATATTGATGTGAAGCATTCCGATTGCGGAGGCATCTATCAGCGCTGGGTGGATAACACCGGGTTTGAGGGACACCCGCCTAAAATGAACGCTTCCTTGCCTCCCGGTGAATGGCAGTCTTTTGATATTGTTTTCCGTGCACCCCGTTTCAATGCTGAGGGTGAAAAAACGGAAAACGCACGGTTCGTCAAGGTGATCCACAACGGGGTCACCATCCATGAGAACGTCCAGGTTTCCGGCCCGACACGTGCTGCGACGTATGACGACGAAAGGGCTTTGGGACCACTCATGTTGCAAGGAGATCACGGCCCGGTGGCTTACCGAAACATCGTGATGCGTTCCTTGAATCTGGATTAATTGACGGGATTGGTATCCATTCACCCTTGCGATGCGGATGTTGGGGGTTTGGAAGCTGCTGGGTGTTCCATTGATGGGTGAAAAGCAGGGGATGGGAGCTGTGAGGATTGCGCGCCGAGACGCCACGCTGGGGGTTGCTGCGGTAGATCGGCTCCGCTAACGACGGGTGGCTTGCAGGCGGAAGAATCCTTTTGGTGATTCGATAGAGCTGAGCGGCGGAGCCCATTCTATTGCGGTCGGGGGGTCTTGGGTTGTTTCGCGTTGAGTGATGGTTTCCCATGTTTTCAAGTTGGTGGAATACTGGGCGGACACTTGCACGTCGGTGGCGTCTGTAGCCAGTTGGGTTTTCAGGCGGATGCCGGATTCGGTGTGCGTGATGGACATGAAGGATGTTGCATCGGCGATGTGAGGATGGCTTCCCAATCCATACTCCAGCAATGTCGGGAGTCCGTCCTGATCCTGATCCTCTTGTAGTTCGGATTCGGTGAGTCCAAAAGCCCTTAACCAGGTTTCCAGAGACATCCCTTCGCCTCGGCCTGGCGTCCCTCCCGTGTGTGCGCTGGCTTTCCAGTGCTCCGGATTGGCCGGATCCATTCCAGAGGAGCGATGTGCGAACTGCAGAGAGTAACCTTCTCTATCGGGTGTGCCGGGCCAGGGCGCTTCGGTTTGATATTCAAACTCGATGATGGGGATGCCCGCTCCATAGGATAGTTTGATGGTCTCTCCGGAGTTACTCAATCGATCTCCTTGTTCCCAGACTCCTGCTATGGGGAGTCCTGTGCCATGCACCTGTTCAAAAGCTGCCTTGTCGCCGATGATCAACAGGTATCCTCCCGGTTCAATTTCCGATCCTTCCGTAAAATTGAAATCAATTCCTTTGGTGAAACGCACGCCCGTCAAGGGAATGCTGGTATTGCTGATGTTGTGAAGTTCGATGTATTCGGCTGTGGCGGATTCGCTTGGGTGATACATGATCTCGCTGATCACGAGCCCGTTTCGCAAGTTCGTCAGATCCGGTTCCGATGCGACAAATTCTAGTGGTTCAGACCAATGACTGGCATGCCCATCGACGTTGAAATGCCTGACTCTGGCTCGATAGGTGTGCCCCGGTTTCAGACGCGTTGGGGGAATTTCAATAGCTTCTGAAAAGGTCGCGATGGGGCCGCTATGCCAGAGTGGTTCGATTTCATAGGTCCATGGGGTGCCCTTGGTGTATCCGCTTGTTTCCGGATTCATCACTTCTCCGATCCTCCATTCCATCCAGGCAAATCCATCCGGATCTCTTCGATTGATGAATGCACTGCTGGTAAATTGCAAGCGATCCACCGGAAACCCTGATTCACCCGTGTAGGTGATGCCCGGTCGGTTGGGGATGGCTGATGCAGATGCTTCTTGTGAAAGGTATCCAAAGCCATAACCGTCCTCCATGGCATCATTGACCCGAAAACTCCCGTCAGTCCGCGTATCAAACATGTAGTCGATGATGCTTTGTTGAAAACCTTCATGATCCTGTGTGGGAATGGTTCTCCGGTAGCTGCTTGCAAGCCGGGTTTCATTCACCGATAAACGGTACCATGGCCCACGGTGGGATCCGCTGGTTCGTGGATGGAAACTCCACATGGCTTCGTCGACATCCACCATGTTCAATGGCCATCGGGGTGGATTGACGATCAACGACAGCTCTTGTACCAACTGTGCGGCCTGGCCTCCGTGACGACTTATGTCTGAGAACAATAGATCGATCAGTTCGCGGCAACGGTTTTTAAATCCTATTCGGATGAAGGAATGGTCCAGGCAGCGGTCGGCTCGAATGACCCCGCTCCAGACGTGCTTTATCGGGGCATACATCATGTCCAAATCCCAGGGCAGGGGAGTCCAGCGGCCATCAGCGTGCTGAAACATGTAATAATTGGCTCCGTCACGCAAATCCACGTTGCCGGTGGCACGATTGATCGCCCGGAATCCGTAGAAACTTTCCAGATCAAAATTGGATTCCCACCATTCCACGGTATTGAGCCGGTTACTTTGGTTCCAGAAGGCTTCCCAGTCCGAGAGATCAAGCGGTTGCTCCGGCCCCTGATTTTTCTTGTCGCCACGGTTGCCGGTAATCTCGTAGGTGCTGCGATCTGGGAGTTGGCGTTCAGCGAGGAATCGGCTGTCAGGATGTTCGATCGCCAGGTATAATCCCCATAGATCGCCGCCAAATTGATCGTTGGGTGTCTCTACTTCTGCATCGACAATGCGAAACTGTATCCAGTGTGTATTCGAACCCGGCACTCCCGCCAACTGATAGAGTCGGTGTGGAACCGCTTCGTCCAAACCGGCGATGCCCCGGTTGGAGGCCACCCAAGGGGATGCACACGCGTTGAGATTGAGCGTCTTCCAGTCGGCTTTGTACCTCTTGCCATAGTTGTCTCGACCCTCAAAATCGTGCGTGCGATTGAACCTGAAACGCCATTTGTTTTTTCCACTGACATAAGTCGATGCTTCTCCCCGGTTGTAGAACTGAATGTGGTCATACACGATGCCATCATAAACCAGGGTTCCTGACATTCGTCTTCCGTCGTATGAACGGTTGTATTGACTGTTTTCCACATCGGTTTTGTTGGCGATGAGATGATAAACGGGCAGCGCTTGATTCATCATATCCTGTGGATACTCCAGAGTTGGCGAAATTCTTGGTCGTTTGCTGCCAGACCAAGCCGGGACTCCGTCATATACGAAAAATGCAAAGTTGGGGCTCTCGTCATCGGAATAGGGAACCGTCACTTTGTTGCCCCGTGCATCCTCTGCGGTGATTCGATAGCGCACAAGAACTCGATGTTGGTGAAGTGACGAGGGAAGGGTGATGGTATGGATGTCGTCTCCAGCCAAAGCATCTCCGTCCTGACCATTGTCTTCCATCGTGAGTTCTGTCCACTGGGTCTCAAAAACTCGATCCCGCTTGCGAATGTAGCGACCCGGTTCCACGAGCTGGTAGCTGAGAGTCACACGCAGGACTCCATCTGGATCGGTGACTTTTACAGTCAGGGTGACGTCATCTCCGGATTGAGGTTGTTGAGGTTCGTGGTTTACCTGCCTGATTTGCGGAGGGATGTTGAGTGAATAAACCGAATTCCGGGCTCCCGGTGTGGGTTGGGTGGACGAGCGCCATGATCCTCCCAGGTTATTGTCGAGAGAGGGATGAAGTAATTCCATGGACGCACCCGTTCCACGTGCTGCGGCAGGCCACGGGAAGCCTGATCGGTAGTCCACCCGATCAATCAAAGCCCCATTGTGATCCAACAGCCTGATATCATCTCCATCATTGTCCAGGCCGCCTGAGTATTGATGTGTCGTTCTAATCCTGAATTTGGTCCTCAAGGTTCTGGCATCTTCGGCGATGACAAGGAATTGATCCGGTTCCAAAAGAGTTTCAGTAGGGAACTCATAAGCACCGACACCCTCAAGCAGCCAACCGGACAAATCCACACTCTGATCCCCTGCGTTGTATAACTCAATAAACTCCCCTCTGGACGTTTTGGGAGCGTCATCATGATGCACCTCGTTGATCACGATGTTGGGAGACATTGCTTGAGCAAGCGTTGAGACAATACTCAAAGCGTAGACGCATGCCAATTGCAGAAGCGGACCCAATCTGATCATGGGTTGAACCATAATCCCAAGGCATCCATCTGACAATGACCGGATGAGGCCAGAAAAAAACAGAAAACCATTATCGGAGGGGTAAGCTCCGTCTTACACCCACTTCAAAC
>CAYPZD010000036.1:29009-47951 GCA_964415055.1 uncultured Verrucomicrobiota bacterium | reverse complement strand
CAGGTCTGCCACTTCTTGGGTCTTTCTCCCTGCAAGCAATCCCTCCGGCATCGCTGACAAGGTGGAACGCTGCCGGTCGGTGATCGATGATGAATCGATTCGATGCAACTCCCCCTGAATATCCATCACTGTCACCTGTTCTTGCTCCTCCGCTTTGATAATGCCTGTGCGCGGAAAGCCATCACGAACTTCGATCGTCACGACTTGATACTCCGGCGCCACCAGCTGTGACGGATTTAATATATGCTCCAACGCTTGATCCATCGGATATTTCTCGGCAATGCGGCTAAGTTCAGGTCCCAGTGCCCCACCCTTTTCATTCATCTTGTGACAGGTGGCACATTGCAGGGAAACGTCCTCGTAAAACATCCGCCGGCCATTTTCCAGATCGGGTTTCAATTCATTCAGTGACGCCAAATCCAGAGCGTCATTGACAGCGGATGTGGTTTCGAAGAAACGCCGCAACACATCCCGCCGAACAGGATCGTTCAGGTTGATGTAAAGGTTTCGAACCATTTCCTTCTGTTGCTCATCAAACCATCCTCGATCCATGGCATACGACAAACCAAGCACACCAGGCAAGTTTCCTGCCAACGAACTTACGAGGTTCCTTTTGGTTTCCAAATCTGTCCGGCTCCGAATACGTTCAATGGTATGCAAAACCTTGGTGGTTTGGTTATCTGAACTGGAGTCGCCGCTATCCATGGAACGAATCCAGTCAAAAACCAGACTCAACCCTTGAACATCCAACCCTCCCTGCATTCCCAGATGAGGCATCTGACCGGCTCCCGTTTTGGCCATCCGCGCATAAAGAACCGATCGGAATGGATCTCCGGGCACGATGACGAAGCCATGGGGTAAACCGAAATCACCGCGCAATGTCTCCTGATTAACCAGGGATGCCTGAGCCAGGGGTTTTTCGAAATACATCAACGACTGCACCATGGCGCCCGCGTTCTCGCGATGGCAATGTCCACAATTGGCATGCAGGTAAGCGCGCGCCTGATAGGCTACATCGTCCATATTTCCTCCTTGTCGCGAACGGCGAGATCGGCCTTGATTCGTCAGTTTCAGTTGACTGAGTTGATTCCACGAGTTACGCACCGCTTCATCGGCATGTGGCGTCCCCTGTAGTTGAAGTTTGTTCCAACCCAGCGCATATCCACTCCATGAATTATGGCAGCGAAGACAATTCGCTCTGGCCTCGTAATGCCAACTGGCAGGCGAATGTTCTGCCGTCATACCTGACAACACAGAATCCGGATCATCCGCACGAACGGACGCTCCTGCCGCATCCACCAGTCGGGCATCTTCGCCACGAGCGTCCCAGGCATAAACGTAAGCATTCCAATGTTGGCCGTCAAAGTGCATCAACTGGGTTTCGATGGGTCGTCCCGGCACACCTGCCTGAGAGGCAGCTGAACTTGGCCAGAAAAGCGTCTTTACCAATACGGCGTCAGCGGGAAAGGTCGCGGCGCGATCAGCAATCTGTGCAACTCCATCTCCGGGCAAACACACCCACCGACGAGCTGCTGCTCCATTTTCCCAATGGGGCATTTCAACCTCATAAGGATAAACTCCCGGTGCAGGGATTTGACTTGCTACATCATCAAAAACCCCCGTCTGACTGAGCAACTGCGGGAAATCGGAGGCGTTTTCTTCCTGCTTATGTGGTTTGAGTTGATAGAGCCCTCCCGCATAATCCACCACCCATAATTCACCCTGGGCATCTTCCCCAAATGTGATCACCCTAAACGGGGCATCGGTCAATTCTTCATGCCAGACCACCTCGTATCCTTCTTTACGCAATCCCCAGATCTTGCCGGTCTCGTAGTCACTGTATATGTATGCTCCACTTAGCTCGCCCAAGGCACGACCTCGATACACATACCCCCCGGTAATTGAAGCCGCTTCGGAGTGTGGATGCTCCACGATGGGCGCCCGGAACAATCCCGGTCCTTGAGGTAATCCCTCCTGAACCAGATGACTCCCTTCCATGATCGACCACCCGTAATTCCCTCCCTTTTCCACAAGATGGATCAGTTCCCATAATTCCCATCCAACATCCCCTACCCAGAGATCACCATTTGCCTGATCAAAACTCATTTTGAACGGATTCCGGAATCCAAAAGCCCAGACTTCCGGCCGCGCATCGCGGTGGCTGACGAATGGATTATCCTTGGGAATGGCATACTTCAAGCCCGGGTCCCGGTGATCCACATCAATCCTCAAAACAGAGGCAAGCAGATCCGTGATATCCTGTCCGGTTTTCAGGATATCCGGCGGGTTGGGTCCCGTCCCATCTCCTGTGGTGATGTAGAGGAAACCGTCCGGACCAAAACGCAGGCATCCTCCATTGTGCCCGCCTCCTTTCCATGTCAAAAGAACCTCTTCTGATCCGGGGAGAATCGTGGGAGGGTTGGTGTCGGAAACCAAGAATTTGGAAACTCGTGTTCCGTCAGGCGCTCCCCCACCCAACACATAACAAAGGTAGACCTGACGATTCTTTTGGAATTCAGGATGAAAAGCCAGTCCATAGGCATCGGACATCCGGTCGGCATGGGATTTGAGATGAATCACCAAATGTTTTTCAGGTGAGTCAGAAGTCGGATCAAATGCATGGATGCCACCCCTTAACTCCATCATCCACAGCCAATCCGTTCCCGGCATGGCGACCAGTTCCACAGGGTTGTCAAAAGAAATATCGGGCAGCGCTCTCTGCAAGTCATAAGCCGCCGGCCGGCCCGGGTGCCCTTTGACCTTGGAGGTCGTCCAGGGCACACGCTTTACGGACACCGACTGCGCCTGCGACATTTCAGCCATCCCAAGTAACAAAGCCATCGCGCCAACAAAGCCGTGCATCAGCAAACCATGTTTACCTTTAGCAAGGAGTTTGGGAAAATTCATGCTGCGTAGATTACAGTTTGCCATGTTTTTGGCAATGAGTTTGAGTCCGCTTCGTAAAAAGCTTGAATAATGGATTGTTCAAGGCCAGGTGATGATTGGGAATTGTGGGTCAATCTTATTTGATTTTCCAATGCCCTGGTGGTAGTAAATCCCTGTTAGATCGCTGCAATGATCAAAAACTTCAACTCGCTGGAAATCTTTACCGGGATCACCGTGGTGGTCGGCATCCGATACCTTGTATTGGCCTTCATTGCGTGGACCTTGTGCTACTGGCTCTTTTACTCCAGATGGTTTCACCGCAAAATTGTCAAACGACAACCCCGTTGGAAGGATATCCGGAGGGAACTGCTCTACTCCGCGCTCTCCATTATCATCTTTGGAGCAGTAGGCATGCTGACGATCACACTGGCCAGGATGGGTCACACGCGCATCTATTGGAGCGTGACTGAGAGAGGATGGGGATGGTTTGCCGCAAGTATCGTTCTGGCCGTCCTGCTCCATGACACCTATTTCTACTGGTCCCATCGATGGATGCATCATCCAAAACTTTTCCACTGGGTTCACAAGGTCCACCATCAATCCAACAACCCCACCCCCTGGGCATCCTATTCGTTCAGTCTTTGGGAGGCTTTGGCGCAGGCTGCCATCTTCCCGTTGACTGCCTTTCTCATCCCGATTCACCCGCTGGCATTTGGCATGTTCATGGGGTGGCAGATTTTTAACAACGTTTTGGGACACACAGGATTTGAGTTCTATCCACGATGGATGATGAAGGGTTGGCTGCGTTACGTGCTGAACACCCCCACCAACCACATCATGCACCATGAAAAACCCAACGGAAATTATGGGATCTATTTCAACATATGGGACCGTATCATGGGCACCAACCACCCCGACTACGATCAACGCCTCACCGAACTCACGCAAGCCAGGAGCATTCACAAACAACCCAACACGCTGCCCAGCGAACAATCCACGACAGGTGTTACTCAGAACCTTTCATGAGATGATTTTGATGAGGTTCCATCAAACATCAACAGGTTTGCAGGCAGTGGCGAGGAGGGTTTGGAAATGCGGGGGTTCGTCTTCTTTGGCGACGACTTCTATTTCTACATTTTCAAACCGTGTTTGCTCCAGCCATTGTTGAATTCGACTTTCCTCAAAGCCAAGCCAGACATCACCATAAAGTTTGCGAGCATCTTCGAAATCGTGCTTCAACAGATCCAGGATCAGCACTTTGCCTCCGGGCCTCAGAATACGGTATGCTGATTTCAAGGCTTGTGCCGGATCCTCCGCATGATGCAGTGCCTGACTCAGAATCGCCACGTCCACGCTTTGATCATCAATCGGCGGTTGGGTTAGATCCCCATGCCTGAAGGAAAGATTCACAAGTCCGTTCTCCTTGGCCTTGCGCTTTCCGAATTCCACCATTTTCTGACTGTTGTCAACGGCTATGACCGAACGCGCGTTGTGGGCCAAAAGTTCGGACAACAATCCTTCACCCGAACCCAGGTCGGCAATGTCAATGGCCGGGATCAATCGCAATAACATCTGACCAAAAGCCTGCCACGAACGCCCGGGACCATAACTACGGTCAAAGCGTCCGGCGATTTGATTGAAATAGAGCTTTGCCTGATCCTCACGTCGATCAAGTATGCGCTTGAGGTTGATGTGATCCGATTCGTGTGCGTCCAGTTCTCGCGCACCTTTCAACGCCAGATCCAACAGGCTGCGTCCATGCTCCTCCTGCGATGGCAGCAATTGATAAAAAACCCGTTTCCCCTCCCTTCGCGAGGTCAAAAACCCCTGCTTCTGCAGTTGCCCCAAATGCGTACTGATGCGTGACTGCCCCATGCGGGTGATCTCCTGCAGTTCATTGACCGACAATTCGTCTTCCGCCAGCAGCGAGATCAATCGGAGTCGTGTGGAATCGGACAGCACTTTCAAAGATGAGACTATATCGGTCATGGCAAAATGAATCACAAAAAGAAAACCGGTCGCCAAAGTAAAGTCGAGATAATCTGCGAGTTTGCCATTGACGAAACGAAAACCTGTTATATCATCACATCAAGATACGTCAATATGATAGGAGGCGTAACCAGTCGAAAACAACAAAATCATGAGCAATAACTACATTTTTTCATCCGAATCCGTCGGCGAAGGTCATCCTGACAAAGTATGTGACACCATTTCCGATGCCATTCTGGACGCATGTCTGGCACAAGACAAAACGAGTCGCGTTGCTTGCGAAACATTCGTGAAGAGCAACGTGGTTGTGATCGGTGGAGAAATCACCACCAAAGCCAAATTCGACTACAACGAAGTGGTGCGTGACGCCATTCGCGGCATCGGATACACCAACGACGACGATGTATTCCACGCCGACAAGGTTTTCATCAACAACTACCTGACCACCCAGAGTGCGGACATCGCACAAGGTGTGGATGCAAAAGCAGCCAAGGGCAAGGCTACCGACGAACAAGGTGCCGGAGACCAAGGATTGATGTTCGGATACGCTTGCGACGAAACCCCTGAACTGATGCCAGCTCCCGTCATGTATGCTCACCGTATCGGACGCGAACTCACCCGTATCCGTAAAAGCGGCAAGGCAAAATGGCTGCGTCCGGATGCCAAGTCGCAATGTTCAGTGCGCTACGAAGATGGCAAACCCGTGGAAATCACCAGTGTCGTGGTCAGCACCCAGCACACTGATGATGTCACTCACAAACAGATTCACGATTTCATCGTCAAGAAAGTCGTTCAGAAAGTATTGCCAAAGAAAATGCTGAACAAGAAAACCCAGTACCTGATCAATCCGACCGGACGATTCGTCGTCGGCGGTCCTCAAGGGGACGCCGGGTTGACCGGACGTAAGATCATTGTCGACACCTATGGAGGCATGGGACGTCATGGTGGTGGCGCTTTTTCCGGCAAAGATCCCAGTAAAGTGGATCGCAGCGCGGCTTACATGGGACGTTACGTTGCCAAGAACGTCGTTGCCGCCGGATTGGCCAAGCGCTGCGAAGTTCAATTCGCTTACGCCATTGGATACCCCGATCCTGTTTCCGTAGCCGTGGATACATTTGGAACCGGCACTGAGAGCGACGAGAAAATCACCGAAGCAGTCAAGAAAGTCTTCAGCTTTAAACCCGCAGATATCGTCAAACAACTGAAACTCCTCCGCCCTATTTTTTCAGAAACGACCAATTACGGACACTTCGGAAAAGTGGACGACACCAAGGTCATCACCTGGGAGCAAACCAACAAAGCGGCCGCACTGAAGAAGGCCATCAAAGCATAAACCAAACCAACCGACATCGCATACATACAATAAAATGAGTACAACATTAGAATCACCCGCCGACACGCAGGATTTCAAAGTGGCGGATCTTTCGCTCGCCGAATGGGGACGCAAAGAAATCACCATCGCCGAGAAAGAAATGCCCGGCCTCATGGCCATCCGTGAAAAACATGCCGCCGACAAACCACTTGCCGGAGTGCGTGTCACCGGATCGCTGCACATGACCATCCAGACAGCCGTTCTCATCGAAACCCTGGCCGATCTGGGTGCCACGGTTCGCTGGGCAAGCTGCAATATTTTCTCCACACAAGACCATGCCGCAGCTGCCATTGCTGAAGCAGGTCACCCGGTCTTCGCCTGGAAAGGTGAAACCCTGGAAGAATACTGGTGGTGTACCTACAAGGCATTGACACATGCAGACGGCAAAGGCCCTCAGTTGATCGTTGATGACGGCGGCGACGCCACACTCCTGATCCACAAAGGTTACGAACTCGAAAACGGCAGCGACTGGGTCAACACCCCGTCCGAAAGCCACGAAGAACAAGTCATCAAAGACCTGTTGAAGAAAGTTCACAGCGAAGATCCCACTCACTGGCACGAAGTTGTCAAGGAACTGAAAGGTGTATCAGAGGAGACCACCACCGGTGTCCATCGCCTTTGCAAGATGCAGCAGGAAGGCAAACTCCTGATCCCTGCAGTCAACGTCAACGACTCCGTCACCAAATCCAAGTTCGACAACCTTTACGGATGTCGTGAATCCCTGGCGGACGGCATCAAGCGCGCGACCGACGTCATGGTCGCCGGTAAAGTGGTGTGTGTCGTAGGTTACGGAGATGTTGGCAAAGGTTGTGCCCAGTCCATGCGCGGATTTGGTGCTCGTGTCATCGTCACCGAAATCGATCCGATCAACGCCTTGCAGGCAGTGATGGAAGGCTTCGAAGTCACCACCGTCGAGGAAACCCTTGGCCGTGCGGACATCTACGTCACCACCACCGGCAACAAGGACGTCATCACGCTCGATCACATGCTCAAGATGAAAGATCAGGCGATCATTTGTAACATTGGTCACTTCGACAACGAAATTCAGGTGGACAAATTGAACAACCACCCCGGCGTCAAGAAGACCACCGTCAAGCCTCAGGTCGACCAATACTTCATGGAAGACGGAACTTCCATCTTCATGCTGGCCGAGGGACGTCTGGTGAATCTGGGTTGCGCCACCGGCCACCCATCCTTCGTCATGTCCAACAGCTTTGCCAACCAAACCCTGGCTCAGCTGGATCTCTGGGAAAAACGTGAAACCAACAAGCCAAGTGTTTACGTGCTGCCCAAAGTGCTGGACGAAGAAGTCGCACGCCTCCACCTGTCCAAGCTGGGAGTCAAACTGACCACCCTCAGCCAGGAACAAGCGGACTACATCGGTGTCCCCGTCGAAGGCCCCTACAAGCCCGAGCACTACCGCTATTAATCGAACAAAATAAAATCTCACACAAAAAGGGCGACCCACAAAGTCGCCCTTTTTTCATTTAACCAACCGCTTCCGCAATCAAGTAGCCGCTTTCGCCAGAAAGTGGACTTACAATTAAAAAGGCTAGAAACATTCAGGCAATCGAAAATATGGTTGCATACTTCGAGTAACTGGCTTTCGCCAGAAATGGAAATCACACTCCAATCACAAAAACACAATCCTTGGCCGTAAACCCATATTGCCGTATTTATAGCTCAATGAAAACGACTATTGATTTGCCAGACGCCTTACTCCACGAAGCAAAAGTAATGGCAGCTCAAAGACACACTTCACTTAATGAGCTTGTCAAACAAGGACTTGAACATGTGCTACACAGTCCCCCTTATTGCCGCAAAGATTCAGATACAGAGACTGATGATGAACTACTCGAGCTCGATGAGTTTAACGTCCCGGCAATCAAACCTCGCGGTGTGAAAATTACAAATGACTGGATCAATAGAATACGCCAAGAGGAAGGCATTTAATGGCGGTTTGTTTACTGGACATCAATGTACTCATTGGACGATTGGACACTGAGCACGAACATCATGAAGTCGTTACACGCTGGTGGCATCAGAGCAACATAAGTGGATGGGCCACCTGTCCAATCACCGAGAATGGTTTGATTTGAACTCACCTTTTTTCATTCCACCATCCTGTTCATCCTGTAAATCCTGTCTAAAAATCCCGCTTGTTGTTCGGGAGCCTTGCTTATTATAATCAGTTGAACTCAAACAAACCAACATGGCGGAATCATATCGAGTAGCAGTCATTGGAAGTACCGGACGCGGCAACTATGGCCACGGGCTGGATGTTGTCTGGCGCGACCTCCCCCAAGCGGAGCTGGTCGCCGTGGCGGACGACCATCCTGAAGGCCTTGACGCGGCGAAAGCGAGGCTCGGTATCGAAACCGGATACGCTGATTACCGGAAGATGTTGACGGAGGTCAAACCGGACATTGTCAGCATTTGTCCGCGCTGGCTGGATCAACACCGTGACATGGTCCTGATGGCCGCCGCTGAAGGCGTCAAAGGCATCTATTTAGAAAAACCCCTCTGCCGCACACTCGAGGAAGCCGATGCCATGGTCTCAGCCTGCCAGACCAACAATGTCAAACTCGCCGTGGCACATCAGACCCGGTACAGCCCGATTCTGGCGGTGATATACCGCATGATCCATGAAGGCCGGATCGGCCGGGTGCTTGAAATCAGAGCACGGGGCAAAGAAGATCAACGCGGTGGAGGAGAAGACCTTTGGGTATTGGGCACTCATGTACTGGATTTGATGCACTACCTGGGAGGAAACCCAAAATGGTGTTTCGGCTCCGTGTTCCAGGAAGGCGAACCGGTTGATGCTTCCCATGTTCAGGAAGGCAAGGAAGGCATCGGACCTTTGGCGGGCGATCAGATCCAGGCGACCTACGCTTTGGAAAATGGAGTCTTCGGATATTTCAACTCCACCCGCAACGCTCAAGCTGAACCTTCGAGATTTGGCATCATGATTTACGGCGATCAGGGAATACTAGCCATGAATACCGGGTATCTGCCATCCGCCAGCTGGCTTCCGGATCCATCCTGGACCCCCGCCCGCACCGGCAAACGTTGGATTCCGATCACTTCCGGTGGCCCCGGACAACCGGAAACACTTGAAAACGGTGGCCTGCATGCCGGAAACGTGCTGGCTTCTCAGGATCTGATAGCTGCCATTGAGGACAACCGGTCACCGGAAAGCAGTTTGGAAGCTGCACGCACGACGACCGAAATGATCGTTTCTATTTTTGAATCCCATCGGGTAGGGAAAAAAGTGTATTTTCCCCTCCAAAACCGCAAAAACCCCCTGTCTGAGCTTTATTAAGCCGGCCTGTCCGGGTATGTTCGGAGTATGATTAAGACGTTGGAATGGGCGAATGATTGCCTGCGCATCCTGGATCAAACTCGACTGCCTCTTGAGGAACTTTATCTGGATTTAAGTTCGCTGGACCAGGTCATCGAAGCCATTCGTTCGCTCCGTGTCAGAGGCGCACCCGCGATTGGTGTCAGTGCCGCCTACGGGATGGTCATCGCGGCAAAATCAATCCAATCATCCGGCACCACCCCATTTCTGAAAGAGCTGCGGGTCTTGGCGGATCAATTGGTGGCGGCACGTCCAACCGCTGTGAATCTGGAATGGGCAGTGGAATCCATCATGACGCGATTGAAGGAACAAGCACATGAGGGACCCGAAGCCATTGTCTCCGACATATTAAAACAAGCCATTGCCATCCATGAGGATGATCGACAACGATGTGATGCGATGGCCCAGCATGGACTCGCCGTCATACCGGACAAAGCCGGCATACTGACTCATTGCAACACGGGTTTTTTGGCCACCGCAGGGATTGGCACAGCTTTGGGTGTCATCTTCCGAGCACATGAGGCGGGGAAAGTTTCGATGGTCTATGCGGACGAAACACGCCCCCTCCTTCAGGGAGCCAGATTGACCGCCTGGGAATGTGCCAAGATGGGGGTCCGTCACACGTTGATCTGCGACAATATGGCAGCTGCGCTCATGCGACAGGGAAAAGTCGACCTTGTCATTGTCGGAGCAGATCGCATCGCGGCAGACGGTTCGGCCGCCAACAAGATCGGCACCTATGGTGTTGCTGTTCTGGCACATCACCATAATATTCCCTTTTATGTGGCGGCACCACTGTCCACTTTTGATCTGAACCTGGTTTCGGGCAAAGCCATCCCCATTGAGGAGAGAAATCAGGATGAAGTTCGTAAAATCATGAACACCTGTCAAACGGGACCGGAGGAAACACCCTGTTGGAATCCTGCCTTTGATGTGACCCCTCCTCATTTGATTGAAGGGATCATCACCGAAACCGGTATTCTCAAGCCCCCTTACGCCCATTCCATTGCGCAGGCTTTCGATGTTTGATTCTGGACGCCACCCCCATCTCACAGTAGTTTACTAGTCTGCGTGTGACGTTTGCGCGCGAATGGATTATGAAATGTCCCAAATGTGAACAGATTGAACTGGAAGCCCAGGTCGTTGAAAACGTAGAAGTCGACCGATGCCCGGACTGTGGCGGCATCTGGTTCGATCAGGATGAGTTATCGAGAACACTTTCACTGAAAGCGAGCGAATTGAAACCCTTGACCAAGGGCAAAGAGCGCCCTGAATTAAACAAATTAACGGGTACCTGCCCGGTGGACCAAACGGACCTGATCCGTGTCTGCAGCCAGCACAATCGAGCCATCATACTGGATCGTTGCCCGGAATGCCTGGGTGTATGGCTGGACGGCGGTGAATTCAAACGCTTGATCAAGAAAGCATAGCAAGTGAATATCGTTATCGTAGGTGCCGGCGAGGTGGGCAAGCATTTGGCCGAAAGTTTATCCACCCAACTGCACAACATCACGGTCATTGAAGCTTCGGAAGAAACTTCCGAAGACCTGAATGAAAGTCTGGATGCCAGCGTCCTGTGCGGAAACGGAGCTTCTGCCACCACACTGGCGGAGGCCAATGTCGGTGAGTGCGACTTGTTCCTGGCTCTCACCAGTCGGGACAATACCAATCTCGTCTCAGCCTCCATCGCCAAATCATTGGGTGCCAAAAAAACGGTTTCACGAGTTCACGCCAGTGTTCAGCGTGAGGAGTGGCTCTTTGATATCCGCTCTCATTTCAACATTGATTACCTATTCAGCACCGAACGACTGGCCGCAGTTGAATTGGCAAAATTCGTCCGCAATCCCGAAGGACTGGTTGTTGAGGACATTGCACGTGGTCGTATTGAATTGCACCAGTACAAGGTGGCGCCGCAAAGCACGGCCATTGATGTTCCCATCTCGGAACTCAAACTCCCCCCCCGCGTCCGTATCGCCTGTATCATGCGCGATGGTATCAACACGATTCCGGGAGGCGCAGACACCTTGATGGCCGGGGATTTGGTCACTCTTTTTGGTGAGCCTTCTCTTTTGGATCAGGTGATCAGTTTACTGGATCCGAGCGCCCAACGGAAAAAGGATTTGAAAGCGGTCATTTTCGGAGGGGGTGAATATGCTTTTGCTCTTGCCCAAATGCTCGAAGGAGCCGGAGTTCATGTGCGGGTTATGGAGAAAGAGGAAAGTGAATGTCGCCGCTTGTCCGGCATGCTGCAGGATTCCCTGATCATCCATGGTGATGCCACGTCTCTGCAACAACTCCGTGAAGAACAGGTCGATCAGGCTGATTTCTTCATCGCCGTCAGTCCCGACGACGAAGACAACGTCATGGCCTGCCTCCAGGCAAAAAGTCTCGGCACAGAATATTGCCTCACCCTGATTCACCGGGCCGATTACGCCGATGTCATCTACCGAAACCGACAACGTCTGGGTTTACTCGCGGCGGTCAGCCCTCGTCTGGCCACCAATCGCGATCTCCTCCGCTTCATGGAAACCGATAAATACCATAAAGTTTCCACCTTGCAGGGCGGAGTCGAAGTGATCCAGCTCAGTCTCAAAGAGGGAGCCAAGGTCATCGATCAAAAGGTTTCAGACATCAAATGGCCCAAGGGAGCCGCACTCGTTGGCTTGCTGAGAGACCAGATCGCCATCGTTCCGACCGGAGAAGACACCTTGAATGTCGAGGACACCGTGTATGCCATCGCTACAGCTGAAGCACGCAAGCCGCTGGTCAAACTACTCACCCGCTGATGAATTTTCGCCTGCTTTGTAAAATCCTTGGAGGACTTCTCCTGCTGCTGGGTGTGGCACAGAGTTTCTGCCTGGCATATGCCTTTCAGTTCGATGCAAGGAGCAAAGGACTGGATTCCGTGGAAGGGCTGACGCTTTCGGTTTCAGTCAATTTGGTCTTTGGATTCATCCTGCTATTGCTGGGACGTGGTTCCGGTAAGGAAATCCTTCGCAAGGAAGCCATCTCCATCGTTGGATTGAGCTGGATTGTTTGCGCCATTTTCGGGGCCTTACCCTACGTGTTTTGTGAACCCAGAATGGGAATGGCGGATGCCTTTTTTGAATCCATGTCCGGATTCACCACAACGGGCGCTTCAGTGATCCAGGATCTCGAGAGTTATCCAAAAGGCATTCTGCTCTGGCGATGCCTCACACAATGGCTCGGTGGGATGGGAATTCTGGTGCTGTTCGTGGCGCTTCTTTCCTATCTGGGTGTTGGCAGCAAAGCCCTGTTTCGACATGAATCGTCCGCCAAGGAAGGAGGCGGTCTCCAGGCCCGCATTCACGATGTGGCACTCAAGCTGTGGCAGATATACGTCGCCTTAAGCCTGGTGCTCTTCGGCGGATTCAAACTGCTGGGCATGTCGGTGTTTGATGCGCTGTGTCATACCTTTGCCACCATTTCCACCGGAGGCTTCAGCCCGCATGGATTGAGCATCGGCCATTATAACAATCCTCTCATCGAAGCCTGGACCATGTTGTTCATGGTATTGGGCGGCATCAGTTTCATGCTGTATGCATGGCTGCTGCGTGGCAAATGGGATCGATGGAAGAAGGAGGAAGAGACCAAGTATTTTCTTGGAATCATCGCCACCGTTACATTGGCCATCACATTGCACCTGGTCTTCTTTGGGGAGAACATGACGGTTTTCCATGCATTGAGGGTCAGTTCGTTTCAAGTCATCTCCATCATCACCACGACCGGCTTTGTCACAGATGATTATGACATGTGGCCAACCTTCCCCATTCTGCTATTATTGGGAATCATGGTGGTGGGAGGATGCACAGGGTCCACCGCGGGAGGCGTCAAGATCAGTCGGTGGCTCCTGTTCTTCAAGACCATGAGGAAAGAGTTGAATGAAAGCTTCCGCCCCAATGTCATCCGCTCGGTCAGCCTGAACGGAAACAACGTGGACGACGAAGTCCAATTCCAGACCATGTTTTTCGTCGCCATTGCCGCCGTGATCATTGGGGTGTTTACCTTGACAGTCAGCTTGCTGGAACCGGGACTGGACTTGGTTTCGGCCCTATCAGCAGTATTTGCAACGTTCATGAACATCGGTCCGGCTCTCGGTCAACTCGGACCGACGGAAACGTTTTACGACCTGAAAGCACCCACCAAACTCATCCTGAGTATCCTCATGGCGGTGGGACGCCTTGAGATTTTCGCCATCCTTGTTCTCTTCTTTCCGTCGCTTTGGAGAAAGTATTAATGGGGGGCAACCTTCACCCAAAGGTCTTCCCGTTCCAACCCCAGTTTTCCCGGGGCAGATCGAAGAAGTTGATAAAAATACGATCCTGCGAAACGGAGCATTCAGTCGACAAAAACTCACATAAGGCATGACTGATTTCCGCCTGGTTCAGCCCGTAGTATCCCAGGCTCCTTACCTCGGCAAATACAGTGGCATCTTCAGTCCCCGCAAACCGCATCGACACTCCGCATTCAAGTATCACCTGAACATAATCTTCAGGCTTATCGAGCCACTCGCTTATTTTTTTGCTTAAGGCAGCGGTGAGGGCGGATTGCTTCCCTTGATGGGGTTCGAGATTGGTTTGGAGACGGAGTAAGGGCATGGTTCTTCTTTCCGTTGTCAGGCATGGGCCGATTTACCGGATGGGGCATCTTCCTGTTTCAGACCAAATTGCCAGTTGATGTATCGACGAATACCTCGCTGTATGTCTTCCAGCAAAAGGTAATTGATTGGCACCAGAAGCAGAGTGATGAACGTGGCAAACAAAATCCCCCATCCCAATGAAATGGCCATGGGAATCAGGAACTGTGCCTGGGTGCTCTTTTCCCACATGATCGGAATCAAACCGGCAAACGTCGTAAAGGAAGTCAAAATAATTGCCCTGAACCGGGCCACCCCGGCATTGCGCACGGCTTCATGCAAATCAGTACCTTCTCGCCGTTTGCGATTGATATAATCCACCAGCACCAGACTGTCATTCACCACCACCCCGGACAAGGCAAGCATCCCAAACACACTCATGATACTGAGGTTGTGTCCCATGATCAGATGTCCCACAATGGCGCCCCCCAATCCGAATGGAATCACCGACATCACGATCAAGGGCTGCACATAAGATCGGAACGGAATGGCCAGCAAGGAATAGATCGTGAAAATCACAAAAATGGACCCGAGCCAGACACTGGCAAACGATTCCTCCTGCTCACGAGCTTCTCCCTCCAGGGTAAAACTCATCCCCGGGAATTTGCTGATGATTTCCGGCATGAACTTGACGATGTCTTCCTGAATGACCTGCAGGTTTGCCTTTTCCTTGTCGGCGTCTGCGGTCACTCGAATGGTGCGGTTTCGATCGATGCGGGTAATGGATGAAAAACTGCGCCCTTGCTCAACATTGGCGACCGCCGAAAACGGCACCTCTTGCCCCTGAGGCGTTCGGACTCGCATGGATTCCAGATTGGCCAGTGAAGAACGTTCTTCCAGCGGGTAACGAACCATGACGCGCACATCTTCGCGTCCGCGCTGAATGCGTTGTGCTTCGCTGCCGAAAAAGGATTGTCGAAGCTGGCGCGCCAAATCTGTCATGCTCAAACCAAGCATTTCCGCTTCGGGTTTGATCTTCATTTTCAGTTCAGGTTTGCCGTCCTGAAAGGTGTCCGTGATATCGAACAGATCGGGATATTGCCCCAACCGTTCTTTGACTTCCTCGGTCGCCAATTGCAGATCATCAAAACTGGGACCGGTCAGTTGGATATCAACCGGATCGCTGGCACGCCCGATCTCAGCGCGAAAACTGAGTTCCTGTGCTCCCGGTATCAGACCGATCAACTGGCGCCACTCGCCCACAATATCCTGACTGGTTAAAGGATTCTGTCTGGATTCGGCATCGGTGATATTCATGGCGACTTCACCCACATTCGTCTGCCCGGCGCTGCGTCGACGTCCACCTGTAAATCCGGAAGCGCCCACCACATCCATGATATTCTCAATCACACTCTCACCCGTGGACGGTTCGATGTAGGACTCTTTGGTTTGTAGTTCACGCGCTTTGGCCAGGATATGGTTGACATGTCCCTGGGTAATTTCAGACGGTGTTCCCTGCGGCATGGTCAAACGAACCGTAATCCGCTCGGTCGGAACACGCGGAAAGAATACGAACATCATGCGGTTGCTCGTCAGCAAAGTGAAGAGAATCAGACAAACACCAACGAAACCCGACAGGGTCATGTATCGATACTTCATCGCCAACGCCAGCACGGGACGATATATGTTTCGTGCAAACGCTTCCATGCCATCCGCAAAAAAACGTTGAAAACGAGTCAGAGGTCCCAGCTTGTCCCGATCACGATTTCGTATCCGCAGGTGCTTCAAGTGGGCGGGAAGAATCAGTTTGGATTCCACCAGCGAGAACAGCAGCACGGGAATGACAACCAGGGGTATTTGAGCAAAAATTTTCCCGCGAAACCCATCGATCATCATGATGGGAGTAAAGGCCGCCACCGTGGTCAACACCCCGAACACAACCGGCACCGACACTTCCTGGGTTCCGGTAACCGCCGCATTGGTGGGATCATCGCCATGTTGAAGGTGACTGAAAATATTTTCTCCGGTAACAATGGCATCATCCACCACAATCCCCAGCACCAGGATAAACCCAAACAAACTGATGATGTTGATGGTAACCCCCAGCTGAGGCATGAAAGCGATGGCCCCCATAAATGCCACCGGAATCCCGACGCACACCCAAATCGCCAATGACAAACGCAGGAACAAAGCCAACACCAGGAACACCAGAAACCCACCCTGCAAGGCGCTGGTAAGTAGCGTATTCAAACGACCAATCACGATCTCTGAGCGGTCGTTCCAAAAATCCAAATCCACACCATCCGGCAAACTCTGTTGCCTCCGGGCAAGGTAATCCTTGACGGTGTTGGCCAGGTCGATGGCGTTTTGGTCGCCAACCCGGGCCACGGCGATCATCACGCAGGGCTTGCCGTTCCAACGCGCAAAGAGCGGTGTTTCCTCGAATCCGTCATTGATGTTGGATATGTCTCCCAAGGTGATGCGTGTTCCATCATTACGCGTCAACAAAACGATGTCGGCAAACTCACTACCTTCATAAGCCTGCCCCTTGGTACGAAGCAGGATCTCGCCCCCTTCGGTCTTGATCGCCCCCGCCGGAAGATCAATTGATGTGGATCGCACCGCCTGAGCAATGCCCTCCAGGGTGAGACCATATCGCTGCAGGGTTTGCTCCGACACTTCAATGGCAATCTCATAGGGCCTCACCGCCTGCAAGGCTACCTGGGTGATATTCGGCAAATTGGAAATTTCATCCCGCACCTGCTCACCCAACACACGCAAATCCTTCTCATGCATATCAGCCGCCAGCACCACGGTGATGACTTCTCCACGCGGCTGCGCCAGATTGATGATCGGTTTTTCGGTTTCCGCAGGGAACGTGTTGATGGAATCCACCCGGTTCTTGATGTCGTCCAGCAGTTCACGGGAGTCATACCCCTTGTCCACTTCAATGGTGACCGAACCAGCACCTTCTGCAGCAGTCGAGGTGATCTTTTTGATTCCCTGGATATCCTGAATGGCTTCTTCGATCTTGATCACGATCGACTCCTCCACCTCAGCGGGCGTCGACCCACGGTAAGGAACCGACACGGTGATCATGTCCAGTTCGAATTCCGGAAACACCTCGGTCGGCATCCGTTTGAATAAGGTGTTCACCCCGGCCAAAAGAATGGCCAACATCAATAAGTTTGCCGCCACGCCGTTACGGGCGAACCATGCGATCATGCCATGCATCAGGGTTCCTTGGTTTGATTTGATTGAGATTGTTTGCCGGCTCCAGGTTTCCCGCCGCCCAGTTTACCTCCGCCGGGACGCCCCCCTCCTGCTCCTCCCTGGCGGACGCGGTTACCTTTACCTTCCGGGATGACAATGGATTCCCCTTCAATCACCGGCCTTACTTCGGCTCCATCAGCCGCAAAGAGCAAGGACGAGAGACAGAGGATTTCTCCTTCCGAAACACCATCTTTGACCACCACTTGTTCCCCCTGCTTCCAGATGACTTCCACTGGACGCCTGGAGATCTTGTTGTCCTTGCCAATCAAAACCACTTCATCGTTGTTTCTTAAAGCCGCCCGGGGAATGACGAAAACCTCGTCCAGTTTGTCTCCCTGAATCTCCGCGCGCACATACTGATTGATCTTCAGTGGTGGATGCTCTTCATCCATCTTTCCGTATGGATCGTCCACTTGAGCGATCACAAACAACTCACGACTGCGGGCATCGAACGCGCTTTGAGTGCGAACCACCCGGCCGTTCCAAGTCACTTCATGGCTACCGTATTGCCCGGTCAGACGCGTTGCCGGCTGACTCATGGTTTCATTGGGTTTTAAATCGCGGAACATCTCGGGGAGATCCACAAAGTCCAGATGCTCGTTCCGCAGAGGCAAGCGAATCTCCACATAATCCGTGGCAAAAATCTGTGCAAGGGTTGTTCCCGGCGAAACGGTCTGCCCGACATCGACATTGCTCTCCATGATGCGACCTTCATAGGGTGCCTTGATCACTGTTCGTTCCAAATCACGTTCCGCCCGTTCCACGTTGGCAGCGGCTGATTCCATCAGGGCCCTGGCCTCGGCGAGTTGAGGTTCACGCAAAACGAGCGCCGAAGGTTTTTCACCATTGCCGAGTCGTTCCCAGTTGACCTTGGCCTGTTCATGTTGGGCTTTCTCGACTTCGTAAGCGCTGGTTCGCTGCGCCAGGGTCGCTTTGGCCACCACGAGGGCTGTCTGGTAATCACGCGAATCGATCTTTACCAGTTCGTCTCCCGGTTTAAAGAATCCGCCCGACCTGAAACTTTCCGAGATCCAGGTAATTTCCCCGCTCACCTGGGGAATCAACGCACTGCGGGTGCGGGCCTGAACGATTCCCTGCGACGGGATGATGACCTGGAAGGATTGTTTCTTCAGTCGCATGGCATTGACCGAAGGAATGGGTGTGGGCGGAGCCCCACGCCGGGGTTCGGGTTTGGTCGCCATCAAGATGGCGGCAATGCCAATGCAAAGCATCAAAAACACAGCGGGCGCAACCCATTTCAATAGTTTCTCCATGTAAAATTGTCGTTGTTAAGGATGTTTAATGCTCAACTTCCTCCCCTGTATCCACAGGCCATTCCTCAGAGAAATGCCCACCCAGGGCCAGGTAAAGGTCCAGTCGGTTCTGTAACCTCAGATTGGACAGATTCAACAGGGAACTGCGAGCATTGAAAGCGCGTCGCTCGGACTCCAGAACGGTAATAAT
>CAYPZD010000036.1:0-28909 GCA_964415055.1 uncultured Verrucomicrobiota bacterium | reverse complement strand
AGCGGCTGTGAAAGGGATCCCGCCAAAGACATGGCCAATCGTTCCGGATCCAGCAGATCTGCCAGCTCATTACTGGTGGTCCCCGCCGATGATGTCAAACGAATGGAAGGCAGCAGGCTTCGCTTGGAAGCTTTCAAACGTTCCGTGGCGGCAGCCAATTGACGTTCGGCGGTCAGTATGTCCGGACGCCGCAATAATAATTCCGAAGGCAACCCCGTGGGCACGGCATTTTCAAGCGATGGCAGGTCGGGAGTCACTTCCATCTCAGCCGAAGGATATCTCCCTAATATCGTCTCGAGCGCCCGTTTGGCGGCATCGCGCTGACGTTTGCGCAAGGCCAGGTTGCTGCGCGCGCTTTCAACGTTGGCTCGTGTCAGGCGCACATCGAGGGCACGATTCGGGATGCCTCGCCGGAAGGATTCTTCCACCACCTGCAGATTGGCTTCAAAACTCTCCAGGGTTTCTTCGTTCAATCTCACCTGCAATTCGGACTCAACCAGATTAAACCAGGCACCCGCCGTATTGGCTGCTAGGGACAAATAGGCGGACATGTAAACCGTTTCGGCTGCCTCCAGATCCGCCAAAGCCGCCCGGCTCTGGCTGCGCAGTCGACCCCAAACGTCCAGTTCCCAGGAAAGATTGACTCCCAGATCGAACCGATTGATATAGCGACTCTGCAATGTTCCCGCAAAGGGATTGAAAACGGTTTTGGTGCGGGAATCATTCTGACTCAGGTTGAGTGTGGGTTTCCAACCGGCGTTCGCCGATTGAAACGACGCATGAGCCGCTTCCACGCGGGCGGCGGCAGCCTTCAGGTTGTAGTTATGCTCCAAAGCTTCGGTAATCAGTGTCTCCAGAGAATCATCCTTGAAATCAGCCACCCACCCGTCTTCAAAAGGAACGGTTTCCGAGGCCTGACCACCAAATTGATCGGGAGATTGCACACCATGCTGGTCCAGATGGGATCCTGCCGGACGCACGCACCCGGAGCCTGCCATCACGAACAGCAAGCTGCACAGAACAGACGAGATCTGATTCATTTTTCCAATATTCTCTTGATTACCAGCCATATAGCAAACAAACACCCACCCCGAACACTCCCCTATTTCAACACAACAAGGTGATCAGGAAATAGTCGACGTTTCGGGTTATGATCGGCAAACACTACTAAAGGTTACCAGAAATTGTCCATGATTAAGCCAAATCCACGTTTGCCCGATCGCGCCCGGTCTGGTTTGATGGGGCTGCCATGACCCCGGAAAAGCTACAATCATTTGAAAAGAGCATCCATAACCTGATTCAGGAAATCCAGCAAGACCTTGACCAGGAAAACGATGGGGAGAAAGTCGTCGAACTCGACACATCGATCGGAAGACTCTCCCGCATGGACGCCATGCAGAACCAACAGATGGCACTTGAACTGCGTCGCCGGAAGGAAAACCAGCTGATGCGACTCGAAAATGCCCTGACAAGGATCACCAAAGGCACCTACGGAGCCTGCGGGAAATGCAAAAAGCCCATTTCCGAAGATCGCTTGGAAATCCAGCCGGATGCCGTGTTATGCGTCCAGTGCGCAGGACAGTGACTCCCCAATAACACTTATTTTGCTGAAGGCAGTTACTTGGGGCGCAGTTTAAAAAATAAGAAATTCATAACTGGAGGGGTAAGCTCCGACTTACACCCACTTCAAACCTCAGAGCATTGGAACCCTTTTCAAGCTGCAATGGAAACGTCACAGTCATTCGATGAACAATAGTCTCCCCACGTTCCATTCTTTTTGCTCAGAAACTTTCCCCTCCATTGCCTAAAAAATGAACTGCGCCCAAGCTATTTGGCGACCGTAGCAATCATTTGACATTTCAGCGATTTTTTGAGTTAATCGTCCCGATTCCAGAAATAAAATATGGTTACTTGCAAACCACTCAGTGAAGTGGGTTGCACGCCGTCTGTGTACCTACAGGTGGATAAAAACTAACAAAACAAAAGTATGGACATAAAAAAGAACCACATGAACGAGCAGCACGGAGGCGCCAATTGGCGACATCGCGGCAAGCTCGGTTTCGCACTGGTGTGTGCGTTGTTGATTGGATTTGTCAGTCAAATCCAGACCACGCAGGCCCAGGTATCCACGGTCGTCTTTCAGGACGACTTCGAGTCAAACACCATCGACAGCGCCAGGTATGAAGCCGCTTCCCCTTTCTTCGAGGGCGGTGAAGGCGACATCCATGCGGAAGCTGGAGACGGAGTGATGCGATTTGTCGGCACCACCACCCAGCAATGGTGGTCGGGCGGAACACTCCGCATCAAGGAAACCTTCGATGCAACCCCTGATACCCCGGTAACCGTCAGCATTGATCGTGTTGAAGTCGCGGACGTGGGCACCGCCGAGCGAAGCGCGCTTTGGATTCTCGACGAATCAGAGACCAATTATGTGCTCTTCGCGCAAAACGCAGGTGAAAACGGTTGGCAGTTCAACCGAAAAATCGGCCAGGCCGGAGACACACCTACGGGTGGCGGCTCAAACATTGTGGCATTCGACTCACTGGATGGCGATCTGGGGCTCCACCGCATGAGCATCGAAGCCGATGGTCAAACGGTAAAGCTCTCACTCAATGGCGAAGAAGGAGCGGAAGTACCCTTCCCATTCTCTCCGGTTGTCTTCCACTTCGGGGCATACGCCCGGGCGAACGATGACGCCGCGAATGTGACCTGGGACAATCTAAGCATTGAAACAGTGGTCAGCACCACCACTCTTTTTGAGGACGACTTTGAATCAGATTCGATTGATGCCGCAAAATTTGAAGCGGCAGCACCATTCTTCGAAGGTGGCGAAGGCGACATCCATGCGGAAGCAGGAAATGGAGTCATGCGCTTCACGGGCACCACCACTCAACAATGGTGGTCAGGTGGCACGCTTCGCATCAAAGAAACATTCGCCCCCACCCAAGACGCCCCCGTGACAGCTTCCATCGACCGGGTGGAAGTCACCGATGTGGGAACGGCTGCTCGAAGCGCATTGTGGGTGCTTGACGAATCAGAAACCAATTATGTGCTGTTCGCACACAACGCAGGTGAAAACGGATGGCAATTCAACCGCAAGATCGGACAAGACGGTGACACCCCCACAGGAGGCGGCGCCAATATTGCCGCTTTTGACGGACAGGATGGCGATCTTGGTTTACACCGAATGAGCATCGTCGCCAACGGGTCCACAGTGAAGTTGCTATTGGATGGAGAAGAGGGAGCTGAAGTGCCTTTTCCATTCTCCCCTGTTGTCTTCCATTTTGGAGCCTATGCCAGAGCCAACGACGACAAGGCTGACGTCACCTGGGATAATCTGAGAATCGAAGGGGTACCGCAGCAAAGCAATGTGGTTTTCTCCGACGATTTCGAATCAAACGACATCAACCCCGCCAAATACGTCGCAGGAGCGCCTTTCTTCGAAGGTGGTGAAGGCACCATCCACGGAGAACCGGGTGACGGCGTCATGCGCTTCGTCGGAACCACCACCCAACAATGGTGGTCAGGCGGCACCTTGCAGATTGTTCCGACCTTTGCTCCATCCGATTCGGAAAAAATCACCATCTCCATTGATCGTGTTTCAGTCGAGGATGTCGGCACCGCCACACGCAGTGCCCTCTGGATCCTCGATGAATCCCAATCCAATTATGTTCTCTTTGCTCAAAACGCGGGAGAAAACGGATGGCAGTTCAACCGAAAAATCGGCCAGGAAGGCGATACCCCAACCGGCGGTGGAGCCAACATTGCCCAATTTGATTCTCTGGATGCCGACACCGGCCTGCACAACATGAGCATGGTGGCCAACGGCCAAACGGTGAAGCTTCTTCTGGACGGAGTCGAAGGGGCTGAGGTTCCCTTCCCATTTTCACCGGTTGTTTTCCACTTCGGAGCTTATGCTCGTGCCAACGACGACAATGCCAATGTCGTTTGGGACAACCTGGTCATTGAGAGCGAAGGGGGAGCAACGTTCTCACCCGGAGGTATCGGGGTGCGTGAAGGCGGAACCAGCCAACCTGTGACTGTTCGCTTACCACAGGGATTAAACTCTCAAAAAGACGTATCCGTAACAGTCGTGAGCGCCGATCCAGCCATCGCAACGCCGGAAGGCGGAACAGACGGCAAACTCACCTTGACCTTCCCTGCCGGAGGCGACAACTCACAAACGTTCCGCGTTTCGGGCGTCAGTCTTGGGGGAACAGAGTTCAGTCTCCAGGGTGACATCGCAGGCGGCAATCGCCTGAGTGTCGCGGTCATTTCCGATCCGGGTGTGGTCCTGGAAGATGATTTCGCCGGTTCCATTGATGGTTCAAATTGGCAGATCTCCGAAGAACCCTTCGGTAATGGCAGTGGAAGTTTCACCGTGGAAGCCTCGGACGGTCAAATACAGATCGAAGGCATCGTTGATACGGCCAACTGGGCGGGAGCTTCACTGAAGACAGTGAATTCCTATCTCGCAACGGAAGATCTGAACCTCGTTGTTGAAGTGGATCGAGTTTCCATTGATCAATTCGGAACCGCCGGACGTGCTGGTGTATTCCTCACCAATGACGATCGCTCCCGATTCGTTTTCCTGTCACAGGAAGTGGATGAGGCTGACAATGCCGCGTGGCGAGTCAACACCAATCCCGGCTCACCTACCGGGGGAGGCACGACGATCGCCGCTTTTGCTCCTTTCGAGGACTTTGGTGAACACCAGTTGAAACTCGTGGCAAACGGCAGCACCGTCGAAGTCTTTGTGGACGGTGTTTCCGGCGGTGAATTTGCCTTCGAAGTCAGCGCCGGCATTCACGTTGAATTGGGCGCTTATGCCCAGAATGCGGACGACGATGTGATCGGACTTTTTGACAACGTCAAAATAGAAAACGTGATTCCGTGCATCGACCTGTCTCCGTCCAATGTGTTACTCACACTGGCGGAGCGAGGCGAAATCACTGTCACTGTGCCTCGTCTGCTGAACGATTCGGCGGATGTATCGGTCACCCTGACCAGCGACAATCCTGCCGTCGCGGTTCCTGCCGGGGCTTCAAACGGATCGCTCACCTTGACCTTCCCTGCGGGATCATCCAACAAACAGACGGTTGGAGTTTCCGCCGTTGGGCTTGGATCGGCGTCCTTCTCGGCAACGAGTGACTCAGACGCTTGTGTAGCGGGTTCAGTCTCAGTAGCCATTGTGTCCGTACCAGAAACATTCCTGACGGATGATTTCTCAGGCTCGTCCCTGGACGACAGCAAGTGGGTGGTCGATGAGACCCCATTTGATCCGAGCGGCATCCTGAAACCAGCTCCCGAATCCGAAATCCGTTTCGAAAACGGTGAAGTGGTCATTCACGTGGAAGTGGAACAAGCCCTGTGGCCTGGACTGGCATTGTTTACAAAGGACACCTATTCAGCCAGTGCAGAGGAACCTCTGACTTTCGAAATTGATCGAACAAATGTCGATTTCGTGCTGGAAGAAGGCACCGGTTCTGAATCACGAACCGGTTTGTGGGTGCGAGATGAAAACGGAAACTTCATCCTTTTCAACGATTACACCACTCACGATGGGCGCAATTACGGTTGGCACTATAATAAAGTAACAGGTGCACCCGACGATGATGCGACCGGAATCGGTGTCAACATCCCAGCCTTCGACGGCCCTCCGTTTGATAACGGAAGTGATCATCGGATGAGGATTACTCTGGATGGCGCCACAGCAAAACTATTCCTGGACGACGTGTTCGGAGTCGAAATTGACTTCCCGTTCTCCAGCGGATTGCAGTTTGGCATCGGCGCATATGCCGACAATGTGGGTGGCGCGGATCCGGAAACGGGTGAAATCCAGGGGAACCAAACCATCGGCAATTTCGACAATGCCGTGATCAAAGGTGGTTCTGTCCCATTTGTCGCAGCAGCCGAGATCAGCAGCTTCTCCGTTCAGGAAGGCAATCTGGTCATCGAATGGACAGGGAACCAGTTACTGGAATCCACAACGGTCACCGGACCGTTCACTCCAGTAGCAGGCGCAACCCCGCCCAGCTCAAGCATAGAGATCGGAGACGGCAACAAATTCTTCATCGCCCAATAAGCGTTTAAGAAAACTGCAACACGAAGGCCGGTTTCCTTTGGGGAACCGGCCTTTTAAATGGTGAATGAAAAATAGTGAATAGTGAATGAAGGCAGAGGGGTGAGTTCAAGACATAGGTAACACTTTAGGTTCAGAATCAGCACCAGCACTCTGTGAAGCCATCCTGTTTATCCTGTCTATCTCGCAGATCCCGCGACTGCGGTGGCTGTCTAAAAAACTATTCAGATTCTTCCACGGTTAAAGTCTTCCCGGCTTTCAACCCCTTGCTCAACACCTGCACCTTGCCGGATGGCCAGACTATTTTTATTCGTTCTGCTTGTTTTGATTGGCCCAAACCAAAATAAAGCGGCATGGAGCTTTGCGCCAGATAACCTGATTTGCCATCATGTAGCTGAACAAACTCTTTTCCACCCACTGTCACCGTCACCATGGCACCCAACGCATCCCGATTGGAAGTTTTACCAAGCAATTTGATTTGAAGGTAATTGGCGGGTGATTTGTTGGATAAATCACTTAACAGAATCTGTGGGCGATCATTGAATTCATTGGTTACGATATCCAAATCACCATCCTTATCCACATCGAGTATCACGGATGACCGAGTGCTCAAGGTACCAAGCACCGGTTTCATCCCGGTTTGGTCCTGGCATTCCCGGTGGTCTTTGTCCTTGCCATCACAATCCACGGTGAACCAAACCTTTTCCGTCCGCCCGTCTCCCCTCGGTTCCACACCCAACACAAATTCGCTATCGAAAAACCGGCGACCACCTTCATTCAAAAGAACGGAATTGATTCCATACCGAAAGGGATACCCCATCCCGGCGCTGACAAACACATCGTCAAACCCGTCGGCATTCAAATCACCCACACTGAATCCCCAGGGCCAATAGGTCTCGGCATTGAATGAAGATGACTTTTCGGCATAAAGACCGTTGCTTTGGCTCAGATAAAGGGCATTGCCAAAAATGTTATTGGAGGCGCCCTGCAAATACTCCTCCGTCCACTGCACCGAACAAAAAGCCTCACTCTTGGCCTTTTCAGCGTCCGGATGAAAACGCAACGCCTCCACCGTCTGCCCCTGGGTCATGTCGGAATGCATGTCAGTGATGTAAAGGTCAAGTTTCCCATCCTGATTCGCATCAAAGAATTTCACCCCCATGGCGCCCCAGGGTGTTTTAGGGAAATACTCAGCTCCTTTCTCCTCAAACGTTTTACCGCCTTGATTCAAGTAGAAGTGATCGTCTCCCTGCATATTGACAACATACAAATCCGGAAACCCATCCCCGTTCACATCGGCAAACGAACAATCACCGCTCCAACTGCTGTCTTTGAGCCCGGTTTCTTCAGTGACGTCTTTAAATTTACCATCTCCCGTTCCCTGATAAAGAATACTGGTCTCGGTTCGTTCTGGAAACAAGTGACCGGAGAAGGCGTCAGGATACGCCTCGTAAAATCCCCCCCTGCCCTGACTGTCCTTCGTGTAGCCCCCCACATTGGTGACGAACAGATCTAGATTGCCATCCCGGTTAAAATCCCAAAAGACCGCTCCGGATGAATGCCCCGAGTATTTCAATCCGGATGCCTCCGTGACATCTTTAAAAACCCCATCCCCTTGGTTCTGAAACAAATGATTGCCGTATCTTACAGTGGTCACGAACAAATCAGGATCCCCATCATTATCGACATCCGCGAAGGACGCCCCCACCGAGATCCGATCTTTCAGACCAACTCCGGCCTTTTTTGTGAAATCCTCAAAACGACCGTCACCAAGATTGCGCCACAGTTCATTATCGCCGCCCTGGGTTGTCCAGTAAAGATCCAGCCATCCGTCACCATCCACATCGGCGGATGCAACGGCGTTTCCGTGATCATAATGGGCCGCTTTATAAGTAAAACCCGCGTCATCCACCACATGGTGATCAAAGGTCACACCACTGGATAGAACAGCATCCACAAACCCGAAGTCATGCTTCGCTTTCATCTGTTTGACCAACTGCTCCTGATAGACCCTACGCGCTTCCAGTCGATTGATGGCAAAAGCATGCTCAGGAGACGTATCCTGGGCTGTTGTTTCAATGGGGGAACTGAAACAAACTAAAGAAGTCAAAGATGCCATGGACAAACATCCGATGCGATTGAAATGAAAATGGGACATGGTCCTAATAGGAAAAATCAAACCCATAAAAAAGTCGAGATCCGATTCCACACGCATTGCCCCATATTGTGTCAAACGGCATCTGGACTGCGGTGAGTATCACCGCTCTGGATACGCTCCAAACACTCAAGCCGCGTTCAAATGCCCCAAAAGCTGAAGTGACACGCTTTTTGTTATGGAGCAATTGCTAGCTATTATAACGTTTGCCAAAAGCACTTTCATAAAAACCTCTGCGTCACTGCGTCACTAGCGCAGCGGGCGTGAGAATAAAAAGCATCAGCGAGCCCTTATACGCAAACACTTTTGGGAATCAGTATAGCGTTTGCAGTCCAGAGGGCGCTGACATTTTTCTGGTTCCCTGACGGTAAACATTCTTAACATGGTCGCATGCCCGGATTGAAAAAAACAGTATCATTAGGTTGCGTGTTGCTTATATGCAACATGGCCAACCTGAGCTATGGGCAAACCTGGTCCCACGAACAGGGTTACGATTGGACGACTATCGCCCCCCTGGTCGGCAAGGCGCCCGGTTTCTCCCTGCTTAAGGACGATACAACCGGGATAATTTTCACCAACCACCTCGAATCCGAACGAGGCATTCAGAATCAAATCCTGCTGAACGGATCGGGTATCGCGGCGGGAGATGTGAATGGTGACGGATGGTGTGATCTTTATTTTTGCGGATTGGACACACCGAACAAATTGTTTTTAGGAGAAGGAAACTGGCATTTTAAGGAGCAAGCCAATGCCGGGGGCGCAACATGCGACGACCAATCTTCAACCGGAGCCCTGCTCGCCGACATGGATGGCGATCGGGATCTCGATTTGCTGGTCACCGCGCATCGTCGAGGCGTTCGACTGTTTTTGAATGACGGAGCTGGATCGTTCACCGAAGCCACTGACGACTGGAATCTGCAAGGCACACAGGCGGGAGCATCCATGACCTTGGCCGATGTCGATGGCAATGGATGGCTCGACCTGTATGTCGTGCATTATCGCAATGAAACCCTGCGAGACATGCCACCGGGTCAGTTCGACATTCGTATGGAAAAAGGTGTCTACAAACTGATTTCCTTCAACGGACAATCCGCAGACAGCCCGGAACTCAAAGGAAGATTTACCTTCGACCGCGCAAACGGGGTGTTGGAAAACGGCGAGCCTGATCAATTATACCTGCATCAAGGGAAAACGGGATTCGAACCGATTCCATGGGAAACAGGAAATTTTTTGGGCAGTGATGGACATCCAAGCACCACTCCTTTTGACTGGGGACTCTCTGCCATGTTTCACGATGTGAATGGCGATGGAATGCTGGATTTATACGTCTGCAATGATTTTCAATCCCCTGACCGACTCTGGATCAATCTTGGCAAGGGACGGTTCAAGGAAGCCAGCAACACCATGCTGCGTCAAACCAGTCTCTTTTCCATGGGACTCGATTTTGCAGACATCGACCGTAACGGCTTCGATGATTTCTTTGTGGCAGACATGTTGAGTCGATCCCACCAACGCCGCCTGGTGCAGGTCATGGACGGAACGGCGTTCAGTCAATTTCGGGACAGTCTCTCAGGTCGACCTCAATCCCCACGCAACACACTCCTGATGCAACAAAGCGACGGTAGTTTTTCCGAACTGGCACGGTATGCCGGAGTGGAAGCTTCTGACTGGTCCTGGTGTCCGGTTTTTCTGGATGTGGATCTGGACGGATACGAAGATTTATTGGTCACCACGGGACATTGGCGCGATGCTCAAAACGCGGATATCGCGCGCAAATTGGACGAGGCCACTCAATCACAAAACCTGTCCCATCCACAGCAAATGGCATTGCGCAAAGGATTCCCCATCCTGAACACCCCCAACGTGGCTTTCCACAACAATGGGGACGCCACTTTCACCGAACTGGGAGAAGACTGGGGATTCGACGCCACACAAGTATCTCACGGCATGGCCTTGGCCGATCTCGACAACGACGGAGATCTCGACGTCGCGGTCAACTGTCTGAACGATGCCCCCCTCATCTACCGCAACAATGCAAAGCAACCACGCATTCGTATACAACTACGAGGTGCTCCCCCAAACACTCAGGGTATTGGCACCAAAATCAGTGTTCGATCCCCCGGCCTCCCGGTTCAAACTCAGACCATCATGGCGGGTGGACGCTACCTGTCGAGCGATCAGGCCACCCGAACATTCGCCATGCGCGCATCATCAGATCAAGCCTCCATCGAAGTGCGCTGGCCAAACGGGGAAACCCAACATATCGGCAACCTGCCAGCCAACCGCATTTACACCATTCATCAAACACCAGACAAAAGCAAAAACCCCGACACACCACCGAAGGAAGATTCGAAGCGGCCCCTGTTCGAAAATGTTTCCGACCGACTCAACCACCAACATTTCGAAGCACCCTACGATGACTTTGAAAGACAAGCGCTCCTGCCTCGCAAGATGAGTCGATTGGGGCCTGGAGTTGCATGGTTTGATTTTAATCAAGACGGGTGGGAAGACCTGTTTATCGGAGGCGGACGAGGCGGTAAGCTGGGTGTGTATCGCAACAACCAGGGCAAACAGTTCATCCGCCAGCGAGCCAAGGCATTTGAGACTCCTCTGCAACAGGATCAAACCACCGTCCTTGCCTGGAAGCACGACCTCAACAACCTTGCGCTGCTCATGGGCCAATCATCAGTTGAGGCAACACGGCCCGGCACACCTGCTTTCACACATTTTTCGATGGTCAACGGAAAGACCGAGACCATCAATGGAGACGACCAAACCAGTACCGGCCCAATGTGCATGGCGGATTGGGATGGCGATGGAGATTTGGACATGTTTGTCGGAGGCAGAACCAAGCCGGGACGTTACCCTGAAGCTGCCGATAGTTTCCTTTATAGAAATGACCGGGGAAATTGGAAGATGGATCCAATGGCCAGCATCCCATTCAAGGGTTTGGGGCAAATAAGTTCCGCTGTATTCAGTGACGTGCTGGGTGATCATTTACCTGAATTGATCGTGGCATGTGACTGGGGAGCCATTCACGTTTTTGAAAATAAACAGGGGGTGTTCTCGCAAAGTAATATCTCTCTTTTAAAATCCGAAAACCATGCTTACCGGACTCAAGCTGCCAGATTGAATCAACTGAGAGGTTGGTGGAACAGTTTGACGACCATGGATGCCGACGGTGATGGACGCATGGACATTGTCGCGGGCAACTGGGGACTGAATCACGAGCATGCAGCCCCCGAGCAACAACCATTGCAAATTCATTTTGGAGGTCCATCCGGTCCTGGTGGATTGACGTTGCTGGAGTCTCACTTTGATCCGGAATCCAAAGACTTGGTGCCATCGCGCGACTGGGGAACACTTTCAACATGGATGCCCTGGCTTGCGGAAGGCTACGCATCCTTCGGAGACTTTGCCAAAGCTTCATTGAAAGAAGTCATGAACTCCTTTACCATGCCCCTCGACCATGTGGAAGCGGATTTCTTCGAATCCATCATTCTTTTGAACCGCGACGAAGGTTTTGTGATGATTCCCCTTCCCAAAGAAGTGCAGCGTGCTCCTGTATTCGGTTTGGGAGTGGGAGACTTTAATGGAGACGGTGTGGAAGACTTGATTCTTTCCCAAAATTTCTTTGATGTGTACCCGCTGGACAGCCGACAAGACGCAGGACAAGGAGCGCTCCTTTTGGGGCGGGGAGACGGGGCGTTCATTTTTCAATCCCCTCTTCAAAGCGGCATCCACCTTCGCGGTGAAGGCAGAGGTTTGGCAGTATCCGATTTCAATCATGACCGTCGCCCCGATTTTGTCGCCACTCAAAACAATGCCCCCACACTGCTTTACCAGAACCTTCAGGGAAATCCCGGCATCGCCGTTCGGCTGCAAGGTTCCCCAAACAACCTTCAAGCCATCGGAACCAGGATGCGACTCATTTATTCAGACGACTCCAAAGGTCCTGTCCGGGAATTACACCTTGGCGAAGGCTACTGGTCTCAATCCCCGAACCGACAGGTCCTGGGATTGGGAGACGATATCAAAGCCATTGAAATCGCATGGCCGGACGGCCGCAAGGAGATCAAGCTATTAAATGATTCAAACAGGGAATGGAACTTTTCGTATCGCTGATCAGCAAAGGGCTTCCGCGACTCAAAGGCTTTTGAGGCGATAGAATCGTGTCGCGTTGAGGGGACCAGATTCGTCGACCCAGTCCAGTTTGCCGGTTTGATTGATCTCCACTTCCTCTTCAACAACGGTCCATTCCTGAAAATCAGAGGTTGCCTCCACTTGATATTTCCCACCGGCTTCACCCTCGATTCGGATCACGAAATCTCCGCTCGGAAGCCGTCCCAATGGAAGCAGCGAAGGTGGAGGGGGCGGATCTCCCCAGGTTTCAATACGGTAATTGTCAAAGACCATGTAATTGTCACCCGGAGCGTCGGGCTTGAAAATGGCCCACACCGCATCAATGTCACTCAGGTCACGCTTCAAATTCTGGGTGCTGACCGGTAAATCCGATACCAGCACCACCTCCCCTGCATAAGCCGACCATTTGTTGTTGGCGAAATCAACATCCAAGCGAAGTCGGTAGAACGTGTCGTTGTCAAACTCAAACCCTGTGGGCTGCAGCGGTTCGGCATCGTCCAGAGCATAAGAGATGATCTTTGTTTCATTATCAAAATCCAGTGAGAACAAACGAAATCCCTCCGTGTTGTAGACACTCCACCGGAAGTTGTCGCGTTCTCCATTGGTGGAATCAATAATCCCCATGCTCACGGTGAATCGCAGGATGTCTTCACTCCCCTCTGCCGGAGCGTAATCGAGTGGCTGCAGCAAACTCAGAAACTCGATGTCCGTTTCGTGGTCCGGTTTGACAAATCCGATGTAGGCCTGCTGCCCCTGCCCTTCCAGGAAATCGGTGACCAGCCCCGTGGAGCCGTCATTGGACTGCTCCAGAAAGGAGTCCCCACCCCCAAATCCAATCCACCCGTTCTGCCCGATCAAGTCCGCATCAAACGAATAACCTTCGTCCTCTTCGAATTGAGTTTCGTAAATCAAAGTAGAGATCTTCGATTCCGATTGAGCCTGCATCAAACCGATGGTCGCCACACATCCCAACAACGTGACAGATATCCCTTTTTCGAACATAGCGGTCCCCTTCTTTGATGATTAACGTCCAGGACGACTTGGACCACTTGAACTGGAACTCGAACCCGAGCTTGAGCTGGAACTGGATCCACCTCCTGAACTCGAAGGCCGACTACGTGTGGCGGGCGCGGAAGACCTGAAGCTGGGCACTGATCGCGAAGGCGCCGACATGGATCGCTGACTGACGGATCCCGAACTGCCACGCGTCGTGGGGGCAGGTCGTGTCACGCTACGTGAAGGCGTGGATCGGGGCGCAGGCATGCTCCGGGTGGTCACTTGCGGTGTCGAACGCGGGGCCATGTTTCTCGTACTGGGTGCGGAGAAGGTAGGCCTTGAACTGGTCGATGGAATCTGAGTCCTGCGCGTCGTGATGGATGGTCGACTGACGCTCGCCGATGATTCCGCGCTTCGACTCCTCATGTTCGAGGTCGATCGATTCTGCAGCGTCGGACGACTCGTCACGTTGGGTGATACGGTCCTTGGACTTGAACTCACACTGCTGGATGAAGTCCGGGGACGCGGAGTGTAGGAAATGGAATCCCGTGAACTTGTGTTTGATCTCGTCGTAACAGACGGCTGAGCATAGGTCGGACGCCTTGCTTCGTTTCGATTGGAACTGCTGGTGACAGACCTTGACCTGCTGGTCGTGGAAGGTCTGGCAGATAGAGTGCTGCTCCGTGTTGTTCTGGTCGGACGCGCACTGGATCGCACCTGATTACTTGATGAACTGGAAGCCGAGGGGCGTCTCAGATTTGCTTCGCTGGATCGATTTCCGGCCGAACGGGCAGAAAGATTGGTGCTCGGACGTTTCGTATTGGCCGAAGAGGTCTGAAGCCTGGAAGATGTCCCTTCCCCACGCGCAAGTGCGATCTTTTCTGCATCCCGATTGGGACGCGTCAAAGCCGGACGATTCTTTTGCTTGCTCAGGATTCTTTGTGGCACTTCTTTGGATTGCTCGGGCAATTTAGGCCGATAAACAGGCAACGACCGTGGTAGTCTGGCTTCGCCACTTGCCAACTTCACACCTTCCACCGAATCAACATCTTTCAAAGGAACTCGCTTGATTTCCTGGCTCGTGCCTGTCGCGATACGTTCCGGGCTGATACCGTTGTTCACCACGACGTTGTTGTTGGTGATGTTGTAATTGTTCACGATGGTGGTTCGATTGTAGATGCTACGTGCCTGATCCCGACCGAGGCGATGACGCCCCACATGGTGGTGGGTGAAATTGCGGCGTGATACGAAATGGAAATGATCATAAGTCAAGCCAAAGCCAAATCCGACAGATACATTCTTGCCATGATAGGTGAAGCCAAATCCGGATCGATAAGTGGCAGCAGGCGGCAACGGTGCCCAGCCGCAGTAGGCGTCTGAATAACGCCAGGTCACCCAGGATGGTCCCCAAACCGTGTCAGGTACCCAAACCCATCCGTAATTCCCATGACGGGACCACCGACCATAATGGAATGGCGCCCATCCCCAACTGTAGTAGGAATGCCAATACCAGCCATTGTTGGTATAAACCCAACGGCCATTATCACTATATGGCTGCCAATGCACGTTGGTGACGGCCACTGTCGGGCGCCAGCACCATCCATAGTTGTCGACATGCACCCAACTTCCGTAAGGAGCCAGTTGGTCATGGAAATACTCCCGCGTCACAACCCGGGTTTCCGTCACCGTCGTCTGAGGCGCTGGTTCGGTGGCTGGCGGTGGATTTCCGGCATAGACCGGAGCCTGCACTTGCGAGACACTGGTTGCCGGAGGAACTTCCTCAACTGGAGCATCACTTTGAACAAGCATCTGTTCAGCCGGTTGCCCCGTTAGAAACGCGTCCCGTTGAATCATGGCGTTCATCACCGCGTCACTGACGCCAATATCCTGCAGGTAAACAATTTGATCGGCTGTCAGTTTGAACGGGTAATGGGAATTCTCCGCAAATGAGATCAATACATCCTCACTCACCATCGATTCGTAGAGTTTGACCACATCATTGACTGCCGGGCTGAGTTGGACGGGGTCCGGAGAAGAAGTATTGGGAGCCGCAGAGACTTCAACGGCTTGTGCCACCGGCGTGGATTCCGCAGGTATGGATTTCTTGGTGGTCGTGGTCGTGACTTCGCGAACCACGTAGGGACGTCCGGTATAGTGATGGACGACACTGCGGTGCTTTCTAGTTTGGCAACCGGCAAGCGTCGGTAGGATCAACAGACCGACCAATATCGTGGCTCGCATGGTATACATCCAGTTTTTCATGATGTTTGCTTTGCTTGATGGTTAATGTCTCACTCAATGTCAGTCTTTGGCGATCAAAATCAACTTTTTGCTCCCAAAACGACAATCGAGACCTTTCTAGTTCTGACATCCATAGCGAAGATAGACGGAACAAGGGGACACGATCTTGCAAAAAAACTTCAGGAGAGTCTCTATCACGCTGTAGAAAAATGAAATAAATACGGGAAATCCCGCCCGCGATACCTGGATTTCGACTTTCGTCTTGCGATCCAATCCGGATTTCATTTAGTATAAGGGCTTCAGGCTATATGGCAGCAATCGGAAGATTCCAGAAGGGTGACGACATTTTCTATGCAAAAGTAGTTGATGGCGAACTTTATAAGCTGAAGGGCGACGTCTTCGGCTCTCCTTCATTCCAAAAACGTGCCACCAATCCAAAGGGCATCAAAACGTTAACCCCTGTGGCACCTTCCAAGGTGATAGCGGTCGGTTTGAACTATGCCGATCACGCTAGAGAGTCCGGCAAACCCTTGCCTAAGACACCTTTATTCTGGCTGAAAGCCCCGACATCGCTCATTCCGGATGGTGGCAAGATTGAAATCCCCTTTCAGGATCACCGGGTGGATTATGAAGCGGAATTGGCCATTGTCATCGGTCGCAGAGTGCGGAACGTGACCCCCAATGCCGCCGCGCGCTATATTTTTGGCTACACCTCGGCTCAGGACATCAGTGACCGAACCATTCAGAATTCAGAAAGCCAATGGGCACGGGCCAAGTCATTTGACACGTTCACGCCTCTCGGACCGTATGTGGAAACAAAAATTGATCCACACAAACTGACCATCCAGTTGTTCCAGAACGGACAACTGAGGCAGAATTCACTGACAGGGCGACTGATTTTCAACTGTTTCGAACTGGTGAGCTTTATCTCCACCAATATCACCCTCCTGCCAGGTGACGTCATCCTGACCGGCACTCCCAGCGGCGTTGGCCCGATTGAATCGGGCGACAAGCTGGAAGTCCGCATTCAAGGCATGTCTCCCCTGGTCAACACCGTCAAATAAGGGCTAACTTGCCCAATCACTCTTTTACACGACACACATATGCGTTGGTCTCAAGCTTTTGTACCCACACTGAAAGAAACTCCAGCTGAAGCGGAAATTGCTTCTCACAAACTGCTGCTCAGAGCTGGTCTCATCCGCAAACTCGCAGGCGGCCTTTACTCCTTCCTGCCCATGGGATTGCGATCTCTTCAAAAGATATCCCGTATTATACGCGAAGAAATGGACCGGGCCGGAGCTTTGGAAGTATTAATGCCCGCCCTCCAACCACCTGAAATCTGGAAAGAAAGCGGACGCTACGAGTCAGCCAGCGACGTTTTGTTCAAAGCCAAAGACCGGGCCAACCGTGAATGGGTATTGGGCCCCACACATGAAGAAGTTGTCACGACTCTGGCGGCATCGGAAGTAAGCTCTTACCGTCAGTTACCAAAAAATTTCTACCAGATTCAGACCAAGTTCAGGGATGAAATTCGCCCCAGGTTCGGACTCATGCGAGCCCGTGAATTCATCATGAAGGATGCCTACAGCTTTGACGTGTCAGACGAGGCCTCCCAAGCCAGTTACCAGGGGATGTTTGATGCCTATGTCCGCATTTTCGAACGATGCGGACTCAAAGCTCTTCCAGTTGAGGCTGATACAGGTGTCATTGGTGGAAAATTTTCGCACGAATTCATGGTGCCCGCCGAAGTCGGAGAGAATGACGTGGTCTATGTGGAAACCGGCGAGTATGCCGCCAATGTCGAAAAAGCCACCAGTGCATTGAAAAGCCCTCTCGCAGATTTGCCAAAACCCGATGTCAGCCAATTGCCGGCGACTGAAAAATTTGAAACCCCCGGAGTCAAGACCATCGAAGCGTTGACCAAGGATCCATACAATGTCCCAGCCAATCGCCAGATCAAAACCATGGTCTACATGGTCGATGATCACCCCGTCATCCTGCTCTTACTGGGCGCCGACCAATTGAACGAATCAAAAATGGCCGGATTCCTCGGGACCACTCAGTTTCGTCCTGCCGAACCAAAGGAAATTCACGGTATCCTCGGCGCCTATCCCGGAAGCCTTGGAGCTGTCGGGGTCAAGGATATCCCGGTTTACGCGGATTCATTTCTGGAAGGCGGATATGACCTGACCACTGGGGCCAATGAAGATGGGTTCCACCTTAGAAACGTTTGTGTGGAACGCGATATTTCAGTGAAATCATTCGTCGACCTGCGCACCGTTCAAGTCGGAGAACCCTGCCCGGTGACCGGCAAACCGCTAAAAATCCAGACAGCCATTGAAGTGGGCCATGTCTTCAAGTTGGGAACCAAATACAGTGAAGCCATGAACGCCATGTTCCTGGACGAATCTGGCAAGTCAAATCCCTGCGTGATGGGCTGTTACGGAATCGGTGTGACTCGCACTCTGCAAGCGGTGATCGAACAATGTCACGACGAACAAGGCATCGCATGGCCGGCATCCGTCGCTCCCTATGTGGTTTGCATCACACCTCTGGGCAACAAACCGGACAGCCCCGTCATGAAAACTGCGGAATCCATTTATCAACAACTGACCGATGCGGGTGTGGATGTGATCCTCGATGATAGAAACGAACGGCCCGGGGTTAAATTCAAGGATTCCGAATTGATCGGTTTTCCGATTCGTATCGGCATAGGGGACCGTTCCCTCGCGGAAGGTGAAGTTGAAATCAAGCCTCGGAAAGGCGATTTGTTCAAAGTGAAAGCTGAAGAAGCTGTCAAGAGTGTGCTTGACTGGATAAAGTCTGCTTCGTGATTCAACACGGCAATTCCGAGGACAATGATGATTTAAGAAAATAATTTTTTAAAACATCGTTGTCATCAAGTGCAAACAGTCACATATTGTGATCCATAGGCCAACAAACCACCGGGATAAGTATGAAGGACAAAGTGCACATTGAAATTGAAGATACCACGGTTCGCACCGATGTCAGCATCCCTGCCAGTATGGTGAGGGAAGTATTCCCGAATATCCCAAATGTAAACATGATTCAGAACCGCTACTTCAACGCGAGTGCCGTGTTGAACTTGAGACTGGCAAACAATGAGTTGGCCATCTATCTGGAAACATTGGATATGGCCGGAGATAAAAAAATTCCGGATGAGTATCTGAATCGATTAAAAAATGTGGATTTATTGAAAGACCCACGTTTTGCCGGACAAGTGAAAAAACAGTTCGGCAATTTACGCGAACTCACCGTAAAAGACGGCAAAATCATGATGGTCGGAACCAAAGGCACCCTGGAGGAAATGATTAACAAATGTTGATCCTTCCACCAAAAGAACTTCCATTTCAATTCGCTATCAAAACATCATCACCACATCTGCAGCTAGCCCAAGCAGCAGTGCTTCATCAGGTGTCACGAGATGAACCCAGTCAGGGATCACGTATTTGCGTGAAGTGTCGTTCGTAGCAACAACAAAGCGCACTGATCCGAACAACTCTTCTGCGGAAGTAACATCGACACCTAGAAAGTGGCCGGATGTCTCACTGAAAGACTCCAAGCTTTCTGCGCATATTTCCACCGTCACTCGCCAACGCCCATCCGCAGCGAAGCCGCGAGCACATCTTAAGCCCTCCTGAGAACCAGGATGCCCCATTGGGTTTCCGCTTATTGTGAGAAACAGTGATTTGATGTCATCCTGATCGCTTACTTCCATGTGATGGCTTTCAATTCGAACCTTCAGTTGTATACCGAAACGACATCCGCATAAAAAAGAATATCCGATAAGGTCGTTAATCCTGCGGGGCAAATATCATCAGGACATTCCAAGTCTCGTTTCTCCATCGCTAAACCACAGGCGGACACCTTTACGCCTCTTTGAGCCAATGCTCGAACATCAGATTCCAAGACTCCGGTCACAGCATCATCCAAAAGATAAACATACACCTGGCAAGATGCTTTCAAAGCGGTTTGGATGGCATGAATGGCATATTGAAAAGATGGGCTCTCAGGACTTGCATGCGCGACCACACCAAAGGTCATCCCGCTGGGTCCATCGTATGTAAGCATGCTGCGATCCATGATGTGCAAACAAATTTCAAGATGACCGGCCAGTGTGTCCTTCAGCAACCCACCCTGCCCATTCAGCCGGCTTCAAATGGCGAATATAATCAAACAAATACTGCTGTGCAAATCCTGCATGATCGCCGAAATAGTCCTGAACCAATGCCCCAAGCTCTCGGGGTGTGTTGGTTGCTCCTTTGAAATAATAATCGCCCAGGACTTTTTGCACCCACACATCAATGGGAAAAGCACGGGAAAAACCATAGGCAAACAACAAAACACAATCGGCAATCTTGGCTCCAACGCCGGGAAGCTCCATTAATTTGGAACGTGCTTCATCCAGCTCCAACACATGGATCGCATCCAGACAATACTCACCTGAAGCAACCAGTGAAGCACACTTATAAAGGTATTTCGCCCTGTAACCGGCCTTACATTCTCTCAACACCGATTCATGGCTTTTTGCGATGGATTCAGGCCCGGGAAATGCATGGAGTTGCCGCCCTGTCTCAGGGTGAATCAACTGTTCCCCCAATCGTATCGACATATGCCGAACAATTTCCATGATTTGTGGAATGCGTTTATTGGATGACAAAAGGAAGGAAGCCAGGCATATCCAGGGATCTTGTCGAAGCAACCTCAAACCTTTCCGGGCCCGGACGGCGGCATTCATCAATGCATCATCCGGAAAACATTTGATCACGGACTGAATATCAACATCCAGTTGAAGGTAACGAATGATGTCCCCTTTTACTTGCCCCATCCCGTTCACTCCCCGGGCCGTGATGCGGTCGTGTTGAGCCTGTGACAAACGGACCCACTGCCCCGATATCATGCCCTCCCAACTGTGTCCGGAGACCTGCTCCCAGTGAAAAGTCTGTCCGGATTCCAGCGTTTTCTTCAAATCATAATCTTGAACCGAAAAATGAAGAGTCTTCACGGGATGGAGACGGCAGGAACCTAAGAATAGGAAATGATGGACCGTGTCGGAACGTCCCCCAACAAGGAACGACCATTCAGGAACTCCAACTCAATTAAAAAAGTCGCCTCAAGAATGTCAGCTTCCAACTTTTTCAGCAAATTCAGTGCGGCCACTGCCGTGCCACCCGTAGCCAGTAAATCATCGATCAACAAAGTACGACTTCCCTTGTGAATCGCATCTGTGTGTATGGCAACGGTGTTGGATCCATATTCCAGATCGTAGCTTTCCTCGTGGGTATCGAAAGGCAGCTTTCCCTTTTTACGAACAGGAACAAATCCGGCTTTCAAGTGAAGGGCTGCCGCTGCCGCAAAGATAAAGCCACGTGCATCCACCCCCACGATGACATCCACGTCTCCCGGCTTGTAAGGAGAGGTCAAATGATGGATGGCAGCTTCAAATAATTCAGGATGTGCCAGAATGGGGGTAATGTCTTTGAATTGAATCCCGGGCTTTGGGAAATCAGGAATATTGCGCACAGCCGCCGCCAATGTTTCAGATGAAGCCATCATAAAAAGGCCCTATTTCTTCACCGACTCAAGCTTTTCAATCATCTTGCGCAGTTTGGAAAGGGCAAGATTCTGAATTTGTCGGACACGTTCCCGGGTGACACCGAAATGTTCGCCAACTTCTTCCAAAGTTCTTTCAGGCCCACCATCCAGACCAAATCGATATTCCAAAATGGTGGCTTCACGGTGAGGCAGCGATTTGATCAAATCAAAGAGCATGTCATTGACCGTTTTATCCTCCAGTTTCTTGTAGGGATTCTCGGCTTTTTCATCACTCACAATTTCCGCGAACGTGCTGTGATCTTCACCAATGGGAGAATCCAGGGAAGCCGGTCGAATGGCCGCACGACGTAAACGGGCCACCTTGGCGGCGTCCATCTCAAGCTCTTCCGCCAATTCTTCGTCGGTAGGCTCACGCCCCATGGCCTCCTGAAGCTTGAGCGCTGTTCGCTTCAATTTCGAAATCTTGTCCACCAAGTGCACCGGCAATCGAATGGTCTTGGCCTGATTTGCAAGGGATCGTTTGATGGATTGCTTGATCCACCATGCGCTGTAGGTGGACAACTTGCTGCCTTTGGTCGGATCGAACCGCTCCACAGCCTTCATCAAACCGATGTTCCCTTCGTTGATCAGATCCAGCAAGGGCAATCCCAAACCTTCGTAATCATGCGCAATCTTAACCACTAGGCGAAGGTTCGCCTTGATCATCTGGTCACGCGCTTCATCATCACCCTGTTGAATCCGAACCGCCAAGGCAATCTCCTCCTCGGGCTTCAGTAAGGCTACCTGGCCAATTTCACGCAAATACAGTTTGAAAGCCGTATCTCCGTCGTAACGTTCCCGGGAGGAAACATCATTATTGACAGCTGAGTCATCGCGAGGAACTGAAGTTTCCTCAAAATCATCCACCGGATCGATCTCATCATCACTCGAAAAATTCTCATCCGGATCATCCTGAAAGGCCTCGGTGCCCGCATCATCATCATTCAGTGCATGCAAATCATGTTCCTGAGAATCCAACTCCTCAGGAACGGGCACAAAAGAATCCGATGTAGGTTTTCCCGTAGACATGCGTGATGCGATGCATGGTTATGAAATTCATGCCAGCGATCAAGTAAATAAACCAAGAAAACTGACCCGATTGATATGGCTTTAAAGCGATTTTTCACTCAAACTTCAATCTGAACCTGGAGGATCATTCATGGTTCATCAAACCCTTTGCCCGTATGCAGAACATCAAACTCCATTCAGCCGGTATCACATCAGTGGACCTGAAAACACGCATGCCCTTCAAATATGGCATCGCTACCATGACATCCTTCCCTTTGGTCTTCCTCTCCCTGGATTGCGAAATCAACGGCCATGCCGCAAAAGGCATATCCTCCGATCTGCTCCCGCCCAAGTGGTTCAAGAAAGACCCCGACCAGGCGCCGGATGCGGAACTGAAGGAACTACGCCAAGTCATCGAACACGCCTGTGACATCTGCGCAGGCATCCAGGGAAAAACCGTTTTCGAATGCTGGCAACAACTCTACAACGAACAAGATGCCTGGGGAAAACAGCAAAACCACCCGCCCCTGCTGACGCATTTCGGTTCATCGCTGGTTGAGCGCGCCATGATCGACGCCTTCTGCCGCAATAACCAAACTACTTTTTTTCAGGCACTGAAGGAAAATGTATTGGGGATTCGTCTGGACGGCATCCACCCCGAGCTCAATGAATCCAGTATCGCGGAAACACTGCCAAAAGCGCCGTTAAAAAACATCATCGCGAGGCATACCGTTGGGCTATCCGACCCACTCACAGAAGCAGAAATCTCACCGGATGAACGATTGACCGACGGACTGCCCCAGTCCCTGGACTCCTGCCTGAACACCTATGGCATCCGTCATCTCAAGATCAAAATCTGCGGGGATTTCGATACCGATCGTCAACGTCTCCTGGACATTGCCCGAATCATGACCCAGCGCCCCCCGGAATCATTCGGGTTCACGCTGGATGGGAACGAACAATTCGAGGAAATGGGGCAGTTTAATGACTACTGGAACCGCTTAACCAGCATCAACGATCTGCAGCACTTCATGAACCACCTCCTATTTGTGGAACAACCGTTGAAACGCGACGTTGCTCTCAATCAGGAAGTTTCCACCGCCCTGCAGACATGGAAAAACAAACCCCGCATCATTATCGATGAATCCGACGGCACCCTGCACAGCGCGGCAGAAGCCATCCGGATGGGTTATGCCGGAACCAGCCACAAAAACTGCAAAGGCGTCATCAAAAGCGTCGCAAACCGGGCATTCATCCACCACCTCACCCTCAAACATTCGGGTTCGTCCTGCATCATGAGCGGTGAAGATTTATGCAATCAAGGCCCTGTCGCTGTTATGCAGGATCTATGCGTGACCGCCGCGCTCGGCATCGAATCCGTCGAACGTAATGGTCACCACTATTGCGCCGGACTTTCACATCACCCGGTCAGCATCCGGGAGCAAATGCTGCAGTTTCACGGAGATGTCTATCATCCATCACCCCAAGGATGGCCAACTCTGAACATTGAAAGCGGCCTGATCTCCACCCATTCCATCAACCAATCACCCTTTGGTATCCACTTTCTGCCCAAAACAGAAGATTACCAGTAGCCAAAATGTTCATTCGTCCGAGATTTGACACCGAACCGCATACGCGATAGGTTCGCAGTCAGATTATGAGCGACTTGATCACAAAAGAAGCCCCTATCATCACCATCACCGAACAGGCAGCCGACGAGATCCGGGACATGCAGCAAAACCAGCCCGAACATCAGGGCAAACCCTTGCGTGTCTACATCGAAAAAGGCGGATGCTCCGGCATGCAATACGGAATGGTCTTCGACGAAATTCGAGACGGTGACGCCCAATGGAACATGCACAACGTTGACCTGGTCATCGACCAAATTAGCGCCGAATACCTCAAAGGCTCCGTCATCGACTTCTCCGACAGCCTGAACCAGGGAGGATTCAAACTGACCAATCCCCGAGCCAAACACTCCTGCGGCTGCGGCAAATCCTTCGAAGTCTGATTCTGCGAAACATTTCAAGGGAACTCTGCGGTGTTCCAAGTGGAGTCAGGTAGATCTTGTTGTCCCCGACGCGAGTAGATCGTGTCGTCCCCGACGCGACCCTCACCACTTTCATCCATGCTTGTCACCTCATAAAGGCCAGCCAACAGCATTCAATGACCCACCCTTCATTCAGTTCAAAAGGGAGCTTGCCTCAACGTTTTTCAATCTGCTAGCGTTTCCCCGCTGAGGCCAACAGCACCCCTTAAGCACACACAAGCCGGTGTGGCGAAATAGGCAGACGCACGAGACTTAAAATCTCGGGAGGTTTAACCCTCGTGTCGGTTCGAGTCCGACCACCGGTACCACTTAAGCTCCAATCACTTCCAGCAAATCAATACCGCATTTTGTAATTGCGGCCAGTGGTTGGAAACCGACCACCCCAAAGATGACATGCGCTAGACTAATGACCGAGCTTAAGAGGTTTCCAGTAAGATGGAAATTTGTGGGCCTTGGGAGACGTTTTGCCACCCCAAATCATTCTAGTTCTAGTTGATGAACCTGAATCTTTGTCAGTATCGAAATCAAAAACAGTCACTGCTAATTGGATGGAACGTCCGGATTGGAATTTCTGTACGGGAAAATGTTTCTCTGAAAATGGAATGAAGAACTCCGCGTTATAACCGAATAGGGTTCGCTGGAAGGAAAATTCATAATCGTCCCAATCTTTAGCATCAGCGAGGCTGAAAGTATTGTAATTGTCCTCATCACTCCCCTGCCTGACGCAAACCATATAAGCGCCAGCACCAAGCTTGTCCGTGGTGTATTGTTCGCCTAATTCACGTCCGTCAAACATAATGACAATGCTGTCATTGTTATATGCTCTATCCTTTGCTGCATCACGATCCGGCAGATACTCATCGTCAGTAATTGAAATCGCAACGTACAGACCTTCATTCGTCCATCCGAGTTTTAGTTGACCTGATAAATCTGAAGGGCCTGTCCAAAACTCGGATGAATACAGGAACCGTTCATCCAGTGGAATCGTTTCTTCGGACCGATCATCCCAATCCTCAAGATTCCCATCGATTTTTATTTGGTTCTGAATCTTAGGAATATCAGGACCATAATTTTTCAGGATTGCCATGTTGGAAAAGGTGGGTTGAGTTTCCTTCATAAATGACCTTGCCTTGATCACGACAGCATCCTCGTCTGACTGGATACCAACAGGTCCAACATAGAGAGTAGAGGTTTCTGTAGGTTCGCTTCCATCAATGGTGTATCGGATTTGGCCTCTGGACCAAAATCCATTCTGGTGTAAAGTTACCTTAAAGTCGGATCCAGTAATCGGACCACTTCCAGGCAAGATAGCAGGACCAATGGGACTCCACGGCTCTTCAACGATCTCTTGAACCACTTTTCCTTCTTTCGCCATATGAAATTCGTCGCGGACCTCCCCGGTTTTTCCTATCATTTGGACAGTCATCAAATCGCCATCTATATCAACGAACACCGAACCATGTTCAACGAGGGTCTGCCGCATGATGGGCGAGATCCCTTGTTTGGTGACAGCTGCCCCGCCATGCCCCGTCACAATCTGCGCCACACCCTCATGAGGATTCAATCCAACGCTCTTACGGTAAGCACCATCACCTTGAATGTTTCCATCACCATCATCCAAGATCACACCACCTGCAACGGTGGGCGTTTGATAGGCTTTATCGATGAGCATGGAACGTTCATAAACATGTGAATGACCCGTCAACACAAGATCAACCCCATGGTCTTCCAAAATAGGCATAATGCGTTCTCGCATCTCTACGAGCTGCAGATCAGTTGCTGGGTTGTCTGAATCGTGGCTTCCTTTGGTATAGGGAGGGTGATGCCAAAACGCGATTAACCATTCTGAATCGTTGGCTTTCAAATCCATTTGCAGCCATCTCGCCATGTCTCCGCGTTCGTGCCTGTCGAGATCATGTGAATCAAGGCAAATAAAATGAACTGCGCCATAGTCAAAGGAGTAATAGGCTTCTGTGCCCGAGGCCACACCACCAGCGGCGGCGTTTGTTGGAAGAACGTAGGCATCATAATAGGGACCATCCTGGGTTTTTCCACTTGAGGTATGCCCTTCATGATTCCCCATGGCTGGCCAACAGACGGTGTTCTGTAAAGTAGGCTGGTAAACATCAAAATAATTTTGCTGGAACTCATCTTCTTTTCCATCCGTATAGGCCATATCACCCACGTGCAAATACATGGTTAACGGTTTACCGTTGGAGGCAATTTGATCGAGAGCAGCCTGATAAACCTTTAATTGATCCTCCTCCCCTGTTCCAGAGTCACCTACCACCCAAATACGAACGGAGCGCTGCTCCCCCTCAGGTGGGTGGGTGGAAAAATGGACAGCTTTTGCTCTTTTTTCGAGTATGGTTTCACCATCGGAAATTTCGTAAAAGTATTTCGTTTCGGGCTCTAGGCCGGAGAGAGTCATCTCATATTGGTACGTATTGGGAGGAGCACTGTGCAAGCGACTGAAGTGTCGATCCGGGATGCCGTTTTCGACAACTGGAGAGATCCTTAGAACATAGTTATCAGACTCCTTTTGATCAATACTATTGAGCGTTTTCCCATAAGCCACCACGGGCTCAATAGGTCGATTGGTACGCCAAACAATCACAATAGATGAACTCGTTGAAAGTTGCAGGTAAGGTCCACGCAGGATTTTGGTTTGAGGGAGTGATAGAGAAACTGCTAGAAACAGTAAGCAAAAAGCAGCATGGAAATTGCTAGAATTCATAACAATATGGGTTCACCTTAAATGTCCAATCTAAAGATATTTATATTCAAGGTCGACCAAATAATCGTCAGCAAATTGTAGGTTCCGAGTAGGTCCTGGTAGTGGAAGAGTAGGCTTGACCTGTGCTGAGCCTGCCGAAGTGGTAGCCTACGAAATTGAGTCAAAATGGACCGAAATAGGAGGTAAAAACGACCGAGTCCAACCACCGGAATTGGTTCAGTCACAAACTTTAATTTCACCTTCAAGCCTCAAAATTTCCATTCATATCCTTGGGTTCTAAGGTTCCCTTTGAACCAGTTTCCACTCTTCCTCCAACTGAAAGCGCCTGATCCAATCAATTATCTCTGAACTTTTGAGTTCTTCCTTTGAAACAGCCAGCATCGCCCGGACATCTCGGAGGTGTTTCTCAGACCCACCCTCACGATAGTATTCAAGTTTACGAACAATCACATATTCTGGTGGGGCCACTTGTAGAGGATGGCCTTTGTATTCAATTCGCCTTGCGTGCCGAAACGCCCAAGCGTGAAACTCATCACTTCCGCTCAGGTATATGTCAGCCTTAAAACCCGTGTCATTATGGATGATGTTAAAGTGTCCTCCGGTTTCGCGAGTCATCTCTCCAGAAATTATATCAGCAGGCGGCATGTAATAATCCGGCTCCGGAAACATCTCCACTAGCCTGGCAATTTCCTCATGTCTCAAATAAATGATCAAATCAACATCATGAGTCAGGCGGGGCTCGCCATAGAGAATGGCAGCCACACTACCGCTGATGATGTAACGAATTTCCAACTCATATAATGGACGGACAAATAAGAGGGATAGATCAGGTTCTTGCATTGCGGAATAGACGCGTTACTTCTTTGGAAATCTCTTGATCTGTCCAATCAGAATGGAGCTTGCGTAACCATGAAACCTTCAACTCTCGAGCTGACCAGTAAAGGCTTTCTGCTAATGCCAGACGCTTTTCCGGAGTCATCCTCCGAAATACTTCGAACTGCTCGTGAGTCGTTTGTTCATCCCTCAGCACTTCGATATCTTGGCAAAATTATTGGGAGCATGCAAGGTTTGGACTGTCTGTCAGCAGATTGTAGGTTTCGAGTGAGTCCTGGTGGTTGAAGAGTAGGCTTTACCTGTTCTGAGCTTGTCGAAGGACCTGTGCTGAGCCTGCCGAAGTAGCAACCTGCTGAAATGGGTCAATATGACCCGAAATAGGCGCTAAAATCGACCGAGCCCGACCACCGTTGCCAATTGCTCTCCAATTACTTCCAACAATTTCGAACTATTTTTTGTAATTGCAGCCAATGGTTGGAACCCGACCACCGGATATGGATTATATAAGCCGGGTTCACACCAAAGTTTGGGGATTTCATATTCTCAGTTGATGAGGGAAGCACCACTTGATCACTCCACTATTACCAGTCGGAACTTACCTGGCGCCAGCCAAAGCCCGGAGAGACGGGAATGTATGAAACCGAAAAGAAACAATGAAACGAAAAAAAGGAAGAAGTAACGGAAAGTCTCTATCGAGACCCTGCGGGTTTGAGACCCGTTCGGAAGGAACTAACCATTCACCGAAAGCGAGCCTTGGTTGGCGACCGGAAACGGCGTCTTCAAGCGTAGGCAGCGATTCGTAAAGCCGTGTGATGGAGCCTCGAAAGCCGTCTTATTGGCGAAGCCTTCGTATTGGTAAGATCGGGGGCCGTGCCGAAGCACCGTATTGGTTAGGTGTGGAGGTTCGCCCGGGGTCGCAGAGCAGGGCAAAGCGAAGAAAGGGTCTCCTGGGAAGCTGGGAGAGCCTCCTGTTTCCTTGGTGGAATGCCGGAAAAGGGCTAGGCCGGCTAACCAAAGCCCAGGGTCAAGCGTCGGCTCATGACGCGA
>CAYPZD010000035.1:40849-48861 GCA_964415055.1 uncultured Verrucomicrobiota bacterium | reverse complement strand
CCTTCGCTTCATGCAACTTGCTGTTCACATAAAGCGAACGCATCTCCAATCCATTGTCCTCGAGCGAGGCCGCCAGCTTCCGGATCTGATCAGGCGAATCGCCGATAGGTTCAAATCCGTGCACGCCCGTTGACGCCACAGCGCCAATCCCCTCAGGCCCCTGCTCGGTCCAGTTTCGGTCATTCCGTCGAGCGAAAGTCATCCACGGGTAAACATTGGACGCAATATGAGGAGCCTGTGCGGCAAGCCCTTGAACGGCAAAAGCCGACGTGGCCATGGTTGCGGTCGTGATAAATTGCCTGCGATTCATGCAGTCCATTAGATTACCATTGAGGACATTTTTCAAGCATGGGATCTCGAAACCAGCATGCAAATTGCCGCCAATCGAATCCAAGAAAAGCGACCAACAGTCAAGCGCCCTTTGGAATGCTCCGGCTCGACGGAGCTTTGGATACGATCCCCATTCACGATCAATACTCTTCACGCCAAATGGCCTCTATCACCGATTCGCACGTGTGTACTCAGAGCTTCGGGCAATGAAAAGATCTAGAGGAGTGGGGATGCCAGAACGTTTCCCTAAGGTATCCAAAGCGGTATCGAGCTACCGCAGTCCAAAATGGTGCTATGGCCTTGGAACACGCATGTCTGTTTCCAACTTATAAGCCTAATCCGTAAAACTCGCACACGTTGTGCGAGTTTAATTCCGTCATCACCTTACTCCAGTTCAACCCGAATCAACGGGAAGGCATATCCACCCAAATCCCGTTCAACATCACAGCGCTCACTTGCTCAAATCACCAATATCGTTTGCTGAGTCGCCATTCCCGTCGATCAAACGTGCCCCTACGATGGCGGTTACTTTATCCTGAGCAGGTGAGTTGGGTGGATTGATTTCACTGGCGACTCTGGTGAGTTCGATGGAATGCACATCAATGGCCTCTTTCCCCACCATCTCAGGCACAGTCAATCGCAGCATTGCGCGTCCTTGTTTCAAGTTCAGGTTCCCGAGGTGGAGCGGTTTAAAATCCTTCACGAAGTAATGAGATTGCTCGACCCGCTCCTTGGATTTGTCGTATAGCGGCGGATCAAACGCTTCCTCCACACGCGCTTCTGCAAACGAATCCGCACCATCCACCGCCAGCCGAACAAGCGCCCCTACGTCCTCTTTGCCACAAGTAAAATAAACAACGGCACGATATTGCCCAGGCCGCACCACATCCACATCCCAGGTAATGGAATCGTCCTCACTGGTCCAGTTTTCGAAAAAGGAGTTGTTGGGCGCCCGGGCGCTACGTGTGATGGCACCGTGTTCCACCCCGTCGCGAGCTGGCAGCACAGTACGAGGACCGAATCCAACCGTGAAAGGACGATTCCTGAAGGGTTCAAAGGCCTGCTTCATCTCGGCAGTATGTGCTTTCAATGCTTCGGCTAATTGGGAAGCAGTTTCAGGATAATCCGCAGACACATCATCGGTTTGCCCACGATCGTTTTCGATGTCGAACAATTGCCCGGTCTGATCAAGACGAAATCGTTCGGACCGCACGCTTGCTTTCTTTTGCCATTCACTGAACAACAAGCGCGGTTCCAATTCCGTCCTCTTTCCAACAAGCAGATCAGCCACACTGCGTCCATCCAATGGAAATCGGGATTCGAGCGAAATCCCCGCCAACTGAGCCAAGGTCGGCAACAAATCAATGGCTCCGGAAACCTGTTCAACCATCCTTCCACCGGCAATTTTTTCAGGCCAACGCAGGAAAAAAGGAGATCTCACTCCGCCTTCATCCACGGCTCCTTTTTTCCCCTTCATATCCCCGTTCCATCGCCAGGAATTTGGACCGTTGTCCGAGAAATAAATCACGATGGTATTGTCCCTCAATTGCAATTCGTCCAATCGCTGCAACACCCGGCCGACATTCCAATCAATGTTCTCGCACATAGCTAACGCAGCGCGGGTCATCATCACGTCCTCCTTCTCTGGATCACGGTGACGCATTCCCGGATCAACATCAGCGAACGGATCATAAAACGCGTCATCGATCATCATCGGCGAATGAGGCGTGTTGTAGGGAAGATAACAAAGGAAAGGTCGATCTTTGTTTTCGCTGATAAACTCCAGCGCGTGATCTGTGAAATCATCAATCACAAACCCCTTGCCCCGCACCCGAGCTCCATTGTGATCCAGTGGCGGACTGAAGTAATGTCCCCAGTGCCCGGAGGTAAAACCATAAAACTCATCGAACCCGCGATCCTTCGGGTGATAAGGCGACTGTGTGCCATTATGCCATTTTCCAAAGGCCCCGGTGGCATAACCGGCGGATTGGAACACATCGGCAAGCGTCGTTTCCTCCGGGTTCAATCGACCCTCCCCTCGACTGACACCACTCACTCCCGTGCGCAAATGGTACCTTCCGGTTAAAAACTCAGCTCGTGTTGGCGCACAAACCGCGCAGACGTAGAAATTGTTCAAAGTCACGCCTTCCCGCGCAAGTGAATCGATGTTCGGCGTGGACAGATTGGAATTTCCATTCACACTTAAATCCCCCCACCCCTGATCATCCGCCAAAAAGATAACAACATTGGGGGGACTTTGACTTATCGCATGACCGGATTGCCCGAGCACAGTAAGACCATGGCTAAGTGACAGAATGCACATCAGACTTAAAATGCATGCCGTCATCCGATGAGATCGGGCGGAGGATTTCTTCATGCGGGAAATTATGAACCAAGCACCCGGACCGTCAACGTCGCAATCCATGAACAAAACAGCATCCAAAACGCGTGTTAAACTTGCTTAAAACCGTTGAATTGGTAGTTTCAGAACTCAGTTTCAAATGAAAACGCACTGGCTACGATTTCTATTTTGTTTCCTGGTCTCAGCCAATGGAGCGGCAGGCGCAGCGGATGCCCCCTCCGACGGTGAAAAACTGTTTGCGCTGAAAGTCCAACCTCTCTTCGCGGACAAATGTCTGGCTTGTCATGGCAATGATCCGGATAAAATCAAAGGCGGTTTCGACATGCGCGATCGCGCTTCCATGCTGAGTGGCGGGGATACGTTTCTCAACGACGCTCTTATACCGGGCAAAGGCGAGCAAAGTTATCTCTACATTCTTTCGACCCGCGCAGAAAAAGATTACGAAATGCCGCCCAAGGAAGCGGACAAACTCACCGAAGAACAAACCTGGTGGATACGGGACTGGATCAATGCCGGAGCGCCTTGGCCGGATGAAGCGCGCGTCGCCTGGATCCAGTCGGAATACGCCGAAGGTGTCCAGGTCACCACGTCCGGAGGTCTTTCGAATGATTGGGACAATCGACGTTATCTCCCGGAAAACCTTTGGGCCTACCAACCATTGAACCCCGGCGAACATGACCACATTGACGCTTTTATTGAAGCTCTATTAAACGAAGTCAAGCTCACCCCCGCGCCAATCGCGGATGCGCGCACGCTCATTCGTCGAGCCACCTTTGACCTGACCGGACTCCCCCCCACACCTGAGGAAGTCAAAGCTTTCGAATCGGCATATGCGACCGATAAGGAAGCCTGGCCGAAGTTGATCGACCGCCTTTTGTCCAGTCCGCAATACGGCGAACAATGGGCGCGTCATTGGCTGGACGTCGTGCGCTATGCCGACAGCTCGGGCTACGCCAACGATTGGGAACGCCCCAACGCCTGGCGGTACCGGGACTATGTCATTCGCAGTTTCAATCAGGACAAACCTTACGATCAATTCATTCGTGAACAAATCGCGGGAGACGAAATCGGCAAACGAAAAGACATCGAATTGTTGATCGCAACCGGTTTTCTCCGCATGGGCGCCTGGGAACACACCGGCATGAGCGTGGCGAAAGTCACCCGGCAATTGTTTTTGGATGATGTGACGGACTCGGTCAGTCAGGTCTTTCTTGGACATGCCCTGCGCTGCGCGAAATGTCATGACCATAAATTCGATCCGGTACCCACGCGTGATTACTACTCCTTCCAGGCCAACTTTGCCACGACCCAGTTTGTGGAGGAACACACTGATTGGTTAACCGATGAAAACCTTTCGGGCTTGGAAGACGACAAGCATTATCATGAGAAACGCCTGAAAGCCAATCAGGACAGACTCGACGCGCTGAACAAATTAAAAACCGATTACGAAGCCAAATGGTTCGCCCAAAACAATCTACCCTACAAATCGCTCGCCGAGGCCAAGAAAGCGGGTGAAAAGAACCTTCCCAAGGGACGCTTATTCGAGAAACCCGAAGAATTCGGGGCCGAACGTATTGCCCGCAAATGGAAAGCACGGTTTGACTGGGAAATGGACCGATACGAACCCGTCGCATTCACCGTTTTCAATGGCAAGACACGCGCTTCCAAAAACCAGGCCGGCCCACTCCGCATGCCAGACAATCCCATGGGTGCAGGTGAACTGGAACAAACAGCCATTCTCGGAGGTGGCGACGTATTTTCGCCCACCGAAGAAGTCGCTCCGGGAGTGATCAGCGCACTGCATGACGGACCCGACATCGAGATTCCGAAAACCGTCGAAGGCAGACGCGCCGCACTGGCAGCCTGGATCGCCAGTCCGAACAATCCCCTGACCTCACGCGTCATCGTCAATCGGATCTGGCAATATCATTTCGGTCAGGCCATCGCACAAAACCCGAACAATTTCGGCGCCACAGGCAAGAAACCGACTCACCCCGAACTGCTGGATTGGTTGGCCCAACACTTTGTCAAAGAAGGGTGGTCCATCAAAAAACTGCACCGAACCATCATGCTGTCGAAAGCTTACCAACGCACCTCGACACATCCGAATCCCCAACAACTCGATGCAAAAGACAGTGCGCGCAACCTCTACGCAGTATTCCGACCAAGACGATTGGCTGCCGAAGAGCTGCGGGACGCCATGTTGTCTGTTTCGGGTGAACTCAACCCCGAAATGGGAGGCATCCCGATCCGTCCGGACATCAACCTGGAAGCGGCGCTCCAACCGCGCATGATCATGGGCACCTTCGCTCCGAGCTATGTACCGAACCCGCGCCCCGAACAACGCAATCGGCGCACCATTTACGCGCACAAGACCCGTGGCCAACGGGATCCGTTTCTGGAAACCTTCAATCAACCCAACACCGAACTTTCCTGCGAACTGCGCGACAGCTCCAACATCACGCCGCAGGCATTCACGCTGCTTAACAGCGAAGAAACACGCGACCGATCCCTGGCATTTGCAGCCCGGGTGCTGAAAGAAACAGATGGCGACGAACAGGCCATTCAACGCGCCTTTCAACTTGCTTTCGGAAGAACGCCATCCGATACGGAACGAAAGGTATCACTTGCTCACTGGAAAGAGATGACGGAACAACAAAGCAAGCTAAGCTTCAAACCTCAATCCTATCCCACAGAAGTCATCCGCGAGGCTCAGGAAGAAAATACCGGGGAGAACTTCGAATTCACGGAGACGTTGTTTGTTTACCAGGACTACATCCCCGACCTTCAACCCCACCAATTGGACGCCAAAACGCGCGCCCTGGCGGATATCTGCCTGGCCCTGTTGAACGCCAACGAATTCATTTATATCGACTAATCATCATGAACACCCGACGCGATTTTCTCTACGGCCTGACATCCAGTCTGGGCAGTCTTGCATTCACCTCGATGCTCAAGCAGGACGCGCATGCCTACCCCGGGCCGGGCGCACGCCAGATACATTTCCCCAAGGCCAAGGCAAAGCAGTGCATCTTTCTTTATATGGAAGGCGGACCTTCCCACATAGACACCTTCGATCCAAAACCCAAACTCAAAGAACTGCACCTGCAGGAATTCACACGCAACGGAGAAAAACAGTCCGCCATGTCCAGCGGCAAACGGTATTACGTCCAGTCACCGTTCGAATTCACCAGGGCCGGTCAATCCGGCGCCGACATGTGCTCATTGTGGAAACACCTCCAGGGAGCGGCGGATGAGATGTGCTTTTACCGCGGCATGCAAGTCGATTCGGTCAATCACCCCACCGCCAATTACCAGGCCAACACCGGCAATCGATTTGGAGGGGATCCAGGAATCGGTTCCTGGGTCACCTACGGACTAGGTTCCGAAAATGAAGATTTGCCGGGATACATCGTACTGCCCGAACGCGCCTACCCACAAGGCGGAGCGGCCAACTGGGGCAACGGTTACTTGCCTACGAGCTTTCAGGGAACGCCACTTCGTCCCAAGGGCTCCCCTATTCTGGACATCCAGCCACCGGCAGGCATCACCCGTTCGCATCAGCGCAGGAACCTGGACTTCCTCAATCAAATCAATCAAATCCATGCCGACCAACACCCTCAAAACAATGAGTTGAAAACGCGCATGGAAAATTACGAACTGGCCTTTCGTATGCAATCCCAAGTGCCGGATGTGGTAAACATCGATACCGAACCCGACCACATCCAACAACTTTACGGCATTGGGGATCAGGTCACGGACGAGTTCGGTCGACGCTGTTTGCTTGCTAGAAAACTTGTTGAGAAGGGCGTGCGTTTTGTGCAGGTCTATGCCAGCACCTGGGATTCGCACGATTACATTGCCAAAGCCCACGGATCACTGATTCCCCGGGTGGACAAACCCATCGCCGGATTGATCCAGGATCTCAAACAACGTGGACTGCTGGATGAAACCCTGATCGTCTGGATGGGTGAATTCGGACGCACCCCCGACAACGGTGTGCGCAGCGGGGGTGTCGCTTACGGACGCGATCACAATCCAAACGCCATGATCGTCTGGATGGCCGGTGGCGGTGTCAACGCAGGCCACACCATCGGCGCCACCGACGAAATCGGCGACAGCGCCGTGGAAGAAGTCCATCACATCCGCGACTTCCACATCACCCTGCTGCGGTTGCTGGGATTGGACGACAACAAACTCACCTACTTCCACGCAGGCCGCTTCAAACAACTCTCCCAATTCGGCGGAAAACCCATCGACGGATTGATCGCATAGCACCCCCTCAGGTAGCGCGTGTCGTCCCTGGCGCGCAACCTTGTGGCATCCGATACCCACACGCTCCCATTTCGGGAAGCCTTCGGTATTCGAACGCCTTCCCCGCCCCAACGGGGCATCCTACGTCAGCCTGGGGCACCGCCCCGGGAATTCATTCCAATAACAAAATGAGCCCTGAAAGGGCGCCCCAATTCGTGTGTGGAACCAAAATCTCAATGGAGTATTTCAGATCGCCCCTTCAGGGCTCTACCAAAATGTTGACGCATGTCCTGGGGCGATGCCCCAGGCTGACGTAGATTGCCCCGTTGGGGCAGGGCACATCCAGCGAGCATCGAAAGTCTACCTGCCCGGAAATCGTGCATTCATGCCGCGCAATTCCCGCATCAAGTCAGACGTCAACGACTCCGCCAACTCCGGAAACATCCCGCTGATATCCGTTTGTTCCGACACATCCTTTTGCAAATCGAACAATTCTGAGCGCTCGTTCTCGTAAAAATAGACCAATTTATAATGCCCTCGCCGAAGAGCCGATTGCGGATGCGTCTTGCTTACCTCAAAATCATTCAACCCTACCGATTCGATCGCCTTGGCATATCCTTTTTCCGGATGGTAATAAGGAAAGTGCCAAATCAAACCACGATCCATGAATCTCCTGGGATCATTTACATGCGGCACCAAACTGACACCATCCACATTTGGAGCATCCCCCCCTGCAACTTCCACGAAAGTGGGCAAAAGATCATACCCGATCACCGGCAACTGAGATTGGGAACCCGCAACCGTATGCCCCGGCCAATGCGCGATGAACGGAACCCGAATACCTCCTTCATACAGGTTCCATTTCGATCCTCGCAGCGGACCATTCGCGGTAAACTCGGGATGCCCCCCATTATCGGAAGTGAACACCACCAAGGTATTCTCACGTTGCCCGGAAGCATCCAAAGCCTTCAACATACGCCCCACATGATGATCCAGCGTTTCCAAAAACGAGGCATAAGCAATCCGTTTATCCCGATTCGGTGATTCCCTGGGAATCTTGGCCCCA
>CAYPZD010000035.1:0-40749 GCA_964415055.1 uncultured Verrucomicrobiota bacterium | reverse complement strand
GGCATAAGCAATCCGTTTATCCCGATTCGGTGATTCCCTGGGAATCTTGGCCCCATACTTCTCCAACAACCATCGGCACGGAGTTCGGACAGGCGTGTGCACATAAAACGAAGAAGCCATGGCGAAAAATGGAACCTCATGATCCTGTTCCAAAAAATGGCATACAGCATCCACCATGGAATCCTTGGGAAAAACTCCGGGGTCATTGATTGGTTCAGGCGTTTCCTTGCCCCAGGCATATGGATGATTTCCAAAATTCTCCACGGCTATTTCGAAACCCTGCTGAATCGGCCCGTGTGTTGGACTCCAACCCAGGTATTTTTTGTAATGAGCATTCAAATGCCATTTTCCAAAGAACGCCGTCTGATAACCAAGATTGCTCAACGCCTCCGCAATCGTTTCCTCCACCAAAGGCAGATTCAAAGTGAACGCAGGAGCCTTCAATGGAGTCACCATATCGATCTTTTGAAAACCCGGTTCATTCTTGGTGACAAACTCGAATCCAAGCCGCGCCGTCGTTTTCCCTGTCAAAATACTGGCACGTGAAGCCGAACAGATCGGAGCCGCCGCATAAGCATCGGTGAACACCATGCCGGAGGCAGCCAACGCGTCCAGATGAGGCGTTTCATGCCAGGCATGTCCGGCATACCCCGGATCCGACCAAGCCAGATCATCCGCCAGAATGAAGAGGATGTTGGGTTGTGATCGGACTGCAACTGGATCTCCATTCACCCCTCCGACGAACCACAACAGAAAGACCAAACAACCAAAGAACGCTTTCATGTTTCCCATTCAAAAGCCTCCACTCAAAAAGGGAAGAGATTTATCCGACTCAACGCAGGAGAATCACCACATAGGAACCCTTCCTTCCGAACGCACCCTCCAGGTAGAGCGTGCCGTCCCTGGCGCGCCCCTCATGGCATTCGAAAGCCAACCACCATCTGCTTTGGGAAGCCCGCAATTCTCAATAGCCAAGAATCCATTTGAACAAACATAAAGGGAGGTAACGTTCCATCGCGTTTGGCTTTCCCTCGAATAGCATTGCTGAACAAGAAAGCCACAAGGTGCGGACCGAGACGGTCCGATCTACCCAACGGGTGCGTTAGGTAGAGCGTGCCGTCCCTGGCGCGCTATCCTTATGGCATGCGAAATCCAACACGCCTCCGTTTCGGGAAGCCTTCGGTATTCGAACACCCCACATCCGCATAGCTGACGCTAGCGGGCGGACCGAGACGGTCCGATCAACCTGGCGCACCCTTCAGGTAGCGCGTGTCGTCCCCGACGCGCAACCTTGTGGTGTCCGATATCCCACACGCCTCCGTTTTGGGAAGCCTTCGGTATTCGAACACCTTGCCCCGTTAGGGAGTAGCACATCCAGCGAGCATCGAAAGTCTACCTGCTCGGAAAGCGCGCATTCATGCCGCGCAATTCCCCCATCAACCCAGACGTCAACGACTTCGCCAACTCCGGAAACATTCCACTGATATCCACCTGTTCCCATACATCCTTTCGAAGATCAAACAACTCCACTCAAAATGACCAGCGATCTATCCCTTTTAATAACCAGAATCTACCTATCGATCGTCCCAACCAAATGCTGTCCGGCTTTCAGTTCGAAGGTCAACCAAACTCCATCTCGTGAAATGGGCAAACTCCAACGCGCTTCAGAGTCCTCTGGAATGAAGGGATCACGCAACCGCAAAAATCGGTCCACCGTGGCTTCAATCTCAACCTTCCGAGTCACTCCATCTTTACGAACCGCGCTTACCTTGAACCCTCCTTCGGCGCGCAGATCTCGAAAACGCACATCCTTCCACTCCGCCGGGGTGGCCGGAAAGATCCGAACCATTTCACGCCAGCTCTGCAACAGCATCTGATGCACGGCTTCCATGGCCAGGAAGTTGCCTTCCATAGTGAAGGGACGATAGGTGGCGCTCACAATCTTTTGATCACCTCGCTGTTGTCCATTGACGTGAAATCCATTCCGCAGCGTGCACCACTCATACCATTTCAAATACTTCAACGCCGTCTCAGCTCGCCCCGCTCGGGCTGCGATGCAGGAAAACCAACTGAAACTGTAGCCTACCCAGGCACGGGTACCGAGTCGCTCGACTTGATCCAAGGTCGCGTCAATGATGCGTTGGGCTTCCGGGCCGTCTTCGATCGTCAATTGATTGAACGGGTGTATCCCCATCATGTTGGAATGATGCCGGTGACTCTGTTGAAACGGATCGGCTTCAGCAAACTCCAGAATTCCTTCTTCATCGACATGCAAGGGGTCCAGCTTTTCCGCCGCCTGTGCAAATCGCCGATGGATGTCCCTGTCTTTCACATATCCGGCCATTTCGGCAGCCGTCTCGAAGGCCATTTTAAGCATGGACAGATCATAGTTACTGTTGGGCCTAAGAAAGGCACGCAATGTGTTATCATGAATTTCAGGGGAGCTTGATAATGGCAGTTTAAGATACCCTCGATCATCGGGCTGACACAAAGCCAGCAACGCCTCGGCAATCTCCCGGGTGAACGGCCAGGCCTTTTCACGCAGGAAGGTGTCATCGGCGGTCATTTTCCAGTGTCGACGAAAGATCTGAGCGATCCAGGCGCCATGCGTGGGTGATAGGGAATACATTCCCCAACCACCCAAAGGTTGCCCCTTGAAATCTGCCACCCCGGGAACCACCGCGCCTCGATCCAGACCGTAGAATTCTCTCGCGAATTTCCGGTACTGCGGCAGCAGGTCGATGTTGTAATCCAGAAAACTAAGTCCCTCCTCAAACAAACCGGCAGTCGGGTAAGCGATGTAGGTGGTTTGTGTGTTGAGATCATGGTGATAATCCCCTTTCCATGGCGGCAGGCCACCCGTGTCCGCCGTCCAGACACCCTGCAAGGGAATGGGAGGCGCATGTTTTCGACTGGCTGCTCCGTGAAAGTATTTAACCAGATGATAGTGAAGCTGAAGCGAAGGATCGGGGATCTCCACCGACGAGCCCGGCCACCAACGATGCCACCAGGTGAGGTGTTCATGGGCGATCTGATCAAACCCCACTTTCAACGCTTCACGCACATTGGATTGCCCCAAAGCAAGCGGATCCTTCCCATCCTGAGAACTCGTCATACTCACCACCAACTCAAGTGTGTTGGACGTGCGTTTTTTCCCGACAACGATGGCGTATCCCCCATCAGCCACTGTTTCCTGAACATACCAAAACAACTCCCCTTCCTCACCTCTTGTGGCGGAAGGGTAATCCAGTTTGTCCAATGATTTGGGACGCAGGAAATCAAGTTTGGCATCGATCAACGGCATCTTGATCGCGGCAACCGGACGGGTCGCGGAAAACAAACACTGAACATTCCCCTTGCCCCCCAGGGTCACCGATCCAACGGCGTCCCTCAGATTCAGCTTAAAATCACCCACCCGCACATCCCCGGGCAAATCAATGATGAGCCGCCCTCCGGGAATTTTGGTGGGATGCATGTCATAATTATAACAGTCGTCAAAATGTTCGCGAATGGCTTGAATATTTCCTTCAGCGACCCATTGTTTAAGGTGAGCGTAATCCCATGAATCGCGTTGCGTGATGGGGTGGGGACGATTATCCCAAAGCCCACCGCGATCGAGGGACAATCGAATCTGATTCCCCTCGCCCCACAACAACCCACCCGTCAAACCATTCCCCAGAGGAATCGCTTCATCCCACCGATCAATGGGACCTTTGAGCGTCAATTGCATCGGATTCTGTTGAGCTGATAGAAAGCAAAGCGAAGAAGAGAAGCAGACAAACACAGCCACCAGATAAGAAAGAAACATCGAACCAACTGAGAACCGTTTCATCCTCGCATCCTATCAAAACCACTCACCAAATGAAGGTTTTTCATCCATTACCCCCTATAACACTCCGGGTAAAGGAAGCTAATATCAGCCACCAAAAGCATCCCTTTTCCTTCTATATCTGCGTAAATCTGCGCAATCTGCGGATAAACGGCATAGAGACGGCTACCGTTGATCTTTGGACCGATGAAACGCCGCCAAGGAAGATGATCCGGTCTCCGGCCAAACGCCATCCGGCATCGGAGTCAATACGAGTTCATCCGGATTCAACACCACATGCTTGATGCGTAATCGATGCCATGTGTAAAGCACATGCACCAGACCATCCCTGGATTGGATCACAGCCGGATAGGAGAATTGTTTCCCCGCTTCATCCAAATGATCCAGCACCAGAGCCGCATCCCAGTCTTGACCGTTGCGGCTCAGCGCCACGTTCAACACGCCTCGCCCCTTGTGTCCCATTCCGGATTGATTGCGGGTGGAATGATTGTAAACCAATAAGGCACGACCATCGCGCAACATGACGGCATCCAGTCCCGAGTTATTGTTGGGCAAGTTTGTCCTGCTCAGTGGCGACCAGGTCATCCCTCGGTCCATCGACCAGCTCTGCGCGACAAACTCATGCTCCGAACGGGTGCGACAGAGCATTTGAATACGTCCATCGGCATAGGCGAGCAGGGAGGGTTGGATCGCGCCGATGGCATCTGTCGAACCCTGCGGTTTCAGGATGATCCACGACTTTCCGTTATCCACACTCCGTTCCAAATGAACGTTCCAGCCGTCATGTTCGGTGCTCGATCCGGCCAGGAGGATTTCAAGAGCGACTAGGATGGGCTTGTTTTTCACCGGGCCAATCAAGCCGTCCCCCATCTTGCGAGCCGATCCCCAGGTCATGCCATGATCATGAGAGACTTTCTCCATCCCCCACCAGGTGCTCGGGCTGGGGCCGATCTTGTAGTAAAGCGTCAAGGCGTCGGCAGCGGTCTGAAAAAGAACCGGGTTCCACGTCGGCAGACGTGAACCATCCAATTGCACCCCATCGGCAACACTCACCGGGGCCGACCAGACTTCACCCGGAGCCTTCCGGGACACCCAGATTTCCACATCCGGATTCCTTTCGGCGGTTCCGCCAAAAAAGGCGCTGACCAAGGTTCCATCCGCCAACTCAACAAGCGTCGCCGCATGACAGGATGGAAACGGCGCCGACTCGAACACAAACTCCTCGAGAACCACGCCCGGCAATGTGTCGGCACAACTATCCACCCCACTTGCCCCTGCGAACACCGAACCAAGACCTACCAATATCCATCGATAAACATTCATAAAAAAATTTCGACAACGGCAATTTGTAAGACAATCTTCAAGCAATCCAACCACTATTAGAGATCCCGATGCCATCGATTACCAGCCTGGGGCCACCTTCTTGAGAAGGCAGCTACACCAGGTAGTGCGTGCCTGCCTGGCGCACTCTTCAGGGCTCAACCTCCCTTTCAACGCAAGTCCCGGGGCGATGCCCCAGACTAACGTAGGCTGCCCCTTTGGGGCGAAAAGAAGTGAGGGCACGAGATGGAACTCGGCCCTCCGTAATAAAAAAACTTCGTGGCTTCGTGCCTTTGTGTGAGATCAAATCACCCAAGGTCCACGCATGGGTTGTTTGATATAGCTGTTGGCATCGTCGTCGTTGATGAAACGTTGGGTGGCGTTGTCAAATCGCAGCACGCGTCGGGTGCGCAGAGCGATTTTGCCAAGGTTCACGATGGTGCAGGAGCGGTGTCCGTTCTGGTCGTTCAAGGCAAATTGTTTGCGCTCGCGAACGGCTTCCACGAAGTCCGTGACCTGCGGCTCGGGATCAGGAAATTCGGCGAGTTTTTTCTCCAGATCGGGGATGTCCGATTTGAATCCTTTGTAAAGCTTGCCTTTCGGTCCTTCGATGTAGGCGGCTTCCTTGAGCTTGTTTTCACCATCGAGCAGGATTTCACATCCATCGGCGTATTTGAAACGAATCCAGCGCCAGGCGGTGACAGCATCATCGTCCTGCGGGTCGGTGTCGGCTTCGATTTCGACGGGGCTTTCGTTGTCCTTGCCGAGCAGGTATTGGGTGGGATCAATGTAGTGTTGGCCCATGTCACCAAGACCACCTCCATCATAATCCCAGTAGCCGCGGAAGGTGCTGTGCACGCGGTGCGGGTGGTAGGGTTTGAAGGGTGCGGGTCCCAACCAGAAATCGTAGTCCAGTTCTTCGGGGACCGGTTGGGGGGTCAGGTCGGTGCGACCACTCCAGTTATGTTTCCAGTTGAAACCGGTTGCCTGGTTCAAGGTCACTTTCAATGGCCACCCGAGGAGCCCGCTTTCCACGAGTTTTTTAATCGGCTTCACTTCGGTGCCCATGCCGTAAAATCCGGAACGGAAACGGAACCAGGTATTGAGTCTGAAAATACGTTTATTGCGCTGCACCGCTTCCACGACTTTTTCGCCTTCGTAGATGGTGCGGGTCATGGGTTTTTCACACCAAATATCTTTACCGGCTTCAGCTGCTGCAATGGAAATCAAAGCGTGCCAGTGTGGCGGGGTGGGAATGTGAACGATGTCGACGTCTTTGCGCGCCAGCACTTCCCGGAAATCAGCGTAGCCTTTGACGTCCGGACCCGACTGCTCGAGAGCGGTTTTCAAATGCCCACGGTCCACGTCGCAAACCGCAACGAGTTTGGAACCGGGGTTCACGTTTTTCAAGTGACCGCGTCCCATACCTCCCACACCGATCACGGCTTTGGTGGGAATTTCGTTGGGGCTCAGATTTCCTTGTCCGCCGAGCACATGACGGGGGACAATTTGAATGGAAGCTGCGATGGCGGGCAAAGAGCCCAGAAAACGACGACGAGTGAATGACAGATGCTTTCTCATGGTGTGAGAAGAAGTCTAATCAAACCCGCTGCGGCGTCAACAAGTACGTGCCGGGGTTACTTGTCGGCTTGGAGTTTATTTGAACCGCAGATGGCACAGGTTTTCACAGATGCTTAAACAAGGCTACGAAGTGTGGCTATACCAATGTAATGGTCGCCCATACGGAGCAGAGAGTCTGATTCACCCTTACCTTATCTGTGTTAATCTGCGGTTCATCAAACAACCTTGAATCAATCCCCGTTATGAAGCTTATAGTATTCGCAGAGGTAGTCCCAGATTTCTTCTGCGGTTTCGGCGTAAGTGAAGATGTCCAGATCTTCCGGAGCGATCGTGCCGACTTCCAGCAGAAAATCCCAGTCGATCAGGCGGTTCCAATATTCTTTGCCGACCAGGATGACCGGTATGGGGTCCACTTTTTTGGTTTGGATCAGGGTCAAGGCTTCGAACAACTCATCCAGCGTTCCAAATCCCCCTGGAAAACAGATCAACGCCTTGGCCCGTTTCAGGAAGTGCATTTTGCGGAGGGCGAAATAGTGGAACTGAAAACACAGCTCCGGAGTGATGTAAGGGTTCGGGGCTTGTTCGTGAGGGAGAACGATGTTGTGCCCGATGCTTTTTGCCTGCACGTCATGGGCGCCCCGGTTGGCGGCTTCCATGATGCCCGGACCTCCGCCGGTGGTGACCACGAAGTTACAGACCCCGGACAACTGACAACTGGCGGAAACAATGCGTCCCAAATTCCGCGCCACATCATAGTACCTGGACCATTTGAGAATGTGTTCGGCCGATTTGAGTTCTTTCTGGATGGTGCTGTTTTCCGGGTCGTTTTTCAGTTTGGACTGAACTTCATCCAGCTGCTTCAACGCATCTTCCCGTGATAAAATACGTGATCCCCCGAACATGACGATGGTGGATTCGACGCGGTGCCATTGCTGAATGATCTCCGGTTTTTCAAACTCCAGCAAGAGCCGCATGCTCCGCATCTCATCACGAAGAAGGAATTCATTGTCCTGAAACGCCAGTTTATAGGCATGGGACCGTGTTTGTGGGGTGGAAGTTTGTTTTTCGGCATCTTTCACGGCATTTGCTGCCGCGTGGTAGGCCTTGTTCTCAAAGGAGGCTGGGATATTGATCTTCTTCATGATTGAAATGGGATTTGGTGGAAGCTGTTGCATAATGCAGGCAAACTCAAGCACAAAGGGAACCATCCCGGCCCACAAAGCGCAAAAAAGGCATGGCATCCCGACCAGGAAGAGGATAGATTCTTGGCCACAATCCATACAGAACAAGCAAACAACGAATCGGTCCACAGTGAGTCATCAGATTCCAAATCCTTCTATCACGCCGAAAAACGGGGTCAACCGCCGGGTTCGGTTATTGATTGGCACTTGCTTGTCAATCGCGTGCTTCTGTTGGAGTTTCCTGGCAATCAACCAGGGGAAGGCCGCCGATGCAGAACCACCTGTCGTCAAGGGATCGGTGGGCATGCCTTTGGAATGGAAACAAGTGGTGATTCCCGGCAGCGAACTGGAAGTCCTGCCCCTCAGGGATGATCATTTGCCCGTTGTTTTAAAAATTGACCAAACCTGGCCCCACGGAAGTGATTTCCGCTATGATTTTTCATTCTACGGATTGGAGAAAGGCACCTTTGATTTAAGGGATTATCTACGTCGCAAGGACGGTTCCCCTTTGCAAATCAACCAACCATTAACGGTCACCATCGAATCGGTGCTTTCCGAAGACACATTTGAACCTTCAGCGGTCAAGTCCACTCGCCTTCCCGAGCCCGGTGGTTATCGCAACACGATGGTGGCCCTTGGTGTGATTTGGAGCATTGGATTGGTCGCACTTATTGGGTCCATGCGCAAACGCAAGCAAAACAGACAAGATACATCCGGTCAAACGACCGGCCCCACCCTCGCGGAAAAGCTGGAACCACTCGTCAAGGAAGCCGCCACCGGAACGCTCAGCAAGGAACAACAGGCACAACTCGAACGCCTGTTGCTGACGTACTGGAACCAACGCCTCGATCTCAAGCAGGACCGCCCGGCAGACCGCATCCGGCAACTCAAGGACCACAACGAAGCTGGCCCATTGATCAAGGCGGTTGAAAAATGGTTGCACAGCCGGGAGCAGGTCGATGACAGCGAAATCCAATCATTACTCAAACCCTACCGATCCATCACTCTCGAAACGTCGGAAGACGTCGACGTGACATCCAATCCCTGAAATCCGATGCAGTTTGCTTATCCATGGGTATTGATGTTTCTGGTGATTCCACTTGCTTTGATCGTGTGGGAATGGCAGCGACGGGACACTCAGGTCGTCCTCCCATTGGATCATCGCCCCAAGAAATTTCGTTCCGGCAGATGGTGGCGTTGGGCAATCAACACAGCCCAGTGCCTACCCTATCTTTTGTTGGGGGTGGTGGTCTGGATTTTGGCCGGGCCTCAACAATTGTCCGATCCCAAAACCAAACGGGCGCTGACCAACATTCAATTCTGCATGGATGTTTCCGGCAGCATGATGAGTCAGTTTGGTGAAGGAGACCGTTACGATGCCGCCATGAAATCGATCAACGAATTCATCAACTACCGCGAAGGCGATGCATTCGGGTTAACGGTGTTTGGCGATCATTTCATTCACTGGGTGCCCTTGACCGATGACACCACAGCCCTGAAATATGCCCCACCTTTCTTGAATCCACGCACTTTACCACGTTGGTTCAGCCAGGGCACTTCCATAGGGCGTGCTTTGAAGGAGTGCCGCAAACTGATGATGGAACGTGAAGAAGGTGACCGGATGATCATTCTTCTCTCGGACGGCTACAGTTTCGATCTTTCCAATGGCGAGGATGAAAATCTGGCGCGAGAATTTCGAAGCGAGGACATCATCGTTTACGCGATTCATATCGGCTCCGGCAGTCCTCCGCCCCCACTGGTCAATATGTCCAGCTACACCGGAGGCGAGGTGTTTGCTGCGGGTGATCCGGAGGGATTGAATGCGGTTTTCCGCCGCATCGACGGCATGCAAAAAGCCAAGCTGGAGAAAACCACCGCTGAAACAATGGACCATTTTCGCCCTTATTGCCTGGCTGGACTGGCGATTCTAGGGTACCTGACCCTTTGCGGATTCGGACTGAGATACACACCATGGTAAGCGTCCTTGCATCCATTTTGATCGCTCTGGTCACAGGCATCGCCGAAACGGTTCACCTGAAGCGGGTGCGACGCCTCGGAAAACTGTCGTTCGGACCAACGGGGATGTCCACATCAGCAGGGCGCATCCTACCATGGCTGAAACCTTTTGCCGCCGGTTTGCTGGCATGGGGATTGATCACTCTCGTCACGACCAAGCCCAAAGTGTATCAACAGGCGACCGTCAGTGATGAAGAGATCCGGCATGTGGTGCTCGTCCTGGACGTATCCCCCAGCATGCAACTGGAGGATGCGGGCCTTGAGAAAACATCCAGCCGCCGCAAGCGGGCGGGAGAAATCATGCATTCCTTTTTCCGTCGCGTTGTCATGGAACGGGTGAGACTGAGCGTCGTGGCGGTTTACACAGGGGCCAAACCGGTCGTTGTCGATACCAGAGACGTGGAGGTGGTGCGAAACATTCTGAATGATCTCCCGATGTCTCAAGCTTTCGAGCCCGGAAAAACCCAGCTTTTTTCCGGACTGGAAGAAGCCGCCAAGATCTCCAAAGCATGGCGGAAGAACAGCACCTCCATCGTCGTGCTGAGTGACGGGGACACGGTCCCATCCACCGGTATGCCGGAAATGCCACCATCCGTTTCGGACGTATTGGTGGTCGGAGTGGGCGATCCACGCAGCGGATCGTTCATCAACGGTTATCAATCCAAACAGGAGGCAAGCACCCTCCGACAACTGGCCACCCGTCTTCGTGGCGTCTACCACGACGGCAACACACGCCACATCAGTTCCGAAGTCCTGGAACGCATGACCGATGCCACTGCCGCCGATCCATTCCGCCAACTCACCCGCAGAGAATACGCCCTGATCGCCTCCGGAACAGGATCCCTGACCCTCGCCGCCATCCCCCTCCTCCTCGCCCTGACCGGCACCCGATGGCGCTCTGGAGTTCGGTGAGCATCACCCTCACCAAAAATTCACCATTCTAAATTCACCATTCGAAAGTTCACTATTCGCAAAGCGCAGTTGCAGCTCTTGGCATGGAATCGTATGATTCAGACATGAAACGATGTGTCATGCTTTTAGCTTTGTTGATGGGGATCACCGGAATCTGTGTGCCGGCACAGGCAGCGGATTCCGAATCGACCGATGCCTCCGAAGCACCAGTGTATATTCTTCCGATTCGCGAAGATATCATGCCGCCATTGACCTATCTGGTTCGCCGAGGAGTGAAGGAAGCGATCGCGAACAACGCGCAATGCCTGATCATCGACATGGACACCAATGGAGGACGCGTCGATGTGACGCAGGAAATCATTGAACTCATCAGTCGCTTCGAAGGCCGCAAAGTGACCTACATCAATTCCAAGGCTTTTTCCGCAGGAGCGTTCATTTCAGTCGCCACACAGGAAATCTACATGTCGCCCGTCAGTGTCATCGGAGCCGCCGCACCGATCATGCTGAGTCCGGGCGGTGGTGCTGGCGAAATGCCGGACACAATGGAGGTCAAAATGACATCCGGCATTTCGGCCTTGATCCGGGCCACAGCGGAAAAGAACGGTCACGACCCTGTGGTGGTGGAAGCCATGATCGATAAATCCAAGGAACTCATCAAAGACGGGGAAACACTCAGCGAAAAAGGACAGATCCTCACCTTGACCAATACGGAAGCAGAAAAACTATATGGAGATCCGCCCACCCGATTATTAAGCGAAGGCACTTACGGATCTTTGGACGATCTCATCGTCCAGTTGGGTTACGGAGACGCACCCCTCAAATCCATTGAGCCAACCGGCGCCGAACAAGTTGGCACCTGGATCAACAAGATCAGCTCGATTCTTTTGATCCTTGGGATCCTCGGGGTTTATCTGGAATTCAAGACCCCAGGGTTCGGGCTCCCCGGTATTCTTGGCCTGACGGCTTTCGCCATTTATTTTCTCGGAGGTTATGTCGCGGGATTGTCAGGATTGGAATGGGCCGCGCTGTTCGTCTTGGGGCTCTTCCTGCTGGTCATCGAACTTTTCTTCATTCCGGGAACCATGATCATCGGATTGATCGGAACCGGCTTGATGTTGTGGTCGCTTCTGATGGGGCTGGTGGATCTGGATCCAACCCTTCCGGTCTGGCACATCCCGAGCGCAGCACAGTTCAAGTATCCGTTGCAAGTGCTCGGAACCTCCATCATTGGTTCGGCAGTCTGCATTATTCTTCTCAGCACCATCCTTCCCAAGACGACGTTTTACGGTCAATTGGTTTCGGCCACGACCAGTGGTGAACAAAGTGTCCTCACCCGGGAAAATGAAGAAAAGACCATGATGGGTTGTGAGGGGGTTTCCGTTTCGACCTTGAGGCCGGGTGGAAAAGGTGAATTTGAAGGAAAACTTTTGGACGTTATCACGGATGGCGACATGATTTCATCGGGCAAACGCATACGTATTGTTGGGTTTTCTGCGCACGACGCCGTCGTGGAGGAAGTCAAGTCCTAAATCACTCTGTTGCACCCGCTAAAATTTCTTCAGATTGCCCATTGCCAGCTTTCGTGGATTTGGATTAAGATGCTTCCCTGCCGAGTCGTCCAATGCGTGGAAAAGTCATGTTTGCGTGCATGGATGTCGACGGCATAGGCGGGAAGATGAAAAGGTCCCGATGATCGGTCCAAGACCTGATTTTTCGGACTTATTCAAGCTTTTTCGAGCATTGTGAATAACTCGTGAATAAGTGTGAATAGGTTATGCTCGATGCCTTGGGAAGATTAGAGCTACTGTTATTCGCATGCCGCGGATTAAGTGGCTCAGCTCCGCACAGCCGGAGCAAGAAAGACGTAAAATTTTGGTTGATTTCGTTAAATATCAACAAGTTACAACGCAGGAAAGTTTGTCATCATTTTGTAACAACTTGCTCTGAACCATCGGGTTCGGCGGAATGGACAAGCCCAACTGGAAAGTGGTCAGTGTCATCGAGACGTAACATTGGACAGTGAATAAAGTAAGATAACGACGTATTTTAAGACTTTTTATTAAATCATGCGCAACGAGGCGGAAATCATCTGGAACAGGGCAGTCAAGCAGCTCAAATCCATGCTGAACGAGGAGGTTTACAAACTGTGGTTTGCCCCGATCGTTCCCCTCCATATAGAAAACAACGTGCTCACCTTGCAGGTCGCGAATGACTTTTGTGAGGTGTGGCTGAAGGACAACTACCACCAGCTGCTCGAAGAGGTCGTTGGCGGAAATTCAGAACTCAAATTGGGGATCGCCTACAAAGTGGGCACAAGCTCTCCGGCGCCCCACAAACCAGCCCCGTCGGCGAAGTCTGAAGAGCCTCAGGAGGCGAAGGGCGGTAAGACGCCTGAGAGTGCCCCCAGTTCGCCTGCTAAACTGAATCCTGCTCACAACGGATTCAACCCGCATTACACTTTTGATTCATTTGTGGTGGGAGCCAACAACCGGATGGCGCACAGCGCAGCCATGGCGGTTGCCCAGTCTCCGGGCAAGTCCTACAATCCGCTGTTCCTCTATGGGGGCGTCGGACTTGGAAAGACACATCTGCTCCATGCCATCGGCCATCACGTGCTGTCCAGAAAACCCAAGGCACGCGTCGCTTACTTGTCCTGCGAGAAGTTCACCAATGAATTTATCGACGGCATCCAAAACAATCAGCTCGTCAAATTTCGCAAAAAATACCGCCAAACCGATGTGCTGCTGATTGATGACATTCAATTTTTGTCCGGCAAGGAACGGATTCAGGAAGAGTTCTTCCATACCTTCAACGCCTTGCACGAAGCACATAAGCAGATCGTTCTCAGTTGCGACAGTCCTGCCTGTGAGATAGACGGACTGGAAAAGCGTCTGAGTTCCCGCTTCGAGTGGGGCTTGTCAGCCGACCTGCAACCTCCTGATGTGGAAACGCGTCTGGCCATTCTATTGAAAAGGGAAAAGTCCCTGGGGGTCACCTTGCCTCGGGCCATCGTCGAATACATCGCCAATAACATCCGGGCCAATATCCGGCGGCTTGAAGGAGCTTTGCTACGTGTTACAACGTTCGCTTCGCTGACCAATCAGGAGCTGACGGTTGACCTGGCTGAACAATTGCTGCGTGACACACTTCAGGAAGAAGGACGTTCTGCGGTCAGTATTGACGTCATTCAAAAGAAAGTGGCCGAGCACTACGATATTCGCCTGGCCGACATGACCAGTCGCAGAAGGCCGGAATACATCGCTTTCCCACGTCAAGTCGCCATGTATCTCTCCAGACAGATGACCGAAAGTTCGCTCAATGTCATTGGAAGTGCCTTTGGAGGACGAGATCATGGAACCGTCCTGCACGCATGCCGATTAGTGAAAGATCGCATGGAAATGGATAGTTCAGTGCGTCAGGCTGTGCTTTATCTGGAACGACAACTGCAATAGATGTGGGGCACATCGGCCCCTGGCTGCGCCTGATTGGTAAGGACTCAAAGCTTAGCCCAAACCCTGTAATGTCAGGCATCACATGGCATCCATCATTCAAGTCCGGAAATTAACCAAAGTTTACCGAACCTACCGTAAACAGTCGGGATTCTGGGGATCGGTCAAGGGCTTGATTCACCGCAAATACGATCAAACCGAAGCGGTTCGCCAAATTTCCTTCGATATTGAGGAAGGCGAACTGGTCGGGTTCATGGGCCCCAACGGCGCCGGTAAAACCACAACGTTGAAGATGTTGTCGGGGCTGCTCTACCCCAGTTCAGGAACAGCAAGTGTCCTTGGTCATGTTCCCTGGGAGCGTCATGACGACTACCGCCGTCGATTTGCTCTGCTGTTGGGTCAAAAAAACCAGCTATGGTGGGATCTCCCCGCCAGGGAATCACTGGCATTGAACGCCAGGATTTACGGCATTCCGGATGAGCAATGGACTCAAACCGTCAGCGAGATGTCAGAGATGTTGGATGTCGGGGACAAACTGGATGTCATGGTGAGGGAGCTTTCTCTGGGGGAACGCATGAAAATGGAATTGATCGCTTCCCTGCTGCATCAACCCCAGGTGTTGTTCCTGGACGAGCCCACCATCGGATTGGACGTCATTTCCCAAAAAACCGTCCGCGACTTTCTCAAGCACCTCAACAAGACAAAGCGCACCACCATCATTCTGACCAGCCATTACATGGCGGACATCCAGGAACTCTGTCGGCGGGTAATGATCATTGACCATGGCAAACTGTTTTATGATGGCGATCTTCAAGGAATCCTCAACCAGTTCGTGGATGAGAAACGTATCAACATCCTGATTGAGAACCCGCCTGAGACACTTCCGGATACTTACCAGAAAATTGGGAACATCGAATCCTACACGGAGGGCAAGCTTCAGATTCGAGTTAAACGCAAGGAGGTCATCCAAGCCTCAAAAGCCCTGTTGGACATGCTCCCGGTTGCGGATTTAAACATTGAAGAAGTCCCGGTCGAGGAAGTCATCCGCCAGATCTACGCGGATAATGACGAACGATGACCGGATCAGAGGTTTTTGACAAACTTGGCCATGCGGTCCATCGCGATCTCGATTTGAGGCAGTGATGTGGCAAAGCAACAACGCAGGAATCCCTCACCGCTCTCACCAAACGCCGTCCCGGGAACGCAGGCTACCTTGGTTTCTTTCAGCAATTGAACCGCGAAATCCTTGGAGCTCAGACCGGTTGACCGAATGGATGGAAAAGCATAAAAACTACCTCGGGGTAAATGACAATCCAGCCCCATTTCATTGAACGCTTGAACAATAAAATTACGACGGGCCATATAATGATCGCGCATTTCCATGGCTTCCTCATAGCCATGCCTCAAAGCCTCGATGGCGGCTTCCTGACTGGTGATGCCCGCGCAGAGCATGCTGTATTGATGAATTCGAAGCATGGCTTCCAGTAGATGCGTTGGAGCACAGGCGTATCCGATCCGAAATCCGGTCATCGCAAATGCTTTTGAAAAACCGTGCAGAAAAATGGTGCGTTCCCGCATCCCGGGTATGGATGCGATCGAAACGTGCTCTCCCTCGTAAGTCAGTTCAGAATAGATTTCATCACTGATCACGATCAGATCGTTTTCAATGGCAATATCCGCCAACTGCTGCACTTGTTCTCGCGTCAACGTGCCACCGGTCGGGTTGGTGGGAAAATTCAGCACGATGGCCTTGGTCTTGGGCGTGATGACCGATTTCAGAGCATTTGGATCCAGCGCAAAAGCGTCTTCGGAACGGCAGATCACCGGCACAGGCACCCCATGCGCCATCACGATGCTCGGCGCGTAACTCACATAACAGGGAGCATTGAAAATGATTTCATCGCCCGGATTGATCAGCGCCCTCAAGGCCAGATCCAAAGCCTCGCTCACTCCGACAGTCACCAGCACTTCACTCTCCGGCTGATAGGTCACATTAAAATGATCGACGACATACCGGCTGATTTCCTGGCGCAATTTGATCAGTCCCAGGTTGGAAGTATAGGAAGTGTGTCCCTTTTCAAGAGAATAGATCGCCGCCTCGCGAATCCTCCACGGCGTGACGAAATCAGGTTCCCCCACCCCGAGCGAAATAATGTCCGGCACTCCCTGAACCAGTTCAAAAAAATCACGAATCCCCGACCGTGGAATATCAGCCACGTGACGCGCAATTGGCGAGGATTTTGATGAAGGGGTGTCCATGATACGTGAGAGAAGGGCAATCCCTCATGCACAAGAAACAGTCTTGGATGGAAGGGATTGTCGGAGTTCCCTATGCGGCGGCCGCGTTTTTGGATTTCAATCGGAAGCGCGGTTTGGATTTGCCATCCACCGAGGCGCGGGTGATTTTAATGCTCTCGATATCGTCGCGGCCGGGAGCCTCGTACATAACATCCAGCATCAATTTTTCAAGCATCCCACGCAAGGCACGGGCGCCGGTTCCTTTTTTAATCGCCAATTGAGCCAAAGCCTTGAGGGCGTCTTGAGTAAAATCAAGCTGAACTCCTTCCAGAGCCAGAAGTTTGGCGTATTGCTTGACCAGGGCATTTCGGGTTTTGGTCAGGATGGCCACCAATTGATCTGCGGAGAGTTCATCCAAAACGGTGGTCATGGGAACACGTCCAATGAATTCAGGAATGAACCCGTAAGAGACCAAGTCTTCAGGTTCCAAAGCATGGTAGGCGGTGTTTTTCAGCAATTGCTCGCGGCCGGCATCCTTGTTTTTGCCGTGATGGAATCCCATTTTACCACTGCCGATACGACGTTCAACAATCTTGTCCAACCCAACAAAGGCGCCACCACAAATGAACAAAATGTTCTTCGTGTTCACCTGGATGTATTCCTGCTGGGGATGCTTGCGTCCGCCTTGAGGTGGCACATTGCAGATGGTGCCTTCCATGATCTTCAACAATGCCTGCTGAACACCTTCACCTGAAACATCGCGCGTGATGGAAACGTTTTCGGTTTTGCGGGCAATCTTGTCGATCTCGTCCACATAAATAATACCCATTTCGGCGCTCTTGACATCGAAATCCGCATTCTGCAGCAACCTCAGAATGATATTCTCAACGTCTTCCCCCACGTATCCGGCTTCGGTCAGACTGGTTGCATCCACCAATGCATAAGGGACGTCCAGCGCCTTGGCCAATGTACTTGCCAACAGCGTTTTACCGGAACCAGTAGGACCAACCATCAGGATATTGCTCTTTTCGATGGTGACGTCCTGTAAATCGTGTTTGGAATCCAAGGCGTCCACGTTGCCTTCCACCTCGGCCTGAATGCGCTTGTAGTGGTTGTGCACGGCGACCGCCAGGGTCTTTTTGGCTTCGTCCTGTCCAACACAGTAATCGTCCAGAATCTCTTTCAGTTCCTTGGGACGCAGAAGATTCAGTTCGCTCGAAGGAGTCTTCTTGTCATTCCTGAACTCTTTGTCCAGGACACTCTTGCAAACCATGACGCAGGAATCACAGATGTACACCTGAGGACCGGCAATCAATTTACGCACTTCAGAATGCGATTTGCCGCAGAAACTGCACATGGTCAATTGGGTGGGACGTGCCATAATTAATGCGTCAGTTACTTCGATTCAGCCTTGGAATCGGTTACTTCTTTCTGTGATTTCACGACTTCGTCGACCAAACCATATTCCTTGGCTTCATCGGCGCTCATGTAATTGTCCCGGTCACAATCCTTTTCAACCTGACTCTGATCTTTTCCGGTATGGAAGGAAATGATCTCATTCAGTCGGGATTTGAGTTTCAACATGTAGTTGACCCGGATCTCGACGTCCGAAGCCTGGCCTTGTGCGCCACCCAACACCTGGTGAATCATGATGTTGGCGTTGGGCAAGGCATGCCGTTTTCCCTTGGTTCCGCCGCAAAGCAACACCGCTCCCATGCTGGCAGCCTGACCGATGCAGTAGGTATTCACATCACAGGTCATGAACTGCATGGTATCGTAAATGGCCAATCCAGCCGTGACGCTCCCTCCAGGAGAGTTGATGTAGAGATGAATATCCTTCTTAGGATCAGCATTCTGAAGGAAAAGCAGTTGAGCAATAATGACATTGGCCACCTGATCATCCACAGGTGTGCCCAGAAAAATGATACGATCCTTCAGCAGTCGGGAGTAGATATCATAACCTCGCTCGCCCCGACCAGTCTCTTCGACCACGTATGGTACCAAATAATTATCCATGTTTTTTTGAACTTCCATTCGTTGTGGGCAACCTACCCAAGCCCTTAGGGCGCGTCAAGATTGCTTCTGGAATCAAAAAAGTCCAGCGCGACATTGCCCCCACTAAAAATAACTCCTACCCGCTTCCCCTGAAATTGCTCCCGGAACTCCTCACTGAGCACAGCCGCCAGGGCCACCGAACCACTGGGCTCGACAATCTGCTTCATCTGCAGCCAGATCAACCGCATGGCTTCCAGAATCGCCGGATCTTCCACCGTCACAATGCCATCCACATGATCCCGCACCAAGGGCCAGGTCCATTCTCCCAGACTGGTAAGCAGTCCATCCGCTATGGTTTTCGGATGCAACTGCGGCAAACATTCCCCCTTGGAAAGCGATTGCGCGGCATCATCAGCTCCTGCCGGTTCGGCCCCAAAAACCTTGATTCGAGGTCGAAGTGACTTGACCGCCAAAGCAATCCCCCCCAACAGCCCTCCTCCTCCGACCGGAGCCACCACGACATCCAGTTCCGAAATCTGGTCCAGCAACTCCAGACCAACAGTCCCCTGTCCAGCGATCACATCCGGGTGATCATAGGGAGGCACGTAATGGGCCCCTGTTTGAGCCTGCACTTCCTTCAACACGCGTTCGCGATCCCTCTGCCGTTGATCACACCAGTGAATGGTCGCGCCATACGCGGTCACCGCCTGTTTTTTGACTTCGGGGGCCTGTTTCGGCATCACGATGTGCACTTTGGCTCCGTGCAGTTGTCCCGCCAACGCCAGCGCCTGGGCATGGTTTCCCGAACTTTGGGTAATCAATCCCTGCTTCAATTCTGCTTCGGACAACCGACTCACCGCGTGAAACGCTCCGCGAAATTTAAAAGCGCCAACACGTTGCAAGTGTTCTCCTTTACAAAAAACCTGATTTCCCGCCAGCTCGTCCAATCGACGGCTGGTCAGGACCGGCGTGACATGTGCCTTACCACGTAAACTATCGGCAGCCTCAAGGATGTGCTTGATCGTGATACTCATCTTCTTTTCAAACCTCCGTCTATCCCCCGTCACCAGGATGTTGCTTCACCATCAATTCGAGGATCGGAGGCTCCCTTGAACTCGTCCTCATCGAACGAATACTGGACCGCCTGAGCAGCACCCAATCTGGACACAACTGTCACAGTGTGTCCCTTGCGCCTCAATGCATCTATAACCGATGAGGGCCAGGCTTCCTCCATGACAATACGGTCGGGTTTCCATTGGTGATGAAATCTGGGGTGGGCCAGCGCCTGTTCCACGTCCAATCCGAAATCAAGCATCAACAACAAATGAACCAACGTCTGGCTGATGATCGTCGGACCTCCGGCCGCTCCCAGCGATAGGAACGGTTTGCCGTCTTTGGTCACGATGCTTGGACTCATACTGCTGAGCGGACGCTTGCCCGGTTGCACGGCATTGGCTTCGCTGCCCAATAGACCAAAGAAGTTGGGTTTACCGGGTTGGGCGGAGAAATCATCCATCTCGTTGTTCAATACAATCCCCGTACCCGGCGGCATCACTTTGGCTCCCAGGGTTGTGTTAATGGTCGCGGTACAGGCCACCCACCACCCTTCACCATCGGCAGTGGAGTAATGAGTGGTATGACTGCCAAACAGGGCCTTCTCCGCATGTGGAGGCATGGCATGTGAAGGGACTTCCGAGGCTTTGTCCGAACGAATCCGTTTTGCCAGTTCCTCTCCATAGCCTGAATCCACCAGACCAAGCGGCACATCGGCATAATCCGAATCGCCCAACCAATAGGCGCGATCGGCAAACGCCAGTTTCATGGCTTCCACCACCAGGTGAATCCACTCGGCATCCATGCGGTCCATGGAGCCAATGTCATAAGGTTCCAGAATGTTGAGTATCTGAGCCACATGCACTCCGCCTGAACTGGGAGGAGGAAAACCCATCACTTCAAATTCACGATAGGGAATGCGCACCGAATTTCTGAACACAGGCTGATAGCTCTGCATGTCTTCTTTTGTGATGAGTCCGCCCATTTCAGCCATCCAGTTCCCGAAAGCTTCAGCAATGGGGCCTTGATAGAAATGGTCAATCCCGCGTGAGGCGATGACCCGATAGGTTCGAGCCAGATCCTTTTGAACGAATGTTTGACCTATGTCAAAAGGCTTGCCTTCCCCTGTCAAAAACACCCGACCGATTTCTTTAGAATCCCTCAGATCTTCCACGACTGAAGCAACGCGGCGATAAAAGGTCGGATTCACTTCAAATCCATGTTCGGCAATCTGAGCAGCCGGCAAAAGCAGATCCTTCAACTCCAATCGGCCATATCGCTTCAAGGCCACATCAAATGCAGCCAAAGCCCCGGGCACTCCCACAGCCAAAGGTCCTTTCTGGGACAAGGCCGGAACGGCTTCTCCATCCCTCAAATACATATCCCGGTGGGCCGCCATCGGAGCAGCCTCTCTTCCATCGATGGCCACACATTCTCCCCGGGGTGTATGAATCAGGATGAAACATCCTCCGCCAATGCCGGAATTAAATCCATCCACCACCCCCAGCGTCAACCCAACCGCCACAGCGGCATCCACCGCATTACCACCACGTTTCATGGCATTCAGACCGGCTTCCGTTGCCAAAGAATGCCCGGCGGCAACCACACCTTTGTTAGCAGCCCAACCGGAAAAGGGCGAGTTCATCAAGAAAAGCAAAACCACCGCCAGGCATCCCGCACGGCGGTGCTCCATTCCCCGCAAGGATGGAAAGAAGAGTAAAAATAATGAACACGCAGGTCCGCTAATGGGATAACTGTGGTCCCTGGCTTGAGATTTCATGCAAACTATCTTAGATTGTTAAAACCCGGGAAAGCAAACAAATCAATAGGCCCATCATGCAGATTCAACAGGAAAAACTGCTTCGTCAACTACAGGGATTCGGACGCCACATCAGTAATCAACGCGTGGTGAATGCCATGCTGAAGGTCCCTCGCCACTTGTTTGTGCCGTTTGATGAAAAGGATCTCTCCTATGAAGACAGGGCTCTCCCCATCGGATTCGGCCAGACCATTTCTCAACCCTACATGGTGGCCATCATGACACAGCTGCTCGATCCACAACCTGATCAAACCATCCTGGAAATCGGAACCGGATCAGGATACCAAACAGCCGTTCTGGCCGAACTGGCAGGCCGGATTCACACCGTGGAACGCATCGAAAAACTCAGTCACCGGGCTCAGGAAACGCTGGGTCAATTGGGATATCAAAACATACAATTTCGAACTGGAGACGGATCTCAGGGATGGCCTGCATCGGCTCCCTTTGACGCCATCCTCATTGCTTGCGCCCCCAAGGACATCCCCTGGAATCTCACCGGACAACTCAAACCAAGCGGTCAAATGATCATCCCGGTCGGCCCCCAGGACAACCAATACCTCAAACGTATTAACCAGGACAAAAATCAATGGATCGAAGAAACGCTGATGGAAGTGCGCTTCGTGCCCATGGTGTCATCTCTCCCGTAGATTTTAATTTTTCAAACCGCAGATGGCGCAGATTTTCGCAGATATTTAATGATTAAGACAGGAGACAACCAACTTTATATGAATCGCTGATGAGTGAACCAATCCCTTTCATCAAAGCTTTGCTTTTACCCTTTTTAATCTGCGAAAATCTGCGCCATCTGCGGTTAAACATCACATACCATAGCGAAACAGAGATGGATAGATTGACAAAAAAGCGCCACCCTCCATATTCGGTTCCGATAGCTACCAGACAGTATCTCCAACATTGCCGGACAATATGCTGATCAGATCCGAACCATCAGGATTGTATTGCGAGCAAGGCGATTTCTACATCGACCCTTCCCGCGCGGTGGATCGTGCCGTCATCACCCATGCGCATTCAGATCACGCCCGGAAAGGATCCCGCAGTTATCTTTGTTCAGCCGCTTGTGAACCGTTGCTGAGATCCAGACTTGGAAAAAACCTTTCCATTCAAGCGATGGCATATGGAGCCACGACACTGATCAACGGAGTCAAGGTGTCCTTGCATCCGGCGGGTCATATTCTGGGATCAAGTCAGATCAGAGTGGAATACGGCGGCGAGGTTTGGGTAGCGAGCGGGGATTACAAAACAAACCCTGATCCAACCTGCACACCCTTTGAACCGGTGCGTTGTGATACGTTCATCTCGGAATGCACCTTTGGATTACCGATTTATCGATGGCCCGATCCCGACTACGAATGGCAACGCCTGCAAAGGTGGTGGCAAACCAATAGAGAGAACGGATTGACCAGCGTGGTGCACGCCTACTCGCTGGGCAAAGCCCAACGCGTCCTGAACGCACTTAAAGATGCCGACGCCCCCGTCCTCGCTCACCCTGCGATCATGGAAATGTTGCCGGCATACACTTCCCAAGGCGTGGAGTTCCCCAAAGTTGAACCCGCCGATGCAGACCGGATACAGGCTCACAAAGGAAAGGCATGTGTCATCACACCTTCGACAGCGGCCATGGACAAAGCACTGGGCAGTCCCGATGCATGGGAAGCAACCGATGTATCGGGCTGGATGCAGGTCAAAAACACAAGACGCAAACGACAGCTCACCAGCGGATTTGTCATCTCCGATCACGCCGACTGGGATGGCATCATCCAGGCCATCAAGGCAAGCAACGCCAAACAGGTTTACCTGACACATGGTGACGGCACGCTCCTCAAAGACTGGCTCTGTCAAAAAGGACTGGCGGCATCCTTACTCCATACAGGGGATGGTCGCCCGGAAGACACATAATCCTTCGGGATATGGAACAGGATTAAAAATTTCATGCAACGCCTCCAACAACTCGTCGAAAAACTGGACACGACCTCAAAGGAATCGGTCAAGGTGGAGGCGTTGAAAACATACTTCCAATCAGTCCCGGCTGAGGATGCCGCCTGGGCTCTCTTTTTCCTGGAAGAACGCAAACTGAAAACCAAAGTCAGTCTCCGCGTGCTCAAGGAGTTGGTGAACGCGCAGACGGGTTTGCCTGTGTGGTTGATGGACGGCAGCAATCATCGTGTCAATGACTACCCCGAGACCCTGGCGCTGATGCTCCCCTGGAGTGGTCGGGCCAGTGAATTGTCCCTTTCAACACTGGCCCTGCAATTCATCCAGCCGCTGGGCGGATTCAGTCCCATGGCCAGACGTGACACCATTCGTTGCGCCTGGGAAAACCTCAACACCACGCAACGTGTTTTGTTCAACAAAATGCTGACCGGAGGACTGAAACTCAACGTAACGCGAGACCAAATCCACACTGCGCTCGCCCAGGTATCAGGTGTCTCAAAAAACATCATCACAAGACGCCTGGCTGGCAACTGGCAACCCGGCGCTTCCTTTTACAACGAATTAATCAAACCCGAGGCCGACCTGGAAAAAGCACTGAATCCATATCCCTTTGCCACCTCAAAAGAGCTGATCGACACACCCGAATCACTTGGATCGGCAGTTGAATGGTTTGGTGAATGGAACCTCAAAGGTTTCCGTGTTCAACTGGTCAGAAGAAAAGACGGATCAGCCATTTGGTCGGAGGAAATGCAACCGCTGGACGAAGCATTTCCAGAACTCATCACGGCATGCGATCTTTTGCCAACCGGAACGGTCATCGAAGGAATCATCACCCCGAGGCAAAGTGAAGATCCCAACCCCATCACACCGCTCAACAAACGACTGCGCCGCAAAAAAACTCCCAAGAAGGAAACCATCCCAATCATGCTGTATGTTCAGGACGTGCTTGAATGGCGGGGAACAGATATTCGGGAACATGCATACAGCGATCGGCGCAAACAACTGAATCTGGTCCTGACCGAGTGGGAGCAGCAATGGAAACTGCATGGCGGCGAATCCTCCGAAACGTCCCCTAATCCGGATTTCTTCCAACAGGAAATGTTCGCCATTGACGAGGTAGTGACGCCGGAACCGACAACGGAAACCCCTCCCGCGCCGTTCCAGGCTTCCCGGTTGGAAACCGCTGTGGACTGGGAATCCTTTCAGAATCAACTGAAGCAAGCACCGGCAATCCCCAGCGAAGGCATCCTCTTGCGGCAGGTAGCCTCACCTTACCCTTCCGACCCTGGATCCAGTGCATGGTGGCGTTGGCTACCCCGCGCTCACAAGGCACACCTGGTGCTGGCTGGCATTGTTCAACCAACTCCCGGAAAGCGCGGTGAAAAACAGGCCTATATGTTTGCCACTTTGGAAAAAGGATCCCCTGTTCTGGTGGGAAATACCGCGGAAGGGATGGATGCCACGACGGCCGAAATGCTGCAGACATGGATACCGAAAAACACCACCAAAAAGCAGGGCCCCGTTCACTTCGTCAAACCCGAACACGTATTTGAAGTCGCCTTCCAAGAACGAACGCCCGCCCCACGTGCAGCGGCAACCTTCAAATTGGAAAACTTAAAAATCCTCAGACACCTACCCAACATTTCCCCCGAACAAGCCAGCCAGCTGGAACATTTGAAATCGTTAAAAACCCCGAACTCTGCTTAAAATTCCCGATTACTCAACCACACGTTTTGATAAGGCCGCAACACAAAGGCGTCTCCAACATCACCCACATCTTCCCCACTGATCAGATCCTTCCAGGAATCCGTTGAAATCAGGTTGAGATCCCGCAACTGGATCTCTATGAAATCCGAACTGAGATTGTTCAAACAGAAAATGCTTTGATCGCGACGCATGCTCTGACGCCAGAAACCAAAAATCCGATCCTCCAGGTGCAGCGTAAATTGAGTGGCGTTGGGATGAAACGCGGGTTGTCTCCTTCGGAGAGCGATGAGTTTGAGAAGACCTTTGTAGATGCGTGAGTGAATGGATGTGGGTTCTTCCAACAAGGATTCAAGCTGCTCCATTTCCCATTCATGCCGATTGATCGATCGATTGTGACCTGTTGCTTCGCATCGTTCGTGATCATTGGGCGTTCCGAATAAACTGTGAATATAAATCCCCGGAATCCCCTCGATCGCCAAAAGGATGGCATGCGCACACAAGTAACGCTCCAGATGCCACTCATCCACACCGGAAGCAAAAGTTGCTTTGAAGGCATCAAACAAGGTGATGTTGATTTCGTAGGGTGAAGGAATCCCCCCTTCTGCCGCACGCCACGAGACCTTCCCCCCCATGCGTTCCATCGTGTCCACCAACGACCGCATTTCCTGCTCCTCCAACAATCCTTCTGCCGGCCTGAGACCAATCCCATCATGCGAAGCGATAAAGTTGAAAAAGGTGGTCCCTTCCTGTGCCGGCGGCATGCTCATCATCCAGGCTTTGAGATGGCGACAATGACCGGCCAGCATGGCATGCAACAGCAATGGAGGAAGTGAGAAATTATAAATGATGTGCGCCTCGTTCCCATTTCCGAAGTAACTGAGATTCTCATGATTCGGGATGTTCGTTTCCGTCATCAACCAAACCGGATCCGAATACTGGTCAACGATCGTTCGGAGCAAACGTACCGTTTCGTGCGTTTTGGGATGGTTCAGGCACCGGGTTCCGAGTTCCTTCCAGAGATACGCGATGGCATCCAGACGAATCACTCTCACTCCGCGTTCCAGATAACCTGTCAGTATCCGGATCATTTCCAGGAGCACTTCCGGTTCGGCAAAGTTCAGATCCACTTGATCATGACTGAATGTGCACCACACATATTTGACGCCCGAATCCGATGGGACAGGGCGAGCCAATGGCGACGTACGCGGTCTGGCCACCTGGCTCAGATCAGCATCCGGTGAAATCTCGATGAAATATTTGTCGTACGGTGATTCCTGATGCTGATAAGCCGTAAACCATGAATGGGAGGATGAACAATGATTGATCACACAATCCGCCATCAAACAGAAATCCTCGGCGATTCCGGCCAGATCGGACCAATCACCAAGCTCTGGATTCACCATCTCATAATCCGAAATGGCAAATCCGTCATCGGAAGTATAAGGAAAGAATGGCAGGACATGAACACCGCTAAAACAAGCTTGCAGATGTTGTTTCAAAAAGGCCCGCAAAACAGCCAACGGCTTGTCCCCTTTTCGTCGCAAAGAACTCCCATAGGTAATCAGAAAGCAATCCTGCTGGTCCCAACCGGCACCGCCATTCCGATGACACGATCCATCTTCAGAATGTGGAACCATGGATGCGATGGACTCGGCCAAAGCATCGATCTGATCAGGCGGATAGAGCACTTCAAGGTGACGCTTCACCCGTTCCTTAACCTCTTCCGGTGTCGTTGATTCCCTTAACATGCGTGTCCGTCCAATTCTGATTCGCCCCATCAAGCAAAATGCCGTTCCAGGTCTTCCGCTTCCGTCAAAGGAGCATGTCCAAAGGATTCCATGTCGTCATGAACCGCCTGTGCCAGTTGTTGATGAATCGTGGGATTAGCGCTCAGCACCCGGTTCCATGATGGCACAAAGGGTGTTTCCATGGGGTATTCCAGAAATTGCTGCCCTGCTTTCATCAGGTTTTCGGCAAATAATTCCACCGTGGATTCTTCTTTGTGGATATCCAGTTTCAAGCCATTCATGACCGCGTCTTTGCGGAAAGATTCCACAAAATCCAACGCCGTTCGATAATAGGTCGCCTTGATGGTCCGGAAGAGTTCGTTGGTAAACACCACGCCGTTGGTGGCCAGTTTACGGTAAAAGGCCTTGCAGATATCAATCGACATTTTGGACAAGCCCTTGTTGACATCCTCCGGAGACAAGTCCTGATGCTTGTGATCGTAAACATCGGTCAACTCGACCTGGCAAATCCTGTTCACCGAGTAGTTGCGCTTCATCTCGGATAGAATCCCGATCTCAAGTCCCCAGTCATTGGGAATGCGCATGTCTCGAATCGCGTTTGCCTGAAAAGAAAACTCTCCCGCCAGCGGATATCGAAAGCTGTCCAGAAACTCCAGGTGTTCGTGATATCCCACCACTTTCTGAAGCGCCTTGATCAACGGTGTCACCAGCAAACGTGCCACCCGACCGTTCAGTTTCCCATCGGCATACCGTGCGTAGTAACCTTTGCAAAAACGGAAATTGAACGACGGATTGGCCACCGGATACAACAAGCGCGCAAGCATCGAACGGTCATAGGTCACGATGTCGCAATCATGCAGGGCCACGGAAGCTAGCTGATCCATGGACATCAGATACCCCAGGCAATACCAGACATTGCACCCCTTGCCCAATTCAACCGGAGCCAGACTTTCCTCCTTGAGCTGTGCGTCAATGGCCTTCAAACGCGGACCGTCATTCCAGAGAACGACATGCTTTTGTGGCAACACTGAAAAATACTCCAACGCATGCCGGTATTCCGCTTCTTTGGCGCGATCCAATCCGATGACGATCTGGGAAAGGTAAGGCACCTTTTTAAGCTCATCGATGATGGTTTGCAGCGCGGGGCGTTGCAGTTCCGAATAAAGACACGGCAGCATCAGGGTCATCGGATGCTCTTTGGAATAGGCGGTCAGTTCGGCTTCCATCGATTCCAAAGATCGATGCCGAAGATGGTGCAAGGTGGTGATAATACCGTTTTGATAAAAATCAGTCATATTGTTTAGTCTTATGAATTGGACAAAGATTGTTTTTCCACACCACGTTGGTGCTCAACGCACCCCATTTGCTGCAACAGATCCAACACGGACTCATTCCAACCGAGTGGACCGCATTCATTCGTGTGGAGTAGTTTTTTGGAACGGGATTCCAAGATTGGATTCACGGGAGATTTGACGGCAACCGATACATCACCCGCCTCCAGCATCGGTAAATCATTTTGCCCATCCCCTAGCACCACAACACGAACTCGGGCATCCGATTTGAATCCAAAATAAGATCTCAACCAATGCACAGCCTTTCCTTTGTCGTGGCTTCCGGAAACAGTGTAGAACCGTCCTCCTTTGGAAATCTGCAATCCTTCCCGCTGAAGCGCCGATTTAAATCCTTTCAAATCGGCATCATTTCCTTCCCAAATCAGGGGTTCGGAAAAATCACGATTCTGGGCCGCCTCAGCCGCCGTCCTGGAAAGCCCGGTGATTTCCTGCAACGCTGCGATGGACAACTCAGAAAAGGAACGGAAAGCAATCTGCTTGCGATTTCGGATTATTTGGAGTGTCACCTGAATCTCATTCCTGGGGATTCCCAATGATATCCACTGCCCCCTCCTGGGAAAGTTTCCAGGATCGCTCCAGAATATGCGGGGTGAACGTTGCTCTGGAATGAAGATTCCACCGCCGTTCTCAACCACCATTGGGCTCTTAACGCCCAACGAAGCAGCAAAAGAAACCATTTCCATGCGCGTTTTGCTGGTATTGAAAACCAGTGGAATATTCAGGCGACGCAACTCGTTCAAGGCAGGCAACGCCTGGTCGTGTGCGTAGGTGTGGTGATCCAGCAAGGTGCCGTCCATATCGGTCACGACCACCCAGAAATCTTTTGAGGAGGTCGAGCCTTGAACCATTGTTTGCGATGCCGTCAATGTATCCATTACCCACGCAACTAGAGTCGCTCGAACCCACATAGCAAACAGGATGCCATCAGCTTTTCACCAACAATTGCACCACCTTCCCAAAAAACCTCTTTTCCACTGTCGTTCAGAAAGTTAAGCCAACTACCCTTTGCTCAAGAAACACTTTTCTTATGCAAGCGAACAATCTCGCAGATTCCACCCCTGCCAAAAATGAGCCAAGATGTTCAAAAAAGCACACCCCCCCCTTAACCCAAAAAGTAAACCAGGGACTAAAGCTTGAAACTGTAGCCCCATTTTTTTCTTAGTGTCTTCGTAACTTAGTGTGAAAAAAGAATCTCTCACAAAGCCACTAAGACACTAAGTTTTTAGTTATTTATTTTTCACTTACCGACAAAGGGTTTCTTTCCGGTGGACAAGGCGTAGATGCTGCCATACTGCTGGGCAAAGCCGACATAAAGGGTTCCATCCGGTGCCAACAAAGGACGACTCACCAATATCGGCTTGGCAAAGCCGAATCGTTCCTGGATGATTTTTTTCATCCCATTCCAACTTTGCGGCATTCGAAAATCCCCTTTCTTGGGAACCTCAAACACCCACTTCACGTCTCCATCCGGCCCCACGGCGGTTACCTTCGGATCGGCGGATGCCACAAATATAGTGCCGTCACGTGCAACAACGGGAGCCTGCATGCTGTGGTATTCCCCAAGTTGCAGCTTCCATTTCAACGATCCTTCCGGGCTGATAGTTTCCAGCCAGCTATCCGTGGTGAGGACATGGATCGAACCATCAGGCCCTATGACTGGCTCGGTCACTCCATGATGACGGGCATTGGAATAGGTCCAGGCCACCTCCCCGTCAGGTTGGATGGCGGTGAGCGTTAGATTCGTCGATCCGCCCCTCACATAAACCGTCCCATCAGATTCGACAGCAGGCGTATCATACCAACCACTCCCCCGAAGATCCCACTGCAATAAACCATCAGGATTGAGACAATACAGATGCCCCGAAGAGACCAGAAAGATGGATCCATCTGGCCCGATGGAAGCCGAACTATAAAGCGAATCATCGGCCATAAACGACCACTTTACCTGGCCGGATCGAGATAGTGCTACGAGATTGCTAGATGAATTAAAATAAATGGTCCCATCATTTGCCACAACTGGAGGAGCCGAGCGGGAGAGTCTGAAGGCCGTTGTCTGCCACAACTCGGAACCATCCGGCTTTTGCGCTCGAAGTGTCGATTGTGCCCCCTGACCGTGAAACAAATGATAAAAGGTACCATCAGCTTCAACCGCTATGTGGCGGGGAACTCTAAAACCGTGAACGCCCCTCGTAACGTTTGTCCCCAGCACCCCCGCCCGATCCAATTCCAGCAGGTTAGTATACGTTGAAGCCAATAGCACACTATCCGGCCCCAACACAAAAGGTGTGCTCGTATCCAAATAAGACCCGACATCCGCTTTCCATAAAACAGGCACCGGATAGGTAGGATTCCGCTTCAAAACAACAAAGCCACCGATTCCGAGCAAAACAATGCCCAACAGAACGGGTAAGCATTTTTTGTTAAAAACACCTAATCGCATACAGTCCTCTTATTCTTCAACATCTGCGTCAATCTGCGTTTATCTGCGGTTAAAAAAACAAACAGTCAAAAAGCTTACCCTCCCCACCAACACCACCAAACAATCCATCCAATCAACTAACCCCAAAACACAGGTTTCCGATCATTGATCACCCCATACAAGCGCCGGGTGAAAGCTGTATCCACGCCCAAGCGTTCCCCCATTTCAATGATGGATCCGGCAAAGAGTCGGCGTTCATCGGGTTTGTCTGGATTTTCAAAATCGCGTTGAAAGGATGTCTTGGTTTCGGGCGGAAACTGGGTTCCTTTTTCAAGCGATTGCTGCACGATGTCCGGGCCCAATGTCACACCCAACTCTTTGGCAAGATTTGCAGCTTCATGCATGACTTGCTTTACTTCACCTTTGAGCCCCGAATCACCGAGCACCTCACCCAATGTTTTGTCAAACGCTGCCGTGACGATGCCGTATCCGGCGATGAAGATGAATTTCTGCCAGATATCTGATTGAATGTCCGATTTCCATTCGTGCTTGATTCCACCGGTTGTGAAAAGTTGCAACAAACCATCGGGCCGCATTTCTAGATGTTCCGGATCAGGTCCAAGATAGATTTTGCAAGCGCCACCTTTCTGTTCAATCACTCCTGGCTGTTGAATGTGGGTTCCGATATAAACGCAGCCTGGCAACACGATCCCGGAAGATATCTTTCGGCGCACGCGAGTTGCCACATCCACCCCATTGAGCAAAGGCAGGATGAGGGTGGAAGGTTTGATGCACGGCCCCAATTCAGCCAGCACCCGGTCGAGGTCATATTCCTTCACGCAAAGCAACACCAGATCCAACGCACCCAATTCCGAAACCTTGTACGTCGCTAATGTGGGGCGGGCAGTCCATTCAGGTTCATCCTGCGTGATGACGCGCAAGCCGTTCGATCGAATCTGATCCAGATGCGCTCCCCTTGCCAGGAAAGCAACCTGCAACGCCTGCTCGGTCTCGAGCAATCGGCACAGCTTGGCTCCGAAATATCCTCCCACACCCCCAACCCCAATCACTCCAATTCTTTTAATCATGGATTCAATCCGTTTTCTTCAGATGTTTTTCAAATTCATTGACTAGAAGCAGAAACCTGATTGAGACACGCGGCATGAGTCGGTGTCTGCATCATGCTCTATCAAAAATAGCCACAAGATAGACACTCACCTGTTGCCATGGAGCCATCAGGGTTCCTACATCGGGGAACTTTTGTATCCTGGTGGAATTTCGTCACCCTCAATTACATCACCAGGAGGCACCAGCGACATAGCATGTAAAAAATCCTCACGAGATCCTTTGCTGGCACGATCCATCATCATGTTATATGTCTGCAATGCGGTTATTTTCTCAGCGACCGCAAGGCTGACAAATTGATTTATGGAGACACCATCCTGCTCAGCTACTTGCTTGAGCGTCCGGTGCAACGAATCAGGTATCCTAAGACTCAACGTACTCATAATATTGCCAAAAACATGGAAGGTGATATCACGCAAACTCCAAACTCCGCAGCTTGTCTAAAATCCTTCTGATTGAACGTTACAATATGTGTCGCCCCGGATGCCACAGCCACCTCCAATACCATGTCATCCTTGGGATCTGGCAAAACATGCCGCCATAAGTAATATATGGGCTGCTGAATAGCCACTTGAGCTATCCTGCAAATAATCATATCAACAGCTTGGCTAGAAAGCTGAATTCCACATTCCGCTCGACGACAAACATCCTCATACTCTGTGAGCAACGGAACTGACAGCGCCATTTCAAACTCACCTTTGTCGGCTGCCAGTAAAATTTGAAAACTAGCGCCGCTTGATGAACGCAAGGCCGCTACAAGAACATTCGTATCAATCACGACTCTCGCCACAGTGATACCATATACGCCACCACTAATAGTGTCAAGCCACGGAAATGAAGCAGCTATGTGCGAAAAAGTGCGTCCTTGCGCCCACATAGGTTTTTCGTCAAGATGATGGTCATCCAGAGCAATGAATCAGTCGTGGTGTGTCATGTTTGAGAGATGCCAGACGACTTTGTGATCAAATGAATTTATGAAGAACACCGTATCAAACATCTTACTAACTGTAGCATGCATCGCCTTGTGGTCACTGGCCACAGGATGCGGGAAGCCGGCTCCCATTGAGAACGAAGCAGGTGGCGGCACGGAAGCTCAAACAACCTCCACTAAGAAGACCATCGGGGTTTCCTTGCTCACGCTTAAAAATCCTTTCTTCAAGGTGATCGGGGATCACATCACTTTGGAAGGAGCCAAATCGGGGTATGAAACCATCGTGCTCAGCGCCGATGAAGATGTAGCCAAACAGTCCAATCAGGTGAAGGATTTCATCGTGAAAAAGGTTTCGGCGATCGTTCTCAGCCCATGTGAATCCCGCTCGATTGTGCCAGTGATCCAAGAAGCCAATGAGGCGGGCATCCCGGTAATCACCGTGGATATTCCCTGCAATGAACCCGGGGTTAAAATCCTGACTCAAGTCGCTACGGACAACTACAGCGGTGGCAAGGAAGCTGGCAAAGCCATGATCGATGCGCTCGGATCCGCGGGTGGCAAGGTCGCCATTCTGCATTTCGCCCAGGCTGAATCCTGTCGTTTGCGGGTGAAAGGATTTCGTGAAATCATCGACACTTACAATCAAGCCTCTCCCAACAAGATTGCCATGGTCATGGAACTCGAAGGTGGCGGCGACAAAGCCATCGGTTACAAAGCAGCCGAAGACGCCCTGCAAGCCCACCCCGATCTGCGCGGGATCTTTGCCATCAACGATCCTTCCGCACTGGGCGCCAGAGCCGCTCTGGAGAAGGCAGGCAAGGAGGATCAGGTGTTGATCATTGGTTTCGATGGGCAACCGGAAGGCAAACAGGCCATCAAGGACGGAAAGATCTATGCGGATCCGATCCAATTCCCGGATCGCATGGGCGTCGAAGTGGTCAAATCCATCATCGCCCACTCCAAGGGCGAGGATGTGCCACCGGAACAGTTGATTCCCACCAGCCTTTACCGGCAGGAAGACGGGCTCAAGGATCCTGACTTGCAGTAACCCGCCAACTTACGACCTGATACGTCATGAGCGAAGCTACACCGGATTTCCTTCCATCCCTGGTAGGCTCCATGTCGGAAGGCGCAGCGGGCAATCCCACCGTCGAAATGATCGAGGCAGCGTTTCGACATCACGGCCTGCATTACCGCTACATCAACATGGAAGTCGCGTCCGCCGATTTGCCGGATGCCGTCCAAGGCGCGCGCGCCATGGGATTCAAAGGGTTCAACTGCAGCCTGCCCCACAAGGTATCTGTCATCCAACATCTGGATGGCCTGGGCAAATCCGCCGAGATCATGGGGGCGGTCAATTGTGTTGTTCAACGCGACGGAAAGTTCATTGGCGAAAACACCGACGGCAAAGGATTCCTGGAATCGTTGAAATCACTCATTGATCCAGCCGGAAAGAAGATCGTCATCCTGGGCGCAGGAGGAGCGGCGCGTGCCATTGCGGTGGAACTCGGATTGGCGGGAGCGGGGCAAATCACCATCGTCAATCGCTCGTCAGAACGTGGTCAGGCTTTAAGCACACTTCTCGTCGACAAACTTCAATTGGATTCAACCTTTGTCCAATGGTCCGACAAGTATCAAATCCCGGCAGATACCGACGTGTTGGTCAATGGAACCTCCATCGGACTTTACGATGGCAACACCACCATGCCGATTGACCTCACGACTCTCAAGCCTTCCATGGTGGTGGCGGACGTTATCTTCAGCCCACCGGAAACCTGGTTGTTGCGCGAAGCGAAGCAGGCGGGTTGCGCCACACTGGATGGACTGGGCATGATTGTGAATCAAGGTATCACCAGTGTGGATTATTGGACCGGTATCCGCCCCGAAGCATCGGTCATGCGCACAGCGGTCGAAAAGGCATTATCACTCTCTTAACGATTAAAATATTCGAATCATGAAACGCATCATCCTTCCCCTTCTTATGGCGATTGCGCTTTTGGAAGCTCAAAGCAAAGAACCCTTGAAGATCACTCTCACCAGCGTACAACAAAACATCCATGTCGACGCATGGCAACTGAGCGGAGCAGATATCACTCCGGAAGCGCCCGGTTGGTCGATCACCAAGCAAACACTGCACGGTGGAAAGCAGGAAGGCGTCGACCTCATCACAGTCAACAACGGCAAACTGTCGTTCTCCGTGATCCCGACACGCGGTATGGGCATCCTGAACGCGCGCATGGATGACATTTATCTGGGTTGGAATTCACCGGTCAAGGAGGTGGTGCATCCGCAACACATTCGACTGGAAGACCGGGGCGGCCTGGGATGGCTGGAAGGTTTCAACGAATGGATGGTTCGCTGTGGTCTCGAGAGCAACGGACATCCCGGCACAGATTCTTTCATCAACAACGTGGGTGACGAAGCGGTTATGGACCTGACTCTCCACGGCAAAATCGCCAACATCCCCGCCAGCGAAGTGGAAGTGGTCATTGATCGCGAAGCGCCCTATCGTATTCACATCCGTGGCCGTGTCGACGAACGCATGTTTTACGGTCCCAAGCTGGAACTATGGACCGAAATTTCCACCACGCCTGATTCGGCAACCTTGCGCATCTCCGACACCATCACCAATCGTGGCGATGATCCGCAAGAATTCCAAATCCTTTACCACGCCAACTACGGACCTCCTTTACTGGAACAAGGTTCCAAATTCCTGGCTCCGGTTGCCAAAGTAATTCCATTCAACGATCACGCCGCTCAATCGGTGAACGAATATGCTCAATACCAGGGACCCACTTCAGGATTTGTGGAACAAGTTTACTGCATCACCGCCCTGGCCGGACGCAACGGCAAAACGACCATTGGCTTGGTCAACCGCGCCAAAAACAAAGGGATCTCCATGACCTACTCCGTTAAGGAACTGCCTTACGTCACCCTTTGGAAAAACACCAACTCCGAGGGCGAAGGCTATGTCACCGGACTGGAACCCGGCACCAACTTTCCCAACAACCGACGCATAGAGCGCAAATTTGGACGAGTGCCAAAATTGAAATCAGGTGAAAGCCACAAGGCCACCATCGACTTCACCATCCACAAGGGACGGCAAGAGATCAGTCGACTGGAAGATCACATTCAATCCTTGCAGCAAAAACAGAAACCGGTCATCGAGACAAAGCCAGAGGACAAGGAATAGCCATTCCAGCTCTGAGTATTCCGCTTTCCGACTTTCAATCAACCATCCATTGCATGTCCGCGCCGTTGCTTCAGATGACCGGAATCGACAAACGATTCCCCGGTGTGCATGCATTGAAAGGAGTTGAGTTGTCGCTTCAACGCGGTGAAGTCCTCGCCTTGATGGGGGAAAACGGAGCCGGTAAAAGCACATTGATGAAAGTACTCGGTGGAGCGCACACGCCCGATGCGGGTTCCATTGAAATCGAAGGTCAACCGGTTCAAATCGAATCTCCGGTCAGATCGCGAGAATTGGGGATTGCGATGATTTACCAGGAATTCAATCTGATCCCTGCCTTGTCCGCCGTTGAAAACGTATTTCTCGGACAAGAGATCACGCGATCAGGATGGGTCCAACAGGGTTCTGAAAAGCAAAAAACCCGACAACTCCTTTCTCAGCTGGGCATGGAATTCAATGTAGACCTGCCTTGTCGCCGCCTGACCGTGGCCCAACAACAGGCCATTGAAATCGCACGCGCCCTCTCGCTCAACGCACGCATCCTCGTGCTCGACGAACCATCGGCAGTCCTGACCTTGCGCGAAGTGGACAAGCTGTTCGAAATCATCCGACACCTGAAAGAACAAGGCATCGGACTCATTTACATTGGTCATCGCCTGGACGAAATCTTTGAGATTGCCGATCGAGTTCTGGTTCTGCGTGATGGAGCTTATGTGGGAGATAAAGCGATTGCCGAATGCTCCCGCAAACAACTGATCGAAATGATGGTTGGACGTGAATTGAAAAACGAGTTTCCCTCAAAAACCTCCCAACCATCCACTCCCAAACTTCAGGTCAAAAACCTCAATCGAGCCAAAGCCGTGAAAGACGTATCCTTCGAAGCTTGCAGAGGAGAGATCCTGGCATTGGCCGGACTCGTTGGAGCGGGACGTACGGAGTTGGCCCGACTCATCTTTGGAGCCGACCGGCGGGATGCAGGCGACATATTTTTGGACGGCAAACCACTCACCATCCGAAACCCGCGCGAAGCCATTGCCGCAGGCATCGGTCTGCTCACCGAAGACCGCAAACTCCAGGGCCTGATCCTCCCTCACTCCCTGCGTGAAAACTTCGGTCTTCCCAACCTGAACCGGTTTGCGCCAAAAGGCTGGATCCATGCCAACCAGGAACGCGAGGAATTCCATCGATATGCCACAGCCATGCAGGTAAAATGCTCGGGCGAACACCAAAAAGCCGGACACCTTTCAGGAGGCAACCAGCAGAAACTGGTCATCGCCAAATGGCTGGCGCGTCACTGCGATGTATTGATCTTTGACGAGCCGACACGCGGGATCGATGTCGGCGCCAAATATGAAATCTATCAACTGATGAACAACCTGGCAGCCGAAGGTAAAACCATCATCATGATCAGCTCCGAACTCCCCGAAGTGCTCGGCATGGCCGATCGCGTGCTGGTCATGCACGAGGGGCGCATCACGGGCGAAATCACCGACGTTCCCAACTCATCACAAGAAGAAATCATGCACTACGCCGTGGCGTAAAATCGAAAGCATACTGGTTCTCATGTTGAAACTCGATAAACAACAACTGGCCCATTGGATCACCGAATACGGCATGATTCTGGTCCTGTTACTTTTGGGCGTGTTCTTCAGCGCCATGACCTTGAAGGAACAACAACCAACCGGAGAAACCGCCGGAAACCAATTGGCCTCAGCCATTCAATCTCAATCAACACCTGAAGCTCCTATCCTGATTGTTTCCCGTGATCTGCCTCTTGACAATGCCTTTGCCAGCACACTGACCTCCGCCCTCGAAAGCAACGGATACCAGAACATTCACAAAGTGGTCGGAGAACCCAGAGACGCCCGGGCCAAACTCATCGAACTCCAACAATCCAACACCCAACTCAGCATCATTGCAGGCAACCAAACCACATCGGGATGGTTGGTCTTTGAGAATATCCCAAGCGATTTCCCTGGTCTGGGAACTCCCAAAGTGCTGGGGCCGGAATCCTATCAGTGGCCGAACTTTTTGAAAAAGGACAATCTGGTGAACATCACCAATCAAATCGCCGTCATCGCCATCATCGCCATCGGCATGACCGTGGTCATCATTTCCGGTGGGATCGATCTTTCCGTTGGCAGTTTGATCGCTTTTTCCGCCGTGCTGGGATGCCTGATCATTCAAGAGATGGCAGGGGCATTAGAAGCCTCCGCTGCCGCCATGGTAGGGGCCTGCTGCATAGCCATCATTGCGTCAGGACTGGTGGGATCATTTACAGGAGCCATGATCACAGGCTTCTCCATCCCCCCCTTCATCGTGACCTTGAGCATGATGATGATGGCAAGCGGAACGGCTTATCTGATGTCCGGCGGTGAATCCGTTTACCAGATCCCCGCCAGTTTCGTGTGGCTGGGGCGTGAAGCCTCGTTCCTCGGCATTCCCAATGCGGTGCTCCTCATGTTGATACTCTACGTTACCGCCCACATCATGATGTCCCGCACCAAGTGGGGACGGTATGTGTACGCAGTCGGCGGCAACGCTGAAGCCGCTCGACTGTCAGGCGTCCCCGTCAAACGCGTTCAACTATTTGCTTACGCGCTCTCGGGGCTTCTGGCTGGACTGGGCGGGATTGTCATGGCATCCCAACTCAAAAGCGGAGCGCCTACCTACGGTCAAATGTATGAACTCTACGTCATCGCCGCCGTGGTTGTGGGAGGCACCAGCCTTTCCGGAGGTGAAGGTAAAATCTTCGGCACCCTCATCGGAGCGTTCATCATCGCCGTCATCCAAAACGGCATGAACCTCATGAATATTGAAAGTTACACCCAAAAGGTCATTCTCGGCCTGGTCATCCTCATCGCCGTGCTGCTCGACAAGATCAAGCAGCGGGGTTTTCGATTGAATTGATTTTTAGACAGGATGAACAGGATTTGCAGGATGGGATACTGGGGGGTGTAAAGTATTCGAGTTTTTCTAACCCCATATTGGAGAGACTATCTTTCGGAAGGTTCACTTGAGTCCTTTTGGGCAACTTTTTTACCCTTATCACAGGGGCAACCCTTGCCCGTTCCAGACAATACTTTGAAAACCGGATTAATCAACAGAAGCATTTCCTTAGAGAGTCCAAAAAAGCATCCTTTCAATCCTGTTCATTCTGCCTAAAAAACAGCCACCACAATCATCTCGGAAATCGTAGCCGATAGAACACCCCGCTTCTGGCTCTAAAGGCGGAGTCAACAAACGTCTGACTTTTTCTTGTCCGATCTCCGATAAAAACACGATCCCAAACTGGTGAGCGAAAATTTCCATTTCGTTCAACAGCATATTCCTTACCTGCCGGATTCACCACGGTAATTTCTACACCATTGTTTTTCATTTTAACTCCAAGAGAAAATTCTGGTTCTCTCAAAATGGACCGCAAGTCTTCTTCAGTAAGTTGGCCATGGTAAACCCTTAAATCATCGATCCTCAACGAATTACCGTTCCCGATTTCCACTTTTCCAAGTTGTATGCCCGTTGAAGGTTCGATAAGAGCATCAGCAGCCAGATTAAACTCCATTACCCAACTGGAATTAACACCGATCTCACTTCACCGGTCAGCATGGAGTAGGAATAACTGTATAAGTTCCATTGGTAGGGATCATGTTGTTCAATCCTTGAATGGAAGGATTGGTTATGAAAAGTGTAATCTAAAAGAGTTGCCTCGACGGTACTGTCAGTGTGTAAAGAAAATGTGTGTGCAGCTGCTGCTTTAGTTCCCTGGCTGGACATTTCGAAGACTCTGAGGCCACCAACACTTCCTCGACCATGAGCCTGAGCCCAGAAAGTAATGGTCCCTTCCTGTAAAACGTCTTCAAACCCGTAGATACTCAAATACCTTTCATCTATGGATGGAAGCAAACTTGCGCATTCTCCCATAACAGAATACCTCGTTCCCAAAAAATATGCGCCGCCATTGGAGGTGACATCCACTTCCCCGAATTCGGAATCCATGTCTCCATCGAATGTCACTCTATCCACCAAAACACCCTCAGCATTGGCGCCTCTTCCAAGTTCCATAAGCAAGCCGGTGATGATGAGTGTGGCACTGTAACAAGCAACGCTACTTTTCATGACAGCATGAGTTTCTTGAGACCAAATATATTCCTGCCAAAAGTAACAACAAACCACCTGTCCAGACAACACTGCCTGAATGCAGAAAATTCAACGAACAATAACAAAATCACAAAACACACTGAAACATTCTGTCAATCCTGTTAATCCTGTCTAAAAAACAAAATCATTACTTCTGGCATCAACGCTCCAGCTTCTTCACCGTCACCCCATCCCCGTTCTCGGAGATGCGCAGGCAGAAACGCCAGCTGTTGCGTGTGTTCCCAATTTTGGCAAGGAGGCGGTTTTCGCCCGGTTTGAGATTCATACGAACTTTATCCTGGTCAGGAAACGCGGAACGAAAGCCGGTGAAACGATGCACCTGTTCGCCATTCAACCAAAGAAGGATCCAGTTATCTGAACCGAGCGAAACGGTGATTTGCCTTTCATCTGGACTGATAAGGATGGTTTCAGCGTATCCGATTTGGTAATCGGAATCCTGATTCTCCTGGTCGAACACCTTATCAAAACGAATGAAACCATAGGAATCCTCTGGCAATACAGCCTTCCACTCCACCGTATCCGGATCGGTTTCGTGCGGAAAGGAATGGTCCGGATCGCCAAACGGGCTGGTGGAATGAATACGATTCGAAGGGTAGGGACCGGCAATGCGCCAGGACTCAATCATGTCAGCATAAACCAAAGAGCGATCTGTCAGTGCAGTGTCCAGCCCGAGGGATGCAATCGCTTCGACGCTGTCACCTCCCACTTTTTCCATCCATTCCCCATACAGCCCCACCAAGAAGGTATTGGAGTCAAGTGATGGATTGTAAGCGTTT
>CAYPZD010000034.1:33861-49903 GCA_964415055.1 uncultured Verrucomicrobiota bacterium | reverse complement strand
TCGGGGGTTCGAGTCCCTCTTCGCCCACCATTCCACAACATTCCCAAACGCACAGCCACGTAGCCGACTTCGCCAGAAGGTGGCCCGACGCCCCCCCCAACTCCCTGACACCTCGCAACATTTCCGAACGCCCTGCCACACTTTGGCAAGCTCGGCTACAGGTTAACGGATAGTTCATGGTTGAATGTCCGGAGTGTTGGGGTAGCCTGCTGTCCATGCACTGGAACTGTTTGTTGAGCGTCAAATCCTTCAGAAAAGGAATCTCTTTAAGCACATTTTTGAGCCTCGCCCTGTTCAACATGAACGGATACACCGCCTCATTTGCCGAGCGTCTGGGCTGGAAAGCCGATGATGTCGTGGTCATCCTCCATGTCGATGATGTCGGGATGTCCCATTCTTCCAATCAGGGGGCCATTCAATCGGTGGAACAAGGCGTCGCCACTTCATGGGCCGTCATGATGCCCTGCTCATGGGTTTCGGAAATAGGTCACTACCTGCACGAACATCCGGATGAGGACAGCGGTCTGCACCTGACTTTGACCTCCGAATGGAAATCCTATCGATGGGGCCCCCTCGCCGGTAAATCCGTCGTCCCGGGCCTGGTTGACAACGAAGGATGCCTCTGGCGCAGTGTTCCCCAGGTGTTGGCGAGCGCTTCTGCGGATGAGATCGAACTCGAAATCCGCGCTCAGGTAGACCGTGCCAAAACGCTGAACATCCCCATCACCCACCTGGACAGTCACATGGGAACCCTCTTTGCCCACCCTGCCTATTTCGAACGCTACGTCAAAGTGGGGATTCAGGAACAAATTCCCATCCTGATCGCCGGAGGACATCTCACATACGCGAGACAAGAAAACGGCGATGCAGTTGAAGCGCTGAAACCCTACGTGGAAAAAGTATGGGCGGCAGGACTCCCGGTCATCGACGATCTTCACACCAATACCTACGGTTGGCCGGCAGACGAAAAGCCCGAACGACTGGCAGCTCTCCTGAAAGCGCTCAAGCCGGGGATCACCGAAATCCTGTTTCACGCCTCCGAACCAAGCGATATTTTCCCGCTGGTCACCGGTTCCAGTGAGTCCCGAAAAGGCGACCTCAACGCACTGACCAGTCCTTTGGTCAAACAGACCATCGAATCCGAAGGAATCATCCTCACGACCTGGAAGGAACTCATGGAACGACGTAAAAAGGCGCAGCCATGAGCAAAATCATTTTAATCACAGGCGTATCCAAAGGCCTTGGCCGCGCCATGGCAAAGGGCTTCGCACGGGAAGGCCATACTGTGGTAGGCTGCGGTCGGAACGCGGAAGCTCTTGGAACATTGAATAGCGAATTAGGCCAGCCCCATCAATTCGATGCAATTGACGTAGGAAAAGACAGCGAAGTGGCCCATTGGATCCAAAGCGTGGTGGATGCAGCAGGTGCTCCCGACCTCGTCCTGAACAATGCAGCCATCATCAACCACAATGCGCCCTTATGGGAAATCGATTCCAGTGAGTTTGATCGAGTGATCGACATCAACATCAAAGGCGTTCAAAACGTGATCCGGCATGTCATCCCCCACATGATTCAAAAAGGCAGTGGCGTCCTGGTGAACTTCAGTTCCGGCTGGGGACGTTCCACCAGCCCGGAAGTTGCCCCCTACTGCGCCACCAAATGGGCCATCGAAGGACTCACTCAGGCGCTTGCCCAAGAACTGCCGGCAGGACTTGCCGCCATCCCCTTGAACCCGGGAATCATCAACACCGACATGTTGCAAAGCTGCTTCGGAACCGGTGCCTCACAATTCGAAACCGCCGAATCCTGGGCCCAAAAAGCCGTCCCCTTCCTCCTCCAACTCGGAGCCAAGGACAACGGCCAATCACTGACCGCTCCCTGACCAAACTAGGACTGAAACTCAGGCATGGCCCGACGCATAAACGCGTCGAACAGAGTTCCGGTGAATGCAATCAATCACTGGAAACCAAAATCACTTGCCTACCAGCAAGCTAAGAATACGAAGCGATGACACCCGGGCTGAATGAACCACGAGTTGCTCGTATGGCGTTCATGGCATTTATCCTGAATCGGATATAAAGGGATATAAACAGGTATAAATGGGTATAAAAAGAGATAAGTCGGAGCAACATGACAAAAACCCTACTGAAAGCATTGCGGCGTCTCATTCAAAAACGAGCGATTCAACCGGAAGCTGGAATGCGTGACGCAACAGCCCCTTAACCTGATTCGCTTGACCGCTTGGCTGGGCTGCTCTTAGGTTCTGGCTGGCAAAAGCATGACTTTTCTTTCGCGTTCATATGAAAATGAAGGACGGCTGCCTCTGATTGGTATCATCGGAGGGGGCCAGTTGGCACGGATGCAGGCTCAAGCGGCGAGCCGGCTGGGATGCCAGGTTAGAACCATCGAGAAATCCGCCCACTGCCCCGCTGCCAGTGTGGTACACGATCATCTGGTGGGCGATTGGAATGATCCGGCTGTTCTGGTCCCCTGGGCGAAGGGATGCGACCTGATCACTTTGGAAAACGAATTTGTGGAGGCAGAAACGCTCAAAGCGCTTGAACAAGCCGGGCACACCGTCATCCCGGGCGCCGACACCATGGCCATTGTTCAGGACAAGTTGCTTCAAAAAACGCGATTAAAGGAACGTGGCCTGCCGGTTCCCGCATTTGAGTCTGTCGAGTCCACGGACGATATTCGACGTATTGGCGAATCCTTCGCTTGGCCGATGGTGCTTAAAAAACGAAAGCAGGGTTATGATGGAAAGGGCAACGCCACCATCAAAGGCCCCGACAATATCCAGGCCGCCTGGGACGCTCTCGGCGGTGGAACGTTTCCCCTCTTTGTAGAAGCGTTTTGTCCTTTTGTAAAAGAACTGGCGGTCATGGTGGTGCGGTCCGTGGATGGTTCACATGCGGAATATCCGGTGGTGGAAACCGTTCAAAAAGACCACATCTGCCATGTGGTGACCGCTCCCGCATCGGTCGAACCCAGCATTCGCGACAAGGCTTCAGAGATTGCGCGACAGGCCATCGAGGCGGTCGATGGATTAGGTTGCTTCGGTGTGGAGATGTTTCTCACCGAAGACGGGACCATCCTCGTCAACGAACTGGCACCAAGGGTGCATAACTCGGGTCATTATACCATTGAAGCTTGTCGTTGTTCTCAATTTGAAAACCACATCCGTTCCATACTGGGCTGGCCCCTGGGAGACACCTCACTCGTCAAACCAGCAGCCGTCATGATCAATCTGCTGGGCGCATCCGACGGTCCCGCCCTGCCCTTTGGCATCAAGGAAGCCCTTCAGGATCCAGACGCCCACCTCCATATTTACGGCAAACAGGAAAGCCGCAAAGGTCGCAAGATGGGACACCTGACCCTGATCGGAGAGGATTTGTCAAAAACCACCGAATCCGCAAGAAGGATGGCAGACCATATTCGATTCGGGGCCTCTTCCTGAGAGACAAAGTTCGCAGAACGTTTCCCTAAAGTTTATTCATCACTCTCCGATAGCAGAGGTGAGGAGGCGCCCATTGCTTTGGAACAGGAGTTTTCTCACAATCGGTCAACCACGGAGTATACAGGATATGGGGTAACCCAAAACAGAATGGAACAGGCAACCGCCAAGCATCGCCAATCTCGATGAGATTATCGATGCTGCCAAGCAATTCCCCCCCCTGAATCCGACGGTCGTCAAGTTGAGTTCCATGATTGTTGACCCCAACGTGGGGCTCAATGAAATGAGCACCTTGATTTCCTATGATCAGGCATTGACCGTGGAATTGCTCAAAGCCGCCAATTCAGCCTACGTCGGCCGGGCCATGCGGGTGACATCCGTACAGGAGGCCATTTCATTTTTGGGAGAATTCAAGACATTGAACCTACTCCTTTCCTGCACAGTAGGATCACAACTACGGTCACTCAAACTTTTAGTGTACAATCTGTTGGAAAACCAACTCTGGCGCGACTCGGTCCTGGCTTCCATTACCGCCGAACAATGTTCCAAAGTGTTTAGGGTGCATGCCCCACAGGTCTCGACCACGTCCGCATTGCTCCATAATGTGGGGAAAGTGGTGATGTCCCGATTCATGAATGCTGAGATCCAGGAGTACCTTTCTATCTGCAAAATGTCAGGCAAGGATCAAGTGGAAGCTGAAATGGAGATCTTGAGTGTCCATTACGGCGAAATTGGCGGCATCATTGCCCAGAACTGGGGGCTCCCGTTTGAGATTACCGTAGGCATCAGTTTTCAACACGATCCAAACATCGTAAAAAACGTAACCAGCGATGTCACTCATGTCTGCTACCGCATGGTGGATTTCTTTTCACAAAACCCTGACCATTCGAAGGGTGAACATTTGATCGATCAGAGCGTCATCGAACGACTCAAACCCAGCTCAAAACAATGGTTTGCAGTGCTGTTTGAACTGGTCAAAGATAGGTATGAAAAGGTCTGCAAGAGTTACGACCTTTCCGCACCGGAAACCACTCCCGTCAATTGGGACTGGCGGTCTCAGGAGATCGAACAAGCGGACGAACCGAAAAACATGATTGAAGTTTGAGCCGTAACGATTCGGCTGATCCTCATTGAGCGAGCACGGCCGTCATGAGAATGCGCATACTTGTTTCAGAACCATCAAGCGGTTGAGCCTGCTTGATCTGCAGCTGGTAGCCAAGTGCGGAAAGTTCAGTCATCAAGGCAATCAACTCCTGACGGTTGGTTTCCTCACTCGGATAATTCACGATGATGTGACGCGCCTGTCGCAGGGCCTCCCCACAGTCCTGAACCACCGGCAAAATCGCATTGGCAATGTTCAGGCGCAGGATATCCACCTTGGTTTCGCCCAGGAAATCCCTTAGGCGAACAGCTCCAATCTGACACACATGGGAGCCGACCCCGGGTTCGTTGGTCTCAAACGCAACCTTGCCGGATTCGATCCAAACCGCTTTCCCGCCCACCGAAACATGTTGCAACCCCATGGCATCCAGATTGCGATAGAGCATTTTGGTCTTGATGGGATTGGCTTCAAAACCGTAGATCTGCGCCTTGGGCCAGGCTTGCGCCATGCGAATCACCGTGTAACCCGTGTCCGATCCACAGTCCACAATCACGGGTTCATCGTCAGAATTGAACGACGGACAAAGCCCCTCGATCCCCCAGGTTGCATGGTCCTCCAGCAAACGATGATGATTCATAAAATGAAACACATTGCCTTCAGCCAACAGAGTGCCGTCCGCTCGATCCAACCCCGTATTGGAAGCTTGCTTGATACGTTCCATTTCCTGATCCCAGGTGCGCAGCGAAGGTTTGGCGCTTGGTTTTTCGATCAGGGAAATGGCGTGTTCCACCATCATTTCCCTTAATTGTTCGGGAGACCGGACGAAGTGACGCCCCGTGGCAATGTCCCCCCAACCCTGTTGGTCCGGGCGTGTTTGGCCGGCGGGAATTTTCATGGATTCAAACAAATCCATGGCACTGGGCTGATCCACGGTAGGCGCAGCCTCCCCCTCAAACTTTTCATTGGTTCCACGAATCCGGGTGGATTGATCGATCAGCGCTACTTCCAATCCAAGACTCGCCGCCAACAAAGCCGAACTCCCCATTTTGTTGGTGATCGCGTACTTTGATTTCGAAAATATTCTCAACAAGCGAAAACAAAAATCCGGATCAAACATGTGTCCGGCCGTCACACACTCAAATCCAGCTTCCAAATATTTCAAGTGCCGTTTCAATTGCACATCACGCCAATAGAGACAAACCCGCACGGGGCCCATGGAATCCGGCAAGGCCTGGAGGGCCTTGATAAACTGGTCTTGATCAAACTCACAGGTCAGGTGATGTGTGGAATGTGCCGGAAAAGCAACCGTCCCGATGGCGCCTTGGCGCGACGCCCTCAATTCCTCGGCAATCAACTGTTCAACGTAATGCACGACGGAACCAATAACGAACACCGGTTTTGATGAAGCCTTTTGGTAACAAACTTTTTGCTCTTCCGAGATGGCAAAAATGTTTGGAACAGGGGAATCCAGCTCCGGTTGCCATATCGTGTGATTGATGCTGGGGCCATGAGGCAGCACACCGGGAAGAGGCATCCCCGCCGGTAATCCCGCGTATCGCTTCAACAAAGTGGCGTGTCCGTAAAAGTCGTTGGGCGTGAATATTTCGCAAGTCTTCTCGGGCCGCTCTTGAACCAACGATTCCAGCGTTTCACACACGGCCTCCGGGACAGGCGATTCCAATATGGGTTGATGACTCATCACTCTTAATCAGCAAAATTTGCACACATCACAGCATCGAAGACCGGTAAAATTTGCCGTTTTCACAATGCTCACCACTGATGAGCAGTTCACGTGCCGAAGAAACACCACAAAAATGGGGTAAAAAATGCCTCCCAGGCAAGTAAATCCCGGTTTTCACGTGCTGGCATGCTCCGTGCTTCGGTCATGGATGACCATGATTGGATTGATCGACATAGGCTTGGGCAACCAACGATCGGTGGCGAATGCGCTAGACGCAATCGGGGCGGATTACCGTCCGTGCCAGCACCCGGAAGACCTTGCGGCTTGTTCCGCTTTGATCCTGCCCGGCGTGGGCTCTTTCGCGGATGCATCCCAACGAATCATTCAACAGGGTTGGCTGAAGACCCTGAACCAGGAAGTCCTCGACAAGCAAAAACCCTACCTTGGCATCTGCCTCGGCATGCAATTGCTGGCCACCACCGGCTTCGAGAACGGAACTTCGCCCGGATTGAACTGGATCCCGGGTGAAGTTCGACCACTGTCCCCCAGTCAGCCGGACCTGACCATCCCTCACATGGGATGGAACGATGTCCGGTTCCAACAGCAGGATAACGGTCTGAGCAAAGGACTGGGGGCAAACGCCTGTTTCTACTTCATGCACAGTTTCCAGTTTTGTACCGAAACAGAGGGACATGTGAAGGGATTCACCGAATACGGCGACCGAGTGACCGCCTGTGTGGAAAACCAACACATTTGGGGCGCACAGTTTCATCCCGAAAAAAGCCAGGGAGCCGGCCTGGCGGTGATTCGCAATTTCAACCATCTGGTATCCGCCCGCCATGAGTGTTAAAGCCCGCCTCATCCCCGTATTGCTCCTGAAGAACGGACTGCTCGTGCGCAGCGAGGATTTCCAAACACACCAGATCATTGGCAATCCCTACAACGAAGTCGCCCGGTTCAATCAATGGAACGTTGACGAATTGGTCTACCTCGACATTACCCGGGAAGGTGAACACGATCTCAGAAGGGATGACCTGAAGCATCGCAACTCGACAAACTTTCTGGATATACTGGAAACCCTCTCCCGCACCTGCTTCATGCCACTGACCTGCGGAGGACGTATCCGCTCGATCGAAGATATGCGGGAACGATTCCTCAGAGGAGCCGACAAGGTGATCATCAACACCCAGGCTGTCCGCACCCCGTCCATCCTTGAAAAAGCGGCTTTGGTATTCGGACGCCAGGCAGTCGTGCTCGGCATGGATGTGAAAGTAGTGAATGGACGCGAGCAGGTGTCCATCGCCTGCGGCCAGGAACCCACCGGACTGGATCCCGTTCAATGGGCTCAACAGGCCGAGAAACTGGGAGCCGGGGAAATTCTCATTCAACGGATCGAACGCGACGGCAAAGGCAACGGATACGACACGGAGCTGATTCAAAAAGTGGCGCGCGCGGTGAACATTCCGGTTATTGCCTGCAGTGGCGTCGGTCAATTCACCGACTACGCCGCCGGCATACAAGCAGGCGCATCATCCGTAGCCGCGGCCAACATCTGGCACTTTAAAGAACTGACTGATCGTCAGGGCAAACGTGCGCTTCACGAAGCAGGCATCAATGTGCGCCTCCCGTTCACGACAACTTCCAAACCAAAACGCCGACGTCAACCCAGACCAAGACGGCAAACGGCACCCACCCATTTACATCAACAACCCATACTAGCATGAAATATTGTACTCGCTGTGTTTATCCATCCGCATCCGCCATGCCTCTCGCATTTGACGAGCATGGAGTCTGTTCCGGTTGCAGGGTCTCCGACCAGAGATCGGCCATCAACTGGGACGAACGAATGACCATGTTCCAGCGCATCGCTCACGAATACGGATCGGATGAAGACTACGACATCCTCATCCCGGTGAGCGGCGGCAAGGACAGTTACTTTCAGGTACACCTGGCAACAAAAGTATTGGGACTCAAACCGCTGCTCGTCACCTATCACGCAAACAATTTCATGAAGGAGGGGGAAGAAAACCTCCAACGCATGCGGGATGTGTTCAAATGCGACCACCTGATCCTGCGCCCCGACCGCGACATGCTGGTAAAAATGAACCGGCTCGGATTTCGCCTGCAGGGAGACATGAACTGGCACAGTCATTGTGGCATCTTCACGGTTCCGATCCAGATTGCGGTGCGATACAACATTCCGTTGATCCTGTGGGGCGAACAGGGCTATATGGATCTTGCGGGTATGTATTCCTACAACGACTTCATCGAGTTCACCGCCAAGTTCCGGCTGGAACATGCCATGAGAGGATACGACTGGCATGATTTCACCGATGAAGGGCTGGAGCGCCTTGGAAAACCGGAACTCAAAGAAGGCCTGACCGCCAAAGACCTCAAGTGGGCTCAATATCCCAGCGATGAGGAATTGGACGATGTGGGTGTCCGCGGAATCTACACCAGCAATTTTGTGAGATGGGACTCCAACTCACACGTCAAACTCGTCATGGACGAATATGGCTGGACGCCCTGCCAGGAACCACTAGAACGAACTTATCGCCGTTTCTCGAGTCTTGATGACATGCATGATATCGGCATCCATGATTACCTGAAATTCATCAAATTCGGCTACGGAAGAGGCTCCGACCATTCCTGCCATGACATTCGCGAAGGTTCATTAACCCGCGATGAAGGCATCGAGATGGTCCGTAAATACGATCATGTCAAACCCCGTAAAGACCTCGCACGCTGGTTGGATTACGTGGGGATGTGCGAGTCGGAATTCGACCAAACAGCCGACACCTTCAGAGATCCCCGGGTCTGGTTCATTGAAGATGATCAGTGGGTGAAAGAAAATATTTGGGGTGGACGTTCGGCATACGGTCCGGTCCATCTGACTGAAGCTCAACAGGAAAAATACAAGCATCCCAATTCCTCAAGCGGTTGCCGTAGTGATTTGGGAAACCGTTGCGGATGCGCCGAAGAAACATTGAATATTGCCTAAAGACACCATGAACAAATCATCCACCCTGAACGAAAACGCCATCCGCCCCGACCATCTAATGGCTCGATCCTTCGAATTGTTGGAGGAAGACACCAAACGGTTGATGCAGGACAAGGACGAGTTCATTTCCGTCACATGTCCGGCCTGTGGTCATGTGGAAGCCGACTCCTACGGCACCAAGCGGGGCATGTCCTTCCTGGAGTGCCATCAATGCGAAACGGTCTATGGATCGCCGCGCCCCACACCGGAAAGATTGGCGCGGTATTACCGGGAAGCGACATACTACGCTTACTGGAATGAGTACATCTACCCATCCTCCGAGGATGCGCGTCGAGATCGAATCGTAAAACCGCGTGTAGACCGCATCCTTGACTTTGTGGAACAACATGGCATTCCGAAACGGCGCATGATCGAAGTGGGCGCCGGAACCGGCCAGTTCTGCGAAATGATGCAGCAAACCGGTTCCTTTGATGAAATCGTCGCCATCGAACCTACCCCTTCATCAGCAGATAGTTGCGAAAAACGAGGATTGAAGGTCCTGAGACAACCGGTCGAATCGGTTCCAGTTGAGCAGGGAAATGCGGGACTTATTGTGTCCTTTGAAGTATTGGAGCACCTGTTTTCACCCAAAACCTACCTGGAGCACTGTTCACGCCTCCTGGCCCCGGGCGGCATGCTCGTTGTCACGTGCCCGAATGCCAGAGGATTCGATGTCAACCTTCTGAGAACCGTTGCGGACACGGTCACACCTGAACACCTGAACCTCTTCAACCCAAAATCCCTAAAGCTCCTTTTCGAATCCAAGCAACTGGAAGTCATTGAGTTACTTACCCAAGGCCGACTGGATGCGGATATTGTCCGTAAAAAAACCATGGCAGGAAAATTCAGCCTGGAGGGTCATCCGTTTCTCAAACGGGTGTTGATTGACGAATGGGATCAACTGGGTGAAAAATTCCAAGACTTTCTCGCTGAGAACCTTCTTTCCTCGCATATGTGGATTGTGGCGCGAAAACCCGTCCTCTAATAACAATAAGCTGTTTTTCAATAAGCTGCTGCTTAAATTAGATACTTGCCACCACCTTGGGCATTCGGTATAAACCTCCGACGAACCCATTGAGGACTGATTTTCAATCAAGAATAAAAAATATGAAATTAGCGTACACACAAGCAAACCGAAGCAAGACGGTTCGAAGTGGTTTTACACTGATCGAGCTGCTCGTTGTTATTGCCATTATCGCGATTCTCGCAGGCATGCTCCTACCCGCCCTTAGCAAAGCCAAGGACAAGGCCAAGGGCATTCTCTGCATGAACAACACCAAGCAGCTCATGCTCGCCTGTCACATGTATACGGGCGACAATGAAGAAAGCTTTCCAAAAACCCGTCACGGGGGTGGAAGTGAAATCAACCAGGGTTCCTGGGTGACCGGTTCCATGACCTGGACCGTTTACGAAGCCAACACCAACGTCCAATACCTGTTGGATCCAAGATACTCCAAACTGGCTTCTTACTTCTCCGGCGCTAAAAACATTTTCAAGTGCCCTTCCGATCACTTCCTGAGTGCCGCCCAACGCCGCGCCGGTTACACCGAGCGTGTTCGCAGTATCTCCGGTAACATCCGTGTAGGCGACGATTCCAATGCTTGGGATACCGCCGCATTTCCTCGTTACACAGCAAAGACTTCAGGTCTGACCAACCCTGGCCCTTCCGAAACCTGGGTTTACATGGACGAGCATCCTGACAGCATCAACGATGTGGGTAACTTCACCTACGAACCCGGTGGTAACGGCTGGGTGGACGTGCCCGCCAACTATCACAATGGTGCTGCTGGTATCGCCTTTGCAGACGGACACTCCGAAGTCCACCGCTGGACAGGCGGTCTTTCCACGGCTCCTTTCGTCATCACACCCGCTGGCACCGGAAGCCTTGGCGCCATTCGTGCCTACTGTAAGGCGGATGCTGATGCTCTCTGGTGGTCACTGCGCACACAGCGTAAGGACAACATCACCGAGCAGTGGATTCGCAGCCAGTTTTAAGCTCGACTTGACCCATAATCATTTTCCAAAAGCCCGCTGTTTACGCAGCGGGCTTTTTTTATTTCACCGACACAGATAACCGCGCCCGCAGATCCAACTCATGGGGCGGTGAACCGGGACTGCATTCATTCCAACTTCTTTCTTGCTGCGAAAATCCATGCGCGCCATGACAGCATCACCACTGGAACTCACTGCTTGTCAGGTAAATGTCAAAACCACCCCAAATCAGGTTGTAGGGCTTGATATCAGTCACAGACTTCACGATAAGAAGGATACCTGATAACGGGAAAAGGGAATTTCCCAATGCAGGAGCCTTCAGAAGCGACACGGAGGGAGGGATAGCACTCCGAGGTCGGTCACTGAAGAAAATGGTGAAACTGAAACTTGAATTAAAGAAAGTCGTAACATGCTACTAGACCACCCCACCCACCCTTACACCGGCACCATGAGCGGCCTTGTCGATGTCAACGACATCGTCGCAGCAGCCAACGAGTTCGAGCCTCTCAATCCTACCATTGTCAAACTGAGCTCCATGATTCTGGATCCGTTCACAGGGATCAAGGAAATGGCAAACCTGATCGCATTCGACCAGGCCCTGACCCTCAAACTACTCAAGGCCGCCAATTCGGCACACGTCGGAAGCGCCATGCGCATTACCAACGTAGGAGAAGCCATCTCCTTCATCGGCGAATACCAGACCTTGAACCTTTTACTTTCCTGCACCATCGGACAAGAGTTAATGGCTGCAAACCTGGAAGCATACGGCTACACGGAAGGACAGTTGTGGCGGGAATCCGTCATCGCTTCCCTGGCAGCGGAACAATGTGGCAGAATGTTTCGCACCCCTGTCCCCCAGGTGAGTGCCACGTCAGCGCTCCTTTACAACGTCGGCAAAGTGGTCATGTCCCGTTTCATGAACGAGGATGTGCAGGAGTACATCTCCTTGTGCAAATCAGGGGGACAAAAAACGGCTGATGCGGAAATGGAGATCCTGAATGTTCACTAGGGCGAAGTCGGTGGTCTCGTCGCCCAACACTGGGGGCTACCACACGAAATGGTCGTGGGTATCAGCTTTCATCACAACCCGGACACCGTTCGCAGCAGCATCAGCGATGTCACACATGTCTGCCACTCCATGGTGGAGCACCTCAAAGGCGTAGCGGCGCAAACTCCGAATTTCCACCAGATCAATCCCAACGTCATCGAACGCCTGGAACCCAAATACGATAACTGGCTGGAAAAACTCGAAGCATACGTATGCGATCGATTCAATGACGTGGCTCCAAGTTACGGACTCAAACCCGACCTGACAGTCAAGGAATCCGCTGTGGCGTAAGCCTGAAAGACTTTCTCGGGAAAGCTGGGGTGGAGTCGGATTTAAAAAACGGAGGGATGATCACCATAGCTTGACACCGCTGGATCTCAATCTACTATCCGGCCACGTTCTTTGAAACATCCCCGGTCGTTGTGACCGGGTTCAAGAAAGCGAATCAATGACAGGGAACCCCGTGAGATTCGGGGACGGTTGCGCCACTGTGAAGGGTGACAAGTTTCCAATAGGCCACTGGCAACATGCTGGGAAGGCGGAAACAAGGTTTGGAACTCTAAGTCAGGATACCGGTTGTTTCGCTCTCGTCCGGGCCCCAAAGGGCTCACTTCTCCGTCAAAGAGAAGGATGAGGCCAGCCGAAACGCGAGTGCGTTATCGGGTAGCGTTCGTGTTGTTTTTCGACAACCTTCATTCTCTATGTGGTGGGACTGAAGGTTTTTTTGTGTCCCCTCCACCTGGTCTTCAACAACCCAAATCCATTCCATAAAGGAATCATTAGAAAGACCAGTATCCATGAAACATCATCACATCCCCATCAATTCAAAGTCTCTCATTTTACTTTTGTTCACTTTGGGTTCGCTCAGTTCATTCACCCGTTCCAATGCCTCCTCTTATGCTACAGAAGTGATTGCATACTCCCCCGGAACTGGATTTGCCGTGGAGTTCGCTTCCGGCTTGGGCTACACCAACACTCTGGCCGTGCTGGGTGAACCATCACGCACCACCCCTGGACCGTTCGGGGGCCCTGTTGATCCATTTTCACCGCCCTACCTCTCCGAACAATTGCTGTCAGTCGGTGAAGGAGGTTCGGTGATCCTTTCGTTCGACACACCTGTTTTTAATCATCCTGACAATCCTTACGGTCTGGATTTCATCCTCTTTGGCAATACCGGCTTCAACATCATCAACGGCGACTATTCGGGTGGAGGCATAACGGATGGTTCTCTTTTCGGAAACGATCAGGCAGAGGTCTCTGTTTGGGTCAGTGAGGACAACGCAAGGTTCTATCAACTCAATCCCGAACAAACCCCCAAAGTCGATGATTATTTCCCGATAGACGGAACAGGACATTTTCACATCCCGGTTGATCCGCTGCTCAATCAAACTGACTTCGATCAGGCAGGACTCAAAACCATCCGAGACCGATACGCGGGATCGGGAGGGGGAACGGGATTCGATCTTGCCTGGGCCATGGGCAGCCCGGAAAACTTTGCCGCAAGATATGTGAAAATCGAAGTCACTTCCGGAAAAATCGAACTGGATGCCGCCTCCATTGTGGCCCCCGCAGCAACCAGCTATTCAAACCACCACGAAGAAGGCTTTTCAACAAACCCTACGGAGTCATCCGGCTGGCGCACCTTCGGTGATTCCAGTTTGTTTGCCTGGGATTCCAAGCATGAACGCCTCTCAGTCACCTGGGATTCTCGAAAACCCAACAGTTACTTCTACCTCCCGTTTGGCTCCAGGATTTCCCGCCATGAGGATTTCAGTGTCTCATTCACGCTTCAACTCGATCACATCGAACTCGGTATCGATCCTGAAAAGAGTTTCACCTTTCCCCTCGCCATCGGCTTGATCCAAACCGGGGAAGCCTTCCGGGACAATTTCTACCGGGGGTCGGGCATTCACGCTGAATATGGACCTCGAGGATTGGCGGAATGGAGCTATCATCCGGATTCCGGATTTGGTGCCACCATCTCATCAGGTCTCATTTCCCAGGACAACCAATGGTCCGTGGAAAACACGTTCCCTCTGGAATTGCAAACCGGATCCGTCTATGAAGTGGAACTGAACTACACCGCCGATGATCAAACCCTGCGAACAACCATGACCGAAGACGGATCCCCCTTCGGCCCCATCAAAGACGCAAACCTGGGAACCGTCTTCGGAGGTCCGGCGGGAGAGTTTACCGAAATCAACGTGGACGCTTTTGCCCTGATCAATTACAGCGACGCTCAACAGCCATCACCGGAATGGGACGGATCCATCCTGGCCAACGGTTGGGTGGACAACGTATCCATTAGACGCAATACCTCGCTCAACATTGACGGTATCGAGAGGACTGAAACGTCCATCACGGTCATGACTCAGGCAAGCGCAGGATGGGAATACTGGCTGGAAAGCACCGACAATTTCATCGACTGGGAAACGCGAGGCTACGCTTCATCTGATTCGACTGGCACCCTGTCCATCAAGGACCAGGGCCCGGAGCAAACCGCCGGATTCTATCGCGTCCGAAGCCATCCGAAACCATGAGTAAGAGGCAGGGATTCACGTTGATCGAGCTGATGGTGGTGATCGCCATCATCGGCATCCTTGCGTCCCTGCTCACCGCCGCACTCACGTCCGCCAAAGAACGAGCCCGTCAGATCCAGTGCACTTCCAATCAAAAACAACTGGGACTGGCGGGACAAATGTATTGGGACGATCAGGATCAGCGTGCCTGGTCGTATTCAGGGCAATTCATCGACAACGGCATGGTCTACTGGTTTGGATGGCTCGGAAAAGGTCGCGAAGGTGAGCGGAAGATCGATCACAGCAAAGGCGTCCTCTGGCCTTATCTGGGCGGCAAGGTTGTTGGCATCTGCCCGTCCTTTCGATTCCATGATCCACTTTACAAGCCCAAAGCACTGGGAGCCTCCTTCGGTTACGGCTACAACCTCCATCTCGCCTCAAATGGAACCCCATCTTCAAACAACCAAAAAGGAGGGGTGATCATTCCACAATTACCCAATCCTTCGGGAACCGCCCTGTTTGCCGATGCCGCCCAGATCAACGATTTTCAAGCACCCGCCTCACCGGATCATCCAATGGTCGAAGAATTCTACTACATCAACGACGGCCCCGCCGCCTACGCGAACGGACATTTTCGACATGATGAACGAGCGGTCGTCGTCTTTTGCGACGGACATGTGGCAACAGAAAACCCATCCCCCGGAACCAGAGACCTGAGATTACCCGAAGCCAACCTCGCACGCTTCCGAAAAGAGATTCTCACGCCCTCCCGCATTCGCGGGATAGAGACGCAGTGACGCAGAGGTTTAAATCAACAAATTACTACCAAGCCAGGCGATGTCTTCCTCCTGTCTCACATGGAAACACGGAACCCCGGTGGCAGCCAACTCCGCGCGTTCTTCGGTTGGAGCAGCCCAGTCGGGTTTGAGTTCACTCTGCCAATTGACCTGCACCATGGAAACCCGATAACCGGATGCCTTGAGTGTCACGATCCCCTGAATCAAAGACGAAGTCAGTTCATGCGCCAGCACTATGACCGAGGCATCCCGCGGCAGCCAGTTTTTGTATTCAATGATCCACTCATCGAACAACGCATCGCTGGCGAACTCCATCTTGGCAAGCGCTTCCTTGATGACTTGTAATTGCCCTCCTCCTTTGCGGGTGGGCACGATGATGGATTGCTCGAGTTGCCGTTTCTCGCGA
>CAYPZD010000034.1:16094-33761 GCA_964415055.1 uncultured Verrucomicrobiota bacterium | reverse complement strand
TCCTCCTTTGCGGGTGGGCACGATGATGGATTGCTCGAGTTGCCGTTTCTCGCGAGGTTGTGAAGAAAACCACGGACGATACAATCGCTTCAACGCCTCCCTGTCTTCCTGCTGAATCCGCTCGGCCTTGTTCCCCGCCAATGCCACCAGACCTATCTGTTCACCCGCCTCATCAAACGCATGCGCCAACGACGCCGTCGTGGTCACCAACAACTCGGCTTCCGCATGATCCTTCCCTCCCCCAAAAGAGGATGCATGGAAATCAACCACCAGCGTGGCTCCCTGAATACAGGACGGATCAAACATGCGGGTCTGCAATTCCCCTGCCCTCGCCGTGGCACGCCAATGAATGCGGTTCAACGGATCACCCGCCTGATAGGGCCGAATCCCTGAAAACCTTGCGGGGTCTTCAAACAAGCGATGCGTGATCCGGGTTTCTCCCAGTGCCCGATTGGAAGCCCACTCATTACGAAGAATAGGCAACACCTTTGGAAGCACCAACACTCCATCCCGCTTCCCAAAAGTCCGGTGCTTTCGATGCAATCCGAACACATCCCCCGTTTCCACCTGCGCCGGACCAAACACATAGTACCCGCGAGCCTTCATGGTCGCTTCATAGGTCCAAAACTTGATCGCCCCGGACTTGAAACGTTCGATCCCCAGACGCGGCCCCTTGAGCTGAAGCTTGACCGGTGTGCTGGTAAGGTCATCTTTGGGACCTTCTTCTTCAAACAAAACCCAGGGAATGGTAAAGGGGTGAATGTTCTTCAGCTTAATGGATATTTTAACGGTGTCCCCAATCTCCGCCTCCGTCTGGCCCATGTGACGGGAACATTGCAGGCCTTTGATCCAGATGGCAGACAGGGTTCTCGTCACAAAAAGAATCCCCCCCAACACATACATGGAATAAACCAGCAGACTGAGCTGAAGGACAAAACCAATCAGCAGCAGGATGAGAGTGCCAACGATCCACTTCATGCGTTCAAGTCTTCGGTCCGAATTTGGGGCACAGAAATGGAGTTGAGGATATCGCGCATGATGTCTTTGGCAGATCGTTTCCTCAGTCGGGTTTCCGGCTTCAACAGCAGACGATGCATCATGATGAAAGGAGCCAGGTATTTGACATCGTCAGGTGTCACAAAATCATATCCGTGAATCCCCGCATAAGATTGCGCACAACGAAACAAGGCCAGAGATGCCCTGGGACTGGCGCCGAGTTGGATGTCATCGTGATTTCTGGAAGCTTCCACGATGTCCACAATGTAACCCGCCACCTTGGGATGCACCTTGATATTTCGCACAGCCGCCTGACATTCCAGAACCTCACTGGAATCGGTGACGGCTTCCAGCGTTTCAATAGGGTGTTGCAACTGATTATTCTGAAGCATCTGAATCTCCAGATCGGTCCCTGGATACCCCAACTGCAGGCGCATCAAAAAACGATCCAACTGCGCTTCCGGCAGTGGAAAAGTGCCCTCATGATCAATGGGATTTTGAGTAGCAATCAAAAAGAAGGGCGCTTCCAAAGCATGCGTTTTCCCATCCACCGTCACCTTACGTTCCGCCATCGCCTCCAACAAGGCAGACTGGGCGCGCGGCGTGGCCCGATTGATTTCATCCGCCAACAACACCTGTGTGAATAGCGGGCCGGCACGAAATTCGAAATCCGTGGTCTTTGGATTAAAAACCGATGAACCGGAAATATCACTCGGCAACAGATCAGGCGTGCACTGGATCCGTTTGAACGGACACCCCATACTGACCGCCATGGCACGCGCCAACATGGTTTTGGCGACACCCGGCACATCCTCAAACAAAACATGACCATCGGCCAAACATGCGGTCAGGGCCAACGCCATGGTCTCTTCCTTCCCAACGACGACTTTCCCCATATTGGAAAGCACCTTCTGTGCAACACTTGCGATAGGAGACTCGGCACTTTGACGAATGCTCTCATCCACCGCTGAAGGAATACGCACCAGGATATCGGACATGACCGGCAACTTGGTCTGCGTCCCGCAATGAGGACACTCCACCTGCTGCCCTGCAAGTTCCTCGGGATACTCCAACGGTTGATTACAAATATGACAGGGACACTTTGGCATGATTCAAGAAGACCTACGCAACGGTCTATTTGTGGTTGAACTGGAATTAGATATGACCAAACCAGACCACAACCCAATCCAAAAAGCAACGCAAATCCATCATGATCACTACCAAAGCCGACAACAACCTCACCCCCCCAAAAAAAACCACACCAAGCAAGCCCCCCCTCTGGATTGCGGTGAGCATCACCGCTCTGGATACCCCAGGGAAACGTTGTGCCCTCCGCAAGCCAAAGGCACTCCATCCCTCATGACGGCAACTCCTCACGTATAAGTTAGCTCTTGCGGTATTTGAATACAACCAGCGTATGCGAAGCGTAACCAGAGCTCCGATGACTCGGAGCTCTGGTACACCTATGGCGCACAAGGAACATGGCACCACTTTTGATATCCTAGGGCATGAAAATGCTGGCAGGTGATCCAACCAGGCGTGAGGCGCTTTGATCCGGATGCGTCTGAAGATATCGGTTCACCAGTGCGAATCCTATGGAGTAACCAGTCCAGCGCGGAATATCAGAGTGAGTTCCGAAGAACCACTCGGCATGGCGATAACCCGGTTCCAGCCAAACCTTAGAGGCCTCTTCCATCCAGTGATCCAATGTTTCTCCCTGAACCGCGACCGACCAGATGGGTGGTTCGACGCCGGCAATTTCCATGGAAAAATGGTCCGCCAAGCCTTCGGAAACAACCGCTTCCAGCAAGGTGGAACCATAGTCCACCAGGTGGGTACGTCGGGCATGGTGCATTTCATGAGCCAACAGGGGGAACAAATGGGTCTCGATCGAATCATCCAATGATTGAAACGTGGGATGAACGAACAATCGGATTTCAGTGGCCGAAGGGGTATACCCGTTCAATCCAATTTCAGGAATCACGTTGGTTTGACTGGCGAAGACCCGGATGGAAAGTCGCCCAATGTCCCATTTCGCGGCAACAACTTCAATAGTGCGACGAACTTCCTGTTCGATCAAAAGGTGATACGAAGCCAGGCTGCCCTCATCTTCAAATAACAAAGCAACTCCATGATTCAAACGGACTTTTCTGAAGTCTTTTAAGGCATGTGATCGGTTGGAAGGAAGATCAGAACGGGAACGACAGGCAGTCAAAGCAATAGCCGCCATGACAAATAAACACAACCATCCGGCTTTTATTCGATCAAAACTCACAATCCTCTTCCTTTCGAATGCACACAGCTTGTTGTCATATTTTTCTTCCAAAGCGTGAGAGGGATCGAATCATGTTTTGTTCCCTCACTTTTCAACACCAAAGATCAGTGCGGCTGATTAAGAGATCCAACAGTTTTTCATCGGCTTTGGGAAACTCAAAATCTCTTAATTGTGCTACGGAGATCCATTCCACTGCGGCACATTCCACCGGTTTGGGCTCCCCTTGATGCAATTGGCATTGATAAAAACGAATGTCGATGGATTTGCCCGGGTAGTCATGCTTTGTCTGGAACACCTGATCACCCACACGGATATCACAATCCAGTTCCTCGCGGATCTCTCGCTGAAGGCAGGTTTCGAAGGTCTCACCGGATTCCCGTTTGCCGCCCGGGAATTCCCATAATCCGGCGAGGTGGACGCCGGGAGGCCGTTGGGCGATGAGAAGTTTCGAGTGGCGGAAGATCAATGCCGCGGCAACTTCGATAACCGGTTGATTCATAAAAAAAGCGGCGGTCACCCGAAAGTGCCGCCGCGTAGAAAACTCATTGAAATGTCAGTGAAACAATCCCTTATTCGGCCGATTCAACGACGGCTTCTTCGGCAGGAGCCAGTTCGGGATGTTTCTTCAACAGTGATTCACGACGTGAACCGGCTTCGCTGCTGTAGGTCACCGGGACTGTCGTGTGAGAAAGCTCATCGTAAACGGCCAGTGCCTGGGAGGCTTCGCCCTGGGATTCGTAAAGCCCGCCCATTGCCAATTTCGCCTGAAAAGCCAAATAGGAATTGGCAAAGCTACTGGCCACACGGCGGTATCCGTCAATCGCATCTGCGGTTTGCCCAAGTGCGTCCTTACAGGCGGCGACACAAAACATGGCCGTGCCGCGCAACGGACTGTCACTGTAGTTGGCCAGGAAGGCTTCAAATTGTTTCTGGGCTTCGTCGTACTGACCTTTTTCAAAGTAGGCACTGGCGGCAAAAAGCACGGCCCGTCCACCGGCAGAGGTGCCGGAGTGATCCGAAGCAACCGTCAACAACTTGGTTGGGTCAGCGATTTCGGCTTCCTCTTTCCCCATGGCCAAACGGGCCTGGAAAAGATCGTTGGATGCATTCAACTCGGTCTGTGTGGTCTTCCAGTTGGCAAAATAGCCAACGAAACCGACGACCAGGAGTACAACGCCCACTCCTGCCACCTTCTGCTTGTTGGTTTCATACCAAGCCAGAAGATCAATCATTCCGGTTGATTCTGTTTCTGAACTCATAAGGACGGGTATCTTTGAGATCCAGCGAAAAAAGGCAAGTGCGAAATGTGACAATTAGGCCCCATTTGGGCAAAAAAAGCTGTTTTAACGTGAAATCCGGGCAGATTGAGCCATTTTTCGGAATGCTTTGTCCGCGTCATCCACCAAATCACGCGGACCGGTGAACTTGATGAAGATATGCCCCTTGGGCGCTTCAATGATGGCTCCAAGCAGCGCATAATCGGCTTTGGGAGTCTTTGGCCCGAGTGGTGCGCCACTCATGTAGGTGCCATAAGCCTTCACAAAAGTAAGGGTCACGGAATCAACTTCACTCTTTTCGGTCTTGGCGCCCAATTGATCTCCGGTTTCCTTGAACTGCCCCAACCAACGCTGCACATTGGCCTGGGTTCCTCCAACCGCGCCGGGACCAAAGTGATAAAAGACAACTTCCCCTTTATCCTGAATACCTTCGCGCACCACGGCAAACTGCGCCTTGCGCATGGGCGAAGTGGAGGTAGCTTTCTTCCAATCCGCCGGAGCTTCAAACGCGGTATCACTGACCGTAAAGGCAATCGGATCTGCAGCGTGGCCCAGGGTCAATGTTAAGAAAGCACATAACAGGATGGCATATTGAATCATGCTTTGAAGAGGTTTTTGCGTGTTGTTCATGAGGCCATTCCATACGGCTTGATCAGCCATTTCGCAAGTTGTTTTCTAATATTTACCCCATGAAGAGCACCACAACCCGATGCACTCATCAATTTCGTGCTTTCAAAACACCCAAGAGTCAGCAACCTATTCGACGACCATGCGATCACTGAACATCAAAACACTCCAATCCGGAGGGCTACTGGTAATGCTCAGCCTGAATCTTTCCTGTGGGCAAGGCGTGCAAACGACTCCAGCCGCTCAAACACAGCAGGCCGACACCAACAGCGCCAGCACAGACATATCCAAGGACAAGGCATGGACCTCCTTCGAGGATTGGATCAGGAAATGTGATCCCCTGCCACCCAACCGCAAACTCGGCATGACATTGCCGGACAGGAGCCTCCTACCGATGCAGGACCTCACCGAATTCAGAGCAGTTCTGGATCGCTTTTTTGAGTTGCAACTAACCGGCCCGCTTTCTGACGCCGGCAAATGGGTCAACTCAAACAAACCGGACGCCACATTTTACGATACTTCCAGGGTGTATTTCGAACGTGGCGGGATCCCTTTCCAACCCTTTACCCAGAAACTTTTTCTCAGTGCGGAATCCAAAGTCCTGTTGCACGGAGATCTGCACGGGGATGTTCACTCGTTGAATGCATGGCTGAAACACCTCAACGATGAAGGCATGCTCAACGGCTTTAAAATCCAATCACCGGACACACACATGGTGTTCCTGGGGGATTACACCGACCGGGGCGCTTACGGAGTCGAAGTGATGTATGTGCTGCTGCGGCTCAGGGTCGAGAATCCTGATAATGTGTGGATGGCGCGCGGCAATCATGAAGACATTCGATTGACCATGGAATACGGTTTCCTGCGCGAGGCCAATGCCAAGTACGGCCCGGAATTCCCGATCAAACCCCTCTCACGCATCTATGATTTCCTCCCGGTCGTCATTTATCTGGGGCATCAAAGCAATTTCGTACAATGCAATCATGGCGGCGTGGAACCCGGATACAACCCTTCCGAACTGCTCGATCATCGAAGCGACATCGCCTACCAGCTCATCGGCGACATCAAGCAACAAACCTTCCTGTCAGAAACACCCGGCATCGATTCGGTTCTGGGCAGCGGGGCTCAGTTGGCCCATTCCAATTTCAAGGACCACACTCCCACGAGCCCGTCCACACCAACGGTTCTGGGTTTTATGTGGAATGATTTCAGCCTGACCAAAGGCGAGGCCCAGTTGGCCATCGACCCGGGCCGGGCATGGGTTTATGGAGACCGTTTGACACAATTGATCCTGAAACAGGGATCCAGTTCTATACACCGTATTCGCGCCATCATGCGGGCGCATCAACACTCCAGCCTACCCAATCCCATGATGCGCCGATTGGTGCACAGTAAGGGTGTGTTTCGACACTGGCAGGAATCCATCCCTCCATCTCAATCCGAACAGTTGTCATCCTTGTCCGGATTGAAGCTCGAAACCGGGAATCAACGTCCTCTGGTCGATGGTGCTGTTTACACCTTCAATGTGGCGCCGGACAGTTATTACGGTGCCGGGAACAACTACGATTTCGACACCTTTGGGATCTTGCACCTGGGCGCTGAATTTGAGCAGTGGAAACTGGAAGTGGTCAATTTGAGCAACATCAAATGGTAAGCCCCAAAGAGTCGGCCCATGGGATGTATTTATTATCCGCAGATGTCGCAGATTGACACAGATTTCAAACTGATAATTGATCTACCACTTCGGCTGAGGCTCAGGGCGAATCTTACACTCCACAAGAACCGGATTCGCTCTGTTTATCTGCGCAAATCTGTGACATCTCGAAGATCCCGCGACTGCGGTGGTAAGGATAAAAATAACTAATTACTCAAAATACAGATCGTCTTCAGGAGGTGCGGAGTCTTCTGATTCGGGGGTTTGATCCAGCTCGGCGTACAATTCCGCAAACGGAATCAACAAGGCCTCGAGTCGTTCAAAATAGGCAGCTTCATCCATGTCATTGCGATGATCCCGCAATTCAAAGATGGCCTGCTCCAGTTCGTCACGGCGCTGTTTGATTTCCGGTGACATTTGCTTCTCAAGAGCATTTTCCAGCAGGTGAAATTGACTGGCAATGCGTCCGTCCGGCTTGGATTGGCCTTCGGGTTGTTTAACAGGTCGCACCCCTTTGAACCAATCAGCGGCAATCCCCTTTTGGTCCCCAGTATCATCAAGCAAAGCATGTTCGGAAGCGAGTCGCCCTTCCACTTCGTAGAACTCGTCCACTTGGCGCGAAGCCATGATAAACGCCTCCAGCAAGGACGTTTGACCATCCTTGTCCAAATCGGCCGTGGAACTACCCAAGGCCTTGACCAGGTAGGAACCAAATCGCGCGAAATTGAGCTCGAACCCGTCCCGGGTGGCGGTGAGGATCACCCGGTTGGGACCCGACAGGGCATTCAAAAACGGAGCGGATGCCGATGCGGTGTTCATGACCGCCAACGGACGCTTCAAAGGCTTCAACCACTCGGCCAGTTCCTGGCTCGATACATCGGGACCGGCAATGTTGAATTTTGCCGTCCGTCCATCAAAAGTGCCGTGTCCGATCATGGCGATCCACAACGGTTCACTGGTGTCGGCGGAAAGAGATTCGATGGTGGACTGAAGTTGGTCTTTCAGATCCCCGGTGCTTCCTTCCGGCAATTCGGGGCCGACGACCGTGACTTTGGCCTGCGCTTGTTCACCGACACTCCGGAGCATGGAAGTCCATTCAGAAAACAATTCCTGATACTGCTCGAGACCACCTGCCCCCACCACAATCAACAAGTCAGCCTTGCGGGTCTCACCTGATGCGGCATCGGCATTTTCTTCGGCAGCCGACAATCCCAAGTTTCCCCCTATGCCAACCAACAGGATCAAAACGCAAGCAACCACGGTCTGAATCCATTTCTTTCCCACTGAATCGATCATGCCAAACCTCTCTTTCTTCGTAAGTACCATTCCAGCGCAAACAAAACCATGGCAGCCCCGAACAGATAAGGTGTATGCCAGAGCGGTGTAGAGATGGTTTCCATGATGGGAGCGGCCTCGAATTGGAGTTCCGATGCCCAGCTGTCGAGATCACTTTGTTCCAACACACGCCCCCCGGTCTTCTGCGCCACGGCATCCATCCAGGCACGATTGGGAACCAGCGATTGAAATTCTTCGGCGTTCGGATCATTGGTCCAGCCGGCTTCCTCCCGGGCAATGACCAGACCATTGGCATCAGTCACCTCAACCCCCAAATGGTAACCGCCCGCAACCCGGGGAATATAAGTCGCCTCATACAAACCCGGTTCCCGGATGCTTGGTTCGGCATTGATGACCACCTCACCACCTTGGTCGGTTGCTGTGGTTTCACCCGAAGGACCGGAATCCTTTTGGTCGGGGGTTAGCGTTTTGACGGTCAGTCGAACATTGGCGTTGTCGATCGGCCAGAATTTCTCGTCCCGCACAACCACATTCACCTTCATGGCGGCCCCCGCTTCGGTATGCTCGCGTTTGAGATCAACCTTGATTCTTCCCGGCACATCAGCAATCAGTCCGCGCACCAGTTGACGCCACGCCTTGCCCAAATCACCACTGCCTGTTTTATCGTGCATCTGCCAACGCCAAAGATCTCCCACCGCCATCACCATCGTGCGACCTGATCCATAGCGTTGACTGACCAGTGCAGGATAAGTGTCTCCCGAATAAGGATCCTTGGCCTGCATCAGCACCGAGGCGCCGGGTTTGACTTCCTTGACCAAATTGATGACTTTGAACTCGGGCATCGATGACAGCCGCTCCTGCTCCAACGACTCCGTGGAACGTAATCGCACCCAAGGTTGAAGCCAACCTTCCCGGGTCAACTCCAATGAAACTTTCTCCACTCCCTGCAAGGCGCGCCCGGAATCCAGATAAACCGGCAGCATGCGTCCGATCGGTGTGTCGTCATATTCCCCGCGCGTCAGGGATTCATACCCGCCCAACATCATCAGGCCGCCACCACGTTCGGACACGAATTTCTGAAGCAAACTCATTTGATCGCGCGTAAAGAATTCGGATTCCAAATCATCCAGAATGATGGCCGTGTAACCAAACAAATCCTCCGCTCGCTTGGGGAAACCTCCTACCAGTTCTGTTTCGTCCTTGATGTTCATCCGGGTGAACACAGCCTGATCCAATTGCTCGGTAAATTCATCCTTCTTGTCGAACCCACGATAAAGTGGATTACTGGTCTCCCCTCGCCGGCCTTTGAATTCAAACTTCGGTGCCCGCTTGGCAATCCGAATCAAACCAACCAGCTGCACCTGATCATCCTCAGCCAACGCGCGGTTCAGGAATTTATATTCCCAGTTGGGTCGTCCGGAGACATACAGAATGCGATGAGGTTCCGAATCACGATCCACAACGGCAAGCCGTTGGTTGTTGGCCAGTGTGGCCTCCTCGATCTGTTCCCCGGGAAGGGCGCTGTCTTCCACGGCCGCCACGTCCAGTCGATAAAAGGAGACCCCTGCTTTGGAGGGACGGAACTGGAAACGAAAGGTCAATGTCGTCTGGTCAGAAGAAATTCCCTGGGCTTGACTATCCAACGGTTCTTCCTGCTGAGAAACTCCATTAGAGGTCGCTTCGCCATCATTGGAAACCGCAGCCGGTTTGTTGGAGAAATCCGCCTCATAAAGACGAGCCACCACTTCCTTACCAGCAAAGCCGACCACATCCACGTCGGCACGCAAGGTAACAGGCGCATCTTCGAAAGCCGTCTGGCTGACCGCGATGTTGCGAATGGATACATCGCTGGTGGTCTGTTCCGATCCCACCACAACCGGATAAACGGGAGGGAGTCCACTGAGATCCAGAAGCGATGCATCCGCCCCATCGGTGGCATTGCCATCGCTGATCAACAGGATCCCAGCCAGGGGTTGATCCTGAAATCGTGAAGCCAACTGCCGCAGTGCGGATCCGAGCCCGGAGGCTCCGCCGTCGAAAGTCAGCTCTGAAAAATCTCTCAATCCATGCAACCGTGAATCCATACCATAGCGACGCACCTGAAACATGTCTTCGAGGGTCGAACGCCATTGACCGGGTTCCGTCACCAACATCCCGGTAACTGCCTCGGCTCGAGTGCGGCCCAGGCCCGGATCGAAAATGGACATGCTCTGACTGTTGTCAGCCAGGGCGGCGAAGTAGTTGGCCCCGGCTTCCGGTTTCTGGCGGGTCAGTTGAGGCTCCAGAAGGCAGAGCAACAGGAGCGCCACCGCCACAGCTTTGAGGAGAATGCAAAACAAACGGCGCCCCATGGACATCCCGGTGCCACGATAGGTCCAAGCCAGAACCAATAAAAAGACCGCAAAGCCACCCAGCATACCGGGCAGCCACTGCGGGGAAGAAACGACGATTTGCCCGGGCAGTTCCATAAAGCTATTTGAATCGCAGCTAAACTAACCTAAACCAGACGGGATGCAAACCCTCTAATTCAGCTTAATTTGAAGGAGATTCCTGCTGTGCCGCAGCATGTTTGGCCCGCTGTTCCAGCACCTTCAGTGTTGGTTGATAACCGGCAATGAATACCTTCCTGAATTCGCCAAAGGTCCCGTTGTCCAGATGCGACCGGATGTCACGCATCAATTGCAGAAACATATGGCTGTTGTGCACACTGAGCATACGGAGCCCCAGAATCTCATTTACATTGAGCAAATGCCTTAAATAAGCCTTGGTAAAATGCTGACAGGCGTAGCATTCGCAGTCCTCTTCGATCGGGCTCCAGTCGCGTTTGGCATAACCTGCCTTGATGCTGATGGTGCCCTTCTTGGTGAAAGCCGTCCCATTGCGCGCCACTCTGGTCGGCAGCACACAGTCGAACATATCCACCCCACGTGCCACCAGTTCAACCAACTGAGCCGGTGTTCCCAGCCCCATGGCATAACGGGCTTTGTTGGCAGGAAGAAACGGTTCGGTGTATTCCACAGCCTTCATCATTTCGGGTTCCGGTTCCCCGACGCTCACCCCACCGATGGCATACCCGTCAAAATCCATTTTGCACAATTCCCTGGCACAATACTCGCGCATCCCGGCATTGCTCCCCCCCTGCACGATCCCAAAGTATTGCTGTCCTTCCGCCCGGGGCTGTTCACGGCATAGCTCCGCCCAGCGCAGAGTCCGGTCCACCGCTTCCTTCATCTCACCCTCCGGAGCATCGTGGTGTGGGCATTGGTCAAACACCATGGCGATATCCGAACCAATCTGACGTTGAATGGCCATGGCCTCCTTGGGCCCCAGAAAAAGAGGGGAACCATCCAGATGGGACCGAAACTCCACCCCATCCCGCTGCACCTTGCGAATCTTGGCCAAACTGAAAACCTGAAATCCGCCACTATCGGTGAGGATCGGCAAATCCCAATTCATGAACCGATGCAAGCCACCGGCCTCGTTCATGATGTCCATACCGGGACGCAAAGCCAGGTGATAAGTATTCCCCAGCAGGATCTGAGTCCCCATCTCAAGCAATTCCCGAGGATCCAAAGCCTTCACACTCGCCTGGGTTCCCACAGGCATAAACACAGGCGTTTCGATCACCCCATGGGTCGTGATCACTCTCCCGCGACGCGCCTTGCTACTGGCATCTGTCTTCAACAATTCAAACATGAGACGCCAACATATAAGACAGCCACCACCTAAAACAAAGTTTTTCCTATCATGACAGCCAATCCCAACTAAAAAGGCAGCGAACCAACGCAAAAAATCACCTTACGACAAACCCCATCCAGCACATCCTGTTCATCCTGTCTAAAAAAACCCGAAATGTGATTGTCACCCGCCCCACAATCCATTTACATCCTGCCTCGCCAAAGAAGGATTTTCGCACATGACGAACGCAACAAACTATATCGAAACCATCAGCAAGGAACTGAACCTGCGCGCCGCCCAGGTATCCGCCACAGCCAAACTGATTTCAGAAGGCGCCACCGTGCCCTTCATCGCCCGATATCGCAAAGAAGCCACCGGCATGCTGGACGAAGTGGCCGTCACCAACATCCGAGACCGCATGCAACAACTGGTCGAACTCGACCAACGACGTGACGCCATACTCAAATCCTTGGACGAACGCAATCTCCTGACCGATGAGCTCAAGGCGTCCATCCTGAAAGCAGAAACACTCAGCAAACTCGAGGATCTCTACCTCCCTTACCGCCCCAAACGCCGCACCCGCGCCACCATCGCCCGGGAAGCCGGACTTGAACCGCTGGCAACCAAACTGTTCGATCAAGGACAGTTCGATGTGTTCGAAGCAGCAAAAGATTTTATCGATCCCGAAAAGGAAGTCCCCGACACCGACAAAGCCCTTGCCGGTGCTCGTGACATCATCGCGGAATGGGTTTCGGAAGATGCGGGCGCCCGCGAAGAAACCCGCCAACTCTACCGCTCCAAAGCACTGGTGCGATGCCGCGTGCTTTCCGGCAAAGAAGAGGAAGGCCAGAAGTACCGCGACTACTTCGACTGGACCGAGCCCCTTTCCAAAGTCCCGTCCCACCGCTTGCTCGCCATGCGCCGTGGCGAAACCGAGGGCATCCTCATCCTGCGCATCCACCCCGAAGAAGATGAGGCCATCCAACGACTGGAACGGGATTTCGTCAAAAACAACGGACAAGCGGGAGAACAGGTCCGACTGGCTGTCAACGACGCTTACAAACGCCTGTTGGGACCATCCATCGAAACGGAGATGCGATTGGACTCCAAAAAACTCGCCGACGAACAGGCGATCACGGTATTCGCCGAAAACCTGCGTGAACTGTTGCTCGCCTCCCCTCTCGGCGAACGGGCCGTTCTCGCGATCGACCCCGGCTACCGCACCGGATGCAAAACGGTCGCCTTGAGCGCCCAGGGCAAGTTGCTCCATCACGACGTGATTTACCTGACCGCATCCGAACGCGAACGCCTGGACGCTGCCCGCAAGGTCATGGTGCTGATCAAGGAATTCAAACTCCAGGCCGTGGCCATCGGCAACGGAACCGCGAGCCGCGAAACAGAACAATTTTTCAAACAACTCCAACTGCCTAAAACCATCCCCATCGTCATGGTCAATGAAAGCGGGGCCTCGGTTTACAGCGCTTCGGCCGCCGCTCGCGAAGAGTTTGCGGACTACGACCTGACCGTGCGTGGCGCCGTGTCCATCGGACGCCGCCTGATGGATCCCCTGGCGGAGTTGGTCAAGATCGATCCCAAATCCATCGGCGTCGGCCAATACCAACACGACGTCGACCAAAACGCTCTGAAGCATTCGCTTGATGATGTGGTCCTCAGTTGCGTGAACAAAGTGGGGGTCGAAGTGAACACCGCAAGTCGGCAGTTGCTAAGTTACGTTTCAGGTCTGGGACCACAATTGGCCGATAACATCGTCAAACATCGCGACGAAAACGGTCCCTTCAAATCACGCGCCGAATTAAAAAAAGTAGCCCGACTCGGTCCCAAAGCATTCGAACAATCCGCCGGATTCCTCCGCATCCGCGATGCCAAAAACCCACTCGATGCCAGTTCCGTTCACCCGGAACGATACGACGTCGTCAAAAACATGGCAGGCGACCTGAAGTGCACCGTCAATGACCTGATGAAAGACCCCATGCTGCGCCAGCAAATACGACTGGAACAATACCAGACCGCAGACGTCGGTATGCCCACACTCACCGACATCATGCAGGAACTCGCCAAACCCGGACGCGATCCTCGCAGTCAGTTCGAGGCGGTTGAATTCCAGGACGGCATCGAAAAACCCGAAGACCTCAAACCCGGCATGAAACTCCCCGGCATCGTCACCAATGTAACCGCGTTCGGGGCGTTCGTAGATGTGGGCGTGCATCAGGACGGATTGGTCCACATCAGTCATTTGTCCGATCAATTTGTCAAAGATCCCGCTGACGTGGTCAAGGTCGCCCAAAAGGTCAACGTCACCGTCCTCGAAGTCGACCTCGCCCGCAAACGCATCGCCCTCTCCATGAAATCCAATCCGGAACTGGGCTCCGCATCCCGCTCCTCACGCCCCACGGACAGAAAACCAGCAAGACGAGAATCGGCCCCACCCCGACCAAAACAAAATCAAGCCATCGGAAACGACTGGTTCTCGCAGGCACTTTCCAAAGCAGAAAAACATCAAAAACGTTAGAAACCAGGATGGAGCCCAAAAACCTCCGCCTGAACCACACCAATCCCAACATCCAAAAGAGCGTCCAAATCATCATTGATCTGGCTCAAAAAGGCCGCATGGAAGAACTAATCCAGCGATTGGAGCCTGAAGCTTGAAGTGAAATCACTCACTGGACTCCATGTTCATTCCTTTTGGCCATAGATCAAACCAAGTGCCGCACCTGTCAGGACAAACTGAATGGATTGAAAGCCTGAATGGTAGATGAGAAAAGTCATGATGGGCTCGATCTTGATTTTTGCAGCCATCGCAGGCCCCATGGTGGTGTAAATCAACAAACCGGCAATAAAGGTGAATTTGATCCCCTGGATGATGGGATGACCACCGCGGTACCAGAACGGATAGAGGTACGCAATCACCATTCCTTGAATGACCATGGTGAGTAAACCCAATGCAACAATGGGTTCTTCACGAGTAAACGCACCCATTTTCTCATACAGATCGTGAAACCAGAATAAATGCCAGGGAAGAGCAATCGCCATGGATAGCACCACATAAGCGATGGTCGCTAAAATCAGTTTCTTTTTATCGTTCATAATCTACTTGCAAATTGCAAGTGCTTGCAAACTGACCCAATCACTTGTAAAATGCAAGCGATTAAGTAGAAAAAAAACTATGTCCCCACGACAATGCCACAGTGAACGCACGCAGTGCCCCATCGCACATGCACTTGATATCATCGGGGATCGTTGGACGCTTTTGATTGTGCGCGATCTGCTATTAAAGGGCATTCATGAATACAAAGACCTGATGAAATCGGTGATCGGAATTTCCACCAACATCCTTTCCGAACGCATCAAGCGATTGGAAGATGCGGGACTGCTTCAATCTATCGAGCATCCGGAGAGCAAATCCCGCAAATTATATTACCTCACACAACCTGGCAAAAACCTTGTTTACCCGCTCGTCGAAATGGCGCGTTGGGCAAACGATAGCCTCGACACGGTCATGCTTCCGCCAGACTTGCATCAGCAACTCACCAGAAATCCCAAGAGCATCATAGACCATGCGCTTGAGGAACTGACTGAATGGGAACATCAGCACGGGATACAAAATACCTAAGCCCATCTCGACATGAAGGATTCCCTGCCATTTTTCCGTTGGAATCCCTCTTCAATCAGCATAGAAAAGATGGCGTCCTATGAGCTTACAATCGTTGAATTATTGGGAAGGCCTGAAACCGTTTGACCCTGAAAAGGGAACGGTCGTCGTGGAACCGCTGGGTGAAGGCGAAGGTTTCTGGGTGGGCGCATGCAGTGTGGTGTTTGATCCATCGGATCAAACCTACTACCTTTACTATCGAGCCCGCGAACCGCGCCCTATTCGCGGCGGCAAATGTTTCGTCGCTCAAAGCAAGGATGGCATTCAGTTCGAAACGATCTGGAAAACCACCAAGGACGAACTGAACACCGATTCCATCGAAAAAGCCAGTTTGTTCAAAACCAAGGATGGCCGCTGGCGCATGTATCTGAGTTATGTGGATCCTGACGACCAACGTTGGCGTGTCGATCTCCTTGAAGCGGATCATCCATCCAAGTTTGACATCAACCAACGCACCCCGATCCTGACCGCCGAACAAACGCAGTGCGAAGGCGTCAAAGATCCGTTCGTGATGGAAGTCGACGGCAAAATTTACATGTTCCTCAGCTACGCTCCCGGCAACACTTCTGCCAACGAGGAGGAACGTCAGCAAATGCACGCAACATCCGACATCTACAACACCGGCCTGTCCAAATCTTCATCCGCCCTGGCGGTCAGTGATGACGGCATCCATTTCGAATGGCTGGGCGACGTTTTCGCCCCGCGTGAATCCGGTTGGGATTGCCACGCCGCACGCCTCGGTTCCGTGCAGGTCCTGCCGCCGGTTTACCTCGGGTTCTACGACGGTGGACCAAGTCATACCGAAAATTACGAAGAGAAAACCGGTCTGGCCATCAGTCTGGATTTGAAACAGTGGCATCGCATCACGCCCGATGGACCTTACCTGACCTCACCACACGCAAGCGGATCATTGCGCTACCTGCACCCACTGCAACTGGAAAACGAATTGCGTTACTACTACGAATACGCACGTGCCGATGGGGCACACGAAATTCGAATGATTCGTTTTCCGAATCAATAGGACGTTTTTTCAGCATGGCAAAATGCCCAAACATCCTCTGGATCTGCACCGATCAACAACGCTATGACACGGTGCGTGCACTGGGTAACAACCGCATGCACACCCCCCACACAGACCGTCTGATTCGGGATGGGGTGGCGTTTACGCGCGCCTATTGTCAAAGCCCTGTTTGCACGCCGAGTCGCGCTTCGTTCCTGACCGGACGTTACGCCCGCACCACACGCTGCCGACAGAACGGACAGCAGATCCCCAAGGACGAACGCCTGTTGAGTCGCATCTTCGCAGATCACGGTTACACTTGCGGACTGGCAGGCAAGCTGCACCTGTCCAGTTGCGCCAAAGGACGTGTCGAGCAGCGCATCGATGACGGTTATACCGTCTTCGACTGGTCACACCACCCGCAACCCGATTGGCCTGAAAACGCCTACACTCAATGGTTGTCTTCAAAGGGGCAGACCTGGGATGCGCTTTATCAAGGGCCGGGGACTCCTTATGTCAAAGATGGCGTCCCTGCTGAGTTTCACCAAACGACCTGGTGCGCCGAAAAGACCATCGAGTTCATACAGAACCATCAGGAAGAGCCATGGTTTTTCAGTTTCAACTGTTTTGATCCACATCACCCTTTCGATCCGCCGGCGAATTACATGAAACGGTACAACCCCGCCGATATGCCCTTGCCCAAAGTCAAGGAAGGCGAGTGGAACAACAAGTCCACCTATCAAAAACTCGACCATCGATGGGCTCATAACGAACCGGGGTATTTCGATCTGGAAGCCATGACCGATGATGATCGGCGTCAGGTTACCGCGGCCTACTACGCGATGGTCACCCTCATCGACGATCAACTGGGGCGCATCATCGAAGCATTGGAATCCACCGGCCAGTTGGAAAACACGTTGCTGATCTTCATGTCTGATCATGGTGAAATGTTGGGAGACCATGGCCTCTACCTGAAAGGCCCACATTTCTACGAAGAAGCTTTGCGTGTCCCACTGGTGCTGCATTGGCCGGAAGGTTACAAGTCCGGCATTCAATGTGACGGACTGATCGAGCTGCTGGACTTGGCTCCCACTTTTTGCGAAGCCGCAGGTATTCCCGTTTACGAAGGATTCCAAGGAAAAAGCCTGACCAGTATCTGCCGTGGCGAATCTGATCCCGCCCATCATCGCGACT
>CAYPZD010000034.1:13977-15994 GCA_964415055.1 uncultured Verrucomicrobiota bacterium | reverse complement strand
TGCGCCTGCTCCAATGGTGCTTCGACACCAGCGTTTTCACCATGGACCCCATGCCCCCTAGATTAGGGCCTTTTTGATTTATTATGAACCCAAAACTTTGTCTCAACACCAGCACGATCAAACCCCAACCCTTGCTCAAAAAAATCCAACTCGCCGGTGAAGTCGGCTATAATGGCATCGAGTTATGGATCAATGATCTCTACGAACACGTCGGTCAAGGCGGCGAGATTTCGGACGTGGAAAAAGCATTGAAAGACTACGGTCTCATCGTCCCCAGCTGCATCGCCATTCGTCAATGGGGTGAAATGGAGGGATGGGAATACAAACTCGTGCTCGACGAAGCCAAACGTCGCTTCGAACTCGGCACCCGCATCGGAGCTCCTTACATCGTGGCCACCCCTCCCATCGAACCCTGCGACGTTTCCAGGTTGCCTGAACGATATGCCGATCTATTGGAAATCGGACGTCAAACAGGCATCAAGCCGACCTTTGAATACATCAGCTTTTTCAAATCCATTCACAAACTCTCCCAAGCCTGGGACATCGTCCAAAAAACCAATGATCCGGACGCAACCCTGATCCTCGACGCCTTCCACAACTGGAACAGCGGATCGACCATGGACGAACTCCGGGCGATCCCGGTGGAAAAGATCAGCCACTACCACATCGACGACGCCCACCCCGACAAACCCGCCCTCACCCAGACCGATCCCGACCGCGTCATGATCGGAGACGGCGTCATCGACCTCAAAGCAGAAATCCAAATCCTCCGCGAAAAAGGCTACCAGGGAGCCATGAGCCTCGAACTCTTCAACCAGGACCTCTGGGCCAAAGATCCCAAGGAAGTCATCAAGGTTGGGTTGGAGCGAATGAAAGAACTGCTTTCAAACTGAAAAACTCGATTTTCTTGGAAATAGCTAGGAAAAACGATTCGTTAAATGAGTCACCGTACCTGACAAATTGAGCATTCGATGTTCAATTTGTCAGGATGAAACTTACGACCAAAGGAGCGTACGTTTATGCAGATATAGCAGTTATCAAATGATTTCGTCCAAAAATTTCGCTTCTCTTGGTGACTTTGTGCCTTAAGCGAAGCGAGTGTGAGTAGAAAAACCTCTCTTGTTTTTTTGGGCATCATTATTGGCAATCGCTCTATACATCATGTAGGACGTGTATCCAGCCTGAAGGAAATGCCCCCACCACAAAAAAGCGCTTCACCCATCAAGGCAAAGCGCTGTGACAATTGTTGTGACGAAGATCTGCCTACCGAATGGTCTTATTGCCCCACTCGATAGAACTGAGCAGCATCATCGGCATTTGCAGCATAAGGACTGGCAGCACCGTCCACGGCAGTCCAAGGTCCATTGATGCTGGTTGCGGAGAGCAGCGAACCGCCACCTTCCCAGGATATGGTAAGCTGTGTTCCATCAGCCTGGATTGCCAATGTTGTGTCGGTGGGGGCTGTTTCGCCGAGCACGTTCAACAACACCTTGTCGGCTTCGTATTTGACTTCCCAAGATAATCCTTCAGCCAGCGGTGCGTTCTCTAAATCGATTTCAAGGAATTCACCTTCAATGGTTCCGCCTTGTATCAGGGTGTAACTCTCACCACCTTTGGGAGCATACTCATCCAGGCTGACTTTCAGCATCCCCTGGGCAATACGGGCGATACCGCCGACTTCCACGGTCCCATGCGACGAGCTGGTAATCACCGCACTGAGGGTGGATTTGGCAGGAACGGGGGTTCCGTCCTCATTGGTGGCGTCAGTGGTCGGGATGGCTCCTTCGGGATCCACGGCCATGTTGAAGTTTTCTCCGATGTAAACGGAGGCATCAGGGCCACGCAGTTCCAGGGTTCCGTCAGAGGTTTCTGATTGGGTGCCTGTTCCCAGGGCAAAATATTGTTCCACCCGGAAGGAAGCGGAATCACGCACGATCATGATCGCCTGACCTCCCGCATCAGCGGCTCCGCGGGGTCCGCTGATACCGATACCGTTTTCGGCGTTCACGGTCATGAC
>CAYPZD010000034.1:0-13877 GCA_964415055.1 uncultured Verrucomicrobiota bacterium | reverse complement strand
GCGTTCCCGTCGATCAATGCGGAACCAGTGCCGGCTGAGTTTTCAGAAATTTTCAAATCGTCGCCCGCACGGAAAACCGAGTCACCGTGCATTTCAAAGCGTCCGACACCATGCTCACCGACTTCCCAGTCGTTTTCGTTCACACCGGCGCTGCTGCGTGAGCCCGCAAGGGTTGGATCGTCGGGGCCATCAAACAGGATGGTTCCGCCATTCATGACGAATGTGGACTGGATATCACCTTCCCCGATGTGGATCTTGGAGTCACCGGGACTTTCACCAATGCGAAAGAATCCACCGTTCATGACGATATGCCCGGAGTCATCGGTATCCTCCAGCTCGCCGAGTTCGAATCCACTCAATTCACGATCGCCTGCATCAGCGGCGATGGTCGCGGTTCCTCCGTTGTTGATGATGATGACATCATTCACTCCCGGAATACGGTTGAGATCCCAGTTGGAAGCGGTGTAGAAATCACCTTGATCGGCCGTCCAAGTGAAGAAGCTCTGCGCATGTGCCGAGGCGCTTATTCCCAAGGCCAGGCCCAATAAAGTTAGTTTTTTCATAATTAATCGATTACCAGGGTTCCCATTATAGGCAAGGTGTTAACACCCTTCAGGAACTTGGTAACACCATACAATAAAAGATGATTTGAGCAAGGCCTCAGTCTTACGATGATCATAGTGAAGTTTTCACATGAATGGCCTGCTTAAAAAACTCATCCGATGAGCTTGCTTGCTGAAGAGCGGTTATGCCCCCCTGCTCTAAGCGACGCCGCGCTGACTGGCTCGCATGAATTCAATGAGGTGCTGAATTTCAGCATTGGAAGGAAGTTCCTGCTCGATCTGGTCCACGGCATTTTTCGTGGTCAACCCGGATCTGAAGAGGATCTTGTAAGCTTTTTTGAGAGACTGTTGGACTTCATCGGAAAATCCGTTGCGCTCAAGCCCAACCTTGTTGACGGTGCGGCTGCGGGCTGGATTCCCGTCAGCCAGCATGAAGGGAGGAACATCCTGCACCACTTTGGAACAACCTCCGATAATGGCATACCGTCCAATACGACAGAATTGATGCACCGCCGCCAGTCCTGCAATCACGACGTGATCCTCCACCACAATATGCCCGGCCAGGGTCGCCACGTTGGACATAATGATGTGGTTTCCCAACTGAACGTCGTGCGCAATGTGAACGTAGGCGAGAAGATGGTTGTCAGAGCCGATCACCGTTTTGTCGCCATCGCTGGTGGCGCTGTGAATCGTGACGTTTTCGCGGATCGTGTTGCGGTTTCCAATTTCGGTGTGCGTCACGCCTCCCTTCCATTTCAAATCCTGGGTACGGGTTCCAATGGCGGCAAAGGGATAGATTTCGTTTTCTTCGCCAAGAGAGGTGGAACCATCGATCACCACATGGGAATGCAGACGATTGCCGCGTCCCATTCGAACATTTTCCCCGATCACACAAAACGGACCGATCTCGCAATCAGGACCAATTTCCGCTGAAGGATGAATGATGGCAGAGGGATGTATCATGACGATGGGTAATCCGACACCTCACGCTTTGGCCATCATAAAGGTCACAACGGCCTCGCTCACGGTGTTGCCGTTGACCGAACAAATTCCCTTGGCCTTGCCGATTTTCCCCCTGCTTTTCATGACCTCGACGTCGATCACCAAGGTGTCACCCGGTAAAACGGGCTTGCGCCATTTGACGGTATCAGCCGCCAGAAAATAGGCGATCTTGCCCCAGTTCTCAGGATTGTTGAGCGTTAGAATGCCCGCCACCTGTGCAATGGCTTCAAGTTGGAGCACGCCCGGCATGATGGGATGGCCGGGAAAATGACCTTCGAAAAAAGGTTCATTGATCGAAACGTTTTTGATCGCCTGGATTTTATTGCCATCGATTTTGGTCACCCGATCCACCATCAGGAAAGGATAGCGATGGGGCAGGATTTTCATAACCATGTTGATGTCCAGCGATGTGGCATCCTGCGGGATGGGAGGTGGCAGTTCCTTTTCAGGTTCAACAATGGCCTTGGATTTCGATTCCTCTGCGGGCGGCGCAAAGGTTTGGGTGGGCACCTTGGGTTTGTTGGCGATCGCAGCGAACTGCCGTGCGAGTTCACAGTTGATCTTATGGCTCGGCCGTATGGCAATGATGTGCGCCTGAACGGGTCGCCCGATCAAATAGAGATCGCCGATGATATCCAGAATCTTGTGCCGCACGAATTCATCCGGATACCGAAGGGGTTCATTGGTCAAGACCACGTCATCGCGAATGATGACGGCATTTTCGAGACTCCCCCCTTTGATCAATCCGTTTTTGATGAGGAACTCAATCTCTTCGTAAAAACAGAATGTCCGGGCTTTGGAGATTTCGGTTTCCCATGTCTCCGGGTCGATTTCAGTGGAGTAATACTGAGTGAATTGCCCTTTTCCATCCGAACTCGTGCAACTGATTTTGAATCCATCGTATGGGAAAACGGACAGTATGGAGTCCCCGACCTGAACCCCCATGGGCTCGGTGATCTTGAGGGGTTCGCGGTTTTCCGCCTGAAGGGACAATCCCGCCTTACGCACGGCTTCACAGAAATCCAGGGCGCTGCCGTCTCCTATCGGCGGTTCATTGGCATCCAGTTCCACGATGGCATTGTCCACGCCCATGCCGGAGAAAGTGGACAGGATATGCTCGACCGTGTGCAACTTGATGTTGCCTTTGGACAAGGTGGTGGAGCGAGTGGTGTCACTGACATTGTCAATGCGGGCCTCAATCTCGGGCTTGCCTTCCAGATCCACCCGGCGAAACACAATCCCTGTGTTGGCAGGCGCAGGAAGGAATTTTGCGGTCACTTTGTTGCCACTATGCAAGCCGGTGCCTGCAAATTCAACCATTTCGCTGAGTGTCTGTTGTTGTTGCACGTTCTTCATTTAACAATCCAGAAACCGATAGCGCAAGCCGAGTTACCATCTCTGACTCTCGCCCTTCCATTCCCATTATGTTTCAATCTTAAATCTGCAGTGATCCTGAATGTGACTCACCACAAATAAAAGGCGGACAAAACGTCCGCCTTTTTGTTTCAATTCAAAGCTTGGGCGCATTCAGGCGCCCAAGTGAAATCATTCTTCTTCGCCGGATGCATCTTCCGAACCGGTATCACCCGATTCTTTTTCTTCCATCAGCTTGTCGCGTTCTTCCATGGCGACTTTGCGGGAAAGCTTGACGCGTCCCTTGTCATCGATGCCGATAACCTTGACCCAGATTTCATCGCCCATCTGAACGATGTCTTCGGTGCGTTTTACGCGGAAGTTGGCCAGTTCACTGATGTGACAAAGTCCATCCTGCCCGGGCAACACTTCCACGAAGCAACCAAATTCCTTGATGGAAACAACCTTGCCCCGGTAGGTCTTGCCCACTTCGATTTCGGCGGTGATCCCGTCGATTTCCGACATCGCAATGTTAAGACCTTCTTCGGATACGGAGTATACCTTGACGGAACCATCATCCTCGATGTTGATTTCACACCCGGACTCTTCGACGATGCGCTTGATGTTCTTGCCACCAGGTCCGATCAGGGCGCCGATCTTGTCGGGGTTGATGCGGATGGTAGTGATGCGTGGCGCGTATTTGCTGAATTCCTTGCGAGGCTCGGCAATCGTGGCAGCCATCTGCTCCAGGATGTCCTTACGGGCTTCTTTGGATGCCTGAAGGGCTTCTTCCATGATCCCCAAAGGCAACCCCTTGAGTTTCAGGTCCAGCTGGAATCCGGTGATTCCATTGGCAGTGCCGGCGATTTTGCAATCCATGTCGCAGAATGCGTCTTCCCAACCGATGATATCGGTCAGCACCTGATAACGATCGATGTTATCGTCGTCATCGGCTTCGGTGCAGATACCGATACTGATACCTGCCACAGGGGATTTCAAAGGCACACCCGCATCCATCAGAGCCAATGAACCACCGCAGACAGTCGCCATGGAGGAGGAACCATTGGATTCCATGATCTCACTGACGATACGAACGGCGTATGGAAACGATTCAAACGGGAACATCGGGGTGATTGAACGTTCCGCCAATGCTCCATGCCCAATTTCACGACGACCGGGACCGGAGATACGACCGGTTTCGCCGACAGAGAAATTAGGGAAGTTGTAATGCAACAGGAATTGCTTCTCGGTTTCACCGCCAGCGTAGGCATCGAAAGTCTGAGAGTCGTCCAATGTACCCAGCGTGACGGAAGCCAATGCCTGGGTTTCTCCCCGGGTAAAGAGAGAGGAACCGTGTGCACGAGGCAGGAGGCCGACTTCGGAACTGATTGGACGCAGATCGGAGAATCCCCGGCCGTCCAGGCGCTTGGAATCATCCAGAATCAACTTGCGAACGGCTTCCTTTTGGATCTTGTAGAAAATTTCACCCAATACCTGACCGCAGACGACTTCTTCACCGAATTTTTCTTTCAGCTTTTCACCAGCTTCGGATTTGACTGCATTCCATCCGGCTTCGCGTTCCTTCTTGGATTCGATCAGCAAGGTTGGGATGACTTTGTCGGCAATCAAACTGCGGGCTTCGGCGGTCACTTCGTCCGGGATCTGCAGAGTGACGATTTCGCGTTTGGGTTTCCCGATGGATTCACGCCATTTTTCCTGTGCCTCAATCATGGGCTGACAGGCTTCCTGACCGAATCGAAGAGCTGCCATGAAATCTTCTTCAGTGATTTCGTGGGCGCTACCTTCATACATCACCACATCGGTTTTGTTACCGACGTAGATCAGGTCCAGATCGCTTTCTTCGCGCTCCGCATGCGTCGGATTGGCAACAAACTCGCCGTCGATACGGCCCACACGAACCGCTCCAAGAGGACCGGCCCATGGGATATCGCTCACAGTGAGGGCAACCGAGGCGCCCAGGATGCTCATGATATCGGGGTCATTTTCGCCATCCGCGCTGAGCAGGAGTGTTTGGACCTGCACTTCGTTGAACCAGCCTTTAGGAAAGAGAGGGCGGATCGGGCGGTCAGTCAGACGGCATGTCAGGATTTCCTTTTCGCTCGGACGACCTTCGCGCTTGAAATAGCCACCGGGGAATTTACCGGCTGCGGAGGCTTTTTCACGGTAGTCAACAGTAAGCGGAAAAAAGTCCTGTCCTGCGCGGGCTTCGGAAGCAGCAACGGCTGCAACCAGAATGATGGTTTCGCCCATCTGGACGGTGACGGCTCCATCTGCTTGACGGGCCATTTTACCGGTTTCAAGGATGATTTCCTTGTCCCCGACTTTGATCGTAGTTTTTTCAGACATAACAATAGGAAATTCCAACGCCGGTACGACGTTGTCATTTCATGGATGCCCGTTGGCCCTGAGGAACTTCTTTCAACATCCGCGTCAAAGGACGGCTCCTGAAAGAAATTTCCCTGGTCCAACGGGGATAGTTTCGATGTTTTTTTGAAGCGATCGTGTTGGTGTCGACAGCTTTTTGCGGACGCTTCTCCCACAAATCAGGACAGGCAGGTAATACCTCCCCTGCCTGTCGACACGATTAAATTGATAACCGCCAGTCTCAGTGGACCGGGCGGAGACGACCTCAGCGACGCAATTTAAGCGACTGAGTCAACGCGACATAACGCTTGTGGTCGGTGCGGTTGATGTAATCCAGCAACCGACGACGCTTTGAGACCATCATGAGCAAGCCGCGACGGCTGCTGAAATCCTTCTTGTTGATCTTCAAATGTTCGGTCAACGAGAGAATTTTCTTGGTCAAAATAGCTACTTGAACGTCAGCGGAACCAGTGTCCTTGTCGTGTCTACGATAGGTTTCGATTGTTTTTGTTTTTGCTTCCATACAACTTCTTTGGCAAATGCCTCTAAAATAACAAGCAGCGCAGTGTAGTGTGCGCGGCCGACCTGTAAAGGAATTTTCGTGAAAATTTCCTTTGCCTTACCACAGGCGGAGATTCAGATTATCATCAATCGAAGACGATACAACTCCTAAAAATGGCGGAAACCAGCGAACTTTCTCTTAGCGTCCGACTTTTCCTCAAGGCTTATCCCTGGAGAAAAATAAAGCCAACTCCGTGGACTCAGTTACAAAAACCTCTATCGGAGTGCAAGTTGGCTCTGGCATCCAGCGCGGGATTTGTTTGTCCGGACCAGGAACCTTTTGATGACCACTTCAAAGGCGGGGATCCATCCTATCGCTGGATACCAACCGGGACCGATGTCAGCAGTCTGATCGAAACCCATCGCTCCCAGTCCTTCGATCATTCAGGCCTGGAGCAGGACGCCAACCTGGGTTTTCCGTTGGATCATTTCAGATCCTTTGAAATCGAGGGCAGGATCGGCGCATTGAACCATCGCCATGTTTCCTTCATGGGATCCATCACCGCCCCAGGTAGATTCACCGCCAAATCGGCTCCGGAATTTTCTCAAGCTCTGGTGGACGACGGGGTTGACGTGGTGCTGCTTGTTCCGGTCTGACCGATGTGCAACCAGACCGTGAGTCTGGCAGCAGCAGCCTTGGAACAAAGAGGAATCGCCACCGTGGTCCTCCAGTTTCTGAAAGATGTGGCTATCAAAGTCGGCCCCCCCAGAGGTCTCCTGGTACCCTTCCCCCATGGATTCGCACTGGGCAAACCTTCGGATGCAGCAGGCCAAAGTCGTGTATTAAGCCAAGCCCTGTCCTTGCTGGAACGCAAAGACCTGACGCCACCACATCTCTCCGTTTATCAGGAAGAGGCACCTGGCCTTTGAGACCCGTTTAGATTCTTTGGCTACTGTAAGAACTCCCTGTTGACGCAATTTTTGGGCATCTCACCCGACAAAACGCGCCGAACTTCCTGAGCGGCCTTTTGGCGCATTTCCACCAATCCTGCGTCGGAATAAAAGGCGGTGTGTGGAGTGATCATTAAATTGACGGGTGGTTGCTGATCTTCCTGCCAGAGTTGGATCAATGGCATATCAGTGGTGGCGGGTTCTTCGGGCAGCACATCGATCCCTGCTCCTGCAATCTTGCCCGCCCTCAAGGCGATGGCCAAAGCATCGGTATCCACGACAGCCCCTCTGGCTGTGTTGACAAGGATGGCCGTTGGCTTCATGAGTTCCAGAGCGGAGGCGTCGATGAGTTTTCGGGTTTCGTCGGTCAAAGGAGTGTGCACAGACACGATGTCACTGGTTTTGAGGAGCTCTTCCAGGCCAACCAGGTTGACGCCCAGCAATTTGTCGGTTCCGGCACGTGCATAGGGGTCGTAGGCCTGAACATTCATCCGCAATCCCTTGGCTCGCAGCGCCGTCGCCCCGCCGATACGTCCCAGGCCAATGATGCCCATGGTGGCGCCGGCGACGCGGAAGATCGGTTGGATGGATCGCATGTCCCAAGGTTTCAAGCCTTGTCGCAGGGTGCGTTCGGCTTTGATCAGACCGCGATTACAAGCCAAAGCCATGGCGATGGCATGGTCCGCCACCTCGTCCACACCATAATCAGGAACGTTGCAGACATAGATGCCGCGCTCTCCGGCAGCCTTGCGATCGATGTTGTCGAAACCCACGCCACATCGGACGACGGCTTTGCATTGGTGCAACTCCTCGACCACTTCCCGGGTGATGGAAACCTCGTGACAAAGAATGATACCATCTGCATCGGTCAACTCACCCATCAATTCCCGGGTGTTCTTGGCCAGCAGACATTCCACATTGGCCACACCTTCGAGCACTTTTGATTCAATGCTGGCGGGTGGTTCCAAATAATCCGTTATCACGACACGCTTCATATGCGGGATCCTGCACGAGTTCACGCCGTTTGGCAATCCGCGAACCGAGTGGGTTTTTATTGAGCAAATGATCGAATCAAGTTGTCATATTCACAAGAATTGCGTGGCGATGGGGCCTTGACCGGATATTATATCTTGACCCAGCAATCGGGAATCCTAGCATGAGCCCTCGGATATTTGAATGATGGATGCGGTATTAACATTACAGGACGGGTCAGTTTTCCGGGGAAAAGCCTTTGGCGCCAAGACATCGCTTTGTGGCGAGGTTTGCTTCAACACTTCGATGACCGGTTATCAGGAAATCCTGACGGATCCTTCCTACAAGGCCCAGATCGTGACCATGACCTACCCGCTCATTGGCAATTATGGGGTCAACTCCGCCGATATAGAATCATACAAACCCCATCTGTCCGGATTTGTCGTCCGGGAATTGTCACCCGTGGTCAGCAACTGGCGAGCCGACACCGACTTGGATTCTTATCTGAAAGAACATGGCATCCCGGGCATTCAAGGCATCGACACACGAGCCTTGACCAAGCGGCTGAGAGTGGAAGGCTCCATGAATGGTTTTCTTTCGACCGAAGATATTTCAGATGAGGATGCCATCGAAAAGGCCAGGAACTGGCCGGGATTGGTCGGAGTCGATTATGTCAAGGAAGTCACCCACGCCGAGCCGTTTCTCTGGGATGAAAAGGATGAATTGAGCCGGGACTTTCGATTGGTTCAAGGCACGGAAAAATCCGATCCACGACAATCCTTTCACCCCCTGCCCGAGGCGGACATGAACATCGTGGCTCTGGATTTCGGGATGAAATACAACATCCTGCGCCGACTCAGACAACATGGATTTAAAACACACGTATTGCCCGCCAACGCCACAGTGGATCAGATCAAAGCACTGAACCCGCAAGGCGTGTTTCTGTCCAACGGCCCGGGAGATCCCTCGGCGGTCGGATACGCTGTTCAGACAGTCAAGGATTTGATCGATCACGGCTATCCGATGTTCGGCATCTGCCTGGGTCACCAGATCCTCGGGCAGGCGATGGGGGGCAAGACATTTAAGATGAAATTCGGGCACCGGGGCGGAAATCAACCCGTCAAGGATCTGGACACGGGAGTCGTGGAGATCACCTCCCAGAACCATGGATTTGCTTTGGATTCCGATTCACTGTCTGCTGATGTGGAAGTGGATCGTATCAATTTGAACGACCAGACCGTGGAAGGATTGCGGCATCGCAACAAACCCATGTTCAGCGTTCAGTATCACCCGGAAGCTTCACCGGGGCCACATGATTCAACACCGTTGTTTCAAAGATTTAGAGACTTGATCGGCACCCAGGGAAGCTAACGTTAAAGAATAGATAAACCAGAAAACGGTTTGACTTGTGTCATTTCCTCAGGATAATGACTGCGTCAACCACACCGATATGGCCAAACTTGTCGTTATAAGCGAAGGATTTACGGGGAAAACAGTGGAATTGAAGGCGGACAAAATTATCATTGGCCGTTCGGAAGATAATTCTTTTCAAATCCCTGAGGGCTCGGTGTCGAGTCATCACTGCGAACTATCCCTCAAGGGTGAAGCAGTTCAAGTGAAGGATCTCGGATCGACCAATGGAACATTCATTAATGATAAAAAAATCACCGAGGGAACTCTAACCAAGGGGCAAGTACTTCGCCTGGGGTCCATTGAGCTGCGTTTTGCCGGTGATGAAGGAGGTTCCAGTGCGGTGGCTACCAAGACCGTGACGCTTCCTCAAGGCGGGGTTAAGTTAAACGACCTCGAACAAGGTTCCAAAGGGGTCTCCAAAGATGACAAGACGTTCGCCAAGAAGAGCAACAAGGTCAACAAGATCTTCATACTGATCGGAGCCGTCGCCATCGTCATCCTGATCGGCGCGGTTGTCTTCGCCATCACCCAATTGAAGGGGCAGTAACCTCCCTTTCTTCAATAAGATTTCCAAAAGGCCTTCCCACACGGGAAGGCCTTTCTTATGTCGAAGTTTTATTTCTCCAGATTCACCACAACAGGTTGAATCCAGGCACATTCGGTTTCGCCTTCTTTGTAAGGATTACTCATCGGCTTGTTGGAAACAACCTTGGCGCGCACGTATATTTCATCTCCTTTGAAGGTGTAGGAAGGCGCAATACCATTCACCTGCGCCAGAACCTGTCCCACCGACTCGTGGTACTGATGGGTCACACGGACAGGATTGCCATCACCCGCACGAAAGGGTTCATGTGAGGCATCGAAATCCTGACGCGTTCCAATGAAATAAGTTGTGTAGGAAACATCAGGCTTTTGCTGGATCCGAAGACTGATTCCTTTTGAATCATGATCCACAGAACTCAAAGTCACACCGGAAGAAGCATAAAAATCACCAGCCTCCATGGCTCGAACCAGGTGCTCGGGAGTCAGGTTTCTGGATCGAACCATGACCCATCCCCGCCCGGCATTACTCAGACCAATGCGCTGTTCGTGGTAATTATGCGCGTCATCCGTCGCGATTCCATACATGACCGGCAAATCCAACACTCCCAATCTCCAGGTCAGCACAATATCCCAAAACCGCTCCAAACCGGCGTGTGTTTTATCGCCTTCGTTGTGCACGGAAGGATGCCCGTTATAAACTTCGAAGAATTTTTCTCCTCTCAACTGCATGAACTCCTCAGCCGTAATGGCATATCCAAAATTGGGGTGATTGACATGGGGCATCAGAAGTTGGCCGGTCGCTTCCCGTTGAGCGAGAATGGCGTTGATGTTGTTCTGCATCACATCCAGCACGGAATCCCCACCCTGCGGCTGGATAGGCTCCCGAATGTGCGTCACGTTGATATGGATGGGTGCGGTCAGATATCGATCCGAAAGCTCTTCACTTTGAATGATCAAAAACTTGCCGGATTCATCGAACAAAGGGCGATACTCGCTCAAAGGCTTCAAGCGCACCTGCACTTTGCCTTCCTGAATACGTGAATCAACCCACTCAGCCCCGAAACGTTCCACATACTTCTCGTAAGCCGTGGTTCCTCCCTTGTTGGCAGCAACATTCGACCATCGTTCGCCAATCTGAATCACGTTGTGATCGGAAAGGACCGCGAAATCGTATCCGTTGGATTTATACCAATCCATGATCATTTCCGGATAATCATCTCCATCACTCCACAAGGAATGCGTGTGAAGATTACCCTTCCACCATGTTGGTTCCGAACGCTCTCCTGCGTGGAGCATGGAAGAGGAAAGAAGCAGTATCGTCAAAACGAAACATCGAAGTGAAAAACGTGAGTACATGTGAATCTTATAACCGGCCGGAGCTTCGATGCAAAGCAGCAGATTGCAAAAAATCTGTGACGAAAAAACTTGGTGCATTTCCCGGTGAATAAGATAGGGTCCGCAGAGCTCTAAACATCATAGAACATGAAAGACATCAAATCCTGTATCAAGAAGTGCCTGACCATGACCGCCATCTGCGGCCTGCTGGCAATGCCATCACGAGCCGTCTCGGATGAAGCGGACGACTTATGGAAAAAAGTGGAAGAAACCGCTCAGCTCGCGGCACCTCCGGCCGAATGGCAAACCAATCGTCCGAGCCAGGAAGAGGTTGAGAAGTTTGTCAAGGAGAACGGTGAACAAGCTTTCAAAGCAGCCAAACTGGCCAGGGAATTCTACACCAACCATGCGGATCACGCCAAAGCAGAAGATGCAAAGGCTGCTGAAAAAGAAAATCTTCAAAAAGCACTTCAGGAATTTGGATATGTCGAAGCCGCCCCTGCACTGCTCAAGCTGGACTTGCCGGAAGCAGAAAAATTCCAGGTTCGAAGCCTCATGATCCAAAACAAAGCCATGGCAAAACAGGCTGAAGGCCGTGAAGCCGTGCTAACGGAATTTGAAAAAGGCGTTCGTGAACTGGCAAAGGAATTTCCCGATAACGAAGAAATCCCTCAGATGTTGATGTACATCGCCGAGCAACTTGGCGGGAAGAAAGGCATCGAACTTGCCAAGGAAGTCAGCGAAACCGCCGAAAACGAACAAATCAAAGCCGCAGCCCGCGGCCTGGCCGAACGGCTGGGCATTTGGGGTTCCAAGCTCGATCTGAAATTCACCGCGGTGGATGGACGCGAAGTCGATTTGCAGAAAATGAACGGAAAAGTCGTCCTGATCGATTTCTGGGCTACCTGGTGTGGACCCTGCATAAAAGAATTGCCCAATGTCAAAGCCGCTTACGAAGCCCTTCACTCAAAGGGCTTTGAAATCATCGGCATCAGTTTTGATCAATCGGAAGGCAAACTGACAAGTTTTGTGAAGAAAGAAAACATGCCCTGGCCGCAATATTTCGACGGTCAAGGGTGGCAGAATGCATTCGGACAACGCTTTGGCATCACCTCAGTCCCCACCATGTGGCTGGTCAACAAAAAGGGGGAACTCGTGGAAGCCATCGAATATGAGGAGCGCCCTCTCTTGAAAGACAAGATTGAAGCCCTGCTTGCCGAAAAAACCGAGGGTTAGTTCCCCCAAAAATACAGTTGAATCAATTTCAAAAGGACGGTTTTCGAACCGTCCTTTTTTTAGATCGATATCTGGGAAACAGTGATGGCTCCACCAAAGCAGAGGTCGGTGTCACTTCCTTTGGTCTTCAGTCGGTCGGGATACCGTCCACAATAGACAGCTTCGGCATCATCCCCTGCGTAAGCAACCGGCAAAGGATGTTTACAAGGTTCACAAAAACGTAATTCCGGCTCGGATGATCCGGTGTCCAAATGCGGCAGATTGACATTCCAAAACCGCCCCGGCTCCAGGAGTATCTCGCCAAGCGCCTTCCAAACACGCCGCACACGCCGCCCCGCTTGCTGCCAGTCCAGGCCGACTCCACGCCTGATGTAGTGGGAAAAGGCGATGGATCGAATTCCGAATATAGCCGCTTCCCGAGCCGCGGCGGCCGTTCCTGAGTAATAAAGGTCGATACCAAGATTCCCCCCCTGATTCACACCGGACAATACCCAGTCAAACGTAGTGGAAGGATAAAGATGCTTCACCGCCACACGCACACAATCAGCGGGCGAACCCTGCACGGCCCAACTCAGTTCACCGCGCTGCTCCAGTTTGAGTGCTGAACGGGTGGTGATGCGGTGCCCGCACTCGGACACATGATCTGCCGGAGCCACTACGTAAAGCTCCCCCTCCACAGACTGCTTAAGGCACTCCAGGCCCTCAGCATCAATCCCGTCATCATTCGTCAAAAGAATCTTCATTGGTTTTCTTCACTCAGTTTCCTATGCTGCCGGCCGGCTGAAAACTCATGACAACGGCAAGTGCAAAAAAAATGATTCAAGCGGCACGCACCCTTAGCGGGGACATGGAACGTATGTCGTTCCCGTCTCCCGTCGCGTGGGTGTACAACCCCCTTCAATACGGACGTTCCGCACACGAGGACTACCTTAAACGCTTTGCCGCCAGCCGCAAACGATTCATTTTTCTGGGCATGAACCCCGGGCCCTTCGGCATGGTTCAAACAGCAGTGCCTTTCGGCGAAATCAGCTTTGTCAGGGATTGGATGGGAATTCAGGAAATCAAAACCGGTCCAAAGGCCACTCACCCCAAACGCCCGATTCAGGGATTCGCCTGTCCGCGCTCGGAAGTCAGCGGAAAAAGATTGTGGGGTTTGTTTCAAGATCGGTATGGAGAAGCGGAAGCATTTTTCAAGGATCACTTCGTCGCCAACTACTGCCCTTTGGCGTTTTTGGAGGAGTCCGGGCGCAATCTAACGCCTGACAAACTCCCGGCCGAACTCAGGCAATCCCTCTTCGATGCCTGCACCGTCCATCTCTGCAAAGTGCTCGAAATCCTGAAACCCGAAAAAGTCATCGGAGTCGGACGTTTTGCCCATCAGCGCGCCGTCGAAGCCGCCGAACCCATGGGCATCGAAACCACGGAAATCCTTCACCCCAGCCCAGCAAGCCCGGCTGCCAACAAGGACTGGAAAGGAAAGGCCACAAAAAAACTGGTGGATGAAAACGTATGGGAGGCTGATTGAGCAGAGATCAGGCCCGGATCATTGCAATATTTTAAATTCAGAAGATTTGCTTTTAATGCGAAACCGATAGGTCTTGAAAAACACACGCACGTCAAAGA
>CAYPZD010000033.1:28202-50004 GCA_964415055.1 uncultured Verrucomicrobiota bacterium | reverse complement strand
TGATTAGCGACAACAACAAGTTTGCGGGTCACAAGCGTCCCGTCTTCGCTCTCCAGAGTAATTGTAGCGACCCCCGGACTGAGTGCGTTGACCTGTCCTGTCATTGCATTGACCGAAGCAATGTCTGTGCGATCGATTGCCCAACGCATTCCCAATCCAGATACTGGCTGACCTCTTGAAGTCGCCTGAGACAACAGGGTGGTCTCATCGCCGACCTTGATTGGGAAAGGAGGCGCATCAATCGAGATTGTAAACTCATCAATAGACCACTGCGCCTGAAAAAACCGAGGGCTCGAGGTCACTGGAACCTCGAACAGAATCGGGTTCTCGCTGGCTATTCCCGAAGTAAATTCACTCCATAAACTAAAATCCTCGGTTTGCAGCAGTTCGTAGTTGGAAGGTGTAGGAAGTGTCAACGATAGCTTAATCGCCTGGGAGGACAAGTTCTCCAATGACAAACGCTGTGGAAAGCTTTCTGCGACTATGAGACCCGACAAGAATGCCAGAAATACTAGAGAGCTATAAATAGACTTCCTCATACATCCCATACACTTCATAAACCGGAAGTGTTACAGAGGTTGTAGGTGCTTCTGCCATCAACTGTGAAAAACGGGCACCCCCAGCAACGCACCCTGCTCCGCTTGAGGAGGTCGGATCGTGAGCGTAGATGGTCGAGCATGATCAAGTAAATACGTGACGCCCCCTAAGAACCTATTAGTTGACGGTCAAACGGATCCTACCGTGAGAGAGATTCTAAAAACTACAGATAGGCGGTAGGGAGCGAAGATTCGTTGTAACACTTCAGAATTCTAACGTGTATGAGAGATGAAACGTGTCCGCAATAGCCGAAGAAGATGCCGCCTGCGTGCGTTCGATCCTAGCGGGTCGCCCTGAGCGATTCCGAGAGCTGGTCGAGCGCTACCAAGATCGTGTCTTTGCTATCCTTTCGCGCTACGAGCGTGACCGCGGCCGGGTGGAGGACATGGCGCAGGATGTCTTTGTCAAAGCTTGGCGGCACCTGAAGAAATTCGACCCATTGAAAGCACCTTTTCAAAACTGGCTGTCACGCATGGCGACGAACGCGGCACTCAATCATGTGCGTGCCGAGAAGCCATTTCGTGAGCAGGTGCCGATTTCGCAACTCGGTGAGGGCGCTCTTGAATGGCTTCAACAGGAAGATGACTCTACCCCGCTTGAAGCCATGGAGGCACGGGAAATTTTGAATCACTGCATGGCGGATCTCACCCCGGATGAACAACTCATTCTAACCATGGCTGAGATCGAAGGGTGCACGTCGCCAGAGATCAGCGAACTCACCGGCAAAGCGGCCGGAACTATTCGCGTCGCCCTCCATCGCGCCAAACAGAAACTTGCCAACAACCTAACACGCCTACAAGAATCCCTATGAAAGACAACGATCCTAAACTTCAGAAACTCTTCCGCGTCGCTCGTGAAGCACCCAGTGTCGCGCCGCCGGAGACTTTTGCCGATCAAGTCATGTCGCAGGTCACGCCTTCTTCGGCTGACAATGTGACCATGATCCATTTCCTCTTGCCAAAACTGGCTTGGGCAGCGGCCTTTGTCATTGCGGCCTTTCTAACCTCGGAGGTCATCATGAATACCAATGGTCTCCCCAGTCTCACGGCAGGCACTGACGAGTTAGCCAGCGCTTGGGATTTTGAATTCGATACTATCATCACACCATGAATACGAAATCAAAGCTCATTATCGCCTTTGTCGTGCTCTTCCTAACAGGCGTCATCACTGGTGTCATGGGCACGCGGATAGTCTATCGCAACATGCTGGCCAACGCGCTCGAACGGCCATCGATTCTTTCGGAACGGGTCGAGGCGAGCCTTGGCAATCTTTCCCTGTCGTCCGAACAAGACCAAAAGATCGCGCAGATCCTCACAGAATCCCGCGAGCAAAACCAAAACCTGCGCGATCAATTTCGGCCGCAATTCTGGACGATCCTCACGGAAACCCGTCGGAAGATCGACAGTGAGCTGACACCTGAGCAGCGCTCGCAGTTTCGCAAAGCGGTGCGGGATGATCTACCTCTCTTGCAAAGAGTGATTGAGAGACATGAGGCTGAGAATCAATAATATTTGACAACGCCTGTAACGCTTTTTTCGAGTCAGGTGTATGGGTGGCATGAAGATCATCACCACCCTCCTTCTGCTTCTCGCCACGGTTGCTGTTGGAGACAAAAAAGACCTACCCGTTGCTACGGTACATGTCTTCCTGAAGGAAGACTGCCCCATTGCCCGATATCATACCAAGACGCTCTCTGAACTCCATGAGCACTATGCGAAGGAAGGCATCGCCTTTCGCGGTTACGTTTCCAATAGAAAAGCCACGGAGCAAAGCGTGGCCGCTTTCAAGGCCAAGTTTGTCATCCCCTTTGCCATCGAACCCGATGCAAGTCTAAGCAAAGCGAATCTTTTGGGAGCGAAGGTGACCCCGGAAGTAGTCGTCCGTGATCGGGACGGCAAGACACTCTACCGAGGCCGCATCGACAACACCTACGCCGACTTCGGCAAACGCCGCCGTGTTACGACTTCGCACGATCTCCGCGACGTTCTTGAAGCCCTCACCAAAGGCGAAGCCGTTGAGCCGAAAAGCACTGAAGCCATCGGTTGCCTCATTCCCGTCACTTAATTCTAACCAACGCACGTTTATGAATAAAAAGATTATCACAGTAATGACATTGCCTCTCATTTGTCTGCCCCCCCTGGCGGGTCAAGAAGCGGTCACCTACACCAAGAACATCTCGCCCATCATCTACAACAACTGCACCGTCTGTCACCGCGCTGGCGAAATCGGCCCATTTCCGCTAACGAACTTCAATGAAGTGCGAGACGAGGCTTACACCATTCTCAGCGTCACGCGCAAAGGCTACATGCCACCTTGGATGCCCGATCGAGAGTTCAGTAATTTCTTGGGCGAGCGCGGCCTAACAGATCAAGAGATAGAAACCATCGCCGAGTGGATCGAAGCCGGAATGCCGGAGGGCGACCCTGCTTTTGAAGCACCCATGCCCAAGTTCGCCGAAGGTAGCGTCCTGGGCAAACCCGACCTCACCTTGCATGTCGCCGAACCCTACACGATCAAGGGGAGTAACGAAGATGAATACCGCGTCTTTGTGCTACCCACCGGACTGACAGAAGACCGCGACCTCGTCAGTGTTGAGTTCCGACCTGGCAACCGCGCCATCTTGCATCACGGCTTGCTTGCTTTTGACACAACAGGCAAAGCACGCCTTAACGATGCTAATGATCCGCTCTCTGGTTACGAAGTCTTTGGCGGGTTTGGCATCCCCATCCGTCCCGATGCCCAACTCCCCGGCTACACACCCGGCGCAGTACCCTTACGCTTACCCAAGGGGGTGGGTATTAAACTGCCCGCTGGCGCTGACATTCTCATGCAAACACACTATGCCCCATGGCCGGTGAGGGATTCTGATCAATCAAGCGTCAATTTGTTCTACGCCGACGAGCCTGTAGAGCGCTATCTCAAAACGCGCATGCTCATGCCATTCGATCTGGTTGAGGAGGACACCATGCAACCGCCGGTTCTCAGTTTGTCAGAACGTCTCGACGTCGTCCAAGAACTCGTCGATGAATTCGGCCAGTCCGGTAACGGCGCAAACCGCGGTAATATTGCCGATCAACTTGGAGAAGGCTTCGGCGGCAGACTCGAAGGCTGGTCACTCTTCAAGCTACCCCCCGACCAAGTCTCACGCTTCCACGGCATCTGGAAGGTGGACGACGACATCAGCCTCATCAGCATCTATCCACACATGCATTTGCTGGGGAAAAGCTGGGAAATCTATGCCATCGATCCCGAGGACAATCGCAAGAACCTCCTTAAAATCGATTCATGGGATTTCAACTGGCAGGGAGACTACCCCCTTCCCAGATACATCAAAATTGACAAAGGTTCGACCATCCATGCTATCGCCACCTACGACAACACGGCTGATAATCCCGTGAATCCTAACATGCCGCCGAAGGCAAGCAGCTGGGGAGGGAAGACCACAGACGAGATGTATCTTCTGGGATTCAACTATGTCGACTACCGCGAGGGCGACGAGAATACCTCCCAGAACCATCTCGATCCTAAAACCTCCGAGCATGTGCCTTCATTGCAGATACGTCAGAATACGGATCTAACTTATTCTCTTCTTTACAAGTCGATTTCCGATTCATGGAAGATCGAACGCTCAGACGATCTCTTAAACTGGAATCCATATTCCCCAACCACTCATTCTTCTGCAAACTACGGTTACACGGTCATACCCATTGTACCCAACGGAAAGCAGAAGAATTACTTCCGTGTCATCACCACCCCTAACATCTCAAGCCTAGAATGAAATCACTACTCCCCTTACTATACACCTTGATAATCGTTGGCTGTGCCAGCCCGCAGAGCGACCGTCCGTTTGCAAAGCGAAAACAAGCAATGAACGATGCCCAGAAGCGTTTTCAAATAGTCGACGTCGACGGTAATGGCGAACTCTCCCGCGCCGAGTTTACCAAGTCCCAGGCCGCTCAGCGCACAGCCGATCCAGACAACTTATTTAACTCCGCCGACATGAACGGAGATGGGGCCCTCACCTTCAACGAACTCCAGCAAGCAATCCGCAAGCTGCGATCAAATCGCAATTGATATTCTCTTCAAGAGATTTAAATCAAAAAACGTCCACTGTATGTTACGAGAGGGAGAGGCCCGAAGAAAATTGACCGAAGTCCGCCAGATACAATTGGGTGCTTCTGCCATCAACTGTGAAATTTCACCATTTTGGGCAACGCACCCTGCTACGCTTGAGGAGGTTGGACATTGATTAAAACATAAACAGATCTATTGTCCACCACCCAAACGATGAATCGAACCTGTCCTGACTGGAAATTCCAAGCCCCTTCCACCAATACAGTTTCTCCCATTGCGATAGTTCCAAGGGTCCTGCCCATCCCCAGGGAGCTAGGGACTAAGTTTCCGACTTTTATTAAAAAAAACAGTACAAATAAACCCATATTGGGAAAATAAACACCCCCTGGAACAACATGAAGTGGAAAAAGTGCTCGCTAGCCCCGCTTGGAATATCCAGAATCGCTCGGATAAAGCATGGGATTCCGTTGAATTAAGCCACTGCATTTGGCATTATAAACCCATGAAAAAGATAGGTTTATCAATAAGAAAGCAGGCGAAGGAGCTCCTTGAAGAAGGCCATACCTCAGAGGAAATCGGCCAGCTCCTAGACGTGCGTCCAGGCACAGTCAGGGAATGGAAACGACGCTACCAATGGGACAGTCCAAACGATACTGGATGGCAGATGACAGAGATCACCCCAGATGAAGCAATCCCTGAGGAATATCAGCGGTTAATGGGGCAGGATGTCTTGGAAACCTTACAGCGCATTAGAAACCTGCCCATGCCCCGGCAGATGGACGGGATTCTGAAACGTGAGCGAGCGTTGGAATTGTTGTCTAAAAGAGCAGAACGCACGATCACAGACTCAGTTAATAGTTCAAAGCAGGGGCATCAAATACTGCAAATCAACTCGGTGACTCAGGTTTTGGATAGTTCGACCCGACAAGCGGACAAGTAGGCTTGAGGCAACATATGATCCTATCATATTTTCCACTATAAAGTTGGATCACTAGCTCATTCCATACAGTAAGGAAAGGTGGATGCCGGGAAATAGGCTCACACGAGCGTTCTGCATTGACATTTTATTGACATAAATAGAGCCTTTTATTGCGGGTTTGTGCGTTTATGTTCGCATTGAGTACACACCTTAGAATTATGTAAACCCATGCAAAAGAGGTTATAACATAAATACCAACGGGTTCGAGAAATAGTAGATTCAGATGCGCTGCGGTTTTGTAAACCGTCGGTCGTCGGTTCGAATCCGACAGCTGGCTCCACTTTCCGAGTCATGTTCTGGGTCTATATCCTTCAAAATCCGGCAGGCAGGTTCTACATCGGGCAAACGGACGACCTGGAAGCTCGTTTCTACGAACACATCCAAACAGATCTTCGGGGCGCGCGGCACACATCGTAGAATGATCTCTGGAAATTATTTTGGGCCGAACAACACCCAATCAGAGTACCCGCATGGAAGTCTTGAAAACCAACCTGAATTATTTGCCGATAAAGCCCGTAAACGCTGGAAACAGCAGTCAATATAACCCCAGAGCAATTCAGCCAGCATGGATAGTGAGAATAGGTAGCTGCCTTCGCCAGAAGGTGGAAACTGCCAATGGCAACCATCACGCCAAGGGCATTCCAAATCCAATTGAATTCAGCGCGGAACGAAATACCTTTTCCTTTTCGACTGGAACCACCAGTCCCTTTTCTCCTGTGCGCTGACAGTATTTGCGTGTTCGTGCGTTGGAGGCAATCGTGTCGGCAGTTTCCACAGAATCGCACTCAATCAGATAAACAGTTCCTTTGTTGACACAGGCACGGCCCTTCCGATCCAAATCGGATAGAAAACTCTCAACCTTCTCAGGTAACGGTTGTGGATCGTATCCCTCCAAAAAGGCACGAAATTGATTCACGTCGGCGCCATTTTCGATGGATTTTAAAGCGGACACCTCATTCAACTGCCACTCTCCCTCCCCGATCTTTTCTGCAAAGTTTTCGATTTGGAGAAGATCATCCATAGCAAGCAAGCCGCTGGAATGTCGGATGACACGGGTTGGCAACACTGTCAGTGTGGTTTCACTCTTAGGTTTCGCTCCTTGCCAGTTATCTGTCTCTCCCAGAATGTAGGCTCCCAGAGGTGTTAAACGAAAGTGCCTTAACCCGTCGTATCGACTCAAATAGCAAAGGTCATCCGTTCCCCACATATTTCTGAAATCACCTCGAGCGCCATCGGGTCTTATGTAAGCCAGATCAATGAGTCCCAAAGGAGCGGCGTATTCGAAAAGCAAACAAAGCAGATATCTTTCCTGGAGAATGTTCCACTCATGACTCCCTCTATACCCAAGGCTTCCATATTGCGCTTCGCAAATGTAAAGTTTCCAAGGATCAAGATGCACTTCGAATCGAAATCCAGCTGCACGCATAAATCGTGAAAATTCCTCTATGGCAACCCACTTGCCAGTCGGACAAAGGCTCAATGCCCGTTCAATGATATAACGCCGTTCTGAAGCCGGCGTGAAGTTTCTACGACCTCTACCGCTTTGCCCCTTGATGGCATCAATACGGTTAAACTCGTCAAACTTTTTCGTCTTCAACCAATCGCTCCAAATTTCACTGAGTATTTCCTCAGGAGCGGCGCTCAGGGCGGCTCTCCCCTTTTTGGTAAGTTGCAGTTTACTGCCACTCACTTTGGCCAGTTGTGCAACCTGCCCCAGCAGGGGCCATGAGTAACACTTAATCGGCCCCGTCGCGGGGTCAGAATCATCGGAGGGAGGCTCAATGTCATAATAATCTCCCTCATATAACAGGCTGGCGAGCAATTGGACTGAGGCGCCTGCGGGTCGCCATGTCTTGGCGCTGACACGTATCTTCTCCTGCTCAATCAGCCGCAAAACTGTTCGGAGATCCTGAAGGGCGGCTTGCTCGTTGAGTCGTTGAATCAGTGGATAATCAACCTCTTCCTCCTCCGTGAGGAAGTTGCCGTCTGTGGTGATTGTTTTCCATATCGTTTTCGTTACTCCGGAATCTTTGGGAAGCTCATCCAAAACTTCCAATTTGGCCTTGGGAGGGGCCGGAATGAATTTGAGCAAACGTTCACGGAGATCATCTGGAATCATGTCCGGATTGCTGCCTCCTTTGAATTCCGAATAGAAAAAAAGCCGAAGCAACGTCGGCCGTCCACGTGCATACCGGCTTCTCCCTTCTTCCTCAAAAGTGGGAAGCGCTCCGTGTTTGGCTTGGAAACCTTCCGTTTCGAACCGGCCCTCTCCGTCATGAATGCACTCACGCACCGCCATTTGTTGCAGGTCATCCAGACGTTTCCACAACTCCTCCACAAAAGAACTGAGCAGGCACTGTTCGAGTTTGTCGACAAGTTCTGCTTTACGCGGCGCCTTCATTTTCACTCCAGGCAACAAGGAGAGAAGTTCCTTTAAGTAGTCCGCATTGGAAATCTCCAAAGCTGCACGAAGCGATGATTTGGGATCCGGTTGGCAATACGATTTCATGTTCCTAATCAATCAAAAACGCTCCCCGCATTCAATGTATCCTGCGTCCCATTCGTTTGATCCCGCTTTAAAACAAAATCCCCTAATTACGAGATTCTAAGGTCATTCACCAAACGATCTCTATTCACGGATTGAACGGGTTCTCAACTTTCGCATGAGTGTGCCGAAAGTCTTTCTCATTGCGAGTGACAAGCGTCAGTGAATAGCGGATCGCGGTGGCCTCCAAAAGGCTATCCAAGCTGGTTAGCCGAATCCCCGCTGCCTCACATTTTGCCTGCATCTGCCCCCAAACAATGGCCACCGATGTGTTGTAGCTTACGACGCGCCCCTTCATACGATCCGTAAACGCCGAAAGCCATTTTTGGAATGCGGTCTTGCGCTTTCCATCCGCTAGTCTCGAAATGCCATACTTCAGTTCCCCGATGGTAATGGTCGAAACATAAAGCGATGCCTCATGCATCCTGAGCCATTCAACAACACGAGGATTGGGATTCTTCTTCAGAGCCTCGCTCCATATATTTGTATCAACGAGGTAGGAAGGCATCTCATTCTTCGAAGTTAGGAGGTGCCGCGAAATCTCGAGCGCGTTCGGGAATTTCCAAATCGCCAGGAGCGTTCAGAAGGTGGTCAATCAGCCCTGCGTTTGGGGGCTTGGAAACTCTCCGAAGGATGATCGATCCATCATCCTCAAGGACGATTTCAAAGTCATCGCCTGGGTGAAGGTCGAGCGCCTCCCTTACCGAGGCCGGAAGCACGACTTGACCTTTTTGGGACATTACCGTAGTCACGGAGGTAAGAATATCTTACGAGCACTTACTGTCAATAGTAATCCTGTCAACAACTGGGAATTACGGCCACTTCTCCTGATAATATAAAATTAGCAGGATTTCCAACACTTGACTGTTGGAATTTCCAACAGTTCCCAACACTTTTTGACCGAGACGGTGCGGGACTATGCATATTTACATTTTTGGGGCGTTCAACAAACTCCCTGTAATGCCGCATGGTTACCCTTTTTTCCCTTTGCCGTTACCAGTATTCCCCGGATTGCCGGGAGAGGTTCCTTCCCCGTCGTTGATCGGCGGTTCGCCCGGGGGTTGTGGGTCTTCGCCGTTGCCGACTCCGTTGTTACCTTTATTGGTCACTGGGAAGGCAATGCCTTTTTCAATATCAATTTCCGGAGGTCCGACGACATGGTGGTTCAAGTCGGAATCAATATAAGTCTGCTGGGTCTGCAATTCTTCGGCTATCACCGTCACGGCATTGACATACTGCCCGGGACTCGCCTGATACCGCGCCTCACCATTCACATCAGATGTAAACAACCAGGTTTCATTTGGATTCAATCGTCCGTCCTGATTGGCATCCCCAATGTTGAATCCATTGGCATCCAATTCCCCGACAGGAACAAAATCGTCACTTACGTCTAACGGAGTTCCAGCATCGTCTACAATGGCATCCAGGACCAGGTCACTGGTGCCACCATTGGAAATCAAATAGGTCCAGACGACATCAGTTCCCACCGGCAGAATCGCTCCTGGAGCGAAGTCAGCATCTTCCAGCAAGGTCGGATTCCATGGATCCAATGCAGGTGCGGTTAACTTGACTTCATCTCGCCCCAGGTTTCCCTGGATCAGAAGATCGCCCTTAAAATTACTGTCCAAGGCCTGAACATCGATGATGTCATCGCCACCCAACCCGTCAATGGTCAAGCTGGTTATGGTGGATGCATTGGTAAACTCAACATTCTCGAAGGTAAACCCTTCGATAGAAAAACTACCGTCACCGGCAATACCTCCATCCAAAACCGTAATCAGGTCGGGGTCTTCTGTAGCTGCGAAGGTTTTTACCCCGCCGGTGGCATCCGTGATGGGTTCAACACCGAAATAACTGAGGACGTCCCCGTCACGAGAAATGAAACCGGACTGGGGTCCTGTGGCGAGGTATTCAACTTGTTCAAAATCGCCATCCCCTAGAACGATGGTATCAAAACCACTCAATCCAACAAGTCACATAACCGATTATATTGGACAACGTTGTAATCAACATCGAAAAGGCCTTCTGAATATGAACCCTGATAGCAATTTGATAGATTTAGCCGGACAGTTTCCGCCTGGATTGCTTTTGACCGGTGTTGTCGTCCTGCTTTTGTGCCTCACTGCCTGGTTTAAGACGGTTGTTCTGGCTAGAAAAAACCAGCATTCATCCCTACTTGCAGTTATCCCTCTAACAACTCCCTTGGCAGCCATTTATTTGATCCGAAAAAAGATTCCCGGTCGTTTTCTGGCGCCGGGTTGTGTTCTGGCGGCCGTGGCTACCTGGTTTTCCGGAGGGCATTTGTCAAACACGCTGGAGAAGAATCGTCTTGAGCAGGCGAAACAGTCCCTGGCGCCATCCATGGAATTACTGCAGCCTATCAGTGGTCGCAACAGTTCCGAACTCACGGAACATCATGTGTGGAATCACCCTTTCTTTTCACCGGCCGTTCCGCCACCCACTTTCAACTCGGATGGAATGGACAAGTGGCAGCTAGAATGCATCGACGAAAACTATCGTTCGCTCATGCTTCCCGAGAACAGGTATTCTGTCATTTACGAAGGCATTGATCCCAAAATCATCCGAACATACACTCCGGTTCTCCATAACCTTCATGCCCTGGCCGTCAATCATATGCTGGAGGATAATCCATTCAGAAATAAAGAGGATCTTCCTCAAACAGCGTCAGACGTACTTGAACATGTGTCGAAGTTGTTCAAGAAAATGCAGCCGGATTGGGATGATTTGCATGATGCCGTTTCTCTCCCAAAAACGGATTACCCTTTTCAGGATCATCCTTCAAATAAGTGGATCTCATATGTTCACACAACGCTGCTGAGTCAGTTAATAAAAACCGCAAGCACTCGGAGCGTATTCCACTCAATGCTAAGGGATGCTCAGGCATCGTTTGCTGATGCAACGTTAGCCTTTAAGTTGCGGGAGCTTCCAAGCTCAAATGAACCAAGGTTCATCATAGATCAAAGTTCGATGCTATACCAAGCCTTGGGAGCCCTTGCGGGCGCTCAATCTTACCACATTTGGACGGAAGATCAGTGGAAGGAAATGCAAAGCATCATCGAAACCATCAAACCTCCAGAGATAATGGAGCATTGCTATCGAGGCCACACATTGAAGAGCTATGAAAAATACAGTCGAATGCCCAACCTTTCCTGGAGCGAAGCTTGGGATGCTTGGGCTATAGTTTTTAATTTAAACTCCCACAACAGGCCGTATTTTTCGCCCAATTCGGATAACCCGCTAATTCTATTGATATCCGACGCCATGGACACACTTTTGCCTGCACCTGACAATACGCACCTGAATTGGATCGCCGACATCATCCTGACGGAACCGTTTCAGGCTTTTTTAAACAGGCAATTGCGACTGTGCCTCCCAGCCTATCATCACACCTTGGAACAATTGGACGCATTGGCAGAAAATTCATCATTGGAGCCTTACAATCAACCAACCGATGTCACGAAAGGCCTAAACCGGAAACAAGCCATCAAGAAATTTGGATTGCTCCATGAACCAGCGATACCACGTTTTGAAAGTCTTTGGAGCATGGTAAAACACATGGAAATCCGATTACAACTTGCCAAAGTTTCCATTGCATTGGAACGGTACAGGCTGCGTAATGGTCAATATCAAAATCGATTGGATTCTTTGGTTCCTGACTATTTTCCATCCAATCCTGTAGATTTGGCATCCGGAACACCACTGAAATACAAAACGACAGGAACGGACGGATTCCAGCTGTACTCTGTTGGATTTAATGGAGACGATGAAAACGGAATCAGAATCAAGAACCAATGGCCTCCCGACGATATTATATGGTTCAATCATGGATCGAATTCAGTGATTCCAGCTTTCACGATAAGTGATGACTACTGAAAAAGCAGAAGAGACCCGCTGCCGCGGGTTCGCGAGCGCGTATTGGGATTCAAAATCTTAAATGAATATGTGGACTCTTTGGTGCCCCCACTGCCCCGTCAACGATCCACTTTTTAAAAGAGCAGACTTGAGTAGGTTCACGAAAAGAATCAACATGTGCTGAAACCAAACCAGCATGACCATGAAGAGATTATTTATCACCGTCCTCGTATTGTTTACTTGGGCGGCGGTGATTTCAGCCTCGGAACCGTTCGAGAGTTTTTTGAAAGCACATTGTATCAGTTGTCACGGCCCGGATAAGGAAAAAGGCGACCTGCGAATTGACCAGCTCTCGCGCCAATTTCGATTGGGCGAAGATGCCCATGTCTGGGCGGAAATCATCGAAAAGGTGAACAGTGGCGAGATGCCTCCTGAAGACGAGCCGCGGCCAGAACAGGACGAAATCGCAAGCTTCGTTGCGGCACTGGACACCCGTCTGAAGGAAGGCAAGGCTGCGCGAATGGCCGCACGACCGCCGGTGGCACATTATCGTCTGAGCCGAAAGGAATACCAGAACACAGTCTACGATCTGCTCGGTGTGCGTTATGATCCGACCAAACCGGGCGAATTGAATGAGGACACCCTTTGGCACGGATTCGAACGCATCGGTTCGGAATTGTCTCTCTCGCCATCGCATGTCGATCGATATTACCGAGCCGCAGAACTTGTTTTGGACCGTGCCTTTCCCGCCGTTGTTGACGAATCTCGCAAGGTCCGGAAGACGGCAGCGGAGTTGGGTTATGGAGGGGGTAAGGAAGAGATGGAAGCCCTGGAACGTTTTGGCATCAAGCGCCCGTTGCGTTATCTGCTTTTTCCAGGTCGCGTTCAGAGCGCCTTTCAGGCCCACTGGTTTGGAAGACCTGGTCCGGAACAAAGCGGTCTCTACCGCCTCCGACTTCAGGCCAGCGGCATCCGACCACCCGGTGGTCAACCTGCCCACCTCAGCATCGGTTTACGAACCAGTGAGGAAACCGTCGATGGGTTGATCGAATTTGACATCACTGCACCGGAAGATGATCCCGGTATTTACGAATTCGAGGTATTTCTCGAGATGCCTACCGGTCTGCATTTCGCCGTGGTAGCAACGGATGTCGTTGACCGCAGAGGCGGTGCCGCTTTTCGCAATGCGTTCGGCCGTGGTTATACTTTTACACACAGCAGCGAAACCCTGCTCCTCAATCCCAACGCACCACAAATGTTCGATGGTAACGGGAAAGGTATTTTTTCCACGGTGCTTCTCGATTGGATTGAATGGGAAGGCCCTCTGGTGTCGGAAGCAGAACAAACCCGACGCGAAGGCGTGATCCCGCCCGATGACGCGACTGATGAGGTGGTCGCTCAGCATCTTCAACGCTTCGCCGAACGCGCCTGGAGACGACCGGTGCAGATCGTGGAACTGAACCGCTACCTGGATTCCTATCACGCCGACCGCAAAGCCGGTGAAACAAAGAGTGATGCTTGGCGGGGAGCCATGTTGCGCGTGCTGACATCGAGACACTTCATCTATCTGGTCGAAGGAGATCCGATCACACGTGAACATCTCACCGAATGGGAACTTGCCTCGCGGCTCTCGTATTTCCTATGGAGTTCCATGCCGGATGGGGAACTCTTCGCCTCGGCAGAAGAAGGTGCCTTGAACGGCGACGGACTCAGGAAGGAGGTGGACCGGATGTTGACGGACGATCGGATCAACCGTTTTATCGACGACTTCTCGCGGCAATGGCTGCAACTGCACCGAGTCGGCATGTTCCCCCCAGACCGTGGCCTCTACCCGGTCTACGACGATTGGCTTGAGACGAGTATGCGGGCCGAGCCAGTGGAGTTTTTTCGTGAGATGCTTGCGAAAAATCTCTCCATCGATCATTTCATTGATTCCGACTGGACCATGGCCAATGCCCGACTCTGTGATTTCTACGGACTGCCCGAGCCGAAAACCGGCGACTTCCAGCGTATGTCCCTCAAACCGGAACATCGTCGCGGCGGCCTCCTTACGATGGGCGCTGTGCTCGGATTGACCTCGGACGGCACACGCCACCGCCCTGTCCACCGAGGGGTTTGGCTGAGCGAAGCGATTTTCAACAAAACACCGCCCCCTCCCCCGGCGAATGTAGATCCCATCGAGCCCGTTCCACCTGAGGGGGACAAGGTAACCGTCCGTCAAAGACTGGAAGTGCACGCCACCGACACAAATTGCGCCTCATGCCACGCAAACATCGATCCCCTGGGCTTTGCCTGGGACCACTACGACGCGATCGGCCAATGGCGCGAACGAGAACGGGTCCCCAAAGGCAAGGGCGAAGATCCCTTGGTGGATGCCTCGAGCGTCATGCCCGATGGACGGTCCTTCAATGGCGCCGATGAATTCAAGCAGATACTCCTCAATGACCGCGACCGAATCGCTCAAGCTTTTATCGAACACCTGTCCACCTACGCCCTGCGCCGCGTATTAACCGTAGACGACCAAGATGATCTCAAAGCCATCCAGGCCGTAGCGAAAATACACGATTACCGTGTGAAGGATATCATTCGGGCGGTGGCTGTGTCGGAATTGATGAGGAAGCGGTGAGGGGATGGCTTTTAGTTGTTAGCTGTTAGGACTTGGGTTTTATCGGTTTGGTTTTAGTTTTTAGTTTGTTTGTGGGATGAGAGATTTTAGGAAATTACAGATTTGGGTTCGGTCGCATGGGCTTGCTCTGGATATTTACCGTATCACGCAAAGCTTTCCCAAGGTGGAAATCTATGGGATTGTCCGACAGATGCGTCGGTCGGCTTCTTCGATTCCAACCAATATCGCGGAAAGTTGTGGCCGGAACACGGAAAAAGACTTCGCCAGATTCCTCGACAAAGCCATGGGTTCCGCCTCCGAACTGGAATAACAACTCCTCCTGGCAAACGACCTGAATTACCTCCCATCAAACGCATACAAAACAACAAACAATGAACTCATCCAAATCAAACGCATGCTCAACACCTTCATCCAAAAACTAAGAACCAAAAGCACAAAGCTACCACCTAAAACCTAACTACTAAAAGCTAATAGCTAACACCTAACAACTAACAACTATGAACATCCTCTCCCAATCCTGGCGAATCGACCGCCGTCACGCCCTACGCGCCATGGGCGCCTGTATCTCCCTCCCCATGTTGGAATGCATGATTCCGCTTCGGGCGGCAGAGCAAGCCACGGTTTCTCCCAAACGTAGTGCTTTCATCTACCTTGCCAATGGGGTTCATTCGCTGAACTACCAGATCCTGACACCTGGGAAGGATTACCAGTTTTCCAAGTCACTCAAACCACTCGAAAAACACCGCGATGTCATCACACCCATCAGCGGCCTGCATCATCCGGGCGCCCTTGGGCATCATCACAACTGCATCGATGTCTTCCTGACCGGCGGAAGGCTCGGCCCCTCGGATCGCAACACCATCTCAGTGGATCAGAAGATGGCAGAAGTCACAGCGCAACACACCCGCTATCCCTCGATGGAAATTGCGCTTACGCAGGGATCACTGGCATGGACCGCAGATGGCGTGCAATTGCCCGCTCTGCGACGTTGCAGTCAGATCTTTGCCACCTTGTTTGAAGCACCGAAAGGAGGTGTCGAAGCCCAACGAAAATCCCTTCGTCGCAAAGCCAGCATTCTCGATGACAACCTGGCCGAAGTGCGGCGTTTGGAAAAAAAAATGGGCGTGGAGGACAAGGGCCGCCTCGAACAATACCTCACCTCCGTACGGGAGGCGGAGATCCGAACCCGACGCGCCGATGCATGGCTCGACACGCCACTTCCCGAAATCTCCGTAGCCGACCGCAAACGCACCAACCGTGACATTCCACAAACCCAGGCGGGCGAGTATTTCCGCACCGTCTACGACCTCATGGTCCTCGCCTTTCAAACGGATGTGACCCGCGTGGCCACTTTCAGTCTGGGCGGCGAAGGTGATGCTTTCTCCATCCCGGAGATCGGCATCACTGAGTCACGCCATCAATTAAGCCATCACGGAGGCGATGCCGGTTACATGGAAAAACTCACGAATTATGACACCTTTGCGATAGAGCAATTCAGTTACTTCCTCACGAGACTGAAAAACACGAAGGACCTCAACGGCAAACCGCTACTCAATTCCACCATGTCCCTTTTCGGCAGCGGCATGTGCTATGGTCACAGTCACGGCAATGCCAATCTTCCGCTGGTGCTCGCTGGTGGTTCGGATCTCGGCTTGAAACATGGCAGCCATCTGGATTTCAACCGCGAGGCCAAGGATTTCAAAGGTTATTCGCTTGATGCGGACGGTGCGCTCACATCCGCGCATTATCAGATCTGTGGTCGTCCCGTGAATACGGATGCCCATATGAGCAATCTTTTGCTTCTGATGGCGCAGCGCATGGGGGTTGAGACGGATCGGTTTGGGGATAGCAATGGGGTGGTTGGGGGTTAGGTTTTAGTTGTTAGTTGTTAGTTGTTAGTTATTAGGTTTTAGCTGTTAGCTGTTAGCTGTTAGTTGTTAGGTATTAGCAATTAGGATTAAGAGTATGATTATGATAAAGAGTAAGATTTACATTCTCACCCTCCTGACAACCCTCACCCTCACCGCGGAATCCCCTTTTCGCCCCAAGGCGGGAGAGTTTCCTCCGTTGGAAAAAGCGCACGCCTACCGGGGTGAACTGATTTTCGTAGACCATGCAAACCGGCGCGGCAGCATACGCGTGCAGGGCAACGGTATGTTTTTCCGCAACGATCCGCACCCTTTCGCCATGCTGCCTTATGGTATCATTCGTTATCATGGAGCGCCGGCCAATCTTCGGGATATCCCGCTGGGCACGGTGCTGCACGTCCGGGCCTTCCTCCCGCCGGATCCCAGTATCTCCGCCGTACCCGTATTGCCGGTGGATAGTGGAAAGAAGGACGCCAACCACAACCGGGGCGCGGGCATCTTCCCGGCCGAAAATCACGTCCTGCTCCTTGAAGACGAACCCAGTCGCTGTCAGCGCGAGGGCATGGTCTGGAAACTCAAGGAAGTGGACATCCATAACAACCAGGGCATGATCATCGCCAGCCGAGTTGGCAAGCAAGAAGGCGACAACGAAAACGAGCATGAAAAACTGACCTTCGACGCCGCCACACGGTTTTGGCGTGGACGCGAACATCTTGTCGTTCAGGATCTGATCGCCGAGGGAACCTGGCCTGCCAGCGGAAAGAAATCTCTCGAAGCCCAGTCCGTCCTGATCGGGATCACCTGGAAACCCACACCTGAGGGAATTTTTACCCGCTTTCACATTTCGGATGTTTGGCTGGATGACTTGGCGATGCAACGCGCGGCACAAGTCCAGACTGAAACCCACAACGCCTTCATCCGAAGTCGCTGGATGCCCGCCTGGGTCGATACGGTCGAATACGGCAAGTTTGGTCACGCCACTGTGACGGCAACCTTGTTTGGCGGCATGGACGACTCACTTTACGCCGATTTCAGCAAAGATGTTTCCGCCATGATGAACGGAGTCGAAAACACACTGAAACACGCGGGTGGCGATTACGGTCCCTCCCACATGGCTTCACGCGGAACCATCCTCGAGGTGACGCGAACCAAAGGAAAACCTCCTCTGGGCAGCAGCGGCATTCAGGTTCGTATAGCGACCGATCTTATCATTGAAGGAATCCGTCCCGGACGGATCATTCGTGTCTGTCCTGCCAGTTGGCCGCAAGTCAACCTTCCTCGGGAGGAATTCATCGGCGACAGCAGCAAGCTCGAAGATCGCTTCCCCACCCCTGCCATCTTTCCGAAATACTAATGCGTTTACAACACACCAACCCCATTCATTCGCTTTTAAATCCGTGTTTCATGGCCCTTGCCTGCGCGATCATCCTCCATGCGATGACCAACGCAGACGAACCGGGCATGGAGCCCAAACCAAAGATTTTTCGCCCGAAAGCCGGAACATTCCCCCCGATGGAAAAAGCACACGCTTACCACGGTGAACTGGTGTTCGTGGATCACCCCAACCGCCGTGGAAGCCTCCGTGTGGCGGGCGATGGAAAGTTTTACCGAAATGATCCACAACCCTTCGCCATGCTCCCCTACGGCATCATCCGGTATCACGGTGCGCCGGCGGATCTGCGCGACGTCCCGCTCGGCACCGTGATGCACGTCCTGGGTTTTCTCCCACCGGATCCGAACATCTCCGCCGTTCCCGTTTTGCCGGTCGACCACAAAGATAAGGACGTCGGACATTATCGTGGAACAGGAACTGCACCGGCCGAGAACCACATACTACTTCTTGAAGACGAGCCCAGTCACTGCCTTCGGGAAGGCAAGGTTTGGAAGTTGAAAACATTGGAGATCGAGAACAACGCCGGCAAAATCATCGCCCGCCGTGAACGGAAGACCGGAGGTAACAACAACGTTGACGACGAAAACTTGACCTTCGATGCCGCAACTCGTATTTGGCGCGGACGGGAGCGAATTCGGGTCGGGGACATGATCACCGAAGGAACATGGCCAGCCACTGGTATAAGAGATCTCGACGGGCAAGCAGTCTTACTGGGGATCACCTGGAGACCGGCGCCAGGTGATGGACTGAGTGGAGCCTTCACGCGCTTCCACATTTCGGATATCTGGCTGGACGAAGCAGCCATCCATAATGCCGCCGAATTTCAGACCGAAACACACAAAACCTTCATCCGCAGCCGTTGGATGCCGGGCTGGGTCGATTCCGTCGAGTATGGCAAATTCGGACGCGCCACCGTCAGTGCCACGCTCTTCGGAGGAATGGATCCCACGCTGTACGACGACTTCCGCAAAGGAGTCGCAGCACAAATGAACGGAGCTGAAAACACCCTGAAGCACACAGCCGGCCACTACGGTCCGGGGCACATGGCCTCCAATGGCACCATTCTTCATGTCACTCGCGCAACGGGTAAAGTCCCCATCGGCAGCAGCGGCATTCAGATCCAGTTTGACACCGATCTGATCATCGAAGGCATTCGTCCCGGAAGAGTCATCCGTATCCGGCCGCAGAGCTGGCCCAAAATGCAAATACCCCGGGAAGAATACCTGTTCAACCCAGGCTATGACGACCGATTCCCGACACCGGACATTTTCCCGAAATACTGATTAATTGGGTAATTACTGGTCAAAACTTCATCTTAGAATCCTAAAGCAAGTTCAGCTGATGCAGGATAGCGCCCTAATCGGACTTGAATCGTAGCCGGAGATCATTACGCTGGCCTCCATGCTCCGTCCTCGAAAGAAATACACGGTCTATGAACTTCAGAAACTCAAAGGCAAACGTTGCCTGACCCATATTCATGTTAAATCACCCGAAGAAGCGGCGGCGGCCGAAGAGGCGGGAATTGATCTGATGAGTTGCAGTTTCGACTCCCCGGAGGCGCAGGCAAGATTGCCGTTGCTGGTTGCTGCGGCACCCAACAGCTTTCTGTCTTGTGCCACGCCGCACGGCATGGCCACGCAGGAAGAAGCCATCCGTATCGCATTTAAAGCACTTGAGAGCGGCGCAAGCTCCGTTTACTGCTCGGCGAGTCCACACATCATCGAAGGCATGGCACGCGAGAGAATACCGGTGGTTGGACATCTCGGAATGATTCCCAGGCATGTCACCTGGACCAACTATCGAGCGATAGGGAAAACGGCAGAGGAGGCAAAGAAACTTTACACTCAAATGAAGGAACTTGAGAGCGCGGGCGCCTACGCGGCGGAGTTGGAATGCGTGCCGCATCAACTCGCGAGCTGGCTGTCCTCCAAGACCCCAATGCTCCTGATGTCCCTCGGATCGGGCTCAGGTTGCGATACCCAGTTTCTTTTCTCGGATGATATTTTAGGCGATTATGACGAACGCCTGCCCCGCCATGCCAAAGCCTACCGGAACTTCAAAGCAGAGCACGACAGACTACAGCAGGAACGCATCGCGGCGTTCAAAGAATACGTCCAGGACGTCAACGAAGGAACCTTCCCCGCAAGCGAGCACCTGGTCGAAATGAAGGAAGAAACTCTGGATGAATTCCTTAAGTCTGTGCAAAAATGAGAGGTTTGCCCCCTGTAAATGTCGATCAACGGAAAATAAGTCACTTGATTTACTTTGTGAGCTCTAACGCCTCATCAATTATCTTGTCGGCTTGATCGAATTTCTTTTGCTGAATCAATCTTCCCAATTGCTGCATTTTATGCTGCAATTGCTGCATTTTACCCTGCATGATTTGAGCACTTTGTTGTAAAAGTTGAATTCGGGATGCCATTTGGGGCGGTATTCCTTGCGGGTGTTGACCTGGCCGATCAACTGGTTCGGGTTTTTGTCCAGGATCCTGCAGTTGCCGCTTTGCAGTGGTGTATCGTTTGCGCACAAAGGATTTCATTGAAACAACAATGTCATCGAAATTTTTGTCGCTTGGAACGGTGGCTCGCCGATGAGGAAAGGGATCCGTCTGAAGATCAGTCTTTATCAGGCCGTATTTTTTGTCGATGAGATGACAGAGGTGATTCGGTTCAAAGTGTTTTTCAAGGATTTCTGTGGCAATGGCTCGGTAACGTTCAAGTAAAATTGGATTCGCAATAATGCGATCCAAGAGTGGAATGTTGCGTCCGATAGGAACAGGCCACGCTGCGTTCCAGTCATCAATGACGTAGACATGGCCGAACGCGATTTCACAAAAGCCAACGTCAAGATCCCATGGCAGATAATGCCAGCGATTCTGTTTCGTTTCTTGATAAAGATAGAAATTATGAGGCCCCCAGCCTGTCAGTTGATCGAAGGCACCGGACAAGAGCATCACCGCTGTCACACGTAAGAAAGCGTCCACCTCCATATTGGAATCCAGCATTGAAAGGAAATCAGCGTTGGGAGTCTGGTTGATTCGCTTGATAAAAGCTACAAGCTGCTCTCTGTTTTTCGCTGTTTTGTTTTTTGCCTCGAAAGCTTTTTCGTAACTTTTGGGGTCGTCGCTGAAAAATTGCAAATCACCACCAGGACCTCCTAAATCATTTTTCCAAAGGCCACCACTTGAGTCGGGAAAATGGTGCTCTAAAAATGATTCATCAATACGTTCTACGTTGACAAAGACACCTTGGCATTCATCGTTCACATAGACTTTTGCATAATTGCAGCGATGCGTCTTGATACCTTCCGCACGCAGGATCTCTGTGATGATGGGTTCACTGAAAAGGCTCCCAAACTGCACGCCATTATCGAAGGAAACTCGGCGAAGTCCGATGAATCTTTTGCTCTTTTCGTATTTGTCGAAACGAACCAAATAACTGCGTTTGTGCTGTTGATGCGGATTCGAAGAACTGTTGCCCTTGAAGCGAACAGCCACGTTTTCCAAAACCACATCACGCCATTGAAAAGACGCAGGCACGTAGATGCACTCGGGCAGTGCTTCTAACATGCGGCGTTTGTCTGCGGGAGAGATTGCCAAATGGACCGACTGGATGATGCCCGTATGATAGAACTCTCGTTGCACCTGAATTGGGTTGTCATGTAATGTCTCGCTGGCCGCGCACAGCATCTGGGTCTGGATCATTGCAAGAAGACAAGCTAACTCAAGAATGCATGTTACTTTCATAGGCATTACAGACTGGAAACACTATGCCGTGTCTAAGCAGTTTATCCGCGGATTCCCAACTGAATGGTTCCAGCTAAGGAAAGACACGATGGCTCAGTCATC
>CAYPZD010000033.1:0-28102 GCA_964415055.1 uncultured Verrucomicrobiota bacterium | reverse complement strand
GCGGATTCCCAACTGAATGGTTCCAGCTAAGGAAAGACACGATGGCTCAGTCATCTCCTTAAATTCGAGATGCTGTCATCGCCGAAAACCATATTCCAGCACAAAAAACTGCGGATTCAATTCTGCAAGTGGTTCACGCAGTTTTGCCACTTCTGCTTCCGGGCCGTGAATTTCAAGCCGGGTGATATCGGCAATCTTGACGGCTTCTCCCAGAAGAGGTTCAACATTTTTGAGATGTGCTAACACACCTTCCGCATCTTCATAACCTTCTCTGCAATGCGCCTGATCTTCAATAAAACTGAAACCATAGTATAAACATTTTGATTCAGTAGAGGTGCGCTCGACAAATGCCTCACAAAGGTTCTTGAAGGCGTCGAGTTGTCCTTCATGGATTTTGAAGTAAGGAACAATGGTGCAGCAGGTATCTTGGGTAGCCATGTTGATATCTTGTCTAAAGTTTACTTTTTTCGATTCAATTTCGAGGTCATTAACAAGAGTTAAGTTACGCGAAGAGCGGTTCGGACGGCAAGCCAGACTTTACAGAGCGAGTTAATACAAATCTGTGAATAAAGGGGCGTCGCACGGTAATAATCCGGCTTGCTCGCATCGTCGTCCATCTGTTCTCGCCGAATGGAGTCCTTGATCGCCTACTAAAACTCGACTTAGTCAAGTCCACCGTCGGCACGTAGCTCTAATGAAAGGTAGGCTTTCGGCCTTTGCACTGGTTCACCACCAATCCAACGTAGTTCAAAGAATTTGGGGACTTCACCATTCCACGACGTGACATCTTTTGAGGATGCGTCCTCCGACTTCGATCCGGGTTGTAGGATAAGCTCAGTCACCCCATACCAGTCGTCGAGCGTTTGGCCCGACGCATTGGTAAATGCGTTCACGGCCAGTTCAACACGCTGGCGACCTGCTTTGGCAAGTGGAACCAACGCCGTCCAAGTTTCGGGCCGACGTCCGCTATAGCCACGCCACGCATCTGTTTTCAATTGAACCGCAAGTGTGTTGAGGGCTTCGGTTGTTTCGATCTCGAGGGCGAGTTTCGCATTGAGCGGGGCTTCCCAGCGCGGGTCGGCCAACTTACGGGTTGAGAACAACCAGTGGTGCCGATTGTTGGCATTCAGCGAATACCAATCGTGAAAGCCACGAGCGAAATCATCAATCAAACGGTGTTGTTCCTCCGTAGCTTTCACTTTTGCGCCACGCAACGCATCAGGATAGGCAGCGCGAGATACACTAAGGGCAAACATCTCTGGATCACCCATGCGACGCTCGCGCTCACCAAGTCGATAGTAGACGTTCGCAAAGACGAACAGCGGCTCGTCGAGATCAAACACAGGGCACTCGACCTCCCAGACACCCCCTTCCTCTTCGACCAAACCGTCTGACCAGAATCGATTGCGAGGATCGCGTTCATAACCATAGTAGACATCCACCCGCTCAATCGGCATGGATGTGTCGGGTTTAACTCGAAAGATCGGAATGCCATTCCGTTGGTTCAAGATCAACTCAGCCTCCGGAGATTTCGGAAATTGAAACCGTTGCTGAAGTTGTGCATCGAACCAGAGCGGACGTGCGATTTCCGTTTCGGGTGTAAAACGATGATTCAAATGTGGCGCATAGGTGGTGCGTTTGTTCTCGTGAGGGACGAGCCCCATCCCTTGTTCAACAAAATCCATCGGGGCATTGAAGTCGTTGCTTGCGCTCAGGTAGAGAATCGGGCAGCGAATACGAGCAAGATATGCCTGACCGGCGATGGTTCTCTGAAACAGGTCCACATCCCCCTTAACTCGCCGAGCAGAGCCGGGCAGTCCCCACAGATCTGTTTGAAGAAAACCGCTTCCGCCGACGGATGGAGATGCGGCTTTCACACGTTCATCGATACCAGCAACGAGGCCTGTCAGACGCCCTCCCATCGAATGACCAAAAACACCGATCCGATGAGCATCTACTTCCGGTTGCTGTTCAAGAAACGTGATCCCGCGACGACAGCCGATTGTCAACAGGAACCAGTTGTTATTGCGAGCAGACGGGAACGGATCAATCGTGTTTTCTTCGGGCAACAGATTCGAGTAGCCCCCAACATTGTTTTGAGTCGGATCGACCGCACCCCAGTCGGTATTGGGATCATCAACCAGAGCGTCTTCCATGATCCGCCCACCCCAGTTAACGGATATCGTCGCATAGCCTCGTTTTGCATACCGTTTCACGATTTGCATGAATGCACGTTGCCCCCCACCATGCATGTGCATCACACCTGGCAGATTCTTTCGGCCAGTGGGAAATCCATAGAACGCCGCCATCTTTGCCTGCTTTCCCTTAAAGGTCCCGATGGTGTAAATCACATACCTCAGTGTAAGATCATCTTTCTGCCACTCACGCACAACCTGCACATCCAGTGGTTCGGATCCTGGATCGTAGCCAGCCCAAAGTTGTTCGACATTTTGCGGGGTCATGTTCAATGACGGTAAAGAGTCTTTGAGTTTTTTCTGCTCTACGCGTTTGCGCTGAGGAAGGATTTCTACGATTTGCTTATTTGCATCCAACCGTTCCCGCAATTGGGAATAATCAACTTCCTGAACGCTTATCCCATCCTCAATGGCCAATCCGGCAGCCAAGGCGGCGCTCTCGCTGACCACCATGAACACGGGTTCCATCCGAATCGAACCGTGTGCGACATGCGATGCTGAAAGACAGATCGGTGATAAGAGATTGTCACATTCACCCTTGCGCGGAATGATCGAACGATAGGAGATGCCGTATGGTTTTAGTTTTGCGCGCCAGATAACGCCTTCATGCCGAACGTATCCTTTCTCATTGACGAAATGCTGCACCGTATGCGAATCCATCCCAAACGATCCGAGACCTACCGGATCCTCTGCTATCACCTTTGATTCGCAATTGTGCTGCGTCATAACATAGTCGGACACCATTCGACGTGCTTCTCGAATATAAATCATGTAAGGCCAACCGCCATTACTGACAAACTCATCCTTTGGGAGGCCATATGCGGCGGTTTTTTTTCGGATTTCTTCCGGAACCCGAGCACTATTGGAAAGCGTCCATAGAAATCCACGTATGTATAATTCATGATCGGCTTCAATCTTGCGGCGATCTTCATAGCTGGCCTCGGGGTATGCCCAGTTCGCTCCGGCAAAATCACTGCCGATGGCGTGCATATGGTTCCAGTCTACTTTAGAGCCTGAGCCCGCGAGCTTTTCAATCAGAGCAGGCATGCGGTGGTCTCCGGCTTCAAAATTCCTAAGCAGCAATTCATGATCGATTTCGCGGTAACCTACGGGTTTTTCAATCGGAATTCGTAAATCCGGATCGGTAGTGAGACACAGACGGTATGTGTAGGCCTGAATTTTTTGATCACCCTGCCCATTCTTCAGGTCATCGATTTGATGGACATGCGGAAGCAACCCGCTTTTGAAGTCGCCTTGCTTGATGTATGGATCCACATCAACAATGAAATGGTCTTTATCACCTTGAGTGTAATGCACCCGAGGATGCGTATCTCCCCTCCGAACACCTGCCAGGGTCTCGTCATATTGGTCTTCGGATTCGCGTCCAACCGTGTAAGTAACACCTGCCGCCGCCATCAGGTCTCCCACGTAGGTGGCATCGATAAACATTTTTCCTTTGAATGTTTTACCGCTCAACGTTGTTATGGAGACGATGCGTTGCCCATCCATCTTCACTCCATGCTCCCGATCAAGCTTTTCATCAAAAAGCACCTTCACACCCGCATCGGCAATCAGTTTCTTAAAGACTTCCTGACCTACATGAGGTTCAAAACTGCGTACATAATCCTGGTCATAAGCTGCGGCAATCGCATCGTAAAACTCGGACGCAATCCCACCGAAAGTGGCGCGCGCGCTGAGAAAATCGGTCGCCCCCAGTCCACTGGCGCTCATACCTCCGAGAAAACGTGTCGGATTGACCAGCACGACGCTGTATCCTTGCCGTTTGGCCGAAATCGCTGCAGTAACTGCGCCCGACGAATCACCATACACCACCACGTCATAGTCGGCAGTATGATCATCGGGAGTATTGGCATACGCGCATTGCGCAAAGTACACAGTAATAAGAATAATCTGGAAGATATGTTTCATTTCGTCGTTATTGAGCGGCTGACGGATTCGAAATCAGGTTGAAGGACACTATTTCGGATTCCAACATTTGAAGTCAACATCGTTCCGGATAACCAATAAAATCTGGACTAGGTCAGTCACTTATCAATCACGTTTCACACTTGATGGCCTATATGTCTGTTGTAAGCTAATGGAAATGACATCCAAAGAAAAAGGTATTCAAGTTTTCGAGTCGTTCGAAGATGCGGATCATTCCGAGCGCCTTGAACGGTGGGCTTTATCACCAGACGAACGCTTGGAAATACTTGAACGCCTCAGGTCCTTGCAATATCCCGATGAAAAAACCGCCCCAAGACTTCGCCGAGTTCTTGAGATTGCTCCTCTAGCATGATGTACGCTTTCTGATCAAAGCATCTGGAAGAACAAAGGACCTTTTGGATTTAGAAAATCTCCCCGAATAGTTTGACTTGTCCCTCCCAACTGTGATCCAGCAATCATTCTGTCCCTAAAACAACTCGAAAGCCAATGTCACTGCAATGGTTGTTGGGCCCATAACTATCCCGATTGGCTGACCGGCAATACGCGGCAGAGTAAAGCCAGGATCCTCCACGTGCCACACGCAACCATCCTTTGCCCTCGCCAACATGATCCCGGACATCTCCGCCAGGGTAAGCGTCTTGCCAGATGTCCTGACACCATTCCCAGACATTGCCGTGCATGTCATAAAGTCCCCTCGCGTTTGGCTTGAGCTGGGCAACTGGATGAGTGGTGGATTAATAATGTGTAGGAACTTTTTTATTCAGTTCGGTGAAGAAGTTTGAAACCAAACGGACGACGTTTTGCTCTTGTTCCAAAGCCTTGTCCTCAGAATCTTCACTATCCTGATTATAGACCACGAGCAACCTGTCATTCTGAACATCTGGAGTCCATTCTGAAAAAGATGGTGGGGGAATCTTCGGTATTGGAGACATTCGCAACATCCGATTCTTCCGACAAAGCTTTGGCCAGACCGAAATCCAACACCTTCACCTGCCCTTCTTCGGTCAGCTTGATGTTACCGGGTTTGAGATCGCGGTGTACGATCCCCTTCTGACGGGCGTTGTCCAATGCTTCCGCAATCTGCTTGCAAATCTCCACCGATTCATCCACCGACAAGGCCCCTTCCTTCAACCTCAGAGATAAATCATCCCCTTCGACCAGCTCCAGAATCAAGGCCTGAGAATCGCCGAATTGCTCCAGCCCATAGACAGCCGCGATGTTCGGATGATTCAATTGAGCCAGCACCTTCGCCTCACGCTCGAACCGCGCCAAACGCTCATTGTCGTTTGCAAACTCTTCAGGAAGAACCTTGATCGCCACATCACGATTCAACTTGGTGTCAGTAGCGCGATACACCTCGCCCATGCCGCCTTTCCCCAATTTGGCGGTGATCGTGTATTGAGCGATGGTTGATCCAATCATGATCCGGAAATCTTGAATATGTTTGAGAATAAAGGCAAGGTTCAAACAGGGTTTGGCATTTGATGTAAAAGCGAATTTATACTCGCCGTCTTAACAAAAAGCGGAAACAATGCTTGCCTTATGAAATCCATACAATTCCATTTGATGTTGGGCTTGGTGGTCCTGTTCAGCCGGCAATCACCGGCAGACCAGGCAGGGCGCCGATATGCCGAAAACGATCTGCATGCCCTTCCAGCTATTGAGGTCACCGTGGGATTGCAGGATGCGGACATGATCGGCAACGACAACCGCGTCCTGCAGGCAGCGGTGGACTACGTAGGCAATCTGGGGGGAGGCCTGGTGAGGATTGGGCCCGGCGAGTTTACAATGCATGATTCCCTTCACCTGCGCAGCCGCGTGATAGTCAGGGGAACACCCGGACGAACCATCTTGAAAAAGACCAAGGAATACAAATCCCCGCTGGTTGCGGACGGCGACTATGGCGAAGCCGCCATCACCGTGGAAAACACCGATGGTTTCAAACTTGGAAGAGGTGTATATGTCGCCTCCAGAACACAACGCAATTTTCATGGAGTCTGCGCCACCATCCTCAATGGCAAAGAAAACTATTTCACACTCACCCGCCCCATGAATGCCGATATCATGGTAGCCGACGGTGGCTTTGCCGCCACTATTTACCCGGTGGTCAGCGGCTATGAAATTCAGGATGCCCGGGTGGAACACCTGATCGTGGACGGCAACCGGCAAAACAACCCCACCAAGGTGGACGGTTGCCGCACGGCAGGCATCTACCTTTACCGAGGCGATCATTGCGTGATCACCGATTGTGAAGTCATCAACTACCAGGGTGACGGCATCAGTTTTCAGCAGTCCAACGACGTCACCGTCACACAATGTGTGGTCCAACATTGCGCTGGATTTGGATTGCATCCGGGCAGCGGTTCCCAACGCCCTACTGTGTCCCATTGTCGGGCCATCCAGAACGACGAGGACGGTTTCTTCTTTTGCTGGAGAGTCAGAGGAGGGATTGCGGAAGGAAACTGGCTTGAGGGAAATGGTGGTTACGGCATGTCGATCGGTCACAAAGACAGCGGAAATCTGGTCCGACAAAACACCATTGTGGGAAATCAACGTGGAGGCGTCTACTGGCGTGCGGAAACAGAACCCATGGCAGCACACAGGATTACTTTTGAGGAAAACACGGTTCGCGACAATGAGGGTTGGGGCTTGTTTGTTGATGGAGCCACCCGAGGAACCGTGATTCGAAACAACAGCATCGAAGACACAGGCAGCGGAAGGCAACACACGGGCATCCGTATCGGAAGCAAGGCAAAAGACATCACCCTGGAAACCAACACCATCAAAGCGACCCAAAACTTCGATGACAAACGACCAGGATCGGTCACCGAATCGAGCCCTTTGAGGTAAGAAGTTGAACAGGAACGCTTCCAGGGCACCTTCTGCCGAAGGCGCCTACGCTCGTCAGTAAACGGTAGCTACTTTGCAAAAGCGTGGACTGCTTCGTAAAAACATTAAAATGGGCGGCGTCATACGTTTCATGGGAGTATTTGCTTGAGGGCTTCGAAGTCGGAATCTGAAAGTGCAGGATCAAAACCAAAGCTTTTTTCAAAAGCAATGAGGCTGGCATGACGCGCTTCCAATGCAGTCCGCAGATTGTCGTCCTGTGACACAACATAAATGCCGGCAACCATCACCCGATCGTGTATGATGATTCGATTTCCCTCCACCGTGAACGTCACATCATGCAGCCCGTCGGCATCCAGCCGGAACACTTGTGTGGGCTTTCTCAAGTAGGCGGGGAGTTTGAAAATAAAGACGCCATCACGAGGCCGGAATTTGAACACCTTTTCATCAAGGTCAGGAACATAAGCCAAATCATGCGCAAACAAAAGACCGCCGGAGGGCCCTATCACCGAGGCCAAGTCCCAGGAGAGTTGCCCCTCATCGAGCTCCCGACGATATTCGAAGGCATCCCCCTCCAGAAGCAGGTCTTCCATCAAGCGGATCTCTCGGTTCACACGCGTGATCGGTTCGATCAGATCGCGGAACTTCAACAACGATTTCAAACTCAGATTAAACCAATAAAGTGACGTGATTCTTTGGGAAAGGGCATGATAGGCCTGTGCGCGCAGTTCATCCGGCGTAGGCGAAGTACGCTGTCGGCCTCCGTATCGTCCCCAGCCATCGTGCGCCCCCTGAGACCAGTAGGCGATGGGGCGCGGTCGATTGAGTTCGCGCAGGCTGCGGGTCATGTCGGCAATCGTCTCGAGAGGCGCCGCCCAACGCAGCCTTTCCCCACCCCAACGATCATAACGCGTCCAGGAATCGGGTGCCGGAGCACACACACGATAAGCATCGTAATGGGGATAGTCGGAGAGACCTGCATAATACCTCCAGATGCGTTCTTCACTGTGAGTGACTGATGTGGGCAGTCGGGTGGGACCATAAGGCAAAAAATGGGTCAGCACCTCCTGAGGCGGAACCGGACGCCCCCCGCCATACTGCGGTTCGCCCTGAAATTCCACGGCGTGAATCCGCGGCAGCATGAGGTCGGTATCATAACGCTCGAAGGGTTCCAGCCGATTCATGTACTTCAGCGGATATTGATCAAACAGGGAAGTATCGGAATAACCTGCGACGTCTTGATGCATACCGCTATTGATGTGCATCCGTCGCAGGGTTTTCAAATAGGGCACAGCCTGCAGTGTGTTGCGGTCACCAATACGCTCCGCAACCCAACCACCACCCATGTCAAAAACCTCGCGCTTGATCCGGAGATGCGTCCACAGAGAAATCACCTTTCCTCCCTGGATCGATGTCTCCACCTCGACGGCACAGTAAGTCAAAGGCAAGGGTCCCGTCTCAACAACGAATCCCCCCTTTCCTCCCGACTCGATGCCGGCATCAGCTGGAAAACGTTGCAAGTTCCGTCGCCAATCCTGCGGATGAAGCACCCGATAATCCGAGGGACCGGCAGGCAACCACAAGCGACAAGCTCGCGGTGTGACGGAGTTCCCTGATTCATTGGCGACATGGACCATGATCCGGACAGGCTGAACCGAATCACCCTCCCCCAGAAACGTCACGGCCGAAAGCCACACGGACGGCTTTTCCAAACTAAATTCAAGAGGTGTCGCCGAATCATTTCCAAACACGAGTTGATGCTGCGTCCCCTCCCCCCACTTGGTCGATTTCGAGTTAAAACTCCAAACCGTAAGCGCTGCTGGAGCCAAAGAAACGGTTTCGTTACTGCGCGCCGAAGGGGTGTCGTGCCAAGCCCAATCCCCGGAAGCGAGCCAATGCTCAGCACTCTGACCATCGAAGGTCGCCGGGAACTCAGGCCCCATGATCAACGGCACCTGGTCTTGATTCCGCAAAAAAAGCTCCACCCGCGCTCCCAACTCGGGATCAGGATCACGGCGGTAACGCATGTTGAAAGACTGAACATGAGGCGTCACCCCCAATCCTGCCAGCTCAAGCTGAGCCCCCGCAATGCTTCCCATAAAACTGATGAGCACCGCGACAAAGATCACTCTGGCTTTAAAATAACGGTAACTTTGCAAGCGCATAAATCACCAGAAAACTGCCGAAAAAGAAACCAGCGATCAATTTCAAAACACAGGGAAAATTAATAGGGTTAGTTGATGGAACGCTTTTGAATTGTTCGCCCCCCGCAATGAATCTGATGGTCATTCTGCCCCTAAAACAACTCTGAAGCCGATGTCACTGCATCGGTTGTTTGGTCCATAACTATCCCGGTTGGCAGACCGACAATGCGCGGCAGAGTATAGCCAGGATCCTCCGCGTGCCACACGCAACCATCCTTTACCTTCTCCAACATGATCCCGGACCTCTCCTCCTGGGTAAGCGTCTTGCCAGATATCCTGACACCATTCCCAGACATTGCCGTGCATGTCATAGAGTCCCCTCGCGTTTGGCTTGAGCTGGGCAACTGGATGAGTGGTGGATTGACTGTTCTCAATGAACCAGGCATAGGTCGTCAGTTCTGTTTCGGAAGGATCATCGCCATAATGGAAGCGGGTCATGGATTCACCCCGGCAGGCGTATTCCCACTCCGATTCCGTGGGTAATCGATAGATAAAGCCCGGAGGCAACCGCCCTGCTTCTCGCTCCCTGGCGCTCAGTTTTTCACCATACGCGACAGCTTCGTTCCAAGTCACTTTCTCGACCGGCAGATCCAAAGATCCTCGATAACCACTCGGATTCGAGCCCATGATTTCCTGGTATTCACCCTGTGTGACCTCATGTTCCCCCATCCAAAAACCCTGTGTGATTCGAACCTCTGTCAACGGATCTTCGTCTGGATCGCGCCCTTTCTCGATCAAAGAGCTCCCCATTTGAAAATGTCCGGGCGGCACCCACACCATTCCTTTGGGACTCGGAGCCGGAGGATGTGCAAGATCATCCCCAGAAATGGAATCCACTTCGTCAAATGCTTTGCGAACCACCCAAGGAAGGGTTTTGGTGTTCATGTACAGGGTTTGCACATGGGATATGGGAAGAACACACTCAGGGCCCAAATCGAGTCGAATGCGAATCGCTTCCTGTGGCCAGCCAGTGGAGATTTCCTTCCCGTCCTGCAACAGGATTCGAAGTGTTCGGGATTCGTGCGCAAATTGCACAAGTTCGATATCCTCGACTCGAATGGAGGCGCGTTGATTGGGTAATGGAATGAATGGAAGCCATTTCTGCAATTCCCCGCTGATCAAATCCCCGTTCTCCAGGAGAACGTAAGATCCGGATGCTTCGTGCAATGATTCTTCCGCTCGGCGATGAAATACGATGTGATCGATCCTATCCTTTGTCCACTCTTGATTCTCTCCAGATTCCGATTCGAATTGAATGGAATCGTTAATAAAGCCAACAAACAGGTTTCTATTGGCGGTTTTAACCCGATCCGCATGCCCCGGCCCTGCATCGATCCTGAGCCCCGCCAACCAATCCTTTTGTAGCGTGTATGATCCATAGGATGTGTGAATGTCCAGCGTGGCATTCAGGACCTTTCCTCGGACGCTTTCACCACCGGACAACCAGACAACATCCCATTCCTCCAACCGCTCGGATCCTTCAATCATCGTAACAGGCGGAGTGAAGGAATCTCCCCCTTGGGCAATAAGAGGATCAGTCCATCTCAAGAACCCCAACAAACAGGCGGCAACCAATAACTGGCCCGCACTGCGGATCTCGGCGAAATGCAAAAAGGTCCGCATGAGGCGGCCGCACTTTTGGAATGCGGTAGCTTGATACCGCTTTGGATACTTCAGGGAAACGTTTAGGCTTTCAAACACCACTAACACCCCCATCCCCATTATAGTCATTCCGGCGCATACGTTCGTTGATATCGTATTGAGCAAAGACGCATTCATGTCATTTGGGTGGATCCTTGAGAATAAACATCACGAGTGAAATGGCGGAAAAGAAAGCAGCAAATCCCAACATCCATGCAATAGTGGCAATCTCATCCCAGGGTGCCACAATACCCCCGAGCACCTTGTCCATGGTGCGTAGAATCTCCAGATAGGATAATTGCGGAAGACCTGCAAAATCGAACCCCAGATTCGATACATGCCACAAACCGATGGTACCCAGAATGGAAATCAATGCATTACGGAAAAGCACTGTCAGCATCAGGGTCAAAGTCGTCACCATGACAGCGCAGGAAATGAGTTTACCAAGGGTGATCAACATCCAGAACGGAGTGACGGATGCTGTCCGGGTTCCCAAATCATCCTCACCATGCCCCGTCAAAGCATTCAACACGGCTTGCGCACGATTGGGCTTTTTTGATTCAGGTGGTGGCAGCACAATCCGAACATCGGCATTCAACCCGAGAAGCCCCGGCGTTTCATCACCTTCGAACCAAACGATGACATAGTTGCTTTGTCGTCCCCATCGATCCGCCTCAGTCATGGCACCCAGCCGATCGATCGTTCCTTCATATTCGATGCCCTGAATGGTAATGAAAGCCTGCAACCCTTCTTTAAGACGTTTGAATTCGTTGAAATTATAAATGGGAACGCGCAACTGATATCCGTTCATCGGAGCGATGGTGAACATATGAGAACCAATCGCCGCGTATTGGGATGGGCGTACCAGCACCTCGGTGAGGTAACCACCAATCGGCGCTGTCACGGTGGCGTGGCTCAAGAGTTTTCTTGTTTCGAGGATCTTCGCTTCGGATGTCTGCAAGGCGCGCTCGGCAATTGCGATGGCGTCTTGCGAGACGCGTTGATCGTTCTCGGCATTTTTCAAGGCGCGTTTACTGATACGCATATCCGCCGCTCGATCTGCCTGTTCGAACTTGGTCAACAAGTCCTTCGCCTGCAGGCTTCGCTCGGCGCGAGACAGGTCCTCCTGGGCTTGGGCAACAGCCCGATCTGCGTTTTCCGCCCGCCGCCGAGCGTTCTCAAACTCCTGGGCGGCGTTTTCCGCTTCACGACGTTCGCGTTCCAATCGTTGGAACAGATTGCGATCATCGATCAATGCCAGCACATCCCCTGCCTGCACGGCATCGCCTACCTCGAGTTCCATGGAAAGGATGGCGCCGTCGATCTTGGAAAATATCTTGTTGGGCTCCCACGCTTCGACCTTGGTGTTTTCTGCGCGTGCTGAAAGATGCCCCGTTTCCGTACGCACCAATTGATCCTGTCTGATAGCCCAGAAACTGGCCGGGAGCAGCACTCCAACGATAAGAATGGAAATCATCGCACAACGTGCCAGCAGTTTGCTCCCAAGATATTCGCCCCGGGTGATCCCCCGGCTGAGGATGGCGTCGTTCAGGCAGTGTTGTTCCCGCGATAACGCGCCTCCTGCTATAAAGATAACGGCATGCATCCAAAGCACAACGTAGGATGCATACACGGCTTCGAGCATTTGACTGGCGATCTTTTGCTCGGCTTGCATCCCCTTCAACGCCAGAACCGACACTGCCGCGCTGATCAGGAAGAACCCACGCACCAACCAGGAACCCAGCATGGAACGCATATCAATGCCCGCCAGAATCCAAATCGTTCTCCAGCGACCAGGCCCGACGACAGAAGCGGAGTCCGTTAATTTCGCACCGGGAGATGCCTTCGAGGTCTCAGTAGGATGATCGTTCTCATTCATGACTTCTTCAGGTCGTTGTGCGATCGAAGCCACTGAATTCATCTTCAGTGATCAATTTCAAATACGCATCCTCCAACTGACGGCCGATGGAATTAATACCGGAAACCGTGACATGATGCCTGCGAGCCAAATCCAGCACCCTGTCGACCACCTCACCGACCACTTCTTCGGCATCGAGTTCGATGCGAATTCTGCCTGGTTCCTGGCTGAATAACTGACGCTTTAATTTTGTTTCCAACTCCTCCAAAAAAAGTTCGGGAAAAGCGCCAACTCGCAGATCCAGCAAACGATGAGGCAACATGTTCTCCAAATCGGCACGCGGTCCGTTGAAGAGCAATTGTCCTTTGTTGAGAACCAGCAAGCGATCACACACACGATCAATATCCCCCAGGATGTGAGAACTCAACAGGACGGTTTTATTACCTCGAAACTTCTCCAGCAGGTCCAGAGTCTGCATCCGACTGATCGGATCGAGCCCGGCGGTGGGTTCATCCCAGAATAAAATATCGGGGTGGTTCATCAATGAAGCAGCAACGCCCAGACGTGTCTTCATACCGGTCGAATACCCCCCGATTCTCCGACTGGCGTCATCAGTCAGCCCAACCGTACGTAACAGCGTGCCAATCCTCGCTTTCTGCTCAAGACGGGAAAGTCCAAAACAGCGACCGACAAACGTCAGGTATTGGATGGCGTTGAGATCCTTGGGGAATGAAGGGTCGTCTGAGAGAAACCCGAGGCGTTGACGAAGCGATTTGGCACCCGGAGTCATCCGTGAACCAAACACCTTCACCTCACCAGCGCTCGGTGTCAGGAGTCCGAGCGCCATACCAATGGCAGTGGATTTCCCTGATCCGTTGGCCCCCAACAATCCCACGGTGGCACCTGCAGGAATATCAAATGAAACATCCGCCAAGGCCACCTGCTTGTCCTGATAAATCTTGGTGATGCGATTGAATTGGATCACAGCCCCGTCCACACAAGCAACCTAGGATTTAGCCGCCCATTTAGCGAGCAAAATCGATGAGCCCTTAAGGCTGTGACACCGTGGTTACGGCATCATACAAATCCGGTCGACGCTGCTGAAAATTGCGACTGGATTGTCGAATGTTACGAATTCTGGCAAAATCCACTTCAGCCGAAATGTAGGCCTCCTCACCTGCTGGACAATTCGACAGGATCCGCGCTGGCAAGGTTCCAATCATGGTGCCGCCTCCATATGCCTGATTGGTGGTCACCATGGCCACATGACTTTGAAACATCACCGATTTCACTATAAAATCTTCCACCGAACCTCGCCGGCCGTTGATCCACACGATCAATTCAGCTCCCTTGAGCGACAGCGCTCGAAAACTCTCGGGAAACCAACCGTCGTAGCAGGTCAGGATCCCGACGCGCCCAAAGTCAAATTCGAACACGGGGAGATCCTCTCCTCGCTTCATGGTCCATTCCGGGTCGTTTTCCAAAAACCAATCACGGTCCTTGCCGGAAGGAGGACGCGACCATGCAGGTTTCCCTTCAAAATGATCGACGGCTGCATGTGTTTTATTGTATTTGCCGGCAATGTTTCCATTGCGATCAAAGATCAAAGCGGTGTTCGCATATTGCGTCTCGTCAAGCGCCTCCCAGCAGCCAACGATCACGTAAATATCATGCGCATCCGCCGCGGCAGAAATGCGCTTTGTTTCAGGACCCGGAACCGAAATGTGTCCCAGCACATATTCGGGAAAAACAACCAGCTCCGCGCTATCTTTTTTCGCACGATGGATGTAGGGTAAAATCGTTTCAACAACGTCGTATCCATCCCGCGGCAAATCCCCTTTGTCATAACCGCTGATTTGCACGGCAGCGATCTTCACTGTGGACTGCGTGCGGCCCGACTCCAAACTCTCGGCCCGAGCAAAGCCTGTCGAGCAGAGAAGGCATGCGGTCAAAAGCATGTTGGGAAAATTCAAAGTCATTTTCATGATCATCTGATTCGACCTACTGTCCGATTACTTCAACACCCAGTCAGCAAAGTCCAGAAACCATTTCCAATCCTGGTCTTTCAGATTGTGTTCACCCGATCGGATATGATATCCGGTCTGACCGACCACTCGAGGTTGATTCAGAGGGGGCATTTGAGATTCGGTAATCGACGATTTGCCCAACAATTTGAAAACAGGCGCCGCCGCAACGATGGAGCTGTACTCCCCTTTCGGATCCGCCCACAGATCTTCATCTGCACTGGTGACATAAACACCTCTTGGAGCGATCAGCCCGATCAATTCATGTTGATCGACCGGCAGATCACTTTCATTCCCTCCGTAAGCTGCAAAAGGAGGACAGAACCAATGTGGAAAGCTGCTGGTTATCCGCGCCACTGTTTCTCCATAGGCACGACGAGACAGAGCCGCACCTCCGCACCCCGAATTATTGCTATACCCGATCGCAAAACGTGTATCCTCAGCGGCAGCCCAGAGGGATGTTTTTCCGCCACGGGAATGCCCGACGACGGCCACTCGACCAGCATCGATTTCATCCACCGTTTCCATGTAATCCAAAATCCTGCTGGCAGCCCAACCCCAGGCAGACAGGCTGCGCCATGCGTTGTCTTCGGGTGGTGCGCCGTTGGCGAAAAAGGATCGGATGCCATCTGCGTAACCATTCTTATTATCAGGATCAACATGCGAGGTATGAAAAGATGCCGTTGCATATCCCCGATCAATGATTTGTTGCACGGACCAGAACGGGTCATGCTCCGTGGCAGCCTTGTCCAAAGGGATGAAATATCGGTTATTGATAAGAATGACCGCCGGCACCGGCCCTTTCACTTCCTTTGGCAGAAACAGGACAAAAGGCCATGAAAAAGAACGTTCACCGATGGACACTCTTGCAATCATGCTTCGTCCGCTGGCTTTACCACCGAGGGCATGACTATCGTGGGCTGTCTGTTCGAACCCCAGTTCATAGTCTGCACCTGGGCGCCTGCCATAAACTGTGTCTCGAAATAGATTCAGGATTTCCTCTCGACGGGACTCATTCCATTGTTGGGCCGTCGAGACAGAGGAACCACCTTCAGCGATCAGTGGATCAGGAAGGGTGTAATCGGGCACTTTGGATTCATCGTAGTTAAATCCCGGTCGTTTTGAGACTCTTTCAATGACACTCTTGCTGGGCCTCCAGGGTTTTACATCCTGCGCGGCAGCATCAGTGTTCAAAGCAGCGCCCCCCAATAACAGCACGGATGAGAAAAGTATCGAGACCCCGTTTCGACACACCATTCTCCTACTCTTTTTCTTATTCATATCACAGTCCCAAGGTTCCGTACGAGTATGATGAAAATAATAACAAGATCAAGAAAGGTCTCTGAAAGGACGCAGACCAAAACAATGAAATCCATTATCGGTAGGGTAATCCGACACACGGGACCGAATCCTTTTTCAAACCTCAGAACATCGGAAGCATTTTCACACTGCAATGGGATCGCCACATTCATCAAAGGCTAAACTTAGCCCTTTACTATGCAGTAAACCCCTTCTTGGCAATCATCGGATTCCATTGCATGAGCCATGTTCAACCCCAGTTCTTTCAGGCGATTGCGCAAGGCAGCAGGAGTCCATCGCTCGGATCGAAAAACCTCCAATTGCTCTTCAGCTTCCAGGAGATAAGTTTCGCCGCACACTGGCAGTTCAAGTTTTCGAAGCATTCGGGCATGAACGACGATGCGGTAAGCTCCGGTTAATTCTTGGAGAGACTCCAATCTGCATCCCAACATAAAATCGGTTCTTTGTAATCCCAGCTCCAATAAGACTCCTGCATACCAGGCGTGAGCCTCCGGATTGTCATATTGAAGTTTGATGTTTGCTTTGTCTTCATCGGTCTCAGTCGGTGAAAGGTTGGCTGACAGAATGAGTTGGTCCTTCTCACTAAGAACAGAGGACAAATAAGGCAACAGTTGTTTATGGCCCAGTGTTGGCAACATACCCAGGCATGATATCAGGCATTTGTGATCGCAAATTTGTTCGCCACATTCAGGCAAACCCGGTTTTGACTCAAGATCGACAACCAGCAATCGTGGGTTCCAGGCATTCAGTCTCTGCGCGGCACGGAGAATCAGGGCTGGACTCACATCCATCAGAGTCACTTCCGGACCTGATTTTCTTGCTTTGGCCAGTTGCAAAAAAGATTCGTCCTTGAGGCCATCTCCGCACCCAAAACTCAGGTAATGAAATGCCTCTCCATCTAACTCACTCAAGACTGATTGATAGAGGGAGTTGTATAGTTGATTGATTTCCTTGTCCCGGTGAACAGGTGACCAGGCTCGCGCATAATTCAACCACCTGCTTGCCTGCCCAACCGATTCATACAATAAACTGGCCGGCAGACGATATTTGGAAATGCTGTCCTTAATCTTGTTCTCAACCGTATCCGGATAAGTCGATTTATGAAATGTTACCTGTCTTGACATTCTCCAAGATGGTCAAATCTCGTTCCAAATCCAACCAATCATCTAGGGCAAATACGTAGACGCGCTAGCCAAAAAGTGGCCGCCACCTTCTGGCGAAGGCAGCTACCCTTGTCAGCGTAGCTGCACTTGCCAAAGCGTGGCCAATTCGCGATTTAGGAAAGGTTCTGAATAATTTTATTCAGAGTCTCACTAGGCCGCATGGCTGCTGAAGTCTTGGAGTCATCAGGCTGATAATAGCCTCCTGTATCCACCGTCGAACCCTGAACTTTCAGCAACTCTTCAACAATTTGATCTTCGTGCTTGACCAATTCCCCGGCAATAGGAGTAAAGAGTTCCTTCAATGAAACATCTTCATCCTGCCCCGCCAGCGCCTCCGCCCAATAGAGGGTAATGTAAAAGTGACTGCCACGATTATCGATACCGCCAAGACGTCGGGTTGGAGATTTGTTTTCGGAAAGGAGTTTTTCAGTTGCCTTGTCGAGAGCGGCTCCAAGAATTTTGGCTTTGGGATTATCGTGAACATTGGCGAGGTGTTCCAACGATACCGCCAGGGCCAGGAATTCTCCGAGTGAATCCCAACGCAAGTAGTTCTCAGCTTCAAATTGCTGCACATGCTTGGGAGCGGACCCCCCAGCGCCGGTTTCGAACAACCCTCCGCCATTCATAAGCGGCACGATGGACAGCATCTTCGCACTGGTTCCCACTTCCAGAATGGGGAACAGATCCGTGAGATAATCACGCAGCACATTGCCTGTCACCGAAATGGTGTTTTCCCCTTTTGCGATACGTTCCAATGAGAATCGTGTTGCATCCACAGGAGACAAGATCCGGATATCAAGCCCGTCGGTGTCATGATCTTTCAGGTAGCTGTTGACCTTTTCGATCAATTGGGCGTCGTGCGCACGTTGTTCGTCCAGCCAGAACACAGCGGGCCACCCCGTCGCGCGTGCACGATTAACAGCCAACTTCACCCAGTCACGGATCGGAGCATCTTTGGTCTGGCAACTGCGCCAAATGTCCCCTTCCTCCACAGCGTGTTCCAACAGAACATTGCCGGCGGCATCGGTCACACGAATGTGTCCGTCTCCGGGAGCCTGAAACGTCTTGTCATGCGAACCGTATTCTTCAGCTTTCTGCGCCATCAAACCGACATTGGGAACCGTTCCCATGGTGGTCGGATCAAAAGCGCCGTGCTCCTGACAGAATTCTATGGTTGCCTGATAGACCCCGGCATAGGAACTATCGGGAATGACAGCCAGGGTATCCTGCAACTCACCCTTTGCATTCCACATCTGACCGGAAGAGCGGATCATGGCGGGCATGGAGGCATCAATAATGATGTCGCTGGGGACGTGAAGATTGGTGATGCCCTTATCCGAGTTCACCATCGCCAAGCCGGGGCCCTCTGAAAAAGCAGTGGTAATATCCGCCTCGAGAGCTGTTCGTGTCTCGGGTGAAAGTTCTTCCATGCGAGCCAGCAGATCTCCGAAACCATTCCGAAAATCAACTCCGATTTTTTCAAGTTCCGAATCGTATTTTGAGATAAGCTCCTTGAAAAACACCTCCACGCAAACACCGAAAATAATGGGGTCACTCACTTTCATCATGGTGGCCTTCATGTGAAGCGAAAACAACACCCCTTGCTGCTTGGCCTCCGCAATCTGAGCTTCCAGGAATTGAACAAGCGCCTTCCGGCTCATCTTGGTCCCATCGATTACCTCACCGGCCAACAGGGCCGTTTTTTCTTTCAGAACAGTCGCACGTCCTTCGCCGTCCACAAACTCGATTTTGACGTCGGTCGGTTCGGTAACCGTCACCGATTTCTCATTCGACCTGAAATCCCCCGCTTCCATGGTTGCCACACGGGTTTTAGATTCTTTGGACCATTCGCCCATGGAATGTGGGTTCTGACGTGCATACGCCTTGACGGCTTGGGGAGCTCGGCGATCTGAATTGCCCTCCCTTAAAACCGGATTGACGGCACTTCCCTTGATCTTGTCGTATCGATCCTTGATCTCACGTTCATCATCGGACTTGGGCTCCTCTGGGTAATCCGGAAGAGCGTATCCCTTTGCCTGCAACTCTTTGATAGCCGCTTTCAATTGCGGCAGAGAGGCACTGATATTGGGGAGCTTGATGATGTTGGCATCGGGAGTTTTGGCGAGCTCACCCAGCTCATTGAGGGCATCGCCTATGCGTTGATCTTCTTTAAGGTGTTCAGGAAAGCGTGCAATGATGCGGCCCGCCAGTGAAATATCGCGGGTTTCAACACGCACTCCGGCAGAGTGCGTATATGCCTGAATGATAGGCAAAAGGGAATAGGTGGCCAAGGCTGGAGCCTCGTCGGTCTTAGTGTAGATGATCGTCGGTTCGGACATATTTTTGATTGTATCGCTCTTTAAAAACAAACAGGAGACAGAAATACACGGTTTGCATAGGTTTGGCAAACATGTGGTTCAAGAAAATGCGCATGTCTCCATCCCTCTCCCGATTGCAAAAAGTGAAGGAAAACATTAGATTCGCTTAGTGATGACATTTCCAATTCCAGGATTTAATCTCCAACTATGGATACTAACAGTGTGTTTTGTTCATAGCCTGTTGGCAGAGGAAGAAGAATTCTTTCAATACAACGAAGGCCCCATTGAGATTTCTTCAGCCAGTGCAGAAGAACCTATCGCCAAGCCTTGGTCCCTGAATACCGCATTAAAACATCTGGACGACGGAGCCAGGGCCTGGACAACGAGCAAGCAGTGCATCAGTTGTCACACAAACGGTTCCTACATGATGATTCGCCCCAGCTTGACTTCCATCGCCGGACCTCCGGATGCATCGATACGTTCTTTTTTTGTTGAAGAACTGGCAACCTTGGAACAGGAAGAAACTGATTTATTGCAGAGCGGCATTCAACCCACGCAATTGGCCTATCTGGCGGCTGGATTAGCCTCTTGGGACCTCCATGTAACGGGTGATTGCACCCAGGAAACGGATCGCTCAATCGCCCTGATGTTCAAAGCCCAATCCAAAAATGGTTCTTTCGGAAACGACGATTGTTGGCCTCCACTGGAATCCAGTTCATATCATGCCGCCACCGTGGCAGCCATAGCAGTGGCAACTGCACCGGGCTGGTTGGATAGAATGCGTTCCGATGCATCGCTGGGCCCATCCATTCAAAATCTGAAACAGTATCTGATAAACACACCGCCACCCCATGCCTATGCCCAAGTTTTACTGGCTTGGGCCGAACACTATTGGCCCGGATTACAGCATGATTTTTCAAAAGATAACTTGGTATCCTTTGTAAGTTCCCATCAACAGAAAGACGGAGGCTGGGCACTTCGATCCTTCGCATCGCCTGAACACTGGGGAAACGGTTCGAGGGCTCAAAAAATTCGATCCGAACCAAACTTTGAACACCCGGAAAGCGACGGTCATATGACCGGCTTGATATGCATGGTGCTTCGTCTGCATGGAGTCGAACCATCAAATCCAACACTCGCACGTGGTCTGTCGTGGCTCAAACATCACCAGCGCATCTCAGGACGCTGGTGGACCCGGTCATTGAACACGGATCGTTATCATTTCATTACCTACAGCAGCACTTGTTATGCTGTCATGGCTTTGACAATGCCTTAAGTCACAGGCGCTACCCCTGTAGTCCTTGGCTAACTGGCAAACTTTGTCGACGAAGTTTGTTTTGGGTAATGCACTTTCCACCTGCTCCTGAATGGGAATAACCGGTCAAGCACAAGATCAATTCAGGCATTTACCATAACTCAACCGAGGTCACACATTTTCTGGGAAATGCGGATCAGGTCAATGATTCGGTTACCAAGGAGTGCTCCACTCGAGTGTCATAAACATTTTTATCGACCAGAATTCCCACAAGGGTTATGTCATAGGACAAAATGAATAACGCACCCTTTTCACACCGCGAAAACTCGACCATCCTGATCACAGGGGTGGGCCTCATGGGCCAACACATGGCCAGGACCGCCCTCGCGTGGCTCAAACCCAAACAATTAATTTTGGTAGACCATGCCACTGAAATCATGGTGGGAACGGATAAAACGTCCCTGGCCGATTTTGCGGCAACCCTTCAAAACCAGTCTGAAGGCAAGACGGAAGTCGTAGCTGAAAGTTTGAACATTGCAGATGAATCTGAAGTCGCAGCCTTATTCCAACGACGCCGGGACATCGACTACCTGCAACACACAGCCGGCATCTCCCCCTGCCCGCTGACACCTCCCGAGGAACTGGACAAGGATACCGTCATGAAAGCCTGCGAAGTCAATCTGTGGGGCGCACACAATCTCCTCAAACAGGCCGTCAATGCGAAGGCTTTCACTCAACGGGCCCGCGGTGTCCTGATCCTGTCCACTTCCGCCACCGTGGGCTCTGAAGGTCGTGCCAGCGCTGCCTACGAAGAGTCCAAGGGGGGACTCATGAATCTGCTCACCCTGCAGGGACGGCACTTTCTTGAAAAACACTCACTGATCCTCAATGGATTGGCCCCCTCTCCCCTGAGAGGCCCGATGGCCGCACAAAACCCCATTTCAGCCGGACGCCTGCAGGCAGTGGAAGACACCATGCCCATCGGTGGGCTGACAGCACCCGAACATATCACCGCTGCCACATCCTATTTCTGGGCGGAACAATGCTGGGCGGTGGGCGAAGTTTTGACAGTCGACGGCGGCTACACCAAACACCGCCCCATTTATGGTCCATTGGAATAAAAGTAGGGACCTACTTTAACATCGGCCAGCATCCCATAAGGGATGGGTGATGAATGCAGAGCGACGGATCCTCCCCTATCCATCCTGGCTTTCCAGATTTATCGACAAACGCAACACCGATCTCAATCTCCGGTTGTTGATCCGCAAGAGATTCCATCTGCTCTAGAGCCTGATCACTCATTGTAATCCAAGTATCCTTGAGAATTCGTGGATCCAACTTGCGGGCGGATATTAAATCCAGTTCCAAAGGGTCAATTTTCGCAAAGCGCCTCATCATTTGAAGTAAGGAAACAGGTGTGAAACCGGGATCTTTTCCACATGCAGCCCAACAAATAGATGATAAGGGGAAATCATTCTGCAATTGAATAATATCAAGATAATCTCGAGTTTCCGTTCTGGATGCAAGCGCCAGAGCCTTATTTGTGGCTATGTCAAACTGGTGTAATCTCCATCCGAATATTTCGTCTTTTTCGACAGGAAAAAACCGAAATGCGGAATCAGCAGCCCAGTCAATCTCGAGTGTTTCACCTTCATGAGTAATAGAAGCCTTACGGAATGAGGCAGGCTTTTCCCATTCACCATGAGGCGATACCTTAACAATTTGTATCCCCTGCTGCTTCAGTCGTTGAAAATCTGTTTCACTTGCACGCGTCACCTCTGAAACAACATCATGAAAGATGTCAAAATCACGGGAATACCGTGAGGAATTCTCCTTCCCGTGCAAAACAATACCTCCGGCAAAATGGCTGGCTTCGGACCGAGTACCTGAGAGGATATTTAGGATCTTTTTTTGGAATACTGTAAGAGGCATTGATTTAAGTCCTGAGCGGCGTACCAGGCGTTTCGATTGCCATGTTGACGAAGTTTTTTGACAATCAAACGCAGATCGTTCCAAGTTTCAATTCTGGCATCGGGATGAAAATACCAAAAACAATCGCTGTGTTCCACAATCAACGAACGCCCCTTCTCCAACAATGAATCAGGTACGGTACGTTGCTCTGCTTTTTCCGAACTGGTTTGAGATGCGATCATGACCAATCGAAGTTACTCTAACCTCCCAAAGCTGTTACAGCAAGCCTCAGTCATCACAAAATGCAAGCAGGTCAGACCGTTCCACTACCCTTGCCTTAAAAACCTCGCAACATCCCAAGCAAATTCCCACCTGGCCATGTACGGTTTGAAAAACACCTTCCAAAGCCACCGAGAAAACTGAAGATTTAATGATATAAAACCGACAAAATACCGGAACCATGCAACTTTTCAAAGCTGCATGGAAATTTGTTTACACATTTTACTCAGAATTCCTGTGGGTAAAATTCGTTGACTTCCCGTTCCGGCAACTATATCGAGTAAATTGAAATGGACTACCAAAAAGGATCTATAATGCAACGCGACACGAGTCGTCTCAGTTTGTATTCCTCCGTTTTGTTATTATTTATTGCAACGACCTTGGCTGATGAAATCAAACAGCCACTTGACCATGCCGACTACGACCGTTGGAACACGATATCAACGTTTCAGCTCTCCAATGACGGGCAATGGATCCTGTATACCATCAACAGCGGGAAAGCGGACGGTGACCCGACGCTGGTGATTCGCAAAAATGGAGGCGTTAAGGAATACAGGATTGTCCGCGGGCGCACCGCCAAATTTTCGTTTGATTCCAAACGGGTGATCTACGAAATCGCGCCGGATCCAGAGCAGGTTAAGAAACGAAAGAAGGAGAAGGCGAAACCGGAGGAAATGCCCAAGCCCGCACTGGAAGTGCTCGATCTGCAATCAGGAGAATCCTTTCTAGCCGAACGCATCAAGTCCTATTCCATCCCGGAAAAAAAGGGTCAATGGTTGGCATATTTACTGGAGCCCCCACTCAAACCAAAGAGTGCTAAGGAACTGAAATCTGATGTGACAGAAACGTACGAAATCACACCTGAAGGTCTCCGCCTCCCCTCGAAACCATTAAAATTGAAAAAGCGGGGGGAGAAAGAACCATCCAATCATCCTGAACTCGCCGAAGAACAAACCCCGGAAGAGGAATCAACGGACAAACCGGATGAAAAACTATCCGAACATGATGACTCTCCCGAGAAAAAGAAAAAAGAACCAGGAACCGTTCTGGTGGTTCGTAATTTACATACCAAAGAAGAACGCCGCTTTGCGGATGTGGTGAGTTACGTCTTCTCAAAACATGGGAACATGTTGGCTTTCGCGACATCCATCGATGCGCCGGAAAAAAACAAAACGGATGCAGCAAAGGAAAGCGATCCTTCCGATTCAGGCACGTCCACTCAAGACGGTGTGTTTGTTTTGAATTTAAAAACACAAACACTGAACCAGATCATTTCCGGCTTGGGCAATTTCAAACGACTTTCCTTCAATGAAACCGGCGAATCATTGGCATTCGTGACTGATAGTGAGGATTATGATGCCAAGACATCTAGTTGGTCATTATACCATTGGAGTTCCCCATCAAAGCAAGCAGAACTGATCGCGAAAGAAGCGAGCGCAGGCATTCCTGAAGGGTGGTGGGTATCCTCTGAATCCACTCCATACTTTTCCGAGGATGGTCAACGCTTGTTCTTTTTTACAGCCCCCATCCCCGAAGCGGTTCATGAGGAACGGGCCAATGCTGAAGATAAAGCATCCAACGCCTCGAAAGAGGAAGATGAAGAGGAAAAGAAAGCCAAGCTGGATATCTGGCATTGGCAAGATCCCCTCCTGCAACCACAACAGCTTCTGGAGGCGGACAAGGAAAAACGCCGGAGCTATACGGCTGTCTTTGATTTGAACACAAAAGAAATCGTTCAGTTGGCAGACAAAGAGCTTCCTTCGATTTCAATCGACAGAAGATCTACTTCAGACCTGGCCGCGGGCGTCAGTGACATCCCTTACCGGAAAGCGTTGTCCTGGGATCGCCCCGGGTTGCAAGACACCTGGCTGGTCAACCTTCATACCGGCAAACGTCATCTGATCCTTGAAAAAAGCCGGGCCAGTGGAAGACTTTCCCCAGAGGGAGAATTTATCACCTGGTTTGATCCGGAAGAGCGTCAATGGTACGCCAGCCCCGCATCTCCCGATCACGCACCAGTCAACATCAGTCAAGGCATCGAATTTCCGTTGCAAAACGAACTTCATGACACCCCATCACTACCCGGTTCCTATGGCAGCGCAGGTTGGCTTAAGGACGATGCGGCCTTTCTGATTTATGATCGTTTTGATATTTGGCAGCTTGATCCCACCGGCAAGGATGCCCCCATTTGCCTGACCGAAGGCCGGGGACGCGAACAGTCCATTCGATTTCGTTTCGTGCAACTTGATAAGGAGGCCCGTTCCATTGATCCGGATCAAGATCTGATCCTGTCTGCCTTCAATGAAAAAACCAAAGCAAGCGGCTACTATGTTCTTAAACCAGAAGCAATCGACGAGGCCTCTTCAGCCACCTCAGAAACTCCGACAGACAATTCCTCATCCAGGCTACGGCAATTGATCATGCTGAACGAAAGCGTGAACGGCATCACCAAGGCGCGCGACTCAAACGACGTCGCGTTCAGACGCAACACATTCCGTCGTTGTCCGGACATTTGGACCAGCACAACGGATTTCAATACAATCAAACGCATCAGTGACATCAACCCGCATCAGGATGAATACGCGTGGGGAGATGTGGAGCTGATTCATTGGGAGGCCAGCGATGGTCAGTTGTTGGACGGATTGTTGTATAAACCCGACCATTTTGATCCTGCAAAAAAATACCCGCTTCTCGTGTATTTCTACGAACGCCGATCCGACAATCTCCATAGCTACTATGCGCCAGCCGCGGGCAGGTCGATCATCAATTTCAGTTTCTATGTCAGCCGGGGTTATGTGTTATTTGTCCCTGACATCCCCTACACAACCGGTGAACCAGGCCCAAGCGCGGTTAACTCGGTGCTTTCGGGCACACAAGCTGTTGTGGACCTGGGATTCATTGACGAAGAACGGATCGGCATGCAGGGGCACAGTTGGGGTGGATACCAGGCGGCTTATCTGGTCACGCAGACGGATATGTTTGCATGCGCTGAAGCCGGAGCTCCTGTCAGCAACATGACCAGCGCCTATGGAGGCATCCGGTGGGGATCGGGATTGAGCCGCATGTTTCAATACGAACGCACCCAGAGCCGTATCGGTGATTCGCTCTGGAATGCTCGTGACAAATACATCGCCAACTCACCTCTCTTCGAAGCTGACAAAATCAACACACCCTTGCTGATTCTCCACAATGACGAAGATGGAGCGGTTCCCTGGTATCAGGGCATCGAGTTATTTGTCGCAATGAGACGTTTGGCAAAACCGGCGTGGCTTCTAAACTACAACGGAGATCCCCACTGGGTCATGGGGAGTGAAAACCGACTCGATTTTGCCATCCGCATGCAACAGTTCTTCGATCACTACCTCAAAGATGCTCCAGAACCCGAATGGATGGCTGTAGGGATTCCAGCGGTCGAAAAAGGAGAAAACTATGGACTGGAACTTCTGGAACCTGAACCAGAGGTCGAATAAACAGTAGCAATCTTCGTGGCTTTGTGCCTTTGTGAGAGATCAATCAGACTCACACAAAGCAACTAAGACACTAAGGAATTCAAGCTGGGCAACTCATTACTTCAAATCAGTCGCTTGATAGTCTTCCCCGTTGATACTACGCACAACCGAACGCATCCATTGTTCCAGTTCCGTTTGCATTCCTTCAAACCGCTGGGCATATCGCGGGTCCTTAGAAAGATCCTTCGATTCCATGGGGTCATCGACCAAATGATAGAGTTCATAGGTTTCGCCTTGGATGCGATGCAGTTTCCATGGCCAGTCCGTCCAGGCGGCATGTCCCGTGCTGGTTTCTTCAGGGAACTGTGGAAACTCATCCACATCTTTGCGTATTCTATGTTCATCATGAGGCAACGGAGCACCCGCGAGTTGTTTTTCCATGATCGCCTTCTGGATTCGATCACTCCAGGTTGACTGCCCTTGTTGAAACAGATGCCAGAACCCCATGGGTTTCCCTCGTTCCTTCATTGCTCCAGTCATGATGCCGCTGATGTCGATTCCATCCAATGGATGGGGGGCATTGAGTGGAATGTCTGCCATAGCCAACAGCGTTGGGTAGATATCAAACGTACAGGCAGGCACGGAGGAGCGTCCTTTGAGTTGCTTTGTGGGCCATTCGATGATGCCTGGTATGCGAAGTCCCCCCTCGTAAATACTACCCTTTCTCTTTCGCCCGCCTGAACTTGCCTCAACCAGCCCGCCATTATCACTGCAATACCAAAGGATCGTATTGTCGGCGATGCCCATTGTCCTCAACTCCTGACGCAATCGCCCGACCTGTTGATCCAACAATGTAATCTCACGGTAATAACCGGCATGCTTTTCACCATCATAAAGCGAAGGCCCATCAGGGACTTCCTGATGTGGATCATGAGGAGATGGAAACCAAATGACGGTGAACATGGGCTGATCCCCACCTTTATGCTTGTGGAGAAAAGCAAGGGCGTCGTCCATCGCAAGAACAGATCCCTTCCCTTGGCGATGTTCAATCTTGCCATTTCGACTTAGGTAGGGATCGTTGTCATAGAAGTTCAGTCCAATCACCCATTCGTCGAACCCCATGCCCGTCGGGTTGCAAGGTGAACCGGGCTGACCGGAGCCCAAATGTACTTTACCAAAGATGCCAGTGACGTATCCGACCGATTTCAAGGTTTCCGCAATCGTCTGCTCATGGGGCCGCATATACCTGCCGTGATTCGGCACTTTGGCCCGGATGGGATTGCGTCCGGTCATGACACTTGCGCGCGTAGGTGAACAGACGGGCGCGGCTGCATAGAAACGATCCAGCACAAATGCATCCTCAGCCATCGCATTGAGTGCCGGTGTCTGAACGAAAGGATGTCCATTGTAACCCGTGTCCCCCCACCCCTGATCATCGGCCATCACCAGGATGATGTGAGGCTTCTGATTAACAGCGGGTTTATCCGGAACTGGCTCTCCAGCCCTCCCCTCATGCAAGGCTGAAAACATCCAAAACGTTGTGATGAAAATGAGAATCTTGTTCATTGCTTTGATGATGTTAACGGATCAGACGTTCCATTTCGATGAGTGAATCCAATAATGAACCTTTTATCATGGTGCTTCACTTAAACAACTTTGCTGTCAGGCAAGCAAGATTATTGGAGCTAGGT
>CAYPZD010000032.1:49360-50534 GCA_964415055.1 uncultured Verrucomicrobiota bacterium | reverse complement strand
GTGGTATCAATCCAGGCTGGGGCGTGGTTTGTATTTTTTGCTGAGTGCGAGTGCGGTGTCCAGGTGGGGGATGCCTCCTGTGCAGGTTGGGTCTGAAAGGGAGGCGGCTGCGGCGCATACTCCGACTTTGAGCGAGTGCTGGATGTCCCATCCTTCATGCAGTCCGTAGAGCATGCCGGAACAAAATGCGTCTCCGGCTCCGGCGGATCCGGCAATGTATTTCTGGGGGAGTTTCAACGAGGATTGCCAGAAGTCACGTCCATCCAGTGTGCGCGCAAAGGCGCCTTCCGGGAAGTGGATGACCACCAGTTCACGGATACCGCATTGGAGCAACGCTCCGGATGCATGCTTCAGGGCCACGGTGTCCAGTTTGCCGTCATCGGTGCGGATCTTGAATCCGGTCGTGCGGCCTGCTTCGAATTCATTGAGAATGCAGTAATCGGTATGTTTCAGCGCGGGCTTAACGATCTTTGCAAATCGATCGCTGTCTTCGCTGACGACATCCACGGACGTCTTGAGTCCTGCCTTCTGGGCTTCGGCGAGGATGCGTGCGGCGCGGGTGCCGTATTTTTTGTCGGACGCATCCATGGCGTCCAGCAGCAACAGATAGCCGAGATGAAAGATGCTGGCGCTGGTCTTTTCAAAATCCAGTCCGTTACCATCCCAAATTGCATTCGCCCCCCGATAATGAAAAAACGTGCGGCGACCGGTCTTCACTTCCGTCATGACGTCCGTGTAGCTGGTGTCCACTTCCTTGGTGGTTTTCAGGTGTTTGGTCTGGATCTTGTGACTTTTGCAGTCGGCCAAAATGAAATCACCTAGAGCGTCCTTGCCAACGAGTCCTGCTGCTTGTAGGGGAAAGCTGGCTCCGAGTTTGGCCAGGTCGACGAGGATGTTGTAGGGAGAGCCGCCGGTTCCCTGGGATTGAGCGCTGATGTTGGCGAGTGATTCGCGTTGTGGAAACACATCGATCATCTTCACCTGATCAATGATCCAGTTGCCTCCCGCGAGAATGCCCTTTCGTGTTTTCTTCCTGGCTGCCATGACTTGATTGTCTTTTCTATGTTTCAATCCGGAGGGCCATGTGAAACGCTTCAATAGTTCTCTATACCAAGGCAACCTTCGGCTTTCTTGGATGCTATGAGGTTTTTCGATACAGCTCCAGTCAAAAGAG
>CAYPZD010000032.1:41685-49260 GCA_964415055.1 uncultured Verrucomicrobiota bacterium | reverse complement strand
GGCGTCGAGGAATCGACCCTTCAGGGCGGATTGAGTTGCCAGCCAGGTCCAGACGAATCCAGTGACGCAAATGACGCCCAGTGTGGCCGCCAACGATGCGTAGGGGATGTCAGCTCCGGGGGATTGCAGGCTTGGGTAGACCGCGATCAAGGCGCTGACCGATCCAATCAGCAGTCCGGCCAGCAACAAACCAACGTGTTCGACCAGCACCAGAGAGCGGATGCGGTTTCTGGTAAAGCCGACAGCTGCCAGCAATCCAAGCTCGGCACGACGATCCAACAAGTTTCTCAGCACAACCGCACCCAAACCAAAACTGCCGAGTACCATGCCCAGTCCCCCCAGCAGTTGAAAGGTGGATAAGTAGGTGTTCTGCACGGCATTGAAAGCGGTCATGCGATCAATGGTATCGGTCAAGGTCAGACCTTCGTCTTCCATGGCGCGTGACAAGTTTTTTGAAATGTCTTCTTTCTTTTCGGCGGGTGCGTCCACCAGGAACACGTTGTAACCGGCTTCATTAGGAAACTGTTTGGTGAAGGCGGTCTCGGAGATGATGACATTGCCTTGCAGGATGGAGTTCGCCACGCCGGCAACGAGTCGCACGTTGAAGGTCTCACCGTTGGTGTTTTGGAAAACAAGAATATCGCCAACGCTCTTGCCCATGGCCCACATGATGGAGTTGAAATCGGCGATGCCTGGAATCGTTCCATCGGCTTCGTTTTTGGAAAGCAGTTCCCAGGCGGAAGCGCCTTCCGGAACATCCGCCCATGTCTGTGCAAAAGTAAATGCATTGCGTGACGCGAGTTCATCAGGATTGACGCCCAGGATTCTGGGGCGTTGGGCGCGGTTCAGGTTCAGGCAACTGGCTTCTTCCCCGGCGCGCAGTCGGAAGGAGACAAATTGGACGTCCTCCAGATCTTCCGGAAAAAGGTTGTAGGAAAAGGCTCCGTCTTCCGTGTTGAGATCTTTGATGATGGGTTTGGAGCTTTCACCCCAGAAGGCGAATCCGCCGGTGCCGGAGGATCGTTGATCCGCATCGCGCAGGGCATCCAGTTTGTTGGCTCCCACGGCGATGATCAGAAAGGATCCGCAGGCCAGCATGCTGACGGTCGCGAGGCTCCTTTTGCGTCGGCGGGAAGCATTACGGAGTCCCCATTGAACCAGGCTGGGGGAATGATCGCTCCCGGCAGTCTGGAGTTTTCTCAAAAATGCCGAAGCCAGCAGCAGTCCGGACACCAGCATCAATGCCCCGGCGCCAAAGAAGGCGCCAGCTGCTTTGCCCGGATCGCTCATGACACCCAGACCCGCAGCGCCAATCGCGCCGAGTCCGCATATCGATCCGATGAGAAACCCCTTGGACGATCCGTTGTTTCCCTTTTCGAGCGTTTGCCCCTCCACCTGGCTTTCGGTGAGCAGCACTTGAGCCGGTTTTTGAAGTTGTTTTCTCAATCCAAACCAGAGAGTCATGCCCGCGACGGCAATGGACCCGACCAGTCCACCGATCACGGTGGGTGGATTGAAATGAAACGCCAAAGCGGAAGTGCCGACCGCATCCCGCCAGATGGTGGAAAGACCGTAAAGCATTCCTTTGGCATACAACACTGCCAGGATCGCGCCGGCGACGCTTCCCAACAAACTCAATAACACACCTTCCCTCAGCAGGAATTGTTTCAGCCGTTTGGGGGTCATGCCGATGGCCATCAGGATGCCGGCTTCGCGTGTGCGTTGTTCGATGACGAACTGAAACAACAGGTTCATCAGGATCAAAGCGGCGGTGATCAGGAAAAAACTGAATCCGATGAACAACCCTCCGAAGTCCTGGGATTGTGAGACCGATGCCCAGGCTTGTTGTTTGACAGGGATGGACATGATGCCGAGTTTGGCGGGGGCCAGGCGCTTTTGAATTTGTTGAGTGATCAGGTCGCGTTCCTCTTCGCTGGTCACGTTGGTATACCGGACAGCTGTGAGGGAACCAAAACGGTTCTGCCATATCTGCTTTCCCCGGGCGAGGGTGATGAAGGCCTTGGGGGTCCCTTTGTGTTCTTCCCAGAAATCGTTGTCTTTGGATCGAATCTTGTCCAGATCGATTGGAAAACCGGTGTCCCAATCACGACAGTTATCCGCATCCTTCAACCCGGGGAAATCCGGCATGAAGCTTGGGTCTGCGTAGGGTTGTTCCAACGGGACAATCTCTCGCACGGTGAATCTTGTCGTGGCCTCTTCCAGAGCGCGTCCCATTCCCACCACGAAATAGCTCATGTCAATGCGGTCACCTGGTTTGGCTTCCAAATCATCTGCGAGCCATTGATTGATGACGATTTCGTCGTCTTTCATGTCGTTTGGCAGGAACTCCGATTCCGCGGCGGTCACCATGGAAAAGGGCGTTTCGACGTCACCTTTCTTGATGCCGTTGACGAAATAGGTCAGCAGTCCCTTGCCTTTATCCGAAGCCTGGAGGGCTGAATTCACCGAGACATCCGTCATGAACACTCTCTCCGAACGCAACTCGTATCCCTGGCTACCTGCGGCGTTCAGGTCGACCCAGTTCAATTGGGCGTCTTCCAGTGTCCAATGTTCTCTTAAAGCTTCAAGCGCGGCGACGCCGTCGGTAGGGGCGGTGGTTGTGTCGGTAGACTGGGCGAGGAGCAGCAGGTTGGCTTTGCCGGGTGTTTCCAGTTCGGTTTGCAGGAACTCCAAATCCACGAAGGCGTTCCAGGGAGGAAGCTGGCTGGCGTGCAGGCTGAATCGTCCCATGGATGCGTCGTCCACAACATGGGCTACGGTCAGGTTCAAGGCCAGTGAAGTGTCTTCTTCCGGTGCCAGCGGGGCGTCGGGTGAAATGAGTGAGGGCTTTTGGACGCGCAGAATGATGTCATCGCCTGCTTTGACCTTGAGTTGGTTGGCCAGCGCACGGCTCAGGGTGACTTCTTCTTCTCCCGGGTGAACATCCGGTGTGGGAGTCAGTCCGAGCTGCCAGAAATCGGGGCGCACACCGATCAGTTGGGATTGGTTGGCTCTGGCTTCGCCTCCCGATGCGGAGCCGACAGCCGGCAATTGAAGCGCTGGGGTGATGTCCGCGAAGGGTTCCGCATTCATTGAGTCCGCAAGGGTTGCACGAAACAGTCGGTCGTTACCGGTGATGACGGTGTCAATGCGACCGAGTCGTGCCATCGCCATGTCGAGCAGACTGCCACGCACGGAGTCCCCGACCACCAGCGCCCCGATCAAAATGGAAGAAGCGATGACCGCACCCAGGAAGGTCCCGACATGGGATCGCGCATAGAAACTCAGGCTGCGTGTGAGAAACTTCCAGGCGTTCATGACTCTTCGCAGGTGTGGAGATTTCCATCTTCCAGTTCCAACACGGTGGCCATGGATTGGGCCAGTTCCATGGAATGGGTGACCGTTACCAGGGTGATGTTCTCTTCGTGATTCAGTTCCATCAACAACTGGCCGAGGTTTTCGGAAGAAGATCGATCCAGAGCCCCGGTGGGTTCGTCTGCCAACAGGATTTTGGGTTTGTGAATCAGCGCCCGAACAACCGCCACCCGCTGGCGTTCCCCTCCGGATAGTTGACCCGGTTTGTGGTCCAGACGGTGATCCAGTCCCACCCGTTTGAGCAGCTTGCGACCGCGTTCTTCCGCTTCGGCCATGCCATCGGATTTGGGTGTCGCCAACAAGGGGACGAGCACGTTTTCCATGACGGACAATTGAGGAAGGAGGTGATGTGATTGAAAGATAAAACCTGCGACCCGGCGGCGGAATTCCGATAACTCTTCTTCATCAGCCTTGGTCAGATACTGGCCTGCGATGCGGACCGAACCATCGGTCGCCGTATCGAGCGCGCCCATGATGTTGAGCAGCGTGCTTTTACCGGAACCGGATGGGCCGATGATGGCCATGGATTCGCCTTCGTAAACCTCGAGATCGATCTCGGAAAGAACCCGTGTCAACGACTCCGAATCCCTGGCTCCATAGGATTTTGAAACCTTTTCAAGTAGAATGATGGGTTCCTTTGCGGACATACCCCCACTAAACCGCAAAATCCCCGGCTACGCAAAGGAATTTACGTGGTTTGCATGGACGCTTTCTGGTTGGTAGGGATGAGCTGCTGCTCGTCCGGTGGCGCGTTCGCATGACGCAACAGGTCTTCCTGCATCACCAGCGCGTTCGCGGCCCCGCAGTCCCGACTTGTCGGGATGCTCTACCGTTGCCAGGTGGAGATGGGGTGATTGGCCAGCATGGCGTTGAAGTAGCGACGGTCTCCCGACACTTCTTCCACGACCCAGTCGGGAAGGGCGATTTCCTGATCGGGGGATTCGAGTTCAACTTCCGCCAGGAAGAGCCCTTTGTTGGCTCCTTCAAAGACATCCACTTCCCAAAGCATACCGTCGTAACGGGTGTAGTAGCGGGTTTTTTCGATGATGCCCGCATCGCAGAAGTGATCCAGCATGTGTTGTGCATCGGCTGCGGGGATCTCGTATTCAAACTCTTCGCGCTGGATGCCGTCGCGCTTGGATTTCATGGTCAGATATCCCCGATCTCCCAGCAGCCTGACCCGCATCGAGCAGGGGGCTGAAGAGGAAATGTAGCCCTGATGGCAGCGCAGCCGGCGTTCGGCCTGATTCCAGACGCCATCCGGTTGGACGAGAAACTTTCGTTCGATTTCAATTCCCATTTGATTCAAGGAGTCGTTCTGGCTGGAAGTTACCCGGCTGATCGCCCTGCTGCCTTCGCCAATTGGTTGGTTGATTTCCAATTTTTACGGATGATGGCTTCGAATTGCGAAGGTTTTTCTTTGAATCCAACACGTGCAAAGGTTTTGCACTGATTTTCCAGAGCCTTCTCGTTCTGCCGGATTCTCACGTCGCACCGGGCTAATTGGTCGGAGGAAAAATCTTTGGCGGATACCTGATGGATGTGCTGGCGGTAGACGTGGAGGTCGTGATGGTTCCCCAGGAGTTTGCTCAGTTTGGTTAATGCCTGGATACGCTTTTTCAACTTTTCGCATCCCATGGATTCCAGGAAATGCAGTTGAAACAGAACGTATTTCGTCCATTTACGCCAATCATGAAACAGGTGCCGATCCTGTTCGGTGTAGGCCTTTTTAAATCGTTTCCTCGCCTTGCTGTAAGTGAGTCGCAATCCGTGGATGATGGGGGATTCCGTTTCGAAAGCCTTGTTGCTTGTCTGGCGTTTCCAGAATACCGCCTCCGCATCCAGGCGCTTTTTCACGGTCCTCCAGTCGATGGGTTCCAATGCGGTCTCCTTGACTTGCTCCAAGAGTGGCAGAAGGGCTTTCATGCTCCGCGTTGTCTTTTTTCCCGACGTTTTCTTGAGCAGTTTTGCGTGTGTTTTGAGGAGCACATCGCCGTCTCGCCGCCCTGCCAGTTCATCCGCGGCGGATTTGATCCGCTGGTTGGCACTGCGATAGGAATTGGGGTGAACAAAAGGACGTATCAGTTGTTGACGGGATCGAAGGACCTTCAGGATGACGCGTATCCGGTGCACGGCATCCTCTGAATCGGCGAGATTCGAATGCGCAAGACTCAGGGCTTCATCCACCAGATCAATGGACGATTGAAACAGCCACTGCTCCGCAGAAGGGTTTATATTCACACCGGAATGCATTACGACGAATTAGTTACGACTATACGACAATTGCGTTACAGATCCAAATGTAGGGATTTGCCGGGATTAATCGAGCGCAGAATTGTTACAATTACCGATAAACCGGTTTCCGCTTGCTGATTTGTGTCTGGTTCTTCAATCTCTACGCATGTCGAAGACAGATTTTGATATCCATTATGTGGCGCGACTTGCCCGTTTGGAGCTGGGCCAGGAAGAAGAGGAAACCTTTGGGCGCCAGATCGAACAGATCATTCACTATGTGGAGCAACTCCAACAGCTGGATGTGGATCAAGTCGAGCCCACTGCTCATCCCGTGCCGCTGACCAATGTGACACGTCCGGACGAGATACGTGATTCTTTGACCAATGAGGAAGCGCTCATGAACGCGCCAGCCAAGGGAAACGGGCTCTTTATGGTGCCCAAAATCGTCGAGTAACCATCCTGTTTCACCCCGTTTTCGATCATTTTCATGGACTGTTCTCAATCACTTAACTCACTGCGCAAACAGCTGTTGGACGGCGAAATCACGTCCAAGGAGGTTGTTTCGGGTTTCATTGACCGCATTGAATCCGTCGATTCCAACCTGAACGCCTTGATCCATTTGGACAAGGAAAGCGCCCAGCAACAGGCTCAATCCGCCGATGAGGCTCTGGCATCCGATCCGGAAGCCAAAAACAAATCGCTCATCGGTCTTCCAATTGTGGTCAAAGACAACATTGCCGAGCGAGGTCAACCTCTCACCTGTGCTTCCAGGATGTTGTCCAGTTTTGTGGCCCCCTACGACTCGACCGTGGTGTCCAGGTTGAAATCAGCCGGAGCGGTCCTGATGGGGCGGGCGAATCTGGATGAATTTGCCATGGGGAGTTCCACCGAGAATTCCGCCCGTGCCATTACCCGAAATCCTTGGGACGCAGAACACATCCCCGGTGGATCTTCCGGGGGATCGGCTGCGGCCGTGTCCGCCGGTTTGTGTGCGGCTGCTATTGGTTCGGACACAGGAGGTTCGATTCGGCAACCAGCTTCTTTTTGCGGTTGTGTGGGCTTGAAGCCCAGTTACGGACGCGTGTCCCGATTCGGATTGACCGCATTTGCCTCCTCACTTGACCAGATTGGTCCATTGACCCGGGATGTGCGAGATGCCGCAACCGTCCTGAACGTGATCGCCGGACACGATAACCGGGATTCCACCAGCGTTCCAAAGGATACGGAGGATTACACCGCATCGCTAGGGCAGGACATCAAAGGGCTGAAAGTCGGGTTGCCGAAGGAGTATTTTATCGAGGGTCTGGACCCTGCGGTGAAGGCGTCCGTTGATGCGGCCGTTTCCAAATTCGAAGAGCTTGGAGCTGAAATCGTTGAAGTGTCCCTGCCTCATACCGAGTATGCCATTGCTACCTACTACATCATCTGCACGGCGGAAGCCAGCGCCAACCTTGCTCGCTTTGACGGGATTCGCTACGGCTCACGGGTGGATGGCAAGGATCCGGTGGAACTGTATGCCAAAACGCGTGGTGCGGGATTTGGCTCCGAAGTCAAACGCCGCATCATCCTGGGAACCTACGTTCTCAGTAGCGGATACTATGATGCCTATTACTTGAGGGCTCAGAAGGTTCGCACGCTGATTCGTCAGGATTTCCAGCAGGCATTTGAGAAGGTTGATGTGTTGTTGACCCCGACCGTTGCCGCTCCGGCATTCAAAGTGGGGGAAAAGTCCACGGATCCCCTGCAGATGTATTTGACTGATATTTTTACCATTTCTGCCAATCTGGTTGGCAATTGCGGATTGAGTTTGCCTTGCGGCTTTTCGGAGAACCCAAAACTGCCCATCGGTCTCCAACTCATGGGTCGTCCCTTTGAAGAGGCCAACCTGCTCAAAGCCGCCTACGCTTACGAGCAATCAACCGAGTGGCACAAAAAGTTTCCGTTTTGAACAGTGAACTTTTGAAT